>SVDU01000035.1 GCA_015057705.1 Paenibacillaceae bacterium | reverse complement strand
CTGTGTCCTTCCCACTACTAAGGCGAACTAGGGACTTTCACCCATTAGAAACGTGTGCCGCAAGGCGCACACGCAAAAACGGGAAACTTCAAAATTGAAGTTTCCCGTTTTCAGTAAGAAGCGGGTGATGGGAATCGAACCCACGTATCTAGCTTGGAAGGCTAGTGTTCTACCATTGAACTACACCCGCAAGGATTTCAGAAATATTTCAAATGTGCTTCAAAAGCACAGTGCCCAAAGCCGGAATCGAACCAGCGACACGAGGATTTTCAGTCCTCTGCTCTACCAACTGAGCTATCTGGGCTTATTCTCCTGCAACATCAGTAATTTTACAAGATTTTACTCCAATTGTCAAGACAAGTTTTTAAAATTTTTGGAAAAAAATATAAAATATTAACATCTTATATCTTGACTATATTCTAATATTATCATATTATAAAATTATAATATAAAAGGAGATTCATTATGTCCCTAAGCCACAGCATATTAGGTTTTTTATCTTATCAAAACATGACCGGATACGATCTGGCCAAGGCTTTTGGCTCATCTGTCCGTTTTTTCTGGTATGCACAGACCAGCCAGATCTACTTGGAGCTTAATAAACTGGAGAAGAAGGAATTCGTCACCTGCGAAATCATTATCCAAACAGAAAAGCCAAGCAAAAAATTATATTCCATAACGTCAAAGGGAAAAGATGAATTTTTACGCTGGCTGTCCCAGGAGAATGATGAATTATCCAAGGGCAACAAAAATGCTTTTTTAATGAAAATTTTCTTTTCCGGCTGCAGACCCCCAAAAGAATGCATTGATATGCTGTCTGATTTTATTAACGACTGCAGTCAATATCAAAGTGAAATGCAGCAAATTCCTGACAGCATCGGCCAGTATGGCAATCTTGTAGGACCGGAACAAAAACTATACTGGGAACTTTCTGCAGATTTTGGTTACTGCTATATTCAAATGTGTATAGACTGGGCCAAACGGTCCATAAAAAAACTGGAGGAACTGGAATGAATGTCCTGATTATCAACGGAAGTCCTAAAGGTGCTAAAAGCAATTCCCTGAAACTGACAGAAGCATTCATTCAGGGAATGAAGGAAACATCAACGGTACAATCTGAAACCCTGACAATTTCAAAGCTGGACATCAAACCGTGTATTGGCTGCTTTCACTGTTGGAAGGAGACCCCTGGAAAATGCTGCATTCCCGATGACATGACAGTGGTTATAGAAAAAATTTTATCTGCTGATGTTTTAATATACAGCTTTCCGCTCTATTACTTTGGACTTCCTTCCCAGTTAAAGACGCTGATAGACAGACAGCTTCCTATGGTCCTACCTTTCATGAAAAATGGCACTCACAGCGGCGCCCACCCCTCCCGGTATGATATGTCTGATAAGCGTTATGTACTAATCTCAACCTGCGGTTTCTATACGGCGGAAGGCAATTATGATGCCATTGACGCGCAGTTCTCTCATCACCTGGGTAAAGGCAGTTATGAATCTATATACTGCGGACAGGGAGAGCTTTTTAGTGTACCTGAATTAAAAAATCGTACACAGGAGTATTTAGAGTATGTCCGCGCAGCAGGCAGAGAGTTTGCAGAGGGCAGTATAACCAACGAAACCAGAAATCTGCTTTCTCAGCTTCTTTTTTCAAGAGATGTATTTGAACGTATGGCAGATGCCAGCTGGGGAATCGAGCCACCGGATCAGAACAGAGTACAGGAAAAGTCCCATCCAGCCATTACGTTTACCAGACAGATGGCCGCGCTCTACCGAAAGGATTCCTGGAACGGAAAAGACCTTGTTTTGGAAATGCATTATACCGATGAAGATAAAACCGCCCAGTTGATTATGGCAAAAGACGGCTGTAGGGTTTTAACCCAGGGCTTTCAGCCTTTCACCACCAGAATAACAACCCCTCTTTCTGTATGGATGAGTATTGCAAAAGGCGAAATTGACGGCCAGACTGCCTTAATGAAACATCTCTATCAAGTTGATGGCGATTTTCAGCTGATGCTTCACTGGGATGATTATCTGGGTTCATCATCAAAACCCGATGTTCAACAGCTTGTTCCAGAAAAGAAAAGCAACATGACTCTTATGCTGATCCCATGGTTCCCTCTTTGGTTTATAGGTATTACTCAACCTGTCCTGGGGGGAATTCTTTCGATTTTGATCAGCTCAGCCCTACCTGTATTCTCTTTCCGGTATCAGCCCACTGTATTTGAAGTATTTTCAGGATTTACCACGGCATTTCTTGGAGTACTTGCCATATCAGGTTTTTCTCCCGTGGTTTTAGTGCCCGTATCCTATCTCATATTCGGGCTCATGTGGTCTGCAACTGTATTTTTAGAAATCCCCCTGACCGCGTACTATTCCATGAATGAATATGGAGGAAAAACTGCTTTAAAGAATCCTCTTTTCATAAAAACCAACCGAATTTTAACGGCTTGCTGGGGGATCCTGTATCTGGTTACTCCTTTGTGGACTTATTTATTTCTTATTTCAGATCATATAGCACCTTTAAGTGTCATAAACACGGCACTTCCTTTCCTGCTAGGCTGCATTACCAAATGGTTCCAGAAATGGTATCCTGCCCATTACGCAGCCAGTAAAAAAGCCAAAAATTAATTGTAAAATTAATCATATTGTAATATAATACGAAAACAGGGAATGAAGTTCTCCCTAAGGTAAAACCTTAAACCGCTTAATAAGCTGATGACTTCTGTGATGAAAACTCGCAGACGCATCAGCTTTTTTATTCAACTGTACAGAAGGAGAAAATGTATGTTATTATCACTTGCACTTGTATTTCTTATAGGAATGACTCTTGGTTCTCTCTTTGAAAAATTAAAGCTTCCAAGTCTTCTGGGAATGATTTTGACTGGAATGATACTGGGTCCTTATGCCCTCCGGCTTCTGGATTCCTCTCTCTTAGGTATATCTACGGAGCTTCGCCAGGTTGCACTGATTATTATACTGACCAGAGCAGGTTTAAATCTGGATATGAAAGATTTGAAAAAAGTGGGCCGCCCTGCCGTTTTAATGTGTTTTATACCTGCAAGCTGCGAGATTGCGGCAATGATCATTTTAGCCCCTATGTTTCTCGGTATCACCAGGCTTGAAGCAGCTATCATGGGTACCGTAGTGGCTGCAGTTTCACCCGCAGTTGTTGTCCCAAGAATGCTAAAGCTGATAGAGACAGGGTACGGAACCACAAAAAGCATTCCACAGATTATTATGGCAGGCGCTTCCGTTGATGATGTTTACGTAATCGTATTATTCACCGCCTTTACCGGACTTGCTGGTGGAAAGGCCATCACTCCGTCCGATTTCCTTACCATTCCCACCTCGATTGTATTTGGTCTTATAAGCGGTGCCGTTGCCGGTATAATTCTGTCTTCATTCTTTACCCGTATTCATTTAAGAGACAGCGTAAAGGTCTTACTGATTCTATCTATCTCTTTCCTTCTTGTGGCGGCGGAACATCATCTGAAGGGAAACATCGGATTCTCTGGTCTTCTTGCAGTTATGGCACTGGGTGCTGTACTCAGGCAGAAAAAATACGAGTTATCCAGGCGTCTTTCCCTGAAGTTCTCTAAGCTCTGGGTTGCTGCTGAGGTTCTTCTATTTGTTCTGGTTGGAGCGACCGTAAATATACAATATGCGCTTAAAGCTGGATTAATGGCTGTAATTCTGATCTTCTGTGTTATTGTATTTCGTATGTTCGGTGTATTTCTCTGCCTGATAAAAACACCGTTAAATAAAAAAGAGCGGATTTTTACTGCATTCGCATATATGCCAAAAGCAACTGTACAGGCAGCAATAGGCGGACTCCCTCTGGCCATGGGACTTTCCTGTGGAGATATTGTTTTAACTGTGGCGGTTTTATCAATTCTGGTCACTGCCCCACTGGGTGCCTTTCTCATTGACCGGTCTTATAAAGTTTTGCTTGCGAAAAACCAATAGATAACAAATGCTGCATATAAAATCCGGATTTCTTTCCGTGTTTTTATGTGCAGCATTTGTTATCACAGACTAAAGAGAAGCCTTCA
The DNA here is from genome assembly GCA_015057705.1 of Paenibacillaceae bacterium. GTDB lineage: Bacteria > Bacillota > Clostridia > Lachnospirales > Lachnospiraceae > Lacrimispora. Next base: position 12,736 of record SVDU01000035.1, on the reverse strand, counting down.
GCTGTTCCACGTTATTCTCTTCAAATTTCAACAGCCGATTCATTAATTCCACTATCTCTTTTTCAGCTTCTCCCTCATACTGACGGATTCTCTTGATACAGTCAATAATACCGCGAACACTGCCAAGTATCAGCATCTCAGCCATATGGGAAGCACTTTTGTCAGTCATGGTCTTCATATCAATGGCTAAGTAGGTCATGATCTTTTGAATCTGCCCTATTTCTTTTTCCTGGCACCCATTTTTGTTTAACAGCTCCTTTGCCTCTTCATGAATTCCGGTATATTCCTTTAATTGTGCATGAAGCTGCTTTTTAAAATCCTCATTATCCGTCATTGGTAAAAGTTGGTGTAATGTTTCCACTCCCATTTGGGAATTCTGATAAATGAAATTAAGTAATTCTGCATCAGCACTCATACCTGCACCTCTTTTCTTTTTTATTAGTATGAGGCAAAAAAGAAGATTTTATGACAGGAGGAATACAATGATACAAAAACCGTTATTTTTTACCGATAAGAATCGAAACGTCATACTGGAAGCAATTCTTGGAACACCCAATGCAGCCATTCCGGACAGTTTAAAACCCTTTGAGGTCTTAGAACCCAATACTTCCGATGGGGCTGCGGAAAAACATGCACCTGTTCTGGAGACAAATGGCCTTCACGTCACCATCTCAGTGGGAAGCGTGCTTCATCCTATGACAGCAGAACACAGCATTACCTGTATTATGCTTGAGACAAACGCTGGATGTATGATGAGAATTCATTTAACACCTGATTGTGAACCAATTGCCCACTTCACTTTAGAAGAAGGAGATACTCCTAAAGCGGCATATGCGTTATGTAATCTTCACGGCTTCTGGAAGACAGAGGCATAACCTCTTCTGATCTCTCTATAAAAGTGAAAGCAGGTTGAATCAGACTTCTTACTGGTCTGATTCAATCTGCTTCTCTTTCTCATTTACCCGAAAATGGGACACCTCTGTCTGAAGAGCCTGTGCCTGCCCAGCCAGCCGTTCACTGGAGCCAGAGCTTTCCCTTGCAGTCTCCATATTGGACTGAACGACTTCTGACACAGTTAAAAGGCTCTGGCTGATCTGTTCCATTACCTGTACCTGATCCATAGAGGATGTTTCTATCTCCCTGATTACCTCTTCTGTCATCCCTGCCTGTCCTGCAATTTCCTTTAAGATCCGGTGGGTATTTTCAGCCAGAAGTCTGCCTTTTGAAACTGCATTTACCGATTGTTCCACCAGCCCTTTGGTTTCCTTTGCCGCATCTGCTGATTTTGCAGCCAGGTTACGAACCTCGCCTGCAACGACTGCGAACCCTTTTCCTGCTGCCCCTGCACGCCCTGCTTCCACTGCAGCATTCAAAGCAAGTATATTGGTCTGGAACGCAATATCTTCAATCAGCTTTGTAATTCCTGTGATTTTTCTGGAAGTCAGATCCACCTCTTCCATGGCCTGATTTAAATTGTGCATATGTAAATTACCTTCATCCACTTTTATTCCGGATTCAGTTACATAAGCGGAAGCCTTCTTTACATACTCCGCATTTTTAACCGATTGCCGGAAAACGCCATCCATGGCAGTCTGCAGTTCCTCTATGGCACCTGCCTGTTCAGAGGACCGTTTTGCAAGTTCCTGTGCTCCATCCCAAACCTGACCTGCTCCCTCAGTCACCTCATCTGCTGACGCATTAATACGATTCATGGTCTCTCTCAAGCGAAAAGCAATCGCCTCCATGGATGTCCGTATTCCGTTAAATTCTCCGGGGTACTCGCAGCTGCTTTCTGCCTGCAAGTTACCACAGGATAGTTCATGAAGAAACCGGGATATATCTGAGATAATGTCTTTATATTTTCCCGCCATCTCATTAACCTTCTGTACAATCTGTCCAATCTCGTCCCTTCGCTGTACAGACAATTCCAGGTTTAGATCGCCTCCTGACAAACGTTCTATTGCTTCTGCCGCCTGTCCAATGGGCTTTGTAATCCTGTTTGCAATATGCAGCATTGCAAGTCCTGCAAGCAGCATGGATACAATTCCAAGAATCAGGGAACCCAGCATGGAAACGGTAACACCTGACATAAACTCCGCTTCCTTTGCTGTTACATTAACAGACCAGCCGTTTGTATCTGCTATGGGAGTATATGCACCGATTTTTCTCTCTCCTTTTATCTTAAAAAAACGAAAGCCTGCATCTCCTTTTATCATGGAACGCTCCAGACTGGCCGCCTCCCCATATGCTTTCGGATCCTTCTTTGCATCTTCCATATCATTTTGCCCGGCTAAAACAAGGGAGAGATCTTCATGTGCCATTTTTCTACCTTCCCGGTTGATCATATAAGTACTTCCAGTATCACCAAGCTTGGTGTCTTTTATGATGCCATCGAATACCGAGTAAGGAAATTCAAGCACAACTACAATATCTCCATAAGGATAAATATATTCATACGAAACATTTCCTTCTTTAACAATTGGATCAGATAAAGAACCTTTTTCATCTGCCGCCTGCATAAATGCCGGATCCTCAGCATAAGAATCCCCGTTTACAATAGAAACTCCGTCCTTAGAAAGAATATCAATCTTATTGAGACCATACTGAGAACTTGACATGTTTAAAAACAAACCAATATTTCCACCCCGTGCTGCATTTCCTTTTTGATAAAGTGCAATAGATTCTGCAATGACTGAATACTCTTTTAACTGCTGGGTGATTTTTTCTGATACCAGCTCTGATGTCTCCTTCAGACACTTGTTTAAGGTTCTGCGGTTCAAATCGTAAGAAAGGTATACAGAACCTGCGGATAATATTAATACGATACAGATAATACAGCCCATGGTAAACAAGATCAACTCTCTCTTTACTCCTGTCTGATGTCTTTTCATTCCTGCTGTCCTCCGTTATAAACGTGTAGTTCTATTCCATTTTGGAAAGAGACAGGATCATTATAACGGATAATATTCTGATTAGCATAGACACTTTACCTATGTTTTACAATTTTTACCAACTGTTTACACAATTGTTGTATAACACATACAATATAGGAGCCACTAAATAGGAACCGCTGACTACTCAGTCGTTACATCTGTGTTACTCAGCCATAAAATTGCTACCACTGCAGAAATTATTAAATAAAACAGACTGCCTGCCATAAACTGTACCTGACTGCATGCCATAGAACCACCCGGGCTGTTAGCTCTCATGCCCAGGCTTAACAGTGTATAGGGATAAAATGCACCGACTCCTTTGGAAAGAGCTCCAATTCCCAGTATTCCTCCCGCCATTGCAATCCCTACCGGTACAGCAAAACTTCTGATTATGAGAGAAATGCTAAGTTGAATTCCACAGATAACGATTCCCCCTATTGCTCCGTACACCAGCCATTCAGTTAATTCTGGTGGAACCGGACCTGGCAGTCCTGACATTTTACCTGAGAGAATAAACAAAACCCCTACCCATAGCTGAGTCATTATTACCATTGCAGAAGCCATGATAAGCTTTGCAAGATATAAATGCAGCGCAGAAACAGGCAGCGTCATCACACAATTCCAGTTATGATTGGTGTGTTCCAGCCGAAAAAGGTAAGAACAATACACAGCAATTGTTGCAGGCAAAAAGAAGTAGCAGGTAAACAGCGTGTGCTGAGTCCACAGACTGTACCACCCATCTCTTAAAATCTCAATATTTTGCAGATAATTAAATGTTCCCATAAACGCAGGAAGAACAGGCAAAATAAAGAAAGCCAGCCATACAGGACTCCTCCTCAGCTTCATTTGTTCCCCACGAATTACATTCCACAGCATCAGCTCAACGCTCCTTTCTTGTAAAGCACCGGCGTCCAGTGAAATAGATCACTGCAAACAATCCCATAAGCAGCCAGAAACTGCTCCAGTCCACAGGAATATACTGCAAATCTGCTATTCTGGTCTGGCTGTCCCAGTTCATTCTTACCGGTGTTAAAACTCCGTAATAACTCCATAAAACCACTTTTTGTATATTCTGGGGCAGAAATAAACAAAACAGCCCCGCAAAACTTCCTGTGATACCAATAACAAAAGAAACCATCTGATTAGCAAACAATAGGGAAAACACCTGTTGAATCGCTAAAATAACAACAGTCACCGAAATTGTTATAATAAAATAATAAAGCAGAAAACCTGGCGGAAATGGTTCCGTAAATCCTGCTGCTTTACCCAGAATAATAATAAAGATTGTCTGGGCCGCCACTACTGCCACCATATACATGGAGGCGCAGATAAATTTCGCATCAAATAAGGTCCCCGCCGGCATGACTGTCAGGAGAAGCTTAAAAGTCTGTCCCTTATGCTCCAGATCACAGATTTTTGATGCCGTTATTGCTGCAATCATGGGCATCATAATGGTATTTAACACGGAAAAATGGTACAGGCACTGCATATATCCCTGGGACAGCTTTTTTGCATCCATATTCCGAAATGCCCACAACCCCCAAATACACTGCACTCCAAGCAGCGCCAGAATAATAACCCAGACTTTTCTCCTGCGTATTTTATAAAATTCAAGAAGTATTCCTTTCATCAAAGCTTCACCACCATTCCTGTTAATTCCAAAAATATATCCTCTAACGATTTCTTTCGTTCCTCTATGCGTACAACACCAATTTCTTCTTTTAAAAATCTCATAAAATACCCTGCCAGCAGATTATCGTTTAATTTAGGAATCAGCAGGTAGCCTTCCTGTTCCTGATACGCAATTCCCTGGCTGCTTAATATAGTTCCAGCCGCCAGATTATCCAGCGTACGAATTGCAATACGGCTTTCACTTCTGTCATGAAGTACGGAAAGCCGATCCTGAAAAACCAGTTCTCCTCTTGATATAACACCAATATGTCCTGCCATCTGATCAATTTCGCTTAACAAATGACTGGAAACCATTACTGTTATACCAAAGGATTTGGGAAGGGAGCAAATCAGTTCCCTTATTTCCTGGATTCCAGCCGGATCAAGCCCATTGGTGGGCTCATCTAAAATCAGAAGTCTTGGATTACCAAGCAATGCCCCGGCAAGGCCAAGTCTTTGCTTCATTCCCAGAGAGTATTGACCCGCTTTTTTGTTTTTTTGGTCCTCCAGACGGACAAACTTCAGTACCCGGTCAATTTCACTGTCCGGCAGTTCTTTTAAGGTACTGATAATCTTTAAATTTTCTTTTCCTGTCAGATGGGCATAGAAGCTGGGGGCTTCTATGAGAGAACCCGTTTCTTTTAAAATAGCAAGGCGGTTTCTCCGATTCACCTGTTTATCAAATACAGTAATGGTTCCCCTGGTGGGTTTTGCCAGCCCCAGTATCATCTTCATGGTTGTTGATTTTCCGGCTCCATTTGGTCCAAGAAACCCGTAAATTACTCCCTCTGGTACGGAAAGATCTAAATCCTTTACTCCCATAGCAGCTCCATATTGTTTACAAAGACCACTGGTGGTAATAATATTTGCCATAATGTTAATCTCCTCTGTTTATTATGATCTCAGTCTAACAATACTGCCTTACATCAGCCTGTAGGTGACCTTACATTTACCTTAAACATTTGTTTTTTTGACCAATTTATTAATAATTTGGGTTATAATGATAGCTATAAAAACAGAAAGGAACAAATGCAATGAATGATATCTTTGACTGTAAACTGCTTCTTGTTGATGACGAACCAGAGCTTCGCAGAATGGTTGGAAGCATGTTAAGACAAAGCGGTTTTAATAAGATCATTTCTGCGGCAGACTGCAGCCACGCTCGTCTGCTGTTTACTTCTGAAAAACCAGATGGAGTAATACTGGACGTTTCTCTTCCAGACGGCGATGGTTTTTCCCTGATGCGTGAATTCCGCTCTATTTCTGCGGCTCCGGTTTTGTTTCTTTCTGCCAGAGATGAAGATGAGGACCGCCTTCTGGGACTGGGACTGGGTGCAGATGATTACATCACGAAACCATTTCTGCCAAGGGAACTGATCTTGCGGCTGCATGCAGTCTTAAACCGTACCTATTTTCCAGTTGTGTTAAACAAAATGGAAAAGCCTGTCTTTTATCTGGGTAAAACAATGATAGATTTAAACAGCGGCTCAATAACTTCTGACAAAGGAACTTTCACACTTACGGCAAAGGAGTATGCACTCCTTGAGAAATTATTTGATAATAAAGAGAAGATTGTGACGGGAGACAGCCTCTGCCTTGCAGCATGGGGCGACCCTCTCTATGGATATGAAAATACACTTATGGTCCACATTCGGCGTTTGCGCGAAAAAATAGAGCCGGAACCTTCCGACCCTGAATTTTTAATTACCGTCCGTGGACTGGGTTATAAACTGGTGGGGGTGACATCATCTTGAAAAGCTTAATTAAAATCTTATCCAGATATGTGCTTTCAGCTGCGGCTACAGCCATACTTCTGCTTATTATCAACTTTACAGTACTGACTGTCTGGCTGTTTCAATCCGCCAGTGAATACGGAAAAAACTATACCGTTGCACAGATGGCAGAAGAATTAACGGAATCTGATGGAATGTATTCACTTTCTGAATCCGTTGCCAGCGAGCTTAAGGATAAACAGCAGTGGGCTATGCTGATAGATGAGAAAGGTGCCGTTGCATGGAGTACAAATCTGCCTTCTGATGTGCCTCTTAATTATAAGCTGACTGACGTGGCAGGGTTATCCCGCTGGTACTTAAAAGACTATCCAGTTAAGGTCTGGCAGCATGAAAACGGACTTTTTGTAGTTGGAAGCCCTAAAAACAGCATGTGGAAAATTGGTCTGGAGCTCCCTATGAAATTAGTCACCAATTCAGAGATCCTTATACCCATGTTATTAATTCTCAATCTTATTACCGCTGTATTACTTGCCCTGCTCTTCGGTTACCGGCTGTTTTTGGCTTTAAAAAAACTGACCACAGGCATTGAGGACTTAGCTCAGATGAAACCTGTTGCATTGCCGGCTCAGGGGATTCTGGGAGATCTGGCCACCGGTATCAATCATGCATCAGCCCAGCTGATCCGGCAGGAATGCGCCCTGAATAAACGGGATAATGCCCGCACTACATGGATTGCGGGCATATCCCATGACATCCGGACTCCCCTATCTGTAATTATGGGGTATGCAGGCCAGATGGAAGAAGACAATACTTTTAATAAGAAACAGCAGGAACTTGCTGTTACAATACGGATTCAATGCCAGAAGATAAAAGCTTTAATCAATGATCTGAATCTGGCCTCCAAGCTGGAATATGACATGCAGCCCATACGAAAAGAAGAATTTCTGCTTGCGCCTCTTATCCGCAGTATTGTTGCAGAACTGTTAAACGGCAATTGTTCACCCAGACATACGCTGAGTTTATCAATTGATGAGAATGCACAGAATATTTCTATCATCGGGGACAGCCAGCTGATAAAGCGAGCCATTACCAATATAATTCTGAACAGCATAAGACATAACCCAGATGGCTGTGATATTACAATCCAGCTGAACACGGGATCTGGGACGGCATTCCTTTCCGTTACAGATAATGGAACTGGATTTCCAGTACAGACGCTGAAACACCTCAATCATCCCATGGAACCAATGGAACTGGATAATCACGGATTGGGGTTAACAATCGTCCGTCAGATTATGAAAGCTCATAACGGTACAGCCTCCTTTTCCAACCTTACAGGCGGCGGATGCCGGGTGACCCTTTCTTTGCCGGAAAAACCATAGGAGCTTATATAAAAAAAGCAGAGATTATCTTAAACGATGTTTAACTGTTTAAAATAGCTTCTGCTTTTTTAATTTTAATTACTGTCAGGGACAAGTTTCGCATATACGTCAATAATATCTTCAACCTCCTCATCTGTTGCAGTATCACTCAATGGTATGAATGTAATCAAGGAAAGCAGATCCATCCAGTCATAATTATTTGCCCGATATGCGGCTAACGCCTGCTTTGAAAACAAAAAGTGATATCCGGATTTATCTTCATATAAACTATTAATGAAATACTCTGTCTCCAGCTCAGAGCCTGAGGATATCCTTATACACTCCAAAGCTTCTCTTCTTGTGTCAAATGTTTCGCACCAATCTTTTGTAAAGGCATCATAATATTTTACCTGACTAGATAAAATGGGAATGTGCTTTTCAGGCCCTCTCGCCGTTTTATCCAAAATGGCTGCTGCCTTAACCTTGTTTTGATACGTGGCCGCTAGATATCCCACAATACCTCCCCCCATGGAATGCCCCACAAGAATTGCATGTTCTATGCCAAGCATTTCCATCAGTTCCCTGACATCTTCTCCCATTTCATCTATGGTATAATATCCATCCGGTTTACTGCTTCGTAAAATAGCATTTTTGAAATATTTTCAAACATCGGTTTCAGATCCAACCCCTTTTGCGTAAGGGAATGATAGGTTATCCGGTTATCTCCCGCAGCCCGTTCTTTTTTCACATACACTAGACGGATCAGTTTCTCTACAAGCACAGTCACCGTGGATTTATCTTTTTTAATAGAACCTGCCAGATCCTTCATCGTAATTCTTTCTGTATTGAGTAATGTAAAAATAATATCTCCATGGGACGGTGCCGTGTTATATAAAAGTATTGTCAAGCAAAAATTTTATTGCATTAAAAAAGCTGCTGTACCCAAAAGTACAACAGCCTTTTTCCTATGCCGGCGACCGGAATCGAACCGGTACGGGCGATTAGGCCCGCAGGATTTTAAGTCCTGTGCGTCTGCCAGTTCCGCCACGCCGGCAACAACTGAATACAATGCTTACGCACTGCACAACATAACGATTATACAAAATCATGTCCTACTTGTCAACTATTTTCGACTTTATTTCATCCTGAAAAAGGAAATAAAAAAGATTGAATTTATCAATAATAGTAATTGTTTTTATTTTAACAATATGATATAATAAAAAAAAATCCACTAAGGAGGGTATTTTATGGAACGCATCGTAGTAATCGGAGCAAACCATGCAGGAACTGCTGCAATTAACACAATTTTAGATAATTATAAAGATAAAGAAGTAACTATATTTGATTCCAATAACAATATCAGTTTTTTAGGCTGCGGTATGGCTTTATGGATCGGAAACCAGATCACATCACCAGATGGGCTGTTTTATTGCAGCAAAGAGATTTTTGAACAGAAAGGCGCAAAAGTTTATTTGGAGACCATCGTTTATCATGTTGATTTTGAAAAGAAGGTGGTATTTGCAACAGGAAAAGATGGGCAGAGTTATCAGCAGCCTTATGACAAGCTGATTATTGCCTCCGGATCACTTCCCATCTCTCCAAACATTGAGGGTACAGATCTGGCCAATGTTCAGTTTGTTAAATTATATCAGAACGCCAAGGAAGTTATTGAGAAGCTTCACGAATCCATGATCCGCAATGTTGTGGTAGTAGGTGCCGGATACATCGGCGTGGAACTGGCGGAAGCATTTAACCGGATTGGCAAGAAGGTCACTTTAATTGACAACATGAGCACCTGTCTGTCAGGTTATTACGACCGTGAGTTTACAGATATTATGTCCAATAATCTGGAGAGCCACGGAATCAAGCTGGCCTATGAAGAGACTGTAACCAGCCTGAAAGGCAACGGTAAAGTAGAAAAGGTTGTAACAGATAAAAATGAATACGCAGCGGATATGGTAGTCCTGGGAATTGGCTTTAAGCCTAACAGCCAGTTGGGCAAAGATACTCTTAAACTGTTTAAGAATGGTGCCTATCTGGTTGACAGACACCAGCAGACAAGTATACCTGATGTTTATGCCATCGGAGACTGTGCTACTGTATTCGATAATTCTATTCAGGCTACCAACTATATTGCACTTGCCACCAATGCGGTCCGCTCCGGTATTGTGGCAGCTCATAATGCCTGCGGCACGCCTCTTGAATCCAACGGTGTTCAGGGCTCCAATGGTATCTGCATCTGGAATCTGAAGATGGTATCTACCGGAATTTCATTGGAAAAGGCTAAAAAGCTGGGTTATGATGCGGCTGCAGCTGATTATGAAGATACACAGAAGCCTGCATTCATACAGCATGATAATTATAAAGTCAAAATCAGGATTGTATATGATAAAAAGACACGGATTGTCTTAGGTGCACAGATGTGTTCCGAATACGATATCTCCATGGCAATTCACATGTTCTCACTTGCCATTCAGGAGCAGGTAACCATTGATCGGTTAAAACTGACAGATATCTTTTTCCTGCCACATTTTAATAAACCATACAATTACTTTACCATGGCAGCGCTTCAGGCAGAATAATCTAAGAATAAAAAAGACGGTGTGTCCACTGGAACACACCGTCTTTTTTATGTCGCTCTTTTTTTAATGGGCGGAGAAGGATTCGAACCTTCGAAATCGTCGATAACAGATTTACAGTCTGCCCCCTTTGGCCACTCGGGAATCCGCCCATGCTTTATCATCAAGCGAGTGTTATTTTAACATAGACAAGTTAAAAAATCAAGGTATTTTTAAAAAAATCTAATAAAAATGTACAACTTAGTCCCTGTCTCCCACCAGCAAAACTGAACTGAACGGCGGCATCAAAACCCTTACGCAGCCATGTTCAACTGCAAATGAGATCTTACCTACATTATAACCACTCTCATACGTCAGCATAACCCGGGACATAATCTCACCATCCTTCATACCAAGCTGCCAGACCGGTAGGGAAACCTCTTGTTCGCTCATATGGTTACTGACAGCAACCGCACAGATAGAATTATTAAAAAAACGACCGTACGCGATGAGGTGGTCTCCTGCAAGAAGAGATTTTAATGAACCAATGCGCAGTGCCGGGAGACTTCGATGCAGCTCAGTCATATATCTGTGAAATTCAATCAGTTCCAGATTTTCATTTCCCCACGGATAAGTTCTCCGATTATCCGGATCTGTCCATCCGCAGACACCCGCCTCATCTCCGTAGTAAATGGCAGGTGCTCCCGGCCAGGTCATCTGAATCATCACACCTTCCCGGAATATGCCATGGCTGATCCCTTGGGAAGCAGCCTCAGGTCCTTCCGTTGAGGTACGGCCTGTCTTTCCATTGGTTCTTGTAAGAAACCGGGAATGATCATGGTTGGAGAGCTGATTCATGGCGGTTAACAGTGATCCTGACATCATGCGGCTCATATGATAATTCATGGAATGAAAGAATGTTTCACCATCTCCCATAAGCTTTAAATTTTTCTCGTCGCTATGTTTTTCCATGCCGGTTAAAAACCAGGAGACAGGCTCCATAAATGCATCATAATTCATCACAGTATCCCATTCATCCCCCTGGAGCCAGCCAGATGGGTCTCCGTAATGCTCCGCCAGGACAATGGCATTGGGATTTGCTGCCTTTACAGCTTTTCGAAAGTCCTTCCAGAACTTATGATTAAACTGGCTGCTGTGGCCTAAGTCTGCCGCTACATCAAGACGCCAGCCATCGGCGTTATAAGGCTCAGAAACCCATCTGGCGGCAATATCCAGAATATACCGGCAGAGGGTCTCAGACCCCTCATAATTAAGCTTTGGCAGAGTGGAATGCCCCCACCAGCCATCGTAAGAATCATTGTAAGGCCATTTTGAATCAAAAAACTTAAAAAATGACTGGTAAGGACTGTTTTCCGATTCAAATGCTCCCGGCTCATAGTTCCCTGACAGTTCATAGATCCGTTCTCCATCTAACCATTTATGAAAAGAACCACAGTGATTGAATACGCCGTCCAGAATCACTTTCATGCCCCGCTTATGAACTTCCTCCACAAATCTGGCAAAAAACTCATTACTGGCCTCTAAATTTTCCCGATCCGTAGTGCGGATCATATATCTGGTGGCACTGCGGTTATCAGAAGCCTCCGGCGTCAGCGCCTCTCCTCCATCCTTTACTATCACACCGTAATGGGGATCTATATAGTCATAATCCTGACAATCATACTTGTGATTGGAAGGTGAAACAAATATGGGATTTAAATAAATCACCTCAACCCCTAGATTTTCAAGATAGTCAAGCTTATCCCAGACCCCCTGTAAATCTCCGCCATAAAAACAGCCCACATCAAACTGATCCGGGTATTTATCCCAGTCATCCACTGCCATGACTCTTTGTCCGATGTAGAGATATTCATCTCTTACCACATCGTTGGAGTGATCCCCGTTGTAAAAACGATCCACGAAAATCTGGTACATCACAGCGCCCTTCGCCCAGTCAGGTGTGGAAAAACCCGGTACCATGGTAAACCAGCCCGTATCCGGATACTGCCAGACAGGACCAAGACGGCTGTAATAGCACACCTCATCTCCCTTTGTTACTGAGAAACAATATTGGATGGGGCAGTCTCCCGCCTTCAGCCTGTATTCATAATAATCAAACATATCGTCTGAGTCTGTTTTAATCATGGAAAAACCGGACAGACTTCCGGCCTCAATATAATTTACAGAATCTGCATTATTTGCTGCCGTCCGGAAAAGAAGAACTACTTCATCTCCTTCCTCAGGTTCCGAAGGAAACCGGAAGCTTTCAGTTTCATCGGTGAATAATGCATCTAAATTTAACGCCTCTTCCTGGAAGCACATAGATTCTTCATATCCTTTCCCATCTACTCTATTACCATTTTATCTGATTGGATTCAATTATACAACCCCGCCTTTTTTTAATTATCGAGTAGGAGGCGGTGACTAACCGCCGTCCTCTCACAGCACCGTGCTTACCGTTCGGTACACGGCGCTTTCAA
>SVDU01000034.1 GCA_015057705.1 Paenibacillaceae bacterium | reverse complement strand
GTTGAACAAAGAAAAACCCCAAACCCCTCATGAGTGAGGGGCAGGGGAGTTGAGAGTGTCGAAGACACTTTTTTATGTATGCAGGAAAATTGGTATCGTTACAGTTAAAGTAATATTAAGACTTTCGTGCAATTTCACAAAGCGATGCTAACCTGTTTTTGTCGAATTTTGGAAGCTAACATGTACAATTTTAGCACTTGGATGAACAGTATTAATATTAATTATAGTTATTGTTGGTTCTGCAGATCTTACAAAAGCAATTATGAAGTAGAATTTAATTTATATGAGAAAAAAGAAGGTCTTACAAATTGATCAGGAAAGCATGATTCAATATGATGAGAATGAACCAAAAAAATTTTTCTCTGCAGATAAGAAAAATGCATGGCGATTAATTGCTTTTAAAGATATTTTTGTAGTAATTTCATTTGCCTTAATAGAATTATATAAAAGATTTTATTGATCTGTAGTCAAATATTAGCTGGTGAAATCTGATATTAAAGTACTGCAAATTAGAACTTATGAAGGAAAAACTGAGGGTTCAATCATAGGTGTCAGAGAAACTTATAAAAAAAAGAAGAATTTTTCTAAAGATTATTACTATTATCCTACATATTGTTATATAGTAAACGATATTACATACGAAGAAGAGTTTCCGTTTCATGAAAATAAAGAGGAAAAATTACCTATTGGAGAGATCCGAATAATACAATATGATGAAAAAAATCCAAAGAACTTTTATCCAGTTGTGAATAAAAATGCCTGGTTTTTAGAAGCATCTAAATATACTTTAAGTATAGTGTGGATTATTGCAACAGCTATCTATATTTTGTATAAATAACATCATTCCAGTACTAACTCCATCAAAAACACAACCCCGCAAGCCGTCAGGGAAACGAAAATCAACGATTTCCCCTTATAAGCCATAACCACAGCCGCCACCAATGCCGCCGCCGCAGACCAGATACTCCTGGTAGCTGACAAAATTGCCGGAAACGTCATAACGGACAAGGTTACATAAGGAACGTAGAAGAGAAAAGACCGCACCCATGCATTTTTTATTTCCCGCCGGATCAATGTCAGGGGAAGTACGCGTATGGCGTATGTCACGATTGCCATTACCAGTATGTATACATAGATACGGTCATTCATAACAATCCTCCTCTTTGGTGGGAAATGGAAATAAAAATGCAGCTGCACCTGCAATTACAACTGTCAAAAGAATAAGCCTCATACCAGAAGAAATCATACGCAGCCATGGAAGCCAGGAAAACAGGAAACTGAGAATCATGGAAGCAGCCACTACCCACGCCAAAATACGGTTATCCCTTGCGGGAGGTACGATAATCGCAATAAACATGGCGTATAACCCCACGCTTAATGCACTGATAATCCGGTCTGGAAGCAGGCTTCCTGACACTGCACCGAAAGCAGTTCCCAGTGTCCAGCCAGGTACGGCTGCAGACAGGAGTCCATAATAGTAGAGTGGATCTAATTTACCGGATTTGCAGACTGTAACACCAAAGACTTCATCTGTTACGCCGTATCCAATAAGAAGACGGTGGAAAAAGGGAGTATCTTCTTTAAATTTCTGGGACAGGGAACAGGACATTAAGCTGTATCTTAAATTGATCACAAACTGAGCGAGAGCCAGTTCTCCAAGGGATGCCCCTGTTTTAATAATCTCAAGTCCGGCAAACTGTCCAGCTGAGGTTAAGTTGGTAAGTGACATCACGATGGCCTGCCATGGTGTAAGACCCGTGTTAGCCGCCATGATGCCAAAGGTAAAGGATACTGCAAAGTACCCAAGTCCGATCGGAATCCCATCCTTTATTCCGGTAGTATATTGTAAGCTGCGCTGATTCATAAAAATCCTCCGTAACAGGGCCTGTAACCCTTTGGTAAACTAAGAAAAATATACCACGGTTCTTTACATCAGTAAAACAAATGTTTATAATGGAAACATTAGGAAAACTGATGGATAAGGGGGCGGATGAATGAACCGGTACCGGGCAGTCGTTAAAATTGCAGAATGTGGGGGATTTACAAAGGCGGCCAGAGAGCTGGGCTATACACAGTCAGCTGTCAGCCAGATGGTTCAGTCTCTGGAAGAGGAACTTGATACAGTTCTATTTGTACGGTCAAAAAAAGGTGTGACACTGACTCCGGACGGTGCAGAACTTATGCCTTACATAAAAAACATCTGTCATGCATACAGGGAATTGGTGGAAAAACGAAGTGAGATAGAAGGAATTCAGAATGCATCCATCCGTATTGGAACATTTGCCAGCGTATCCTGTCACTGGCTACCGGGACTGATGAAAGGATTCAAAGAAAAATATCCTTCTGTCAGCTTTCAGCTTTATCAGGGAGACTACACGGCAATTGAGGAGCTGGTGAAGGAAGGAAGCGTAGACTTTGGTTTCGTTAATCCCCAGGCAGTAACCGATCAGGAACTGAAAACCATTGCCTTAAAAAAAGATCCCATGCTTGCAGTTCTCCCCATCAACCATCCCCTGGCAGCTAAAGATAAGATTCCTATTGAGGAATTGGCGCAGGAACCATTTATATTGCTGGAAGAGGGAAGCTTAAATGAGCCTATGGAATATTTCCAGCAGCATGGAATCAAGCCCAACATTCAATATATTGTTCATGATGATTATACAATTATGGCGATGATTGAAAAAGGACTGGGTGTGGGCATTCTTTCCCAATTAATTTTAAACAGGGTGGATTATAAAAATGCTGTAAGAAATATGGAACCACCGCTTAGCAGAACCATTGGAGTCGTATTTAAGGATCAGAGGATTTTACCTGCTGCAAGCAGGCATTTTCTGGACTTTTTGACAGATGCATACAAAGAATTGGAATGAGTATGGAAAATACCTTTTTCCGGTTCTGGCAATCTGGAAAATTAATTACCATGTATTACCACTGGAAAAATGGAAGTGAGAGTGCTATCATATTCTTGTAACACAAATGTAATAAAATTGTAACAAACCCAAAAGGAGGAAATAACATTGAAGAAACTAAAGGCAATTGGATTGATTACGTTAACCTTAACAAGCATGCTTCCATTAACAGCAAACGCAGCGGTGAATAACTCATACAGACAGTGCTATGGCGGAAGAAACGTGACTGCAATTTATGGCTCCTGCAATGCCAGTGATTTAAAGGCGAAGCTTCAGCAGCTTGGGATCAACTCAAACAATTTTGACTGGTCAAGTTTAATCAACGGCAATGGTAAAAATAATGGAAATTGCAACAATGGTAACGGAAGCAATACCAATAATGGAAATACCAACAACGGCAATACCAATAACGGTAATACCAACAATGGTAATACCAACAACGGCAATACCAACAACGGAAATACCAACAACGGTAACACAAACAATGGTAACACAAACAACGGTTCTACTACCAACAAGACCTACACTCAGCAGGTTGTTGATCTGGTAAATGCAGAAAGAGCAAAAGCTGGACTTGCACCTCTTACCATCGATGCTAACGTAGAAAAAGCAGCTAATGTAAGAGCCAATGAAATTCAGACCTCTTTTGATCATGTACGTCCTAACGGCAGCTCCTTCTCCACTGCATTAAGAGAGCAGAGCGTTAACTTCCAGGGTGCAGGCGAGAACATTGCCTGGGGACAGAAAACACCAGAAGAAGTTATGAATGCCTGGATGAACAGTGCCGGACATCGCGCTAACATCTTAAATAAGAACTTTACACATATCGGTGTTGGTAATTTACAAAACAGTGCAGGTACACAGTACTGGGTACAGTTGTTTACATACTAATAAAATAAGTCCTCACCGGACTCCATACATTAGGCTCCCCTCCAGACGTTGTGTTTGGCGGGGAGTTTTTGCTGATAAGCGATCATATGACGTAAAACTTATTCAACCATTCCATCCCGGACAGTGATTATCCGGCTGCTGCTTTTGGCTGCCTCTGCTGAATGCGTAACCATGATGATCGTCTGTTTGCTTTCCTCATTGATCTGGTGCAGCAGGTGCATAATTTCCGCCCCGGTTTTACTGTCCAGATTTCCAGTGGGCTCGTCTGCAAAAAGAATTTCAGGGCTTCCAATCAAGGCACGGGCAATTGCCACACGCTGTTGCTGTCCGCCTGACAATTCACGGGGAGTATGCTTTTGCCTGTCAGATAACCCTGTCAATTCCAGAATGTAGCTTAATTTCTTTATATAGTCCTTCCATTTCCTGCCATCCAAAAGCAAAGGAAGCATGACGTTTTCTTCCACATTCAGGTTAGGGATTAAATTATAAAACTGAAATACAAATCCTATTTTCTGACGGCGTAACCGGCTTATTTGTTCATCTTTCAGATGGGAGATATCGGTACCGTTAAGACGTATGGTGCCGCTGGTGGGAGAGTCAAGGCCGCCAAGTATATAAAGCAGCGTACTTTTTCCGGATCCTGAAGGTCCCATAATGGATACAAATTCCCCCTGCATTACTTCCAAAGACACATCTTTTAATACATTGGTTATGGTTTCGCCAAGCCGAAAATCTTTTACAATATGTCTGCCCTCAACAGCTATGGTACTGGTTAATGGTTTCATTTGCAGAACCTCCATTTTATGACTTTAAAATTTGATCTCTTCTATTATTTTCATCTGCCGGCTTTTAATAATCGGAATGACAGAACCAGACAGGGTGATTAATATCCCACTTGCCCCTGCCATTAAAAATGTTCTGGCACTAAGTGCTGGTATCATAGTGATTTTTGGACCAGCCACTATAAAAATTGTTTTTATTTCCATATAGGAAACAAATATGGAAATTGCTGCGCCCAACATACCGCAGGACAAACTTAAAACACCTGCTTTCTGATTTAATGGCATAAAAATAGGCTGACAGCTATCATAATGAAATGATAGACTATCAACCTTAATCTGCGTTTCAGGCAACCTTAATTAACCTTAACCAATGGGAAACTGTATTTGAAAAGATGTTCCAACAAAAGGCGTGCTGGACACGGTAATGATTCCTCCGTGAAGCTCTGTAATGCTTTTTGCAATGGCAAGCCCCAGGCCCGTTCCACCAGACTTGTGTTTGGTATTCGTTCCCCGATAGTAGCGCTGAAAGAGGGAATGGGTTTCCTCTTCCGGCATTCCCTTTCCATTATCTGATACGTTGATTTGAAGCATGGTATCAGAAACGATTATCTGCAGAGAAACCGCAGTATTTTCATCTCCATGGACAAAACTATTGAGAATGATATTTTGAAATACTCTTGTTAATAGTACGGGATCAAAAGAGAATAAAAATGTTTCTAGGGAAGTTTCAAAGCCTATGGTACGTTGTTCATATTCTGGATTATTTAAGATGTCAATCACCAGTTCTTTCAGGAAGCGTATGAAATTCTGTTCCTGTAGATTCAGAGGAATCATACCATTATCCAGCTGATAGGTTAATTTCAGATCATGAATCAGCGATTCCATAAAGGAGACATTTTTTAAGATAACCTTTGAGTACTGTTTGCGTTGTTCCTCTGTTTTAATGCCGTTTTCCTGTAATAGTTCAGCATACCCTTTTATAGGGGATAATGGTGTTTTTAAATCATGGGTGATATTGGCAATCCATTCTTTCCGCATTATTTCCGTCTGTTCCCGCAGTCTGTCGCTTTCTTTAATTTCTGAATCCAGAGTGTTCAGACTAAGGTACAGATCCTTATAAGCACCATTAACATGAACTGGAAGATAGTTACGGGATGAAATTTCTCTGATGGAGGTTGTTAAGCGGTTCATGATGTGTGTTGTCCAGAATCCATAAATCAAACCGGAAATTAAAACAACAGAAAACAGCATTCCCAGGATAAAAAGTACAATTGTTTTTCCGTCTGTAAACCTGTCTCCATTGAGATACATGGTTATTTTGGAAATCGTCATTGGAAAATAGAGAATATAGGTATAGTCATTCCCATTGTCTGTAACTGTCCCCACAAAAGCGGTTGTTTTGCTGCCATTTAATTTGCCTGTCTGGTAAAGCTTAAAAAGCTCAGGAGCGGAGTAACTGGAATCAGCCTGGTCTGGCTTTTGACAGCTGAACCGTTCATTGCCAGAATTATCCATAATCTGAAGTCCAATCTCATTTTCCTGAAGCAGTTCCAGTCCCTCAGGCAGGATTTGTGGGTTTCCATCTATCAAAACAATGTATTCTTTGAAATTCTCCGTAATTGTTTTGGGCCAGTTGCTTCTTGTGTTTATACCGGCAGGTGTTTTAACCGTAATTAATATGTAAAAGAGGGATGCAGCTGTGATAACTGTTCCAAGCAGCGATAGAAAGAAAATCAGATAAATATGAAAAATGGTACAGTATCCGGATTTTTTCATTTAATCAGTCCTCTTCTTTAATTTGTATCCCAAGCCTTTTACAGTAATCAGCTGCCGTGGATTTGAAGGAGTGTTTTCGATTTTTTCGCGGATATGGCGGATATGAACCATAATGGTATTATCACAAATGCTGCTGTATTCGCCCCAGACTTTTTCATACAGGCGCTCTTTGCTGATGATTTTATCCGTGTTTTCCATCAGATAAGACAGTAGCAGAAATTCACGTCCGGTCAGATAGATTTCCTGTCCTGACTTGTAGACACGGCAGCTTTCTTTATTAAGAGTAAGAGCCCCTGCATTTAAAATTTCCCTGTCCCCCAGGCAGGAAGAAGCCTGATACTGCTGACGGCGAAGCTGGGCTTTGATGCGGAAAACCAATTCTCTTGGACTGAATGGCTTTGTAATATAATCATCACCTCCGCAGGAAAGCCCCAGAATCTTATCAATATCATCATTTTTAGAAGAAAGAAACAAGATGGAGCAGTAGGAGAATTCCCGAATATTTTTGCATACCTCCAGGCCGTCAAGATCCGGGAGCATCACATCCAGCACAACAACGTCAGGCTGGAACTCCCGGCAGATTCGTAATGCTTCAAGTCCGGAATACGCCCGCTCAATGACACGAAAACCATCCTGCTGCAACACTTCCTGTATCAAATCAACAATATCCTTTTCGTCATCAACCAATAATAGTTTGCTGTTTATTTCCATATTATCCCCCGCATTTATCCTGATAGAACCATCATAAACGGTCAAACAGATAATAGCAACAGAGATTTAGTAACAGGCTATGTTTACGGTAAAGATTTACTTTTTACCAGCTCCATAAAACGCAGCATTTCTGGGTTTAAATATTTATTCTGATGGTAAATTATCTGGTATTCCCGTTTCAGTTCAATTCCCTTAAGGGGCAGGGCAAGAAGTGATCCCTTTTCTAATTATTGGGCCACCTGGCGTTCTGGCAGTATGGCAATTCCAAGATTTGTATGAACTCCCCATATGATTGCTTCGTTGCTGGTGCTCTCGAGGACAGGGCGGAGAATGAAATCCTGGAGGTGAAAGGCAGCTTCAGCCAGTTTTCTGGTCTGGCTACCATTTTCTCTCAAAAAAAAACGTTCTTCTCTTAAATCTGCCAGCGTAAGGTTCTCCTTTTGGGCAAAAGGGTGAGAAGGACTGCACACCAGCACTAACTGTTCTTTGGCAAACGGTTCCGTCAGAATTTTATCCGAGCTGCTGACTCCTTCAGTGAGAGCCAGATCCAGCTGGTTTTCCAGAATGGCAGTTTCTATTTTGTCTGAGGTGTCAACTTTTAAGTAAGGCATGGGAATCTGATTGTCTTTCGTGAAACAATGAATGAGCTCAGGCATCAGACAGGCTCCGATGGTGCTTGAAAATCCGATGCGCAGCGGAGTGGTCTGATTCTGCTTTTTAAACTCCAGATCCATTTCCAGATAAAGAGAGGTAATGTGGGACGCGAATTCGTACAGATGACGGGCTGCGCTGGTTTTTTGAATGCCCCTTCCAACCCGCTCAAATAACTGGATGGAATACTCATTTTCCAGTTCCCGGATTGCAAGGCTTACGGCAGGCTGGCTGATATTCAGCTTATTGGCAGCAGCAGTAATGCTTTCTTCCTTATAGACGGTAACAAAGATCATCAATGTTTTAATGGACATGACTTCCTCCTGACTGATATCATATTTACATACTGGTAATATATGATATATAAGTAAAAAAATATGGTTCTAGGGGAATAGATAAGGAAATTCTACCATATGGATAAAGAAAAAACAATAACATACTTTACAAATATGTAAATGGGGATTAAACTTCCAGATAACACACGGAGCATGCGGAGGTTCATGAATGAGAAAACGAGGAAAAAAGCGGGCAGCAGCCCTTGTGCTGATGATAGTGGCAGCAGGAATACTGGCAGGATGTGCAAAGCAGACGGATACCGGTAAAGACGGAACACTTACAATTACCAATGTTTCTTATGATCCCACCAGAGAGTTTTATCAGGAGTACAACAAAATCTTTGAAGACTATTACAGGGACACCTATAAAACCGGAATAACTGTGGTCCAGTCTCACGGAGGATCAGGAGGCCAGGCACGTTCCGTCATTGAAGGAGCAAAAGCGGATGTGGTGACTCTGGCTCTGGCTCATGATATTACCATGATTGAAAAGTCCGGTCTGATCGATTCCAGGTGGATTAAGGAATTTGAGGATAATTCATCACCTTATACCTCTGCAATCGTATTTCTGGTGAGGAAAGGGAATGAAAAAAACATAAAAGACTGGTCTGATTTAGTCAAACCAGGTGTTGAGGTTATTACCCCGGATCCCAAGAGCAGCGGCGGTGCCTGCTGGAATTTCCTGGCGGCATGGCAGTATGCAAAGATCACTGATCAGGGAGATGAGGAGAAGATGAAAGCCTTTGTGGCAGATCTTTATAAAAATGTTTCTGTCATGGATTCAGGTGCCAGAGGAGCCACCACCACATTTGTGGAAAATGGCCAGGGTGATGTGCTGATTGCCTGGGAAAACGAGGCTATCAATACGGTGAAAGAGTACCCGGATCGGTATGAAATCATTACTCCCAGTATCAGTATTCTTGCAGAACCCAGTGTGGCGGTAGTAGATGAAAACGCACGCAAAGACGGAGCAGAGAAAGCCTCAGAGGAATACTTAAAATACCTTTATTCCGATAAGGCCCAGAGGCTGATCGGAGAATATGGATACAGACCCTCAAATAAAAAGATTTTATCTGAATTCTCTGGAAAATTTGATCTTAATGTAAATCTATGCACCATTGGCGATTTTGGCGGCTGGGATGCTGCTTATGAGACTTTTTTTGCAGACGGAGGAATCTTTGATGAGATTTACGCCAATTAGAGGGAGGAACCACATGACAAAACAGTTACACCGGGTAGGAAAAAGCCAGCGTGTCATACCAGGATTCGGACTGAGTATGGGGATAACTCTTTTTATGCTTTCGGTCATTATACTCATTCCCCTTGCTTCAGTTCTGGTATATTCCTTCCAGCTATCACCCCGGGAATTTTTAGAACTGATTACAAAGAACAATGTGATAAATGCGTTCAAGACCAGCTTGCTATGTTCCCTTTTTGCTGCATTTGTCAACAGTATATTCGGCCTGATTCTTGCCTGGGTTCTTGTTCGGTATGAGTTTCCCGGCAAACGGATTATGGATGGAATCATCGAATTACCCTTTGCCCTCCCCACTGCAGTGGCAGGAATCACACTGTCTAAACTGTATTCCGATACCGGGGATATGGGCGGATTCCTTGGAATTTTGGGGATAAAAGCGGCATATACGAAGATCGGGCTGACCATTGCACTGATTTTTATCGGTATCCCATTTGTGGTCCGGTCCATTCAGCCGGTTCTAGAGACACTTGATCCACGGTATGAAGAGGCAGCAGCAATTCTTGGAGCCGGGAAGTTCCACACCTTTCGAAAAGTAATTCTACCGGAGCTTGGACCTGCACTTTTAACTGGTTTTGGTCTTGCCTTTGCAAGAGGGGTGGGGGAATACGGCAGCGTGATCTACATATCAGGCAACAATGCCAGAAATCAGACACAGGTGGTTTCCTATGTGATCATGCAGAAACTCAATTATGTGGATTATCCAGGTGCAACGGCAATCGCTCTTGTAATGCTTTTTTTATCCTTTCTGGTTTTACTGTTAGTAAATATGGTTCAGGTACATCAGGCGAAGCGCACCAGCTGTTTATAGGAGGGAACATGTATGAAAATAAAAAGTAAGTGGATTCTCATAGGAATCAGTGGGGTATTTCTTTTTTTCATGCTGGTTCTGCCTCTGATCTCCGTTATTATTAATTCTCTGAAAGAGGGAATAGGCTTTTACTTTCAATCATTGGCTACCCCGACTGTAAAATCGGCGTTTGGAGTCACTGTGCTGGCAGCTGTGATTGCAGTCGTCGTCAATACCATTTTCGGGATTGCAGCGGCATGGCTGATCACCAGATTTTCTTTTAAAGGAAAACAGATTCTCTCAGCAGTCATTGACATTCCATTTTCCATTTCTCCAGTCATTGCAGGGCTTGCTTTTTTAATGACATTTGGAAGAATGGGCTGGGCAGGCGGTCTGATTTCCAGACTGAATGAGGCTCTTGGAACGAATATCCAGATCGTATTTGCTGTTCCGGGAGTGTTGCTTGCTACTGTATTTGTCACATTTCCATTTGTATCAAGGGAGATTATACCGGTACTTCTGTCTGTAGGAAAAGAAGAGGAAGAGGCAGCGGCACTTATGGGGGCAGATGGCTTTACCATATTCCGGAAAATAACCTTTCCTCATATCCGCTGGGCCCTTCTTTATGGGGTAATTCTCTGTACGGCAAGAGCACTTGGAGAGTTTGGCGCTGTCCATGCCTTGTCAAAAACCAGAGGGGAGACATTTACCCTTCCGCTGGAAATCGATGCCCTCTATCTCTCCAATTCATCGGAGTCCATTACCTCGGCATTTGCTGTCTCTTCCATTCTGGTTCTTATGGCAGTAGCAGTGCTGATCATACGAAATATAGCAGAGCATCAGGCAAAAAAGAATGAGGAAAACCATTAATGTGAAGTCAGTCAGGAGGGTCTTATGTACATAGAAATGAGAAATATTGAGAAATCATACGGAGATTTTAAGGCTTCCAAAGAGGTGAATTTTGGACTGGAAAAAGGAACACTGGCAGCCCTTCTTGGACCCAGTGGAAGCGGGAAAACAACAATCCTGCGTATGATTGCCGGTTTTGAAACACCGGATACCGGTGATATCATGATCGATGAGAAACGAGTCAATGATCTGCCGGCTGCAGACAGAGGAATCGGTTTTGTATTTCAAAATTATGCACTGTTTCGGTATATGACGGTCTATGAAAATATCGCTTTCGGTCTGGAAGTGAAAAAGATTAACAAAAAGCTGATAAAAGAGCGTGTCATGGAACTGCTTTCCTTAACCGGCCTGGAAGGGTTAGAAAAACGCTATCCTAATCAGCTTTCCGGCGGACAGCGTCAGAGGGTTGCATTTGCCAGAGCACTGGCACCAAGTCCGGGACTATTGCTCCTTGACGAGCCATTTGCAGCGATCGATGCAAAGGTGCGTCAGGAGCTTCGCAGCTGGTTAAAGGAGATGATTCATAAGGTAGGCATTACCAGCATCTTTGTCACCCATGATCAGGATGAAGCGGTGGAAGTAGCAGATGAAATTATTGTTACCAATCAAGGTAGAATTGAACAGATTGCAAATCCCTTTGAGATCTATAAAAATCCCGCAACACCCTTTGTTGCTGAGTTTATCGGGCAGTCTGCCAGAATGGATGGATATCATAAGCTGAAGGGATTTGAAAAGGGTGATTTTACAGGAGCAATCATACGGCCGGAGTTTGTGGAAGCATTTAAAAGTGACAATTTGAAATTTCAGGATGTGATGAGATGTTCGGAAGAGGGAATTATTGAAGATATTTCATTCCGCGGTAATTATCTGGAGGTCCGTCTGAATGTAAACGGAGTTTCCCTGACAACCCGAAGATCCTTAGAAAGGCGTCCTGTTTCTGTTGGAGAAAAGATGCATGTGATTGTTTACCGGATCTATGCTTACGATGATAAGAAAGCGTATCTGCTGGAAAATTCACTGTTAAACGGAGCCAATATCGTCACATTCTGACATAGAAGAAAAAGATCTTACAGAGGAGTCAAAAATGAGTATAAGGTTAAAACGGGAAATTATGACGGCGGATGTCCTGATCATAGGGGGAGGGACGGCTGGCTGTTATGCGGCGCTGACTCTTTCAAATCATTCAGATTTAACCGTTATCGTTGCCGAAAAAGCAGGGATCAGGAGGAGCGGCTGTCTGGCAGCAGGGGTAAATGCCATTAATGCCTATATTACTGACGGGCAGACCCCTGAGGATTATGTGGACTATGCAATGAAAGATGCGGCGGGCATTGCAAGAGAAGATCTTCTGTTATCAGCAGCCAGGAAATTTAATAAAGTGACAGCTGATTTAGAGCAGCTGGGGCTTGTGATTCTAAAGGATGAAAATGGCAATTATGTGACCAGAGGAAAACGCAACATTAAAATAAACGGAGAAAATATAAAGCCCATTCTTGCTGATGCCGTATTACAGGCTTCAAATGTCACGGTGTTAGAGCACGTAAATATGACTGATCTTCTTGTGAATGACAATGAAGTAAGAGGAGCGGTAGGGTTTCATATGGAAGAGACCATCGCTTATGAAATCCGGGCAGCCGCCGTTATTGTGACCACCGGAGGCGCAGCTGGTCTTTATAAACCCAACAACCCCGGCTTTTCCCGCCATAAGATATGGTACCCTCCTTTTAATACAGGTGCAGGCTATGCCATGGGAATTAAGGCAGGTGCAGAAATGACTTCCTTTGAGATGCGGTTTATTGCACTCCGCTGCAAGGATACCATAGCCCCTACCGGAACCATTGCTCAGGGAGTCAGAGCAAAGCAGATCAATTCAAAAGGTGAGATTTATGAAGAAAAATACGGGATCACCACCAGTGAACGGGTCTATGGAACCGTAAGGGAGAATCAGCTTGGCAATGGTCCCTGTTATCTACATACAGAGGGAATTGACAAAGAAACAGAGGAGGATTTACTGAAAGCGTACTTAAATATGGCTCCCAGCCAGACTCTTCGGTGGCTGCAAAGCGACAGGACCCCTGGAAAAGAGGATGTGGAAATAGCAGGAACCGAGCCTTACATCGTTGGAGGGCACACTGCAAGCGGTTACTGGATTAATACCAACAGGGAAACCACTGTAACCGGTCTGTATGCAGCAGGAGACGTAGCAGGCGGCTGTCCCCAGAAGTATGTGACCGGCGCTCTGGCAGAAGGGGAAATCGCCGCACTTGATATTATTAAAAAAGGTCGGAGAATGGATCCTTCCTATGAGGCTTTATCCTTTGCTGAGGAAACGTTCCGGGAGTATGAACGCATTTTAAATGGCTCAGAGACCGTTTTTACAGCAGAGGAACTGGAAGAAGCGATGCAGAAGGTGATGGATGAGTACGCAGGAGGGATTTCGGTCAATTATCAGTATAATGAAAAGCAGCTGAAGCTTGGGGAAGAAAAAATACTGGAACTCACGAAGCTGACCAGATATTTAAATGCCTCCGACATGCATGAGCTGATGTTTGTCTATGAGCTGCTGGAACGCCTGGTTGTATGCCGGTCAGTGATAGCCCATTTAGGGTTCAGAAAGGAGACCAGGTGGCACTCTTTCCAGGAAAATCTGGATTTTCCCAGGTCAGATGAGGCTTATCATAAATTTGTTAACTCCACAATGAAAGACGGAGCGCTGGTTTTAAGACTCCGTGATATAGGAAAGGAGAACGATTATGAGCATACGGATATCTAAAGAAGCATGTGTGGGTTGTCTGGCATGCACAAGAGTGTGTCCGGGGAGTCTGATAAAGGAAAAAGACGGGAAAGCATTTATAAAATATTCCAGAGACTGCTGGGGGTGCGCTTCCTGTGTAAAGGAGTGTGGGTTTGGAGCCATTGATTTTTACTTAGGAGCTGATATGGGAGGAAATGGTACTGTAATGAAAGTATCAGAACATGGTGATCTCCTTCTATGGAAAGTCACAAGACCCGATGGTACCGTCCGCTTAATTGAGGTCAACGGTAAGAATTCGAATAAGTATTAGAGGAGAGATGATTATGAGCAGATTAACCCATCTGGATGAATTGGAAGCAGAGGCAATATATATTATCAGAGAGGTAGCCGCCCAGTGTGAGAAGCCGGTTATGCTCTATTCCATAGGAAAGGACAGTTCCGTCATGCTTCATCTGGCGTTAAAGGCTTTTTACCCGGAAAAACCGCCTTTCCCATTTCTCCATGTGAATACCACCTGGAAGTTTAAAGAAATGATTGAATTCCGGGACAGAACAGCCAGGGAACTGGGAATCGAGCTGCTGGAATATATCAATGAAGACGGCGTTGCACGGGGAATCAATCCATTTGACCACGGTTCATCCTATACTGATATCATGAAAACACAGGCATTAAAGCAGGCATTAAATAAGTATGGATTTACAGCAGCCTTTGGCGGAGGCAGACGGGATGAGGAAAAAAGCAGGGCAAAGGAACGGATCTTCTCCTTTCGGAATGCTGCCCACGCCTGGGATCCTAAAAACCAGAGACCGGAGATGTGGAAGCTTTACAACACAGAGATTTATAAAGGAGAGAGCATCCGGGTATTTCCTATCTCCAACTGGACAGAAAAGGACATCTGGCAGTACATAAAACAGGAGAATATCCCCATTGTTCCATTGTATTTTGCAGCGGAAAGGCCAGTGGTTTATCGGGATGATGATATTATTATGGTGGACGACGACCGTATGCGTCTATATCCCGGAGAGGTTCCCCAGCTGAAAAAGGTTCGTTTCCGGACACTGGGCTGTTATCCCCTTTCTGGCGGCGTTCTTTCAGAGGCGGTTACCATTGATCAGATCATTGATGAAACGTTAAGCTCCGTAGAATCAGAACGAACCAGCCGGGTGATTGACAAAGACGGCGGAGCCGCCAGTATGGAAAAGAGAAAAAGGGAGGGCTATTTCTGATGAGAGGATTGCTGAAATTTATTACCTGTGGAAGTGTGGACGATGGAAAATCCACTTTGATCGGTCATATACTCTATGATTCCAAGCTGTTGTATGCAGATCAGGAAAAAGCGCTGCTGCTTGACAGTAAGGTAGGTTCCAGAGGCGGTGAGATTGATTATTCCCTTCTTTTAGACGGTCTGATGGCAGAGCGGGAGCAGGGAATCACCATTGATGTGGCATACCGGTATTTTACAACGGAGAAGCGAAGCTTTATTGTTGCGGATACACCGGGACACGAAGAATATACAAGAAACATGGCGGTAGGAGCTTCTTTCGCCCAGCTGGCAATCATTCTGGTGGATGCGAAGCAGGGGGTTCTGGTACAGACCAGGCGCCATTTAAGAATCTGTTCCCTTATGGGAATCCGTCATTTCATCTTTGCAGTGAATAAGATGGATTTGGCAGATTACAGCCAGGATCGATTTGAAGAGATCAGTCGGAGCATCAGCATTCTTACTGAGGATTTGTCTTTAAAACATGTGACTATTATTCCTGTCAGCGCTACGGAAGGAGATAATGTAACTGTAAAATCAGATCATATGCCCTGGTATCAGGGAGAAACCCTCCTTTCCTGTCTGGAACAGACAGAGGTTACCGAGGATGCTGGAAGCGGTTTTTATATGCCAGTCCAGAGAGTGTGCCGGCCTGACCATGAATTTCGTGGTTTTCAGGGTCAGGTGGAATCAGGAATCGTCACGGTCGGACAAAGCCTTACGGTACTTCCGGGAAATGAAACTGCAAAAGTAAAGAGTATCCTGGTGGGAGACCGATCCGCTGACCAGGCAGCTGCCGGCCAGGCAGTTACCATACAGCTTGACAGAGAAGTAGATGTGAGCCGTGGAAACGTTCTGACGGATCAGGAACAGCTGCCTGTAAGCAAAGAAGTGAAGGCATCCATATTATGGATGGATGAAGCTCCGCTTAAGGAAGGAAACGATTATCTGCTGAAACTGGGAACAAGAATGCTTCCGGCAGTGATCAAACGCATTGAGTACCAGGTGGATATTAATACAGGGGAGCATTTACTTGCTCATGAGATTGGTAAAAATGAAATTGCGTCCTGTCTGCTTGAATTTTCCCAACGGATTCCGGTTGATGAATTTAAAAGAAATAAAACCCTGGGAGAATTAATTTTAATTGACCGGGTCAGCCATATGACATCAGCCTGCGGAGTGGTGGAGCAGGTGGAAAACGGGGACGAAAAACCATACTTTGAAAAAGGCGGATTACGGGCTGGTGGATATATTTTTGAAGAATTCTATTTTAACCTGGAAAATGCGTTCCTCTCCAGACAGAAGACAAAAGAGACCACCTATCGTCAGGGCGACGTCGTTTCTGTTTCGGGAGACAGCTTCCATTATCCTGACTTTTTTGATGTAATATCTTTGGATGACTCCGCTGCAGTTCTTGTACGAAATCAGACCATCCTGGATATCATAAGCCTTGATGATTATAGTTATTCAGGATTACCAATTCTAGATGAAAGAGGATTCGCCTTAAAAATCGGTTCCAAAGAAGATCTGTCAAACTGTCTGCGTGAATTTAATGATCTGGGAGCTGATAATAAAATCGCTTTTCATAATAAATGGTCTAAATTCGAAACGTACAGACGAATTGTATGTAACGAAAATTTCTGGATTATTTAAAGTGGAGTAATTAAAATAGCCTGCAAACTTAGAATTTACAGTTTGCAGGCTATTTTTACATCTAAATATGGAAGCATTGATTACATATTTTTTTAATAGTTAAATTGGACATAATGTATAAAAATGGCGCAGTATACTTGATACTGCG
>SVDU01000008.1 GCA_015057705.1 Paenibacillaceae bacterium | reverse complement strand
GCCTTCGGCTATATCCTTCCCACTACCGGGCGGATTCAAGACTTACACTCGTTGGAACGTGTGCCCGCCGGGCACACACAAAAAATGAGCTGGCACTCTATGGAATTACGCCTTAGAGTGCCAGCTCATTTTTATTGTATATACTCTTATTTTACAGTCTTATTTCTGTACAACTGGAATCCATATTTCAGCACTATACCCTGATTGTAAATCGCTAAAATACATTTCCATATCAAAATCACAATCAGCATGCTCATAGCTTGCTACCGGGAACCATTCGGAATAGATTCTTCCCCAGACTTCATGCAGCTTTTCATCATCGTCTTCACTTTTCCATTCCGTTTGAAATATTGCCCATGTTTGCTTTGGTATGGTCAGAGTCTTATATTCAGGTGAAACTGCCTGATCCTTATTAATACATCCAACCATATAGGACATGTCTCCATTCACATTATGGTCATATGTTACGCCTGCATCAATCACCTCACCTGTCTTTTTTCCGGCAGCCTGTAAAAGTGCCTGCCCCCGCCCATCCTGTCCACAGGCCATCCAAAACTCAGGGATATCTTTATAGCATTGCCCATTAACAACAGTTGTCTTTAGCTCAAGTCCAAATACCTCAAACGGTTCTTTCTCTTCAATACGATAATTCATCTCAGATACTCCTTTGATCGATATTGAGAAGGTCATTTTAGGAAAGGCTTTGAGCGAAACACCAATATCGCGCGCTGCTATGGGCATTACACCATGAAGATTTTTAAATGCCCGACTAAATGCTTCTGGCGATTCATATCCGTACTTTACCGCCACATCAATCACTTTAATATTGCTTGTCTGTAACTCGAAGGCTGCCAATGTCAAACGTCTTCGTCTGATATACTCAGATAACGGTACGCCCGTAATGAATGAAAACATTCTTTGAAAGTGATACGTGGAGCAACATGCAATCTGCGCCAGTTTCTCGTATGAGATTTCATCCGTGAGATTTAATTCAATATAGTCTACAGCATTATTCATTCTGTCAATCCATTCCATTAATCTACCTCCTCTCCAGAGCTATATTATCATATCGGACTGTCTGACACCTTGCATTTGATGTACAAAAAAATCATGTTGCGGCATGGCGCATTTTATTATTTTCTGCATTGGTGGCATTTGGTTTCTATATCACTATGCCATCGCAGTGGTCTATCTCATGTTGTATAATCTGTGCAATCCATCCGGAAAACTTCTGATACTGTTTTTTAAAATTAATATCCTGAAACTCCACCTCTATATCTTTATATCTGGTGGTATTGCGTACTCCAATCAAAGAAAGACAGCCTTCCTCCGTCTCGTACATACCTGACTTCTTTACAATCACTGGATTAATCATGGCAATATTGGCAAAACCTATACTCACTGCTATTATTCTCTTCCTGATACCAATCATGTTAGCCGCCATTCCTACACAGACATCTTCATTCGCTTTTAATGTATCAAGCAAATCCTGAACCACCTGCTTGTCTGCTTCCGTCGCCGGTTCAGACTTCTGATTCAGGAAAACGACATCCTTCATTACTGGTCTAATCATTACAAACCTTCTTTCATTTACTCAAAATAGTTATAATTTTTCATAGGTGTTTTTTAATAACAATGCATCTTTCTCCACCAACGGTCCCTCTGCAATTATACAGCCTCTAACATCATAATCTTTTATGGCTTTTAAACACTCTAAATAGTTAAAATCGCTTTCCAATATGGGAAGATGGTTTATCTCGCCTTTTTCATTGTAGTTAATTCCTCCCATATGAATATGCAAATCCTCTAGCGCAGGTCTTCCTAGCTTATCAGTCACGTATTGCAATATTTTTGCAAAATCATCATATTTTTTTAAACAGCCGTTCTGTCTTGCATGTATATGAGAAAAGTCAATACATAACTTACAAGAACTTATTTCTTTACAAAGAGACACTAATTCCTCAAGCGTTCCAAACTGAGTTCTTTTTCCTGTAGTCTCAAGCCTATAATCTATACCTTTATACGGAAGCTTTAATAAGCTTTCTTTTATAGTATTATATGTTTCTTCCTCTGAGTCCTTCAAATAAAAGCCTGGATGAAATATTAGACTTCTTCCCTCAACCTGCAATAATGCTTCCATTGCATTTGTTATTCTTTCCATTGACTGTACTTGCTTTTCATACTCATCCGCATTTAGATTTATATAATGTGATCCATGTGCTGACAAATAAAAATCATTGTCTAGCTTAGTTTTTAATATTATGTTCTTATTCTTATCTGTTACATTCACACTTCTCACAAACAAAAGTTCCATAGCATCAAGTCCTATTGATTTTAAATAAACAATTCCAGAAGCATAGTTTAACTTTTTTAATCCACTTCCAATTGGTAAGCCTGATATTCCAAACAACAATTTATCCATATTTCACGTCACACTTTCAAACAGTATTATAAATACGAAACATTTTGTCTCTCCAGATACCTATGGTGTGGACTTTGCAGCTGCTTTTTATTGTCCAAACCACAATGTTTCATCATTAACACCGCTTCTACATGCGGTGAAAGGTGATTTTTATACTACAAGGCATTCAGTTCCAGCAACACTACTGTTTCCACATGCGTGGTCCAGGGAAACATATCACACCCTCTCACCCGCACAAGCTCATACCCCCGCTCCGCCAGATACTTCAGATCCCTTGCCAACGTCGCAGAGTCACAGCTGACATAAACCACCCGTTTCGGCTCCATCTTCACAATAGTCTCCAGGCATTTTTCATCGCACCCTTTTCTTGGGGGGTCCACCACAATCACATCGGCATATACCTGATTCTTATCAAACTGTTCCGGCAGAACCTCCTCTGCCTTTCCTACGAAAAACTCTGCGTTCTCAATCCCATTTAACCTTGCATTCTCCCTTGCATCATCAATTGCCTGGGGAACGATTTCCACTCCATAGACCTTCTTCGCTTTCTGCGCAAGAAATAAAGAGATCGTACCAATTCCGCAATACAGATCCCATACCGTCTCACCGCCGGTAAGTCCCGCATACTCCAAAGCAGTTTCATATAGCTTCTTAGTCTGTACCGGATTAACCTGATAAAAAGAAAGAGGGGAAATACGGTATTGTACCGATCCAATATAATCGGTGATATATCCAGGCCCAAAAAGATTCTCCACCTTGTCTCCCAGAATCACATTAGTCTGTTCCTTATTCACATTCAAAGATATACTTGCCATCCCAGGGATTTCAAGCAAACTTTTCACCAACTCCTCACTGTGTGGCAGCTGATTCCCGTTAATCACCTGACACACCATCAGCTCACCTGTCTGAAATCCTTTCCGGATAAGCGTATGGCGAATCAGTCCCTTATGAGTGCTTTCATCATAAGGAGCCAGATGATACCGCTCCATATGGGTCTTAATACGACCTAATACTTCCCGATTCTCTTCCACCCCTAACAGACAGTCCTCACACCCAATAATGGCATGAGTCCTCCCTGCATAAAAGCCAGCCACAGGCCTTCCATCCTTATCCACGCCCCAGGGAAACTGTGCTTTATTCCGATATCTCCATGGCTCGTCCATCCCCATAATAGGAAGCATTGGAACATCTTTAAAGCCGCCGATGCGGGTAATATTGCCATAGATTTTGCGCTCCTTGTAGCGAAGTTCCTCTTCGTAGCTCATGGACTGAAGCTGGCAGCCTCCGCACTGTTTTGCCACCGGGCACAAGGGGGTAATTCTGCTTTCTGACGGCTTGATTATTTGTTCTAAATGCGCAAAGCCGTAATTTTTCTTCACCTTCATGGCTTTTGCTTCCACCTGATCACCAATTACTGTATCCTTTATAAACCAGGTAAAACCATCCGTTTTACCAATTCCTTCTCCTGTCTCACTCAGATCCTCAATTATTACCTGGATCCTGTCATTTTTCTTCCACTCTGCCATTTCGTCCTCCAATTGACTCCTCATTTGAACTAATTGTATCCTGTTTTTTCTCAGGAAGCAAGAAAAAAACAGGAGCCAAACAACTCCCGCAAGACAGGCCGTCTTCCTTCGTTGTTCAGCTCCCGAAAATTTATTTGCCTTTTCCGTTGGCTTTTTCCATATGGATATTTTTACCTTTAATTTTTACATCTTTCATCGCAGTTAATACGGCGTCAGCACTTTCTCTTGGAACTTCTACGAATGTATATTTGTCATACATGTCGATGCTTCCAACCATCTTGCCTGGCATACCGGATTCTCCTGCAATGGCACCAAGAATATCTCCTGGTTTAACATTCTGGTTCTTACCGATGTTAATGAATAAGCGAGCCATATCATCTCTGGATGAGGAATCATATCTTCCGCTGTTTCCTCCACGGCTGCTGTTGCTTCTTCCTCTGCCGCCTCTGCTGTTGTTTCCGCCTCCGAAGCCTTCCAGCTCGTCAAGGTTGCGAGGTTCTCTGGTATCGATGATGTCTTCATTCTCTTCACCCATCATCTTACGTAAGAGAGCCGCTGCCAGATCAAGAGAGGTGTAATCCTCTTCCAACAGCTTCTTCTCGATGATATTAACTGTTTTGCTGAGATCTGTATCACCAATGATTGCTGCAACGCCTTCTAAAATCTTGTCTACCTTGATGGCAGTTACATCGTTGAGTGATGGAATTGCCTGAGGTACGATCTTGGTCTTGCAGTAACGCTGAATGTCACGAAGCTTGTACACTTCCTTACCAACCACGAAGCTGAATGCGATTCCTTCACGTCCGGCACGACCTGTACGGCCAATACGATGTACATAATACTCATCATCCTGAGGAAGGTCATAGTTAAATACCGCTTCTACGTCGTCTACGTCGATTCCTCGGGCTGCTACATCAGTAGCCACAAGAATCTCTGTCTTGCCGTTACGGAAGCTGTTCATGACACGATCACGCTGGATCTGCTTTAAGTCTCCGTGAAGACCTTCCGCAAAATATCCTCTTCCCTGAAGGGACTGTACCAGTTCATCTACCTGCTTTTTCGTGTTACAGAAAACAACGGAAAGCTTCGGTGCATACATATCTAAAAGACGACACATTACTTCCAATTTACTCTTTGGTTTCACCTCATAGTAATACTGGGTTACTTTCGGCACTGTCAGTTCTTTCTTCACTACCTTTACATTTACCGGTTCTTTCTGGAACTTTCTTGCAATGTCCGAAATTGCCGGAGGCATGGTAGCTGAAAACATAACTGTCTGCCGATCTTCGGGAAGCTGACTTAAAATGGTTTCCATGTCCTCTAAAAATCCCATGTTCAGCATCTCATCTGCCTCATCCATAACAACCGTATGGACAAAATCAAACTTAACGGTTTTCCGGCGCATATGGTCCATAACACGTCCCGGTGTTCCGATGATGATCTGAGTACCGTCTTTTAAGGAACGGATCTGTTTCACGATGTCCTGGCCGCCGTAGATAGGGACGACCTTCACACCATGCATATATTTAGCAAGCCTGCGGATCTCATCTGCCACCTGAATAGCAAGCTCTCTGGTTGGACAGAGGGCCACCGCCTGAAGCTTTTTTACCTTAGGGTCAACTTTTTGTAACAGGGGAATTCCAAAGGCAGCGGTCTTTCCCGTTCCTGTCTGGGCCTGACCGATAATATCTCTTCCTTCCATCTGAACCGGTATTGCCTGGGTCTGGATCGGAGATGCCTCTTCAAATCCCATATCTGCTACTGCCCGCAGAATTCTTTCATCTAATTGTAACTCATCAAATCTAACTGTTTCCATAAATGATTAATTCCTTTCTCATTGCCAGCCGGGTTCTTATGTTGCCGACGGCCGCACAAACACACTATCGCAAATAAAACGAGAGGTATCAGGCACGTTTCAGACCTTCATCCTCTCGTTTCACACGAAAGTAAAGTATAACAGGTTTTTTTTTTCATGTCAAGGGATTCATATTAATTTTTCTACTGTTTTATGAGAATTTTATTCCTGTTTCCTGTTATTTTTTTAACCACCCTTTTTTTGTAAAATACCATATTTCCAATCCAATCAAGAGGATGCTTAAAAGAATACAAAAGGGATATCCATAAGTCCAGTTAAGCTCCGGCATATTTTTAAAATTCATGCCGTACCAGCCCGCAATGAGAGACAGGGGAGCAAAAACAGCGGTCACCATGGTCAGAAAGGATAATGCGTGATTCTGCTTCATGTCCATTCTCACCTGATACATCTCCCGAATCTGCTGAGCGTATTCTCTCAGTTCTCTCCCATATTCCGAAAGTCTCGCCATTCTGCCGGCAAACAGATGAAACAGTGCCCGTTCTTCATCCTTTAACAGACCATTATAATTCTCAGTTAAAGTCTGACTCATATTCATCAGCTGCCCATAATAAGACGATACCTTAGCCAGTTCCTTCCTGGCCTTTAATATGATTCCCAGCACGTCTTCCTTTTCCCTTCTGCCGCTCATGATTCTGTCTTCCATTTCCGTTAAGTATTCCTCATATTTCTGAAGATATTCAATGTCATCTCTGACCTGATATTCTAAAAACTCGAACAGGAGATGGGCTGGATAAGTCTTCTCAAAAATCTGTGTCTTATCAATCTCCTTTAACATTCTATCAGCTTCTCCGCTGTCATCAATCAGGATCAGGCGGTTTTCATTCATATAATAACCAAATATCAGGGGGCGTTTCAAAGGATTTTTCTTCAAAGGTATTACCAGGGTTCCTACCACACAGTCTTTTAACAAATCTGTTCTACAGTACTGGCCCCGTTCCAGACTCCGGATTAATATATGATCCTCGTAACGGGTATGATGTCCCTTTAAAAATTCTTCTCTGCTTAAAATATCAATCAGAACATCATCTTCAGATACCGTTTCTTCCCCCTTTACAGGAATCAGTCTTTTGTCTAATTTATATCTCACATCTGCTTCCTCCTAAACCCGATACTCGGTCCTATTTTCTGACCTGCCTTTTCTAAGTTTAGTACCTGATATTTCACTTGTCAATAGAACAGGCCTTTTGGGCAAACCTTCGGACTCTCATCCTAGTTTTACCAAAAAGGCCTATTTTAATAGGAAACTTCTGAATTCATTTTATGATTCAAATAACTGATATACAATCTCTGCGATTAACTTTGCTGTTCCAGTCACGCCAAGTAAAGAGGAGTCAATCATCAGCTGCTTATGCTCCGGATCACCAGGTAAATAACCTGCATATTTTTTATGATATGCATTGCGGGCTTTGTCTACGGAAAGAATCATCCGTTTTGCCTCAGCCTCTGTCATACCTAGTGAATCCACGCAGTTTTGCAGACGTTTCTCATAAGAAGCGTAGATAAATATGTTAATATTATTTTTTTCCTTTTCAAGAAGAAAATCAGAGCATCTGCCAACCAGGATACAGCTTGATTTTTTTGCCAGATTAAGAATAATATCCTTCTGCACATCAAAAATAATATCCTGCATATATTCCTCATCAGTGCCAAGAGGGAACATTCTTGGCAGAAAGCTGTGCCTGGATTTTTCCTCCTCGTTGCTGACTGTTGAAACCGGCAGATTCAGTTTATTTGCAACTTCCTCCACAATATCCCGGTCATAAAACTCCACTCCCAGAATCTGTGACAGTTCCCGGGCAATGGAACGCCCCAGACTGCCAAACTCACGGGTAATGGTGATCGTAAACTTCTCCATAACAGATGTACCTCCCTAACCGGTTACTATTGTTTTCTGATATCCCCTGACTACACAGCTGAGGGCAAAACAAATGGCAAAATAGCAAAGTGCCTCGAAAGCAAACAGCATCATCATTCCTCTGACATCGTAGATACTTCCAAGCACTACGGCGCAGTTTCTCATGAATTCTGCCACGTCTACCATCTTTAAGAATGAGGTATCCTTAATAATGGTAATAACCTGGCTTAAGAGAGCCGGAATTACCTTCTTATATGTCTGAGGCAGTACAATGTACCACAATGTCTGAAAAAAGCTGAAGCCCTGGGACTGAGCCCCTTCAAACTGCCCCTTGGGAATGGAATTTAATCCCCCACGGAAGATCTCTGCCATAACTGCAGAAGTGAACAGGGTAATAGCAAATACCGATACCCCTACTTTATTCCCTTTTACAGTAAAATAGATCCAGAGAATCCATAAAAGGTTGGGGGTACAGCGAAAGAACTCTGTATAGACTGCTACCAAAGTTCCGGCCCACTTCCATTTACCAGAAGAATAAGTACGGATCAGTGCCAGTATGGTTCCGAAAAATATACTGAGGATCGTAGCCAGCACAGCGATCATGACCGTCATCTGTAAGCCCTTCAGCATGAAAAGTACATTTGCCGGTGTAAATATCTGTTGAAATAATTCTAACATGCTGCCTCCTCGTCTGCCTGTATATCAAGCTTTTTTGCAACTGGCAGCCGCATGGAGCGGATCTCTAAATATCTTGCCAGTCTGGCTAACGGGAAACAGATAATAAAGTACATCACTGCACTTGTAAAATATGCCTGGGCAAAATACCCTCTGTCAGCGCCCCATGAATCTGTAAAATACATCAGATCCATGCCCGCAACCATGGCCAGTATGGAAGTATTCTTAACCAGATTTAAAGCCTGATTTGCGAGAGGTGGCATAATAATCTTAATGGTCTGAGGCAGAATGATATGATACATGGTTTCCAGATAGCTAAAACCCTGAGATGCTGCTGCCTCAGACTGCCCCTTTGGAATAGCTTCAATTCCGGTTCTTATGACCTCAGAAATATAGGCACCATGATAAACGCCTACCCCGATGACCCCTAATACAAACTTAGGGATACGAAACCCGGAACTGGAAAACAGCATGGGAAGAACCGAGTAATAACACATGACCTGTAAAGCCAGAGGCGTATTCTGTATGAATTCCACATAGATTCGTGAAATGATCTTAAGCAGCTTCCACTTGGATGATGAGAACATGCCAAATATCACTCCAAGGACCAGCGCAACCGCCAGTCCTACCAGTGATATTTTAAGTGTCATAAGAAATCCAGGGATATAATATTCGGGGAATGCCGCAAAGAGGGCACTCCAACGTTTTCCATCAAAAAGACCTTTAATCATGTCATTTTTCCTTTACTTAAAACAGCTTACTGTAATCCCCACTGATCCTGAAGTTTCTTCATGGAACCATCAGAAAGCATGGAAGTAACTTTTTTCTCTACAGCCTCTGCAAGGCCTGTATTTCCCTTTGCAGCTGCAACACCGTAATCCTGCTCTGCGAAGCGGTCTTCCAGAATCAGATTGCCGTCATTTACATAACCTGCAAGGATGGCGCGGTCAACAGAGAAGCAGTCAATCTGCTTGGTTGCCAGTGCCTGAGCCAGTGCAGGATAACCGTCAAATTCCTGGAACTGCGGATTTACCTTTAATCCCTTTTCATCCACATACTTTTTAAATCCGTCCTTTGTTGTGGAAGACTGTGCCACACCGATTACTTTACCGTCTAAATCCTGAATAGATTTAATTCCGGAATCTTTATTTACTAAAAGACCAACTGCATCGGTATAGTATGGTGTAGAGAAATTATAGGTTTCTTTTCTTTCTGGTGTAATGGTAAAGGTTGCAATAACCAGATCGATTTCCCCATTCTCTAATAAAGGTCCTCTTGTTTTAGCCGTTACTCCCTGGAATTCCACCAGTTTCTTTTCCTTTGCCTCTGCTGCGCTGCAGCCGAAGATGGATCCGGCGATCTCATATGCAAGATCATCTTCAAATCCTTCGTACTGTCCAGTTGCTGTATTCTGTAAGCTGAACTTCGGAATATCTGATTTACAGCCTACTTTTAACACTCCGCGGTCAATAATCTTCTGCACGTCTTTTGCAGCTGTTCCTGCTGCACCTGCTCCGGTTGTTGCCTCTGCAGAAGAACCTGCAGCTTTGGTATCTGCCGGTGCTTTCGTTGTCTCCGGTGCTTTGGAACCGCATGCGGTTAAGGTCGCTGCCATAGCAAACGTCAGTGCCAGGGATAACATTTTCTTCATCATAATTGTTTCCTCCTCAATCATCTTATTATATTAAACATCACCCTAATGAAGGATTTTGCTTAAGAACGCTTTTGTCCGCTCATGTTCCGGACATTCAAAAAAGTGTTCCGGTGTTCCCTCTTCCAGAATATACCCACCATCCATGAAAATTACACGGTCTGCAACCTGACGGGCAAAGCCCATCTCATGTGTCACACAGATCATGGTAATGTTTTCATGAGCCAGCTCCACCATAACATTTAATACCTCCTGCACCATCTCAGGATCCAGTGCTGATGTGGGTTCATCAAATAAAATCAATGGCTGCTTCGTGCATAATGCTCTGGCAATTGCCACCCTCTGCTGCTGTCCGCCGGAAAGCTGTACCGGATAATTACCCGCTTTTTCTTTTAAACCTACACGTTCCAGACACTTCATTGCTATCTTTTTTGCTTCTTCCTTGGGTACGTGCTGAAGTTTAACGGGTGCCAGTGTCAGATTTTCCAGAACAGTCAGATGGGGATATAAATTAAATTGCTGAAATACCATAGACGAATATTTTTTTGCCATTTCCAAATGATTTTTCTTTGTAACCTGTGTTCCTGCCACGGTAATGGTTCCGCTGGTAGGCTCCTCTAAATAGTTA
Source organism: Paenibacillaceae bacterium (assembly GCA_015057705.1). GTDB lineage: Bacteria > Bacillota > Clostridia > Lachnospirales > Lachnospiraceae > Lacrimispora. The sequence continues at coordinate 148,940 of SVDU01000008.1, read as the reverse complement.
ATGCAACGGATAAACGTGGATTTTCCGGAGCCGGATGGTCCGATGATTACCAGTTTTTCCCCTTCCCTGACCGTAAGGCTGATATCCTTTAACACCTCAAGGTCTCCGAAGTTCTTTTTTAAGTTTTCAACTTTCACCATATCTGGCATGTTTCCAGCCCCTCTCTGCGTAATTTCTGAAAAAAAAGCATAAAGGCGCCTAAGAATCTTAAGTTCTTAGGCGCCTTTGCCTGGTTGCGTTTTAATATTGTTGTTATTATAAAAAGTTTTGCATCAAAAGTCAAGAATTATTTTCCCCTGCAAAGGGGCAGGATACAAAATGGCCGGGAGAAAATTCCACCATTTCCGGAATGTGGTTTTTACAGTCTTCCCTGGCATACATACATCTGGTATGGAAATGACATCCGGTTGGAACATTCATAGGACTGGGAAGTTCACCGCTTAGCATCACCCGTTTTGACTGGGCTGCCAGCTTTGGATCTGCCAGCGGAATGGCAGAAAGCAACGCTTTTGTATATGGGTGAAGGGGATTTTCATAAAGCTCATCACTGTCTGCAATCTCCACCAGCCTTCCTAAATACATGACACCGATCCTGGTAGAAATGTGACGGACCATGGATAAATCGTGGGCAACAAACAGATAGGTAAGCCCCATCTCCTTTTGTAAATCCTCCAAAAGATTAACCACCTGGGCCTGTATGGATACGTCAAGGGCGGAGATGGGCTCATCACACAGAAGAAACTCCGGTTCTACCAGTAAAGCCCTTGCAATCCCGATTCTCTGACGCTGTCCGCCGGAAAATTCATATGCATATTTATACATATCATCCGGTTTCAATCCAACCTTTTTTAAGATCTCTTCCATTCTGCCTTCCATTTCATCTGCGGATAAGCCGGAAACTGCTGTCAGGGACTCTTTTAATATCTCCCGCACATTGTGGTGGGGATCTAAGGAAGAATAGGGATCCTGAAAAATAATCTGCATCTGTTTGTGAACAGGAAGAAGCTGCCTCCCCTTTAAGCCGGTGATATTTTGATCTTTAAACAAAATAGAACCGGATGTGGGATCATACATACGGATTAAAGTACGGCCAAGGGTGGACTTTCCGCACCCGGATTCTCCTACCAGACCAAAGGTCTCTCCTTTTCGGATTGCCAGATTAATATGATCAACTGCCTTTACCTCCGCTTTTTTCCTTCCAAAGAAATCTCTGGCTGGAAAATACTTACAAAGATCTCTGGCTTCCAGAAGTATTTCATTATTTTTATTATCCATGGGATTTCACCTCCCCTTCCTTATGATCCAGCTCTTCCCCGGAATAGATGCACAAGGCTCTCTGGGTTTCGCTGTAAGTGCGGTACTGGGGAATTTCTTTCCTGCAGTCTTCACAGGCGAATTTGCAACGTTCCGCAAAAGGACAGCCGGAGGGCGGATTAATCAGTGATGGTGCCATTCCGGGAATGGGCTCCAGACGTTCTTTCCCTCCTGAACGGGGTTTTGGTACTGCATGAAGAAGCGCCCTGGTATAAGGATGCTTAGGGGAATAGAAGATCTCCTCTGTGGTTCCCTCCTCCATTAAAAGTCCGCCGTACATAACAGCAATTCTATGGCTTAAACTGGCTACCACCCCTAAGTCATGGGTGATGAGAATAATGCTCATACCGGTTTCTTCCTGAAGACTCTTAAGCAGATCCAGGATCTGAGCCTGAATTGTCACGTCAAGAGCAGTGGTAGGTTCATCGGCAATTAAAAGCTTTGGTCTGCAGCAAAGAGCCATGGCAATTAAAACCCTCTGTCTCATTCCTCCGGAAAATTCGTGTGGGTACTGTCCCAACCTCTTCTCCGGTGAGGGAATCCCCACCTGGTTTAATACTGCAACCGCTTCTTTTCTTGCCGCTTCTTTATCCATCCCACGGTGGCGTTTTAATACCTCCATTAAGTGAGAGCCGATGGTCTTTAAAGGATTTAAGGCAGTCATGGGATCCTGGAAAATCATGGCCATTTCTTTTCCCCGCATCTTTCTTAACTGCTCCGGATCCATAGCCAGCATATCCTGTCCTGCAAACGTAAGCTCATCAGCCTTCACCTCTGCATTATCAGGCATCAGTCCCATAACCGATTTCATAAGTACACTTTTTCCGCTTCCTGATTCTCCAACCACTGCCAGAATCTCACCGGATTCCACATACAGACTGACTCCACGCACTGCCTGCACGGTCCTGCCATGAGTATGGAAGGTGGTCCGAATGTCTGCAGCAGACAGTATTTTTTCTTTCTTTTTTAATGTCTCTTCCAATTCTTCGTCCCTCCTTTACTCTTTCTCACCGCTCATTACCTTTGGTTCTACATAGACACGGAGCAGATTACCCAGCTTATTAAAAGCAAAAATCGTAATAATAATTAAAAGACCGGGAATCAAGGCCATATGAAAACTGTTCTGCATGGTTCCCTGGGCATTTTGCAGAAGGCTTCCCCAGGAAGACATGGGCTGCTGAATACCAACTCCAAGAAAGCTTAAGGAAGATTCCGTCATAATAGCATTGGCCATGCTGGTGGTAGCTGCCACAATAATAGTCGGGAAAACAGATGGTATAATATGACTGATAATTATTTTCCATTTACTGACTCCGGAAAAACCAGCATAAAGAATAAACTCCCGTTCTTTTAAAGACAGCGTCTCGGCCCGCACAAGCCGCGCAATCTCCATCCATGTAAAAAGACCAATAACCAGTATAATAGACTGAATTCCCGGCTTTAAGAAAATGCTGACAACGGTAACCAGTACCATCCATGGAATGGAATGAAGGATATCCACGATTCTCATCAGTATCATATCCACGATACCGCCAGTTAGACCTGCAATGGTTCCTGCAGCCACACCAATGGTTAAACTTGTGAGCATGGCTAAAAACGCTACGATCAGGGAAACCCTGCCGCCATAGATCACTCTTGCAAAATAATCTCTTCCCACTTCATCCGTACCAAACCAATGGGTAAGAGACGGTTCTTTCAGTCTGTTGGCAATATCCGTTGCATTCGGCTCCATGGGAAGAAACGGCGCCAGAAGTGCAAACAGAATAATGATACCTAAAAGGATCAGGGAAATAACTGCCGCTTTATCATGCTTTAAGGCCAGCTTAACACTGTCAATCCGTATTGATTTATCTTTATTTCTTTTTTCTTTTATCATGTCCCGTCACCCCATTTCCTTAATCCGCGGATCGATCAGACAGTACAAAATATCCGACAGCAGGTTTCCCAGAATAACCAGAGTGGAGGACAGCACCAGAATGATCATAACAATTGGGTAATCCATTCCCTGAATTGCTTTGATGAAATAAGGTCCTACTCCCGGCCAGCTGAACACCGATTCCGTGATGATGGCTCCTGTCACCAGAAGAGGCAGTGCCATACCAAGACGGGTGATTACAGGCAGAAGCACATTTTTACATACATGCTTAAACATGATCTCACTTTTTGTTGCGCCAAATGCCCGCTGCACCAGAACATAGTCCTCAGAAAACTGGGTCAGGGTGGAGGATCGGACGAACTTTATGTTTGCAGGCATAAAAGAAACCGTAAGTGTAAGAAACGGCATAATAAAGTGCTTTAAAAAATCAGCTATGGAAGATTCCTTTCCTACTGCGTGCATTCCTACAATGGGCAGAAGTTTAAGTTTATAACCCAGAGCAAAAATGAGAAGCATGGCAAACCAGAAGGAAGGAACTGCAATTCCCACGGAAGAAACCGCATCTATGATCTTATCCGCTTTTTTATTTTTATTGGCACCAGCAATCAGACCCAGAACAACCGCCAGGATATAAGCGGTTATAAAAGCCGGAAGTACCAGTTTTACCGTATTGGGAAGTCTTACCGCAAGATCTGCCGCAATACTTTGTTTTGTCACGATGGAATATCCGAAATTACCGTTCATAATCCCGTCAAGCCAGCGGACATACTGAACATACACCGGCTGGTCATAACCGTATTTTGCTTTGATTAAATTAATTGTCTCCTGTGACATCTTAGGGGTTGTCATGGCGTCAATGGCATCATAGGGCGCAAAATGCATCAGCGCAAAGCATAGAACCGTTATGAGAAGGACCATAGGGATGGCTGTTAATATTCGTTTCAATATATATCTGGCCATATCATTTCTCCTTAATAAAGAAAGAGGTGTCTGCTGCAGCTAAGGCAGCGAAACACCATTCTCTCTCTTTTTTGCAGTTGCAATTACTTTTTCTGTAACTTGGAGGTATCCTCAAAGGTATAAACAGGAACCAGCTTTGCGGCATCAATACCTGATACATTTTTAGAAACAACTAAAAGGCGTTTGTTGGAATATAACGGATAGAAGCATGCTGTATCCTGAATCTTCTTCTGAATATTGGTGTAGATTTCTTTCCGTTTTGTCTCGTCTGTTTCTTTACGTCCCTGTGCAAACAGTTCATTGATTTCAGGCTGATCATAATACATATAATTGTATGCAGCGCCTGTTTCAAATAAGCTGGAGAAGGTGTCAGGGTCAATTCCCATAATATAACCACCAAAGTACATATCATAGGTATTGTTCTTATCCTTCATCTGCTGGCTGAGCGCCTTGGAATCAATACCAGAAAGAGTCACTTTAAATCCAGCTTTCTCAAGCTGTTCCTGTACCAGTAACGCTGAAGTAGACTGTAAGCTGTCTGAACCGCTGTATGCAAGGTTCAGTTCAGGTTTCTGTACGCCGGAAGCTGCAAGATATTCTTTGGATTTATCAAGGTTCTGCTCATATTTCTCCACATCTTCTGTAAAGAACTTGCTGTTAGGTGGCATGAAACTCCATGGCAGATCGTAATAATCGGAGCTTAAGAGGGCTGCATCTGCAATTGCCTTCTTATCAAGAGCATACAGAATTGCTTTTCTTAAATCCTCATTCTGAACCCGGGCTGCATTGATCATCATATATCCCACACGGCCTTCCTGATAAGGATAAACAGTTAAGTTAGCAGAATCCAGATTCATCTGAGCAACCTGAGCCGGTGTTCCAATCCATGCATCTACTTCGCCGCTCTGGATTGCTGTCATGGCTGTATTCTCATTTTCAATAATACGGTATACGATATTATCAATAGAAGGTGCTCCCAGGAAATAGTTCTCATTCTTTGTGAACTTCACATAGGAACCTGCTGAGTATTCAGACATTACATAAGGACCGGTTCCCACTGGTTTTGTATTAACATCATTATTTTCAAAATTAGTTACATTCTCATAAACATGCTTAGGCATGATGAAAATCTGGGAGAACATCTCAACTGCTGCGGAATTTACAAAAGGCATGGTTAATTTAACAGTATAATCATCAACCTTCTCGATCTTTACCGCACCTTCCTTATAAACTAACTGGGAATAAGCCCAGCCTGCGTTCTCTTCCTTCTCCATCGCCTCGAATGTGAAGACAACGTCATCAGCGGTAAATTTCTCTCCGTCTGACCACTTTACATCGTCGCGTAAATGCATGGTATAAGTTAAATTATCATCGGAGGTATCAATGCTCTTTGCAAGGAAATAGTTAATTCCGTCCGCATTATACATATATAACGGGGAATAAATCATCTTGAGAGTCATAAGACCAAAACGGTCACTGGTTGTAATTACATTTACATTGGCACCCGGATCACCTGCAATGGCATAGGTAAATGTACTCTCTCCTCCTTCAGACGGTTTAGCCGCCTCTGCTGTCGTCTCACCAGCCCCTGCTGAGCTGCCGGATACTGCTGTTGTTCCTTCTGCTGCCGGATCTTTGCCTCCGCACGCGGTAAGTCCTCCAAGCACCATAACAGCTGCCAAAAGAATGCCCGCACGTTTCATAAAATTCTTTTTCATAATTTTCTCCTTTCATATACTGTCCCTTAAAACTCATCTGCCATTAATCAGAAAAAGTTAAAATCATTATATAACGAACTACCTACTTTTATCAACATATTTCGACATAAATCCTATTTTTCTATAGTTTTTATATGTTTATAGTAGTTTCACCATAAGCCAAGTAGTAAAAAAGGCAGTTGTCAAGCCGGACAACTGCCTCTTTTGGCATATGATATATTTATTATGAACAATCTTGCAAATATGACTCTGCTTTTTTTATATATTTCGAATGGAAAACGTTCTTTCATAAGGAGTATAGTCATTTAAATAGAGAGTAAAGCCAGTGGTGTTGATTTCCTCCCCTGAGTAATGACCGCCGAACTCATGTGTTCCGTAACCCGGTCCGATGAGAAGCTTCTGATCTTCGTGAATCAGATTGACGAATCCGTCCCTGAGAACCATCTCTCCTGCCTTTTCTGCTCTCATGTGGAAGTGCTCGTTTTCCAGAACACTGCCTGCCGGAATACAAATTTCCACACGAAGAGGAGCTTTATCAAGTCCTTCTGCCTTAACAGTCACTTCCATACCGTCAGCTAATTCTTTCAGTGTAACTGTCATATAAATTTCACTGCTGTTTAATATCTCACGTTTCTTATGATCCATCTTCCACCAGTCAGCTGTATCCTGCTTGTCTTTAAATGGAAGATAATACCAGCCTTTGGCTACAGAGGTCAGAACACAGACCCCGTCTTTTTCTTCAATGGTCTGGGGAACGAAATTACGTATATCACAGTAGCTTTCGCCTATTTTTAAATATACCAGAGTTTCTTTAAATTTCAAGAACAAAAATGCACTTTTTCCCTTGAGAATACTGTAGCCGTAATTGGAAGTCTTTCCTCTGATTACGCCTGCTTCATGAAAATGCTTGTGGTAGGTATCCAGAAAGCCGTAGCCCTTAAACTCATACTGTTCCATAAAATCATGAAGCATAATTATATGCAGGCATTCCGGAGCCATATCACCCCGCTCCATATTGTCTTTGATGATTTTATGAGCGGCCCGGTCAAAGATTTCTTCTCCCGTTTTTGCAGCCATATATAAATACTGGTAGAAATACTTGTCCGGATAATCGGCTTTGCCCTGATCCTGCCTTGTTGAATTCTGTGTGAAAATGGTATCGTCAGGGTCAATATAAAAGAGCATCATTTTTAAGTTTCGCTCTACATAACCAAGGTAATTTTCATCGTCGGTTTCTTCATACATTGCCATCATGGCATTGTTAACCACTGCATTGTAATTGCCAGTGGAACGTTCTGCGTATTCCCCTTCCTCGTTACCGTCAATTCCTTCTGCCAGATACTGGTCGGCCCGGGCAAGAAGCTGAGCCGCAAATTCAGGATTGTCTTCTTTTACAAGATTAGCCCCCTGCATCAGAGCTGCGGTAATGCCCCAGCGGTGGTTTGGAGTGTGAAAGCCACCAGTTAAAAGAGCGTTTAAGGATTCTTCCAGTATAAAGCGGTAACCATCTTTTAATTTGTCCAGTTCGCCTTCTCCGGCATATTTTAAAAACAGACGGTAAGTTGCGATAAGACGTTTAAAGCAAAAAGAGGTGTCTGGCGCAGATTTAAAATTGCAGGATGGATAATCAAAGCTTCCATCTTCTCTCTGGCAGTTTGCAATAAAGGTTACGGCTGCCTCCATGGCACGAAGAAGAGCAGCATCCTTATAATATCTGCTCTCAGAATTTAAATAAACCGAAGCTGCATCTGCCATCACATAGATGGTTGGCTTTACCTCTAAAATGGCGCGTTTCATTCCGCCATAGAAAGGGTCCTTCTCATTGGTGACCTGAGTGCTTAAAAAATGATCCACCCGCTTCTCTGCGGAACGTATCAGATGTCCCATATATCGTTTCATAATTATTGTCCTCTTTTCTTCTAGTCTAATAAAGCAGCTCCTATAAGCCCTGCATCATTGTCCAACACAGCCGGAACGATACTTGTCCTGCGTTTAGAGGTTCTTGCATAGTCGCCCTGATCAATCACCTTTTTCAATGGTTCTAACAGCAAATCCCCGGCTTTGCTGATGCCTCCGCCGATGCAGATTAACTCCGGCTGGAATATATTGATTAAATCCAGCAGACCCGCTGCCAGATATTCAATGTACCGGTCAAAAACCTTAAGCGCCGTTTCATCCTGTCTTCTGACACCGTCAAAAAGTGTCTTGCCTTCCACAAGCTCAATCCCTCCGCCGCAAAGTTCCCAGAGGATGGATTGTGGATTTTCAAGCATTGCCTCTTTTGTCTGTGAGATCAGGGCAGTTGCGGACGCATAAGCCTCAAAACATCCTTTTCTTCCGCAATTACAGGGAATTCCGTTCCGATCTATGGTGAAATGCCCAAATTCTCCTGCTGCATAATTAATACCCTCAAAAAGTTTTCCGTCAAGTATGATTCCACCGCCTACACCGGTTCCCAGAGTAACCGCCAGCATGGAACTCACACCTTTTCCGCTTCCTGCTATATATTCTCCCCAGGCAGCCGCATTGGCATCGTTATCAAAACGAATTTTTTTACCAGGAAGTGCCTTCTCCATCATGGAAACCACCGGCTCATCATAAAATCCCAGATTATTGGCGTATTCCACCATGCCGGTCTCCTTGTTGGCCGTCCCCGGCACTCCAAGTCCTACCGCTTCAATCTCTTCCCAGGCAATATTTCCTTCCTCTGCCGCCTTCTTAGCCAGCTCCGCCATATCCTGAACAATTTCCCCTGCACTTCTTCCGCTTTTGGTTGGTACAGACAGGCGGGTAAAAAGAGTTCCGTCTTCTCCTACCAGACCTGCGGCTATATTGGTTCCGCCTAAATCTATTCCGATATAATACTTCATTTTCTATCCGCTCCCTTCCGCGCACAACTGCCGGAGCGCAACAACGCCCCGGCATTCTCTTCTCTACTGCACTCTCCGTTTATGAAGAAACCAGGACTCTAACTGCTTCATGTCTGCATTTACCACCAGTTCTTCCGGAAAGTCCAGGCTGTTTAACAAGGATAGCGCTTCTTCAAACACTCCCACACTGCGGCAAAAATGTGCATCAGAGCTGACTATCACGGGAACGCTGTATTTCATACATAATCTGGCAATGGTCCTGCAATTATCTGCAGAACTTTTCCTGACATGAAAGGTTCCTTCATTAATCTCCACCACCTTGCCATTCTTTCCAAACTCCGGTATCACCTGTTCATAATCATATTCGTAACAGGCAGTCCCGCTGTGACCAATAATATCCACCAGCGGATTTTCTGCTGCATGAAGATACGCTCTTGTATGATCCTCTACGCTTCCCGGTGGTATCACATCATCATGAAAAGAGGCTATGGTAAAGTCCAGACGGTTTATTATGGTATCAGGGTTTAAATCAATTTCACCTTCAAAGTTAGTAAAATTCAGTTCAGCCCCACGATATACACGGATACCGTCCACCCACTCCGGTATTACCCTGAGATTTCGAAAATGACCTTCAGGCGCCCCATCCGGGTGAGCCGAACAATGGTTGCTGATTCCCACAGCCATTAAACCGGAATCCTTTGCTGCCGTTATGATTTCATAAACGGTACTGTAAGCATGCCTGCTTATGTCTGTATGAGTGTGCAAATCTGCAGCAAGATGTTTTATCATAAAATTCCCACTTTACTTTTTTCATATTCTTACCCGAAGAGTATATCCCTTTTACCCGCAAAGCTTCTACATAATTTTTGTTATTCTTTCAATAATTATTGCAATTTTTGTTTTTCTCATTCTAACCGTTAACTGAATCAATCCGTTTATCATTGGACAGACGGATAACCAGATCATTTTTTTCATAGCCGGCAGGATAAAGCAGATCAAGTTCGATCTTGGTTCCGTCCTTGGATTTCCCGATCTTTACATTCAGCACTTTAACCTTATCCTCATTGAGCTTATGAAACAACTCTGTAATAACGGCGTCATAATGGGATGTGTTGATTTTCAGCATACACCGGTAAGGTTCTTTGGACAAAAAGGGGACATCGTGGAGCAGAACCTGTATCATAATCAAAAGAAATGCAGAACCACAACCCAGATAATATGCACCTGCTCCTACCGCCATTCCCACTCCTGCAGTTGCCCAGATTCCGGCAGCCGTAGTCAGACCGCTGACTGAATTATTCTTTACAAAAATAACGCCCGCTCCCAGGAAACCAATTCCCGATACAATCTGGGCGGCGATTCTGGAGGCATCAAACTTGGGAATATCCTGAAAGCCGTACTTGGATACGACCATCATAAGTGCGGCTCCCATTGCCACAATGGCATGGGTTCTCATTCCAGCCCCTTTATTCCGGTTTTTTCTTTCGTATCCGATTAAATATCCTGAAAAACCGGCCACGACGATTCGTAAAAGCAAACTGGTCTGATAGACCAGATCATAACGTTCCACCCAGCCAATCACCATCTGTTCCAATTGATACATGACAACTCCTCTTTTCTGTAATGAACTATATCTAATAAAATATGCTATTAATTTAACATGTTTGAACGGAAACGTCAGCGCAGAAATTGCTTTTTCTTAGCTGGTTACTATGCACTTTTTGTACTTTAAGGTTTAAACATCGGATATACCCATGACTTAGCATTTGCCAGTCAGACTAATGCCAGTCCCACACAGAAAAAGCCACAGGATTTCAACCCTATGACTCTATATCGATAGGGAAACGAACTCCCGGTATTCCATCATTCTATAGTAGATATTCTGCCTTCTTCATTACGAATTTCTGCCAGGGTATCAAAGAATAAGTTCGGCTGATCCATCATTGCCATATGCCCAGCATCAGGTATCAAATATAGTTTTTTGCGCGGTGCATTGATTGTTTTAAAATACTCTTCAGAAATAATATACGGGGTTTGCCAATCATTTTCACCTAAAATATAATAGATTGGTGTTTTATATTCTTCTGATTCTGATCTTAAGTCAAATTTACACCAATAATTGATCATCTCTTTATTTGGCTTATCCATTTTCATCAAGGCAGTAATATCTGATAATTTGAAAGTTGGACTTCTCATGAATGCGAGCATGAAAGAAAAATTACCTGTAGCAGCTAAATGATATCTGCCTGATCCCAGTGGACTACTGTGTAAATTTCCTCCCACTGTTTTTGAAAAATATAGGAAAGTGTTGATTCTGCAAAGCCAGGACCGCCATGTAAAAACAGCATTAATGGATTACTGTACTTTGTTCCTGAATGAAGTAAATAATGGTCAATTCCGTTGATATGTACATACTCCTCAAAGAAAATTGATCGATTGTATTTGTTTTTCAACTGCCTGCGCTCCCTTTTCATTCTTAGCCATTTTATAATTAGACAATATATTGTTTATATAAATTTGTAACACAGCACGTTATATTGTCAATATATTTATAATGGTTAATCCAAAAAGTAAGAAGCTCTGCAGTTCATGCAGAATGTAAACATATGGCGAAATAAAAAAACTGTTATCTGTAAGAGCAGCACAACTCACTATATGCCCTTACAGATAACCAGTGTTTTACATTTAATCCTATATCAGGTCCTTTGTCTTACATTGTAATTTCGGAGATTCTAACCGGTCTGTGCTCTTTCACAGATTTCTTTGCTGCGATTCCCATTAATACCGGTTTTAAACCATCTAATACGCCAAGAGGAGTGTCTGTATCATTCTCAATGGCCTGGATAAAGCAATTCACTTCTTTTGCAAAGGACTGCATATAACGCTCTAAGAAGAAGTAAAGAGGTTTCTCGCCAGTCACACCGTCAGCTGTGCTTAAAACTGCACTGGATTCTGTGTCATTGGTGGTTGCGACCATACCCTTAGAGCCAAATACTTCTGCTCTCTGGTCATAGCCGTAAGCTGCTTTTCTGGAGTTATCGATCACTGCAATTGCGCCGTTCTCCATCTTGATGGTGATAACAGCAGTATCTACATCGCCAGCTTCTCCAATGGCAGGATCAACTAAAACTGCAGACTGTACATAGATCTCTTCTGCATCACATCCAGCCAGGTAACGTACCATATCAAAATCATGAATGGTCATATCAAGGAACATACCGCCGGATACAGCTGCATATTCTGCGCTGGGTGGCTCAGGGTCTCTGGAGGTAACCTTGATGATATGGGGATCGCCAATTTTTCCTGCTGCAACGGCATTTCTCACTGCTTCAAAGTTGTGGTCAAAGCGGCGGTTAAAGCCTACCTGATATTTTACCTTACTGTCCTTTAATGCATCGATTACTTCTTTAATCTTCTCTACATCATGATCAATTGGTTTCTCGCAGAATACATGCTTTCCAGCCTTAATTGCTTCTACAGAAATCGGAGAATGAGTGTTTGTAGAGGAGCAGATTAAAACTGCGTCAATCTCCGGATCTGCCAGAATCTCTTTATAATCTTTGGTTGTATTGGATACACCCATGCTCTTTGCCCAGTTTGCTGTTTCTTCGTTCATAAATGGGTCAGCGATTGTCTTAATTGTTGCATTCTTAACGATATTGCAGATGCTTGCAGTATGAACCTTTCCGATTCTTCCTGCTCCGATAATTCCTACGGTTACCATAATATTCTTCTCCTTTTATCCTTTAAATTAAAGACCTGTTTTTTCAGCAATGAACTTTCTTGCGCGGATTGCATATTCTAACGGATTGGCCTTAGCCGGATCCTGCTCTGCTTCCACTACCATATATCCCTCATATGCTGCATCTTCCAGCACCTTGAAGATTGGCTCAAACTCTACACAACCGTCGCCTGGAATGGTGAATGCGCCTGCCCGAACGCCTGCTAAGAAGCTCATCTTTTCTTCTCTTACCTGTTTTACTACTTCCGGACGAATATCTTTTAAATGAACATGTTTAATACGTTTGATGTGCTTTGTTACCATCTCAACCGGATTCTCTCCGCAGTAAGCAAAGTGGCCGCTGTCAAAAAGCAGGCTTACGTATTCCGGATCTGTATGTTCCATCATGCGGTCTGTCTCAGCAGCTGACTGAACTACAGTTCCCATATGATGGTGGAATGTTAATGCCACACCGTATTTTTCTTTGGACAGCTTTCCAAGACGGTTTAAGCCTGTGCACAGAAGATCCCATTCTCTGTCGTCCATCTCATGCTTTCCTTCGAAAACCGGCTGATCCTGAATTCCCTGTGTGCTGTAGCTCTGCTCGGAAACACCCACTACCTTGGCGCCCATGGCAGCTAAGAAAGCTACATGCTTCTCAAACTCTGCCTCAGTCTCTTCGTAAGGCTTGCTGATTAAGAATGTGGAAAACCATGCATTGCAGATCTCAACCCCTCTTAATTCCAGAGCCTTCTTTAAAACCTCCGGATCTTTAGGGTATTTATTACCCACTTCAGAACCGGTAAATCCTGCAAGTGCCATTTCGCTGACACACTGCTCGAAGGTATTCTCCTTACCTAAATCCGGAAGATCATCGTTTGTCCATGCAATTGGTGCAATTCCTAATTTAACTTTCTCCTTGTTTAACATTTTTGCTTCCCTTCCCTGTCTTATCATATTTTTATACCGCTGGTTTCGCGGCGATTAACCCCTGTGTTATTTAAAACTCCGCATCATGCAGCCAAACGTATCGTTCATCTTCGTTACGGTCAGTCTGATTCCACGGATTGCCCTCCAGATGGCGGATCATCCAACAGGTATACATCTGGTATCCCGGAGCCACTGCCTGGGGATGAAGCTCCCCTCCCGGAATTGCGGAAAAGCTTCCGTCTGTACTTTTAAATACCTGGTCACCTACAAAGCTGGCACCAAATCCTTCCGGGTGGTCAAAAAGGAAATAGTAGGTTTCCGGCTGTGGATGTCTGTGAGGAAGATAACCGGACCAGTTTCCCCGGTCATTTAAAACCTCTCCTAAAACCATATTGGAGTAAGGAGCGATCTCTATATCAAAAATCGTATTCACCCGCCGTTTTGCCACATTGCCAAACTTGCCCACAGAAGAATACTTCCATGGTGCATCTTCGGGCTGATACAGTTTTGCTTCAAAGGTTCTTTTATTTTCTGCAGACTGGACTAAAATTTCTGAATCCTCTTTTGCTTCCACGGAAATCTCTGTTCCTGCACAACCATGCAGGCACCATGGTCCCTCCGTAAAAACATCAATTCTTGAGGCTTCCTGCTCCACACTGCCGCCACGGTATACGATCTTTCCCTTTAAAAGAAGCACAGCTGTTTCCTCTTCCTCTTTTAAAAAGGTTCTGGTTTCCCCGGCTTTCATGCGGTAAACACGAATGTCCATGTTCATCTCCTTATACTCATTAGTATAAGTTGTTAAAATCTTTTCTCCGGACTCATTAAATTCCGGATATCCGAATACCTGACTCATATTATCTTCCTTTCCGGTCATGTCCGGCCGTTTAATACTTTCTCGCTGCGTTTCTGCCTTCCATGACTCTTCCAAACGCTTCGTTTACGCTGGTCTTTTCTGAAGTATCAGCAAGTCCCACATTCCACCAGGATTCATATCCGTCGGACATGGTCTTTGGGATTACCTTTAAGTCAAACAGGCAGGCTCTCTCCTGGCTCTTGGCATCATTTAATGCATCTTCCAGTTCTGCAATGGTACGGCAGGTATAAGTCTTTAATCCATAACCCTCTCCCACCTTTGCATAGTCAACAGGGATTAAATCTCCGGTTGGTTTTTTCCCGTCTGTATAGCGGTACTCAGTTGCAAGACTTCCAATTCCATGGTTCATCTCCAGGTTATTGATACAGCCAAAGCCGCAGTTATCAAAGATCAGGATATTGACTTTTTGTCTTTCCTGCATAATGGTCATAATTTCACTGTGCAGCATCTGAAAACTGGAATCGCCGACTACGCAGTAAACCTCATGTTCCGGCTCTGCAAATTTAACGCCCAGGGTTGCTGCCACTTCATATCCCATACAGGAATATCCATACTCAGCGTGATATCCGCCCCGCTTGTCAGTGGTCCACATACGCTGCATACAGCTTGGAAGGGAACCTCCTGCCGTAATGATTGTGGCATCTGCATCGATCACTCTTCTGATGGCTGCCAGTGCTGCGGTCTGGGTGATCTTACCATTGGTCAGACGGACAAATTCCGGTATCGTTCTGGGATCTCTTGCTTTGATAATGGGTTCGAAATCATCTCCTGTATACTCAATGCTGCCCAGGCGGACCATCTCTTCATCCCACTTTTTCTTTGCGTCTGTGATCTCATTCCGGTACTGGGATACATACTGTTTTTCTCTCAGTTTTTCTGTCAGTGCCTCTACCGTTACTTTTGCGTCTCCCACTGCCATAGATGCATCCATCTTATAGGCATGGAATCTGCTATTATTTATGGTAACAAATTTCACATTTTCTCTTTTAAACAGCCACTTGGAACTGGTAGTAAAATCGCTCAGTCTGGTTCCTATGGCGATTACCACATCTGCATCCTTTGCAATGACATTGGAGGCATAAGTACCGGTCACTCCGATACCGCCAAGGCAGTACGGATGACTTGATTTACAGGCACTCTTTCCAGCCTGGCTCTCTCCAAAGGGAATCTTAAACTCTTCACAGAATTTTTCTACCACTTCTCCTGCATCTGAGTAACGAACTCCTCCGCCCACAATCACAATGGGTTTCTTCGCTTCTGCAATGATTTCAGCAATCTCTTCCAGTTCTTCTTCCACTGCCACAGGTCTTGTAATCTTATGAACCCGTTTCTTAAAGAAATACTCCGGATAATCAAAGGATTCTCCTTCTACATCCTGACAGAGGGAAATACAGCACGCTCCCGTCTCTGCCGGATCCGTGAGCACGCGCATGGCATTAATTAATGCGCTCATAATCATCTCAGGTCTTGTAATTCTGTCCCAGTACTTGCATACCGGTTTAAACGCATCATTGGTAGTTGTCGCAAGGCTGCTGCTCTGCTCTAACTGCTGAAGCACCGGATCAGGCTGTCTGGATGCGAAAGTGTCCGCAGGAAATACCAGCAGCGGAATGTTATTGACGGTAGCAGTGGCACAGGCTGTCACCATATTGGCAGCGCCAGGTCCTACTGAGGAAGCACAGGGAATAATTCTTCTGCGCTGGTTCTGTTTGGCAAATGCAATGGCTGTATGACACATACCCTGCTCGTTTCTTCCCTGAAGAACCCGAAGCTGTCCCGGATTCGTGTCCAGTGCCTCTCCCAGACCAACTGCAATTCCATGGCCGAAGATTGTAAAAAAGCCTTCAACAAACTTTATTTCTGTTCCATCCACTGAAACATACTGGTTATCCAGGAACTTTACAAGTGCCTGTGCTGTTGTCATTCTTATTGTTTTTGACATGTTCCGCTCTCCTTTATATTTTTATACACGGGCGATCATCTCACCGAATTTTTCCTTTTCCTCTTTTATAAATGCATGCACTTCCTCTGGTGCGGGAAGAGAATCCGAGCAGTTATTGCTCTTTACCATCATGGACGCTTCTGCAGAACCAAATTCCAGGCAGTCAATAATATCCCAGCCCTCATACAGACCATATAAGAAACCGGAACCATATCCGTCTCCGCCTCCAAAGCCTTTTCTTGCCTCTACCGGGAACGGCTTAATGGAAAATGACTGACCATCACGGGTATATGCGGTAGACCCCTTCATACCATGCTTAATCACCACGATTGCTGCATGATATCCCTGCCATAAGGCGGCACTTTCTTCATCTGTCATACCAGGTTTAATCAGCTTTTCTGTCAGATCAAATTCTTCTCTTGATCCCATAATAATATCCGCTTCTTTTGCAACAGTTGAGTAGTAAATGGATAACTCATCTGTATTTTTCCAGTTATATGCCCTGTAATCAATGTCAAATATAATTCTTACATCGTTTCTCTTAGCCAGCATTACAGCCTTAAGAGCCGCTTCTCTTGATGGGCTTTCGGCAAGTGCAGTGCCTGAAATTAAAATTGCTTTTGCCTTTTTAATGTATTCTTCATCGATGTCTTCCACACTCAGCTGTAAATCAGCAATGCAGTTTCTATACATCAGAATGCTGCTTTCGCTGGAGGACAGCATCTCTGTAAAAGTAAGTCCCAGTTTTTCTCCGTTTTTACATTTTGTAATGTGGGAGGTATCAATTCCCTGTTCATTAAAATAATCCACCACAAATTCGCCGAACTGGTCATCTGATACTTTTCCGATAAATCCAGCTTTCATACCATGTCTTGTCACGCCTACGGCAATGTTGGCAGGAGAACCGCCTACAAATTTTTCAAACATGTGAACCTTCTTAAGCGGCTTAAACTCTTCCTTCACCTGCTCATTATAAGCAGGGTTAAAATCAATGGCCACTCTGCCAAGAAGTATTAAATCAAGCTCTCTGGCTTCGTTAAATTTTATATATTCCATCGTTACACCTCTCCCATCTGTTTGCGTGCTTTTTCGCTCATCTCATGTGCTTACATTATACCACGCACGCAGTCCGCGTGCAAGTGATTTCGATTAGTTAATAAAAAAAATCAGGACCTGTTTTTATCCTGAACAGACTCCTGATTCCATGGTGATTTTAAATATTGTATTTTGTTTTAATAATAATATCCGTGTAAAAAAATTCCTGCTCTTTTCTGCTCCCCGACTGCATGATATCCGTAAGGATGAACAGGGCACGGTACCCTTGTGTATAACCGTTCTGGTCAATGAGAAAATCCGCTATTCCTTCTTCCAGAGCTTTGATATTTCCTGTGGTCAGATCATAGATAATAATATGGGGCTTTTTATCCAGCTTTAGCTCTTCAAACGCCTTTTTTACGCCCCCCTGGCCTCCTGAGAATATCACCGCACCCTGAAGATCCGGATAAGCAGTCAGGGTGTTGACAAGAATTTTTTCCACCTCTTCCTTTTCGTCAAAGCTGCTTTGTACTCCCACAAGTTCAAGCCCCGGAAATGTCCTCTTTATCTCATCTACAAACCCATCTACACGCATACTGTTAACACTATTCCCAAAATATCCTGTAATAGCAAGAATCTTTCCCTGTCCGCCGGTGAGCATTCCCATAAGCCCAGCCGCCGTGCGTCCGCTTCGTTTGTTGTCCTGGCCTACAAAACAGCTTCGTTTTGTCCCTACAATATCCGTATTAAAAGTCACTACCGAGATCCCCTGCTCAATCAGGGAATTGATTTTATCCCTGATTTTATCGCACTCCACAGGCATGATTGCAATGCCTGACACCTTGTTTTTTTCCAGTCTTTCAATGGCTGCAAGCTGCTCTTCCTCGCTTACAGTTACACACTCTTCCATTACAAAGACAATTCCTCTTTTTTTCAATTCCTTTTGTGCATCTTCTAACCCTTTTCTGATGGGAATCATAAATGACGATTTAGCCAGCTGGGTTACAATGCCGATTTTAACCGATTCCTTTTTTACTGCCGTCTTTTCTTTTTTCGACACGTAACCGATTTCGTCTGCAATCTGAAAGATCCGCTCTTCCACTTCCTTGTCAATCCGCCCCCGTTTATTTAACGCGCGGTCAACAGTACCTCTGGACACACCTGCCCGCTCTGCTATTTCCCGAATCGTTCCCGCCATCTGTTTTCTCCTTTAAGCAATTCACTTCACCAATCATATCACACATAAAAATAGCACGCAAGTGTATGCGTGCTATTTTTTCAATAAAAACAAATTTTAGATTGTTCCATCCCAGGTGTTAACAGCTGTGGACTCTCCGGTTTCTTCGTCGAACCATCTGGTGGTAACAACTTTATTTTCTGTATAGAATCTGAAACCATCTTTTCCTAAGCAGTGAAGATCTCCGATGAATGACAGCTTATTGCCGTTGAATGGGAACATACCAACCGGAACCGGAATTCCTACGTTGATACCGATCATACCGCCGTCTGTATGTCTTGCAAACTCTCTTGCATAGCGTCCGTTCTGTGTAAAGATAACAGAACCGTTGGCAAATGGATTGGCATTCATAACTGCAAGTCCTTCTTCAAAGTTCTTAACTCTCTTAATGCACAGTACCGGTCCAAAGATCTCTCTTTCGCCTACGCTCATCTCAGGAGTAACATGGTCAAGAATTGTTGGCCCTAAGTAGAATCCGTTTTCAAATCCTTCTACTACGACATCGCGGCCGTCCAGTACCACCTTGGCACCTTCTGCAATTCCTGTCTCGATCCATTTTACAACGGAATCCTTGTGTGCCTGATTGATAACCGGTCCAAGATTTGTGGTCTTGTCATAAGCCGGTCCTACTTTTAATTTTTTCGCTTGTGCTACGATTTCTGCTACAAGTGCATCAGCAATTTCTTCCTGAACAACTACTACCGGAAGAGCCATACATCTTTCACCAGCACAGCCAAATGTGGAGTTGATGATACCTGCTGCCACACGTTTAACAGGAGCATCTTTTAATACAAGAGCGTGGTTCTTGGCTTCACAAAGAGCCTGAACTCTCTTTCCTGTTGCTGCAGCTGTGGAATAAATATGCTTTCCAACAGATGTGGAACCTACAAAGGTAATTCCCTTAACATCGTCGTGTGTAAGAAGTATCTCTGCTTCGTTTCTGGTGCAGGTAACGATATTAATTACGCCGTCTGGAAGTCCTGCTTCTTTGTACAGCTCAGCAATACGCATGCTGGACTGAGGAGTAAAGGAAGCCGCTTTTAATACGATGGTGTTACCACATGCGATACACATAGGAGTCATCCAGCCCATTGGAATCATAGCCGGGAAGTTAAATGGCACGATACCTGCAAATACGCCCAGAGGCATACGATATAATACTGTGTCAAATCCGCTGGAAGCGTCCATTAAGCTCTCTCCCATCATCAGTGACGGAGCGCTGATGGCCTGCTCGGTTCCTTCTTTTGCTTTCAGCACATCACCCTGAGCTTCTTCCCAGTTCTTACCGTTTTCTTTTGCTACCAGCATGGTCAGTTCATCCATATGCTCGATCAGTAAATCTCTCAGCTTATAAAGAATCTGAACTCTTTTAATAACCGGAGTTGCGGACCAGGATGGAAATGCTGCTTTCGCTGCTGCTACAGCCTCTTCCACTTCATCTGGAGTACAGCATGGTACTTTTGCAATCACTTCACCAGTGCTTGGGTCAAAGGCATCTGTATACTTCGTTGTTTTAGATTCCTTCCACTGACCGTTTACAAAATACTTTAATGTTTTTACTTCTCCCATCTTTCTATCCATTCCTTTCTTAGTGGTTTTATTTATTTAATAGTTAATATTATAGCGGTTCTACACAGTTAAAGATCTTAATATGATGTTTCACATTCTCATATACGCCCTGGACCATGGCTTCATTTAGTCCAAAGTAATCATGTCTGCCTTCTGATTTCAGATACTTTTCAGCTTCCCTTGTAAGACTGTCAAAGCTGGCTGTTGCAATGTTGATCTTGCGGATTCCAAGTCCAACCGCTTTTCTGAAGTCTTCCGGAGTGATTCCGGTTCCGCCGTGCAGCACCAAAGGCACATCTGTCTTTTCATCAATTGCCTTTAAAACATCAAAGGCCAGTCTGGGGGCTACCGGGTAGTTGCCGTGGGCATTGCCAATGGCTACTGCCAGCGCGTCCACACCTGTCTTTTTACAAAATACTTTCGCATCTTCCGGATTGGTGCAGCGGATTCCCTCATCTGTGCTCCCATCCTCACTGCCGCCGACAAGACCAAGTTCCGCCTCTACGGTGGCTCCATATTCTTTTGCCAGACGGGCTGCTTCTAAGGTTTTGTTAATGTTCTCTTCAAAGGGAAGTGTGGAGCCGTCCATCATGACTGAGGTAAATCCATATTCCAGAGCCTGTCTTAATACACCAATGGTCTTGCCGTGATCTAAATGAACTGCAATCTCTACCTTTGCGTTCCTTGCAGCTTCCACCATCATAGGCCCCATGAGTGACAGCGGGGAATGTGGCAGACGGACTTCTGCAATCTGTAAGATAATGGGAGTATTCATTTCTTCAGCTGCCTTTATCGCACCCTTTATCATCTCAAGATTACCTACGCTGAATGCTCCCACCGCCCTATTTTGCTCTGATGCCTGATTTAGCAAATCTTTCATTTTTACTAATCCCATGTCCTGTTTCCTCTCTCTTCCTCCCTTTATGAGTATGTTTTGATTTTGTTTTTGTAATGTGTTGGTTACATTCTAACACCATATTAGAGAACGGTCAAGATCTACTTGAAAAATTTTTTCTTAATTTGGTGATCTATTGGTGATTTCTTGATATTTTTGCTTGTGTCTGATATAATAGGTCAATAACAGCAGAACAATGGAACCGCCATATAAGGAGTATAAGCTATGAGAATTTCCCGAATTGAACAATTGGAACAATATATACTGGAGCATAAATCCGCATCCATCGATACCCTGTGTGAACTATTTCAGATATCCAAAAACACGCTGCGCCGGGATCTGGAAGTGCTTGTGGGAAGAGGAACTGTAGAAAAAGTATACGGGGGAGTGATTGCATCTGAAAATATTCCTCCAATACCGGATCTTGTCACATTTCAGGACAGGGCCAGCCGTAATTTTTTAAGCAAACAGCGAATCGCATCTCTTGCCGCTTCCTTTGTACGGGACAGAGATATTATATTTATTGACAGTGGAACCACTACCATGAATATTGTAGACTTCCTCACTCATTTAAATACAGTCACTGTCATAACAAACAGCATTCAGGTCATTAACAAATCCATGAATTATCCGAATATTGATTTAATCGTGCTCCCAGGTACCTTAAAAAGGGATACAGCTTCTCTGACCGGCAGCTCCTGTGTGGAATATTTAGAGGATTATAACATCGTGCGTGCATTTATGGCATGTACCGGTATTTCAGTGGAATCAGGAATCTGTAATGCATCAACGGATGAGTATAATATAAAAAAAGCAGCATTAAAAAAAAGCCAGAAGCATTATCTTCTGGCGGATTCTTCCAAGTTTGGCCGGGCATCCCTTATGACCTATGGAGATATGAATCAGTTTGATTATATTTTAACAGAAAAGATGCCGGATGACGCGTTCTGCTCCTATTGCAAAGAACAAAACTGCGCCATTTCCATTGCTTCTTATGAGGATTAGATGGTGATTTCTTCTGCGTGGCTTAAGGTGACATCCTGTTTGTAGAACGGTCTCATAGGTTCCGCCACCTGGATCTTCACATGCTCAAACCGGATATCCCTGGCATACTCTGCATAAATTCCGGATATTTTAGTACGAATCAGTCCATCTCCCTGGCAGGGGCGGATATCATATCCCTCAATCTCCCAGCGGGAGTTTTTCTCCAGAGTGAGGTGGATGTTTTCAAAACTCACGTCTTCAATATAGTTATCTTCACTTCCCCGGATAAATATTCCGTTTTCACCCTTGCAGCTGATATTCTCAAACCGCACATTTCTGATTTTCCCGGCCTTTACGCCCGGTTTTCTATCATGGGCTGTGATGCAGATCGGTTCTGCCCTCCCCCACCACTCATGGGAGAAGCGGCGTGTCTCAATGGTGATATTGGAGAATACCACATTTTCTACATTTCCTCCGTCCCTGATCTGTATGGAGATACCACGGTTGCTTTTACTGATGGTACAGTTTTCTACGAGAACATTTCTAAAATCACTTTCCCCTTCCGTTCCGAACTTGATAGCCGCACTGGTGGAGATTAAGGTACAGTTAGAAATAACAATATTTTCACAGGGACCGTACTGTTTATAGTCACCGGAATTTTTTAATACAATTGCATCATCTCCGCATTCTATGTGGCAGCCGATAATCCGTACATTGGTGCAGTGATCCGGATCAATGCCGTCAGAATTAGCCATCTGTAAGTTATTAATAAGGCGGATCCCCTCGATTAATACATCGTTACATCCTACCAGATGCACGGTCCAGAATGCGCAGTTTACCAGTTTCACGTCACGAATGGTAAGATGATTAAATTTTTCTAACAGCATCAGGGGAATTCTGGGATAATAAGTTCCTTCAATGTGATAACCGGAATTATCCCCGTAAAATATGGATTCATTAGCATCTATGGTACCAAAGCCGGTGATGGCCACATTTTCCTGGTCATAACCGTATATAAATGCGTGAAATGGTCTGCCATTATATTCACTGTTTAAAAAAGATGGAAGACCGGATTCATGAGCCACGATCTTTCCGCCGTTGGCCAGGGGATAATAATCATTTAAATCATCGCTGGCTTTTAATACCGCTCCCATCTCTAAATGAAACTCTACATTTGATTTAAGAAGAATTGAACCGCTGTTATAGATATATCCGCCGGGAAGGAGTACACGACCGCCGCCTGCGCCGGTGCATTCGTCAATTGCTTTCTGAATTGCTGCAGCGTCATTTGTTTTCCCATCGCCTTTTGCTCCGAATTCCAATACATTGTAAATCATAATTTCCTCCATTTCCTGTGCCTTAACCAGATTGTACTACTAAACTGCCCAATTATATCAATTTAGACTGACAAATGAAAGGTCTAAACCGAAAAAAATAACAGAGGCGCACAAAAAAGCTGTTTTTTGTACTACCTCTGCCATATTTTAACCTTTTAATCCAGATGTGCTGATTCCTTCCACCAGATACTTCTGCAGGCTGATAAAAATAATAACTGCAGGCAAAATGGAGAGTGTTGCCATTGCAAACATGGCACCGTAATCAGAGGAGGATCCTGGATCACAGAACAATTTTAATGCAAGGCTGACCGGATACTTTGCAGATTCATTAATGTACAGAAGGGCGGAAAGGAAATCATCCCATCTCCACATGAATGAGAAAATGCTTGCAGTAATTAAAGCCGGTGTAATTAAGGGCAGTATAATTCTAGCAAATATACTGTAGTAGGAGCAGCCGTCAATTTTAGCCGCTTCATCAAGTTCTCTTGGAATACCATCAATGAAGTTAATCATCAGGTAGATGAAGAAGCCCTGAATTGCAAAATAATAGGGGACAATCAAGGGTCTGTAACTTCCCACCCACCCCAGCTTCTGATACCATAAATACTGGGGAATCATTAATACCTGTGCCGGCAGCATCATGGAAAGAAGCATGGCTACGAACAAAAACTTTCTTCCGAAAAATCTGCATCTGGCAAGTCCATATGCCACAAAGGCAGAGGAAAATACCGTACCAATCGTTGCAACAACGGCAATAAACATGGAATTTCTTAAAAATACAACAAATCCTGTTTTTGCAAATCCCTTCCAGCCGGTTGCATAATTGGCAAACACCAACTTTTTAGGTATCAGCTGGCCTGCTGTGATAAAAATAGTATTGCTCTCCTTAAACGAACTCATGATCATCCAAACAAGAGGGTAAATCATGATCAGACCAAGGCCGCAGACGATGGCGTGATAGACAATCCCGCCGATTCTTTTCCTTGTTTTCATGAATATTACACTCCTTCCGTATAGACCCAGAATTTTTTAGTAGCAAATAAGATTAACGTGATCAGTCCGATGATCCCCAGCATGACCCACGCCAGAGCCGCACCATAACCGGTATTGTAAAACTCAAAGGATTGCTGGTACATATAAACCGTGTAAAACAAAGTGGAATTCAGGGGTTTCCCCTGTGTAATAATAAAACACTGAGTAAATGCCAAAAATCCATTGATGGTCTGCATAACCAGATTAAAAAATATAGTAGGAGTCAAAAGAGGCAGCGTGATCTTAAAAAACTGGGAAAAACGGTTTGCCCCGTCCACTCTCGCGGCTTCATAAAGCGTAACCGGAATCTGTTTCAGCGACGATAGGAAGATCAGCATGGATGAACCAAACTGCCAGACAGCCAGTATAATCAGGGTCCAGATGGCTGTATTTACATTTCCAAGCCACGGAAAACTGGTTTTGATTCCAATGATCCGAAGCAGCTGATTTACCACTCCGTCGGTTGCAAATATACGCTTCCAGAGAATCGCCACCGCCACCGAACCACCGATAATAGACGGAAGATAGTAGGCCGCGCGGTAGAATGCCGTAGCTTTTGTAGTCCTAAACAGGATAAGTGCTACAATCAGGGCAAATACCAGACGCATTGGAACCGATACAAATGCAAAATAAAAGGTGACACCGATGGTTTTTAAAAACACCGGATCATCCGTAAACATCTTTATGTAATTTTTCATTCCTACAAAGACTGGCGGTGCCAGAATGTTGTAGTCACAAAAGGAATAATAAAGGGACAGCCCCATGGGAACTACCATGAACATGAGAAATCCTATGCTAAACGGAAGGCTGAATACGAATCCTGCCGTACTTTCCCTGTTCATAAAATGTCTGAAGCTTTCCCTCTTTTTTTCTTTCATATACGTCCCCTCCGTTCACATATCACTGCTCTGATTGAAAACGGGGCAGAGCGTTCTCTGCCCCGAATATTACCGGTAGTTATTTCTGGCTCATGATCTTATTGGCACTGTTATAGAATTCCTCAGCAGCCGCTTTTGAATCAAATGTACCATAGCAAAGCTGTTCCTGAACCTGATTTAACAGATTAAATACCTCACTTGCTCCATCTGGCTGGGGAGGATTGATCGGTGAGCTGTTAGGTGTTACAACTTCGTTGATATAGCGGATGATCTCCTGGTTGATGGCATCCATCTTGGGTGAAAGCTCCTGCGCAATTTTGCTGGATGCTGGAACGCCTCTTTCGCCTAAAAGAATATTATTTGCATCGCTTGAATTAACCAGATAATTTAACACTTTCACTGCTTCATCCGGATTCTTGGTATGAGCTCCGATGGAGAAGAACTGGCTGGATTTTAAGTAGCCGGACTTCTTGGGATCAGGAGACGGCCAGGTAGTCATGCCAATGGTAACGCCTTCCGGAGCAGCGTTCTGAACTGCTGTCAGCTGGTTGGAGTTTGCAAATGCGCACCAGGACATGGTTTCCGGGCTGGAACCGTTTACAAGTGGATCCTGTTCAACAGAACCAATGGAGATTTCTGCGAATACACCCGGATCAATGAGCCATCCCTCTTTTAATCCGGTCTCGTACATCTGGAAGAACGGAATGTAGCTCTCTGCTGTTCCGCCCATCTTCTTATCACCGAATAAAACCACATCGTATGCTCTCATAAAATAGTCCAGATAAGTCTGGGCTGTGCCGTAAACGATTGATGTCTTATATCCGGTTTTTTCATATACCTGCCGGCAGACTGCCTCAAAATCGTCAATGGTCATATAGTCCTTGATTGTGATACCGTTCTTATCAAGTAACGTCTTGTTATACATCATGGCAGGAGAGTTAATACCTGCACAGATTGCATAAACTCCTCCGTCTACAGTACCGGAAGCCATGGTATTTTCCGAAATATTGGATACATCCAGGGCACCCTTTTCAATATAAGGCTTTAAATCAACTAATAGATTGTTCTTTACATACTGGTCTATGTACATGTAATCCATCTGAACGAGATCAGGAAGTGACTGGCCTGCTGCCGATGTAGCAAGCTTATTCCAGTAATCAGACCACTCGGAAAACTGTCCTTCAATGGTTACTCCTTTATTCTGTTCGGAATATAGGTCTAAAGCTGCCTGCGTTCTCTCATTTCTGACCTGGTTCCCCCACCAGCTCATAGTAAGTTTCACATCTCCGCTTCCACCGGAGGCTTCCTTAGAAGGAGCCGTCGTGGCCGCCTGTGTGGTTGCAGGTGCCTGAGCTGCAGCTGTGGTAGCACTTGCAGAACTACCTCCGCACCCTGCGAGAGAAGCTGCCGCCATACAGCATGACATCAGTAATGCAATTTTTTTCTTCATAATACCTTCCTCCTTAAAATTTATTACTCATCTTAGGTAGTTTTATTATACGTTTCTAAGAATAAGCAGTAAATGTGGAAAACCGAGTTCAAAGTGGAAAAAACCGAGTTTCTTTGTTTATTTTGTATATTTTTAACCGTTTTATGTTGTATTATTGTCACGTTTTATATATAATCTGTTTATCAGACCAGGGCTGTCCCGTTAAGGAGGGCGTATGAAAGCATTTATCCGGAATCTTACGTTAAAAAAGAAGATTCAGTCCATTGTATTTCTATGTATCCTGCTCCTTACTTCCGTTTCTGTATTTAATATCCGTATGATCTCTGTGGCTCACCAGAAGGTTCTTTATCAGACAGTTGCTTCCTCTTTGTCTTTTTCCGCCAAGGAACTGAATAACCATCTGGACGTGATCAGCACCATGGCGGATATGGTGCTTGCAGACAGTACCATGCAGAAAAATCTGGGAATTCTAAAGGATACAGAGCAGATCCAGGAACGCACCGTGGCCTATAAGGCAATCTATGGTATGTTAAATGAATACTATTTTAACTTTAGGAAAAATAACATCCGCTACATGAGCCTGTACCAGAGTAATTTTTCCATTCACACCCACATTATCAATAAAGAAAGACTTCCCGACTCCATACGCAAGGACTTAATTTCACGGGCTGAAGAGGCAAAGGGAAAGACCATTCTGGTAACGGATTACAGCGACCAGTACGGACTTTTTATGGTTAAGAATATCCGCCGCACCCAGTTTTTAAAGCTGGATTCCATCGGCAGTCTGATCATAAACATTGATATGAAGCAGCTGATTGATTCCTCCACGGATAACAGTCATCTCTATGAATCAGCCGATTATATCCTGTATGATGGGGATAATTTAATCTATCAGTCTTCTGCCGTCACTGACAAAGATCCCACGGTGATCTCAAAAATCTTTCTATCCCGTTTCGGTATGTTTCAGTCCATGGGAAAGAACTACTTCTATGTAAGACAGGCTCTATCCAATTATAACTGGGATTATGTCTGCATCATTCCTTATGACAATATCCTGGCTTCTCTTACCACAAGTTTTCGGTTCTCTTTTTTTATTACTTTCATTGCAGTGATTATATCCAGCATTCTTTCTTCCGCACTGATTGACTCCATAATCCGGCATTTTAATAACCTGCTGTTAAAAATGAAGAACTTTGCTGACGGGCAGAAAGAGTCCCTTAACATTCCCTATGATTATACAGGGCGGACCGATGAACTGGGCATACTTCATACCCAGTTTGACCAGATGGTAAATGAAGTAAATATACTGATTCAGAACGGCTACTTAAACGAGATTCTAAGAAAAGAAGCACAGCTAAAAGCCCTGGAAACCCAGATGAACCCCCACTTCCTTTACAACACACTGGAATCCATTAACTGGAGAGCCAAATCAGTGGGCGCAAAGGATATCTCTTCCATGGCTGAGAATCTGGGCACACTTTTAAGAATTACCCTGGATCAGAAAAACAAAGAAGTTCCTTTAAGGAGGGAACTGGAGCTGGTACAGTGCTATATGACCATTCAGAAATTCCGTTATGAAGACCGGCTGGAATATAAAATCACAGTACCCGAGGATCTTTACTCCTGCTACGTGTTAAAACTCACCCTGCAGCCATTGGTGGAAAACTCCATACGATACGGCCTGGAAGAGAATACAGAGGGCTGTTTTATTCACATATTGGCAGAACGGTCTTTGGATGTTCTTTATGTCTACATAAAAAATAACGGATCTGCTTTTGAGGACCAGCTGTTAGAAAAGCTGAAGACCAATCAAATCAGTCCCCATGGCTTTGGAATCGGGCTGCTTAACATTCTGCAGCGGATGCAGCTGACCTATGGGGAAGATTATGGTCTCACCCTTTATAATGAAAATGAACAGGCAGTGGCAAGGCTTGCCTTTCCTCTTGCCCGAAAGGAGAATGGAAATTGCTGAAATTAATGATTGCAGATGACGAACGTATGATAAGGGAGTCCATTTCCAGTTTAATTGACTGGAACAGTCTGGGAATTGAGCTGATCGGAAGCTGCAGCGATGGCATCGAGGCCTATAACATGATACTTGATGAATCCCCTGATATTGTTCTGACCGACATCCGTATGCCGGGAATTTCCGGTCTTGAACTGGTTGAGCGGATCTCACAGACAGACATGGATATCCAGTTTATTATTCTTTCCGGGTTTGGAGAATTTGAATATGCCAAGCAGGCCATGAAATACCGGGTACACCATTACCTGCTAAAGCCCAGCAATGAAGAGCAGATTATCGAAAGTATGAAAGATGTGATTAAGGAATATTATCACAGACGTGCCTTTAAAGATCTGCAGGACAGGCAGAAAGCACTGACCTGCCACCTTCATTATAGTGTGCTGGCAAATATTATTAACGAAGGAATTTTTATGGAGGATGGTTCCGGTCCCGCCTGGGAAGTCTATTCCGGCTTTATGGATTTCTGCTACACCGGTTACGAGCTGTGCTACCTTCATTATCTGGAGGAACCCCTCCTGGAAACAGCCCTCCAGCTGATTTATGACTACATGACCCAAAGTGCACCAGGCATTGCAGTATACAGCATCTACGTTAAAAATACCCTGATATTGTTTTTTGAAAGCCACCAGGTATCCTATGAACTTCTGGATGATTTTATGAGACAGCTGGCATTAAAGGATCAGTCTGTTACACTGGATTATCACAGAAGCACCTATCCAAATCTGATTCAGCTGATCGAGGCCTTAACTACAAAGATCAGACGGTATGGTATGATATATTTTATGAATGGCTTAAGACCAGTACCAATCTGCAATTATAAAAATCTGATCGAGAAGCTGGAACAACTGACCACTCTTTTGATGGAAGCAGATATAGAAGAACAGCAGATGGGGCTAAAAGAACTGAAGGACACGCTTCATGATATCAGCAATCCTGATTTTTTGAAGCAGGCAGGTTCCCGCATTATCATTAAATTAACAGCCGGAAACCGCTATGGCACCTCAATTGTAGCCACCGAATATTTAATGACCCTAAACCAGCAGATGGATCCGGAAATTATTCGTAATATGCTGTTGGAGAAAATAAACAGGATACTGGAGGACTCTTTGGAAACCACCAAATCCTACAGTCCTTTCATTGAAAAAGTCATACAGTATGTGGAAAACAATTTAGACAACCCAAGTCTGACACTGAAATGGATTGCTGACAACTACTTATTTATGAATGTGGATTATGTGAGTGCCCGTTTTTTGAAAGAAACCCGGCAGAAATTTTCCAATTACCTGACTACCCAGCGAATCCAGAAAGCAAAACAGCTTCTGGTAGAAGGACACGCAGAGCAGATTCAATGGATTGCAGAAAAGGTAGGCTGTGGAAA
Organism: Paenibacillaceae bacterium; assembly: GCA_015057705.1. GTDB lineage: Bacteria > Bacillota > Clostridia > Lachnospirales > Lachnospiraceae > Lacrimispora. Next base: position 118,911 of record SVDU01000008.1, on the reverse strand, counting down.
CAACCCTCAGTATTTCAGTCAGATTTTCAAGAAAAATACCGGTATGTCGCCCAGTGCTTACGTGAAACGGATTAATGGAGGAGAATAAGAAAACCGCCCTGGTCTGGTTTAAAATATCCAGCCCATGGCGGTTTCGGTAATTAAGAAATGCGATTCAGTATTTTAATCAGAGCATCATGAGCCATGGTAAACGCCTCTTCCCCGCTCATCTTCCTCTTTTGCTCCCCATGCTGTTCCAGTGCCGAGAAGCCGGCAAAATCACTGAGATGTGGTTCCAGGGATAAAAAGCCCTGATATCCACTCTCTTTCAAGTTTCCAAGTATTTTTTCCACATTTCCGTCTCCCATTCCTGCGGGAACCACGCTTGCATCTGCCCAGAGCGCATCCTTTATATGAATGTAGGAAATATAGGGTTTTAACATCTCATAAGCTTCCATCGTATCCTGTTTGCATTGAACGAAGTTGGCAAAATCAAATACTGCCTTAAAATGATCTCCATAAAATTCTTTCATAATTTCCAGGCATCGGTCCGCCATATCCCCATAGATATCCTTCTCGTTTTCATGAAGAAGGATTACTTCATTTGCTTTGGCATAATCCACAAACTGACCAAGCTGATCCATCACCTTATTTTTATAAGGCTCATAGCTGGAGTTTTCCGGCATAAAAAAGCTGAACATACGGATATTGGGAGTTTCCATTACATGTGCCAGTTCCACGGTATGTTTAAATAACTCCATATGAGGAGCAAATTCATCTGCAATTTTAATTTTACCAATGGGAGAACCAACGGATGATAATTTAATTCCATTGCTGTCAAGGCATCTTTTAATCTCTTTTGCCTCTTCTGTTGTATGCTCCACCAGGCCCTTACCATTTACTCCCCGCATCTCTACATAAGACATTCCCAGTTTTTTCAACACATTCATCTGAATGTCTAAATCCATATCAATCTCATCTGCAAATCCGGATAGTTTTATATTGTCCCACATCATGCTCTCTCCTTTTATCAATAACTTCCTTCAGTATCAAATACCACGCCAGTTCCCTCTTTTTTTCTGGAAGCAGCACGGCGTTTATTTAATTCCTCTAAAAACAGATTTTCATCAAACGGAATCTCTACTTCCCTGTTCAGCCAGCTGGATAAATGCATGGCGTTTGATAATGTCAGTCCATTGATTCCTTCCACTCCTTCTGCCACCAGAGGTGTTCCTCTTAAAATTTTTCCTGCAAATGCCTTTAATACTCCCACATGCTGCTCATTGACACCGTCTGTTTCCACCTCCGTGATAGTACATTCCGGTGTATCAAATCCTCCTTTTGCGGTTTTGCAGAAGGTGCGCTCATTTTCTGCCAGTTTATAAAGCATAAGGCGGTCATTTTCACAAACCACTTTGCCCATCTCCATGGTAATCTCGAATCGGTTTGTACCGGGTGCATCTGCTGTTGTGGTTACAAAGACCCCTGTTGCCCCGTTTGGATATTCCAGATAGGCTGTCACATCATCTTCCACCTCAATATCATGCCATTTTCCGTTGTGGCAGAAGGCACGTACTTTATCCGGCATTCCGCAGATCCATTGAAGGAGGTCCATATTGTGAGGACACTGATTTAAGAGTACGCCTCCGCCTTCTCCGTCCCAGGTTGCTCTCCAGCTGCCAGAATCATAATAGGACTGTGTTCTGTACCAGTCAGTTACAATCCAGTTTACCCGTTTGATTGCTCCTAACTCTCCGCCAGTTACCAGCTCATGCAGCTTTCTGTAAATGCAGTTGGTTCTCTGATTGAACATCATGGCAAATATACGGTCAGATTTTTGCGCTGCTTCATTCATCTCTCTAACCTGAGCTGTGTAAACGCCTGCAGGCTTCTCACACAGAACATGATGGCCGTGCTTCATAGCATAGATTGTAAGCTCCGGATGCTGATAATGAGGTACCGCAATTAATACAGCATCACACACTCCTGCATCGATTAAATCCTTTCCTTCTTTAAAAAACAAGGTCTCAGCTGGCATATATTCTCTCGCCCAGGCAAGCCGTCCGTCCTCCCTGTCAGCCACTGCTGTCACTTCAATCTCCGGAACCTTCCCTTCCTGAATACTTTTCAAATGGTTGGTACCCATATTACCAATTCCGATAATTCCCAGTCTCACTTTTTCCATGATTTATTTCTCCTCACTTCCTGCAGATTCATAGATATCCATCATTGTATTAAATGTAAGCCGAACCGACTTAAGATCATTTCCATAAGCTTTTCCTGTGCTGACGCAGTCATAAAAATCGTGAATGCAGGCTTCATGACCACTGCCCCAGTAAGATTTTCCCGGTACAAGGCTTTTTTTCGAACGCCAGATAACAGGTTCCATCTCTCCTGCCTCCTGATAAGTGACTGTATCTCCTTCTACCCGGATAAATCCTCTTTCCCCTGCAATCTCAATGAGAACAGGCGCGTCACTGACGTATGCAGTCGTAGCGTAGAAGCTGGCTCTTACAGGATCTTTCCCCTGGGTAAACTCCATATAGGCTTCCAGGGTATCCTCCACCTCTACAATACCCTTTAAGTGATGGTTGCCCATGGAAGCTTCTGTTTTGATCGGCTTGCCAAGCCAGCGAAGCAGCAGATCAAGAGCATGTATGGACTGATTCATAAGAGCTCCGCCGCCTTCTGTCTCCAGCTTTCCTCTCCATCCGCTTTCGGTGTAATAAGGTGCATTCCTGTTCCAGGTAACAAACGCTCTTCCTCCCCGCAGGGCTCCGATTTTACCTTCCTCAATCAGCTCTGTGGCTTTTTTTGTGGTCTCGTTATACCGGTTCTGAAAACAGAATCCAAGCCTTGCGCCGCTTTCTGACGATGCCTTCTCTAACTGTTCAAATTGCTGTCTGCTAATAGCCGGCGGCTTCTCCATAAATACGTGAAGGCCCTTCTTTAAGGCCATTTCCGCCATGGGAACATGACAAAAATGAGGCGTACAGATATGAATTCCATCCAGCTCTTCTTTCTCAAGCATCTCTTCTAACGATTCGTATGCATGTCCTTTTCCTTCCGTATATTGGTGGCAGAATTCCTCCGCCCTGTCTATACGAATATCAGCCATGGCACAGAGCCTGACTTCTTTTAATTCCTTTAAGATCATGGAATGGACTTTTCCGATATTTCCGCAGCCAATCACTCCAACCCGAACCATAATCATTCCTCTTTTCTTTTCCTTGTTTCTTCTGTATTTCTATTATATAATTATTTTAACGCAATTTGTTTGCGCAGATTGACTATAAACATGCGTAGATTGTCTATTTAAGGAGGTCCCCATGAAAAAGGAAAGCCCCTATCATTACAGCGAATTTTCCGATCCCATCAGTTGTGATTTCACCACCAGCAACATGGCTGGTAATGTGGATTTTCACATGCATAACAGCCATGAAATTTATCTTCTGGTAGATGGCCATATCCAGTATTTTGTGGAAAATGCATGCTATGACATGAATCCTGGCAGCCTGATTCTCTTTTCCAACCGGGAGATTCATAAAGCAATCAATACCTCCAATGAACCCTTTACCAGACTGGTGATTCATGTTAATCCATCCTACATCCGGCCTTATTGTACCCCATCAACCAATCTCTTAGACTGCTTTCACAGAGATCCTGGAAAAAACAATCTGGTATTACTGCCCCAGACCGATTATGAACTTCTCATTTCCATGGCAAAAAATCTGGAGAAGGCAATAAAAAATCGCCGCCCATACGGCAGCGATTTAACAGCGTTAACAACCATTATTCAGATTCTCATACTTATTAATCAGGCCTGGCAGAATACCGGCTCTGTAAAAACAGCACCAAGGCCTCACAGGGCACAGGCAATCATGAATTATATTGATGACCATCTAACGGAACCCCTTACACTGGACTCCATCTCCCTTGCCCTGTCTCTTGATAAATATTATTTAAGCCACTTATTTAAATCAGAAACAGAAAGCAGTATCTTCCAGTATATTGTGGTGAAGCGGGTAGCTCTTGCAAAGGAACTGCTCTTAAAAGGTCATACGGTTTCAGAAGCCTGCCATCTGTCTGGTTTTGTGGATTACTCCAACTTCATCCGCACGTTCCGGCAGACAACCGGCTGTACACCGGGTCAGTTTAAACGGCTTAATCCATAGCCGCCAAAACAGATTATTTCTGCTTATAGGGAGGATCAGCAGGGTATCCTCCTCTGATCTTCTGCATACCGCGCTGAACGGCATCCTTTGACTGCTTCCAGTCCGCATCCCTGTTTAAATAATCATACTTTTCAATAAACCAGTCTATGTCACCGGAAACCCGTTCCATGTTGTTAAGCATCAGTGGAAAAATCACAGAATACAGCCGGGTCCGTTCTTCGTCATTTAAATAACGGTCTGACTCTCTTAACAGGTCTCCAAAGTGATGAAGACAAAAACCTTTGCTTTTCTTCAGCTTTTCAGAAAAGGAAGCATCCTTTTTATACAGATGATAAAACGTAGCGATGTAGCGGTCGTAAACCGCCGAAGACCTGTCGCAGATATAGCAGGTCTTCTCTTTACCCTCAATCCAGCTGCATATGGAATTTCCCTCTGTCTTTCTGCCGGTGATCCGGTCCTTAAGAGACTTTTTACCGGGGGAAAAGTTCTTAAATTCTTCCTGCATTTCTGATATCATCTTCTTGTAATAGGTTTTTAATATCCAGCCATTGCCCAGGGCATTGCCGTAATCAAACATCCGCTTCTGGTGGGTCCGGCAAAAGCCTGCACAGTCGGTTTTCTCTCTGGTATCACTCTCCATATAGGAAGCACAGGAGCCTAATACGAAGTCCATCAGTTCTTCTTCCCCTTTGCGCTCCAAATAGCAAAACGGACATTCATCATCAGCATCCATCGCATCATTTAGGGGAATCTCGTATAGTTTTTCCTTCATCATCACACCTTAAAGCGGTAACCTACGCCCCATATTGTCTCTATATACTGAGGTTTCGCCGTGTTGAATTCAATTTTTTCCCTGATCTTTTTAATATGCACCGTAACTGTGGCGATATCTCCGATGGATTCCATATCCCAGATCTTATTAAACAGCTCTTCTTTCGTATAAACATGGTTTGGGTTCTGAGCCAGGAACGTAAGCAGATCGAATTCCTTGGTAGTAAAGTTCTTCTCTTCCCCATTCACCCATACGCGCCTAGCCGTCTTATCGATCTTAAGTCCGCGGATCTCGATCATCTCATTATCCGGCATACCGCTGCCAATCAGCCGCTCATAACGTGCAAGATGAGCCTTTACGCGGGCAACCATCTCACTGGGAGAAAAGGGTTTTGTAATGTAATCATCGGCACCCAGTCCAAGTCCCCTGATCTTATCAATGTCCTCTTTTTTAGCAGAAACCATAATAATGGGAGTGTTTTTCACTTCACGAACCTTCCTGCATATCTCAAATCCATCTACTCCAGGAAGCATGAGATCCAGTATGAGTAAATCAAAATCCTCATGGAGCGCCAGCTTAAGCCCTTCTTCTCCGTCATTTTCAATCTCAACTTCAAAACCGCTTAACTCAAGATAATCCTTCTCCAGCTCTGCGATGCTCTCTTCATCTTCCACAATCAATATTCTGCTCATTCCTGCATGACCTCCTGGTATTTTCTTAAAACAAAGTGTATCTCAGTTCCAATTCCTTCTTTGCTGGTGGCCCAGATTCTGCCTCCGTGATCTTCAATAATCTTCTTGACAATGGATAAACCGATTCCGCTTCCGCCCTGGGAAGAGTTTCGCGAGGAATCAGTCCGGTAGAAACGGTCAAAGATACTTGGTAAGTCCTTCGCCGGAATTCCTTTTCCGTTGTCCTCAATCTCCACCTGGATAAAATCACCTACATCCTTGATCCTGATATTAATGATTCCGCTTTTCTTATCCATATACTTTACTGAGTTGCTGACGATGTTGTTAATGACTCTTCGCATCTGCTCTGCATCCGCTATAATAATCACATCTTCATCTACATAATTAAAATAACCAAGCTCAATGCTTCTTGCCTCCATCTCCAGACCCACCTCATCGATGCAGTCACCAAAATAATTGGACACATTGATTTTGGAAAACGTATAAGGAATCTTATTGGTATCGATCTTGGAATAAAAGGTCAGCTCATCAATCAGCTTATCCATATCGTTGGCTTTGTTGTAGATTGTCCGGATATAACGGTCTAACTTCTCAGGGGATGAGGCAACCCCATCCATAATTCCCTCCACATATCCTTTAATAGCGGTAATGGGCGTCTTTAAATCATGGGAAATGTTACTGATCAGTTCCTTGTTCTCCTTGTCGTACTGAACTTTTTCCTCTGCTGATTCCTTTAACCGGATTCTCATCTCTTCAAAATCCTGGCAGAGCTGACCGATCTCGTCATCATTCTCTACCTCCAGATTAAAATCCAGATTCCCATCCTTAATCTTTTTCGTGGCAACCTGCAGCCGTCCCAGAGGACTTACGACTGACCGGTATACCCACATCATTAAAATCGCATCCGTAAATAATATGATCATAATGGCTGCAAACAGCATCTCCGCCATCATAACCTTGATTTCAGGCAGAAGACCGTCTACGTTGGATACGATGAATACACTTCCCGTCTCCTGGTCTGAATACAGGAAGTCCATCTGCTTCACCAGATGCTGTGTCTCCCCATCGAGATAAATTGCACCATCAAGAGTGCTGTCTATCTCCTCATACTTGGGCAGCTGGTCGAAAATTCCCTGAGTGATATGGCTGTTGCCATCATAAATCAGATTATTCCCTTTTCGCACAATCATATAGGCATATTTGGATGCCAGATTATCATTGAGCTTCTGCAAAAAATCCTGATCATTAAACTGATCAGGGTCACTTTGTAATATCCTGCTGATCTCTTTTTGGGTTTCTCTGGTTAAACGGTTAAATATCTGCAGCGAATTGCCGGATAACAGATCTACATGCTCCGTTAAGTTATAGGCTTTGCGGAATGCTTTCATCTGATAACTTCCAAGACCTGCCACCACTGCAAAAATCATGGTCAGAGGAACGACCGTTATGATTATAAACGCTACGACCAGGCGTGTTCTTAATTTTAGTTTCACCTTTTCGTCTCTCCCACGTTATCTTTGATTTATAACAAAAATTTAATATTACGTAAAGGTATTATAACACACATAGCTCTCAAAATTTATAAAACAATTCTAAAATTTAAGGCATTATGTAAAATAAATGATATTATGGTTTTTATACATAAATAAAAGAAGGAACCGTTGCTCCATAAGTTTAAATATATCACTTATAGAGCAACGGTTCCTTCTTTCTATCTATTTATAATTCATTTGGATTAAAACCAAAATGATCAAAAAGAATCTTTTCTGCATCCCGGTTCCATAATCCCTTATGGGCACTGCAGGATTCACTGAGTTTTTTAAAAAGCGGATCAGTCTTTCCCAGTTCTTCAAAATCATCAATGGCTGTTAAAGGCAGATCGAATTGGGTATAGGTGAGTTTTTTCCCACCGGGAATGGAAGGCAGATTCTTTGTCGCCTCTGCAATGCTGTCAATTCCACCTACATGTGTTACCATAACAGCCGCTTCAATGGCTCCATCGGCCGACAGCCGATTGGCCTCTACCAGATCATCTGTATTACCGCCAGTGGTTCCCATGATATGTGTGCTTGTATAATGGCAGTTGTAAAGATTGATTTCCGCCTTAAACTGGCTGTCAGAGGGTCCTGCAAAAAAGTTCATGCAGCCGTCAAATGCAAGGAGTTTATCCCCCATCTGTGCTACTTCCTTTACCGGTACATACACAAATACATCATCATAGCCATGTCCCTCTGTAAGTGCCATAAGTTCTGAAACAGGATCAGCCATGACAGCTGTATTCACATAGCGAAGCTCAATTCCTCTCTCCAAAGCAGACTCTTCTGAAATAACTTCCTTTGCCCGGGCAATCCGCTCATCACTGATATCCGTTACCACAATTTTCTTTGGCTTATTTTCAAACTGCAGACCATAACTGACTGCTCCCAGTCCCATGGGGCCGCAGCCTCCCATAATCAGGATGTTACCATCTGCCTTGGTTCCCATGGCATGATCGTAATTCCTTTTGTTGGTATGATAGTTGGCATGAAATCCGCCAATGATGCAGCTCATCGGTTCTCCCAGTGATGCTTCAAAAAAGCTCTCTCCGGTATAATCAAGAAGACATCCCAGCTCCATAACCTCGTTAGGCATAATACAGTAAGTACAGGCCCCTCCGCAGAATTCATAGGAATATCCCGGTGAATCCAGCTTTCCCTTGTAATTTAACGCTGGCTGCAGAGAAAACTTCTGTCCCGGCCGAAACTGATCCTTCCACTTGTTTCCCACTTCCACAATCAGCCCCGCACACTCATGACCCACAATGACTGGATTGGTATCCATGTTCTGAGGTGATCTTTTATGCTTTTTCCCCTGCTTTACCAGCTTGTAGGTGGACATACAGATACTGTCACTTACGATTTTAACAAGAATCTCATCTTCCTTTATGGGAGGAAGTTCAAACTCCTCCAGTCTTAAGTCATCTGCACCGTACATTCTTACCGCTTTTGTTTTCATATTTCCAGCCTCCAGCCTATTCATGAATTTTAGTATTAAATCTCCAACAGTTCTACCCGCTCCACCAGTTCATCCACCAGGCTGCGCTTAGGCGGCTTGGTTCCTATGCTGGTGACCGCGCCTGCTGAAGCCCCCATGCATAAACGAATACAGGTTTCAAGGGGAAGCTTTTCATTCCAGCTGTATGCCATGGCTGCAACCAGAGCATCTCCGGCGCCTACAGTGGAATGGGCTTTTACCTTAAGCCCTGGACAACGGTACCGTTTACCCTTTGTTAAGAAAATGGCGCCCATTTGACCGAGAGAGATTGCTGCCATGGAGGCTCCCTGATCAAGAAGTTTTTCTCCCATTAAGACAAGTTCCTGCTCGGAAGCCCTGTAATCCATCTGATAATACCGTTCAAGTTCTGAGCGGTTGGGTTTTAACATATCTGGTTTTCCTTTTAGGGATTCTGAAAACAGCACGCCGTCTGCATCAAGCAAAACCTTTGCACCTTTTTGGTGAACCTGTTCCGTAATTTTTCTGTATATATCGGTGGGTATTCCCGCCGGTATGCTTCCTGCCAGTACAAACAGGGTATCCGGATTTGCATAACCCTCCAGCCTGTTAAGAAGATCGTTTAGCTGTTCCTTTGATACTTCCGGTCCAGGCTCATTAAGCTCTGTCACCTCACCGGTTTCCTCCACCACCTTTAAATTCGTTCTCGTCTCCCCTTTTACGTCCACGAAATCGGTGCTGAGCCCTAAGTCAGTCAGAACCTGTCTGATGATGGTGCCGCTGGTTCCTCCCACAAAACCGGTGGCAATACTTTCCCCTCCTAATTCTCTGATTGTTTTGGAAACGTTAATGCCTTTTCCCCCGGCATCAATTTCCACCCGCTTTATTCTGTTTAAATCTCCCCGTTCAAATTTTCCAATATCCACTGTTTTATCAATAGCTGGATTCATGGTCACTGTAACAATCATTACGAACACCCCTTTCCGGTAAACATGGTATAGATCTCCTTTGCACTGCACCTGGTGATCCGGTCCACATCGTCCGGATCAGCAAGACACTGTGCAATGACAGAGAGTATTTCCAAATGCTCCTCTCCTGCTCCTGCAATCCCTATAACCAGTTTCACCGTCTCTCCTCCCCAGTCCGTTCCATCAGGAAATACCATGACTGCAATACCGGAACGTCTGATATTTTTTTTAGCTTCCTCCACACCGTGAGGAAGTGCAATTCCATTTCCGATATTCGTTGGAAAGGTCAGCTCCCGCCGAAGCATTGCCTCTATATAGGATTCATCCACGCAGCCACTTTCGCAAAGCATTCTCCCCACTTCCCTTATGACTGTATCTTTTTCTCCGGATCTGCAATTCAGGCGGATATTCCCAAGTTCTAAAAGTTCTGTATTTTTTTCTTCATTTTTTTTCCCGTATCCAAACACGCTGTTCCCCTCCTTTGCTGGTGTTCTATTAAATTATAGAGTTTATATCTTATGTTTTTCAACGAAAACAAAATGGCATTTGGCGCCATCAGATAATGCCAAATTTAAAAAACACAAAAAAACCAGGTCCTTTACGGACCCGGCTTTCCTGTTTTGATTCCTCAGATTTTATCCAGATAGTGTCTGAAATATTGATTTAAATACTGGGAAACAAATGCTCTTATTTCCTCTTTTCCTCCATGCCTGACAGCTTCTAAAAACTCCTCTTCCTCAATCAGCCGCTCGCTTAAGACACCCAGGATTTCACTGTTTTCTGCTGTGTGGTCATCTTTTGGAACCAGCATGACCAGCACAACACATACTCCTTTAAAATATGGATCAGAAAATGGTGTTCCATCTTTTGTCTGGCAAACCGAAAATACCGGCTTACCTACCCCTTCCGTCCTGGCATGAAGCAGGGCGAAGTTTAAATCAGGGAAGATCTGGCTGCAAAGCCGTTCTCTCCTCATTAAATCCTCCTGTATCATGATCTGACGTTCCGGATAGGAAGCCAGCTTTTCACTGACAGCAATCAAAAGCTCCTCAAAGGTGATCCCATTGTCTACCCGCTGATACTCCATGAGCCTGATCACATTTTTGATCTGAACCGCCATAAAATTCACCTGGTCCAGCTGAATGGTAAATTCCTTGTTATCCTGCTTTTTGGGCATATATTCACATTGGCGCACCTTCCCGGCAATCCGTTCCATTTCTTCCACGGAAAGCAGAGGACTCACATACAGGATGTCTGCCTCTTCTTTTAGCGGTACCGTAGATACAAAGAAATCTGTCTTGTTTAACACATAGGGCGACAAGTCCGTCATACCATAAACAGACAGCTCCACCCTGTCTGAAAAATCTCTGGCAATTCTGGAAGACATAAGCCGGGAAATCCCGATTCCGCTGGCGCAGACGATCCCTATATTCACCTTTCTCCGGCTTTCCTTTCTGCTTTCCATACGAACTTCAGCCGCGCCAAAGTGCACGGCAAGAAACCCGATCTCCGGCTCCGGCACCTCATATCCGTAACGGGCTTCGATTACCCTGGCAACAGTTCTGCACCGATCAAATATGGCCGGATAATCCCGTTTGATCTGCTCCAGCAAAGGATTCTGGATCTTCATGCCATTGGCAAGGCGAACCAGAGTGGGTTTTAAATGGGCAATCAATCCCTGGATTACAAATTCTTCATCCTGTTTCAGCAAATATGCCATGCCGTCGTTATAGCAGTCAATCATTTCATTGACCACCTCCCACAGCTCCCTGGATTCCTCTATTTCACTTTTTGACTTCTCATCAATATTCAGCTGCTGAATCTTAGAGCCTTTGATGTGCAGGCAGATATAGGCACACTCAATTTCCGGAATCTGAATCCGGAATTCTTCTTCCAGGGATTTGGTTATGGTTTTCGCAAGATCATAATCCTGATCTTTCTGCAGAAAATCTGCCATTATGGGATTCTCTTCTATAATCTCCTGACGGCGGATCCGGTTTACCGCAATTGCCACATGGATCACCAGACCAAGATAGGAATCCTGGGTCAGATTCAGTATTCGCTTATCTCTTATCCTTAAGATACAGGCGGTCACCCGCTTTACAATATCATCATCCAGGATTCTGTAAATATTTCTCTCACTCTTATTCTGTATTACATTTAACACGGTCTGGTTCCTGTCTTCATACATACCCTGAATCATCTCTGTATGAATGTTTTCATCGATAAAAACCCGGAGAGCCCTGCGAAAATCCCGTTCACTGCCCTCAATAAACACACCGTATCCCGGTTTTCTCTTAATCTCCAGATGATATCTGTGAAACCACTCTTTCACCGCTTCTAAATCCGAGCTGACAGTCGCCTCGCTTACCCCAAATATATCACTGTAATAATACAGTTTCTTTAACGTCTTATCCTTGAGAATTTCCAGGATCAGACGCTTCTGGCGTTCAATCCGATCTGATACATCAAGGGCATCATCCGCTTCAAGTTCGTCCTTTAAGGCTTCGATCTGAGTCCTGTCTCCTTCCAGCCAGATACCAGTCCCGGTTTTAGAGCAAAAAGTCAGCCCGTATTTCTTCAACGCCCTGGGAATGTACTCCAGCTCCCGTTGCACTGTTCTTTTGCTGATACGGATCTGGTCTGCAAGCTGCTTTACAGGAACAGGCCCCTGTTCTTTAATCAAAGCCAGAACGATTTGCTGCATTCTGGGTGTAAAATCACTGCCTCCCATCTTATCCACCTCCCATTAACCAGTTCAGGAGTTCCTTATAACCAGACATATCTGTTAAATTGTCCACCGTAAAGCACGGAATAAAAATTTGCGGCAAAGTACGGGCAAAATCCTTCTGGCAGACAACCGCATCTGCATCAGCAGGAATCCGGTCAGCAGACACATGGAATACCTCGATACCGGTTAAGCCTTCCAGTCTCAGTCTCTTCTTAAAAAGTGCACTGGCCATGGCGCTGGATCCCATTCCTACATCGCAGACAAAATATATTTTTGCATGTTCCATTCTCATTGGCATCACTTCATCCTTTAGTTCCTTTTCTATATCAGCAGATGACTTTCCCTTGTTTCCCAGCAGAATCAGGCAGGATACAAGACAGGCCACAGCCGCAGAAATAAAAATTCCCATAACGATTCCCAGCCAATACTTTTTATCCGCCATAATCAGTATGGTAATCAAGCTTCCAGGGGAAGCCGGTCCCAGAAGTCCGCTGCCTGTCATCATGAAACAGTAATTCCCCGCAATGCTTCCGGCTATGGCACCGGCCAATAACCGGATATCTGACAGGATATAGGGGAAATAAACCTCATGAATGCCTCCCAGAGATTGTATAATAAGGCTGGAAACCATTGTTTTTCTCATATTAGGGTGAACCAGGGCATAAGCAAGAAGAATACCAAATCCCGGCCCGGGATTGGTCTCCAAAAGGAACAAAATGGAACTCTCCTGGGTTTTTAACTGTTCCAACCCCAGCGGCAGAAAAAAGCCGTGATTGATCCAGTTATTGAAAAAAACAATTTTTAACGGCTCTACTATAAAGCTGATAAAAGGGATAATTCCCCTTTCTATCATAAATGATAAACCATTTCCCAAAAATCCCAACAGCCATTCTGCCTCCGGTATCACAAAAAGATAGGCAGCGCCTCCGGCAAGCAACCCTAAAGATGCTAAATATAAGTTGCTAAAGAGCATCTCAAAGCCAGAAGGAATCCAATTTTTGATCCGGTCTAACCCCTTTCTGCATAGAAACCCGGCCATACTGCCTACCATGACTGACAGAATCATGGAAGAGGCAGGCTCTGCCATAACAACAACAGAAGCGGCAAGGGTGCCGGCTAATCCGCCGACATCCCCGCCGCACACAGTGCCTGCTTTATATCCCATAAACACCGGAATCACCAGAGAAGATAAAATTTTGGACATTTCATACAGGTGCTCATTCTGGAATATGCCTGCCGAAAAGGCTGACAGCAGTCCTGCTGTCACAAAAAGAGGTATGCATTCAGCAATCACCCTGCTGTAATACTTCAGTACTTTCCCCGCTAATTTCATCTGTGAAACTCCCCTTTTAAACCATTATATATTTTTGTAAGTATTATAACATGGTTTACAATCAGATGAAAGGCGGTAGTTTTACAATGAATTTATTGATTTTCTTTTAATGATTCCACCAGCTCGTCATATTCCGGAGCTGCCATAAAATTTGTAATCAGAACCAGCTGTGCATTCGGATTGCTGTGTGCCGCACGCTCCTTTAATTCCTTATGAGTTACTACGATCTGGGCATCCTGGGGAATAGAGGATACGGGTGAGTGAGCCACTAAGATATCTCCAAATCCTGCTGCTGCCAGCTTTTTTTTCAATACGGTAGCGCCCATAGCGCTGGATCCCATACCTGCATCACAGGCAAATACAATTTTTTTAACACTGCTGCCAGATGATATATTCATTTCTACCGTCTGATTTCCTTTGGATTCCTGTTTCATCTTCTTAACTTTATCCTTCGATTCTTCTAAATCTCCGCCTTTCCCTGTAAACCGAAGTAGAGGAAGAGCCACAAGGAAGGAAACAGCGGCAGCTACCGTAACACCTGCCAGAGTACCAAAGTACCCGCCTCTTGGTGTCATTGCCAGAACAGCCAGAATACTTCCGGGAGATGCAGGTGAGGTTAATCCCACACCAAGGAGCTGAAACACAAAGATTCCACTTGCTCCGCCTGAAATAACCGCCAGAAGTAACAGAGGGTTCATCAGGATATAAGGGAAATAAATCTCGTGGATTCCACCTAAAAAGTGAATGATAATTGCGCCAGGTGCTGAGCTCTTGGCAGATCCCTTTCCAGCAATACAATAAGCAAGTAAAATACCAAGTCCTGGTCCCGGGTTTGCCTCAAGAAGAAAGAAAATAGATTTTCCAATTTCTTCTACCTGCTGAATTCCCATAGGAGAAAGAATTCCATGGTTAACGGCATTGTTTAAGAACAAAACCTTCGCAGGCTCAATAAAAACACTTGCCAGAGGCAGCAGTTTATGATCTACAAAGAAGCCTACTCCTGATTCCATCACCCGGTTCATAACCTCTACAAAAGGCGCAACCCCTTTCAAGGCAATAACAGTTAAAATAGCACCGATGATACCCAGGGAAAAGTTGTTAACCAGCATTTCAAAACCAGCAGGGATCTTTCCCTCTATCTTACGATCAAACTTCTTAATCACCCAGGCACTGACAGGACCAACGATCATTGCCCCCATAAACATGGGAACGCTGGAACCAACAATTACGCCCATGGCTGTAATTGCACCGATCACGCCACCCCGCTGACCATAAACAGCCGTACCGCCTGTATACGCGATCAAAAGCGGCAGAAGCATGCTGGCCATGGGAGAAACCAGTGCTCCGATGGCTTCATTGGGATACCAGCCCGTTGGGATAAACAATGCCGTAATCAGTCCCCATGCAATAAATGCACCGATGTTAGGCATTACCATACCGCTTAAAAAGCGGCCAAATACTTGTACCTTCTCTTTCATTTTACATACCCTCACTTTATGATATAGTATTTACTGTGTGACCCGTGGAAGGTATGATTGGCCAATCAATTCCTTTTCATAGACCTATTATAATCAATGTGAGGTTTAAATTTCAACACGAAGTAACTGGGATTTGGCGCTAGTTTTAGCGCCAAATATTAAAAACCATAGTCAACTGTCTGTTTATCCATAAAAAAAGATGCCGCTCCCAGCTGTAGATCAGCTGTCTCGCGGCATCTTTCTCATGTCATAATTATAAATATGCTTCTAAA
Source organism: Paenibacillaceae bacterium (assembly GCA_015057705.1). Lineage (GTDB taxonomy): Bacteria > Bacillota > Clostridia > Lachnospirales > Lachnospiraceae > Lacrimispora. The sequence goes on along the minus strand of SVDU01000008.1, from coordinate 103,520 downwards.
AGGGAAACCTTATCTAGCTTCTCCCATGGCAGATCTAAATCGTTTCTTCCAAAATGACCATAAGCAGCAGTCTGCTTATAAATCGGTCGGCGTAAATCCAGCATCTTAATGATTCCAGCCGGACGTAAGTCAAAGTTCTCCCGGATAATCTCAACCAGCTTTTCATTGCTTACTTTACCGGTTCCAAAGGTATCAACCATGATGGAGGTTGGGTGAGCAACTCCGATGGCATAGGACAGCTGAATCTCGCACTTATCGGCAAGGCCTGCTGCCACGATATTCTTTGCAACATAACGGGCTGCATAAGCGGCCGAACGGTCTACCTTGGTGCAATCTTTTCCGGAGAATGCTCCGCCGCCGTGACGTGCATAACCGCCGTAGGTGTCCACAATGATCTTACGGCCGGTAAGACCGCTGTCTCCATGAGGTCCGCCAATTACAAAACGGCCGGTAGGATTAATGAAAAATTTAGTATGGTCATCGACTAGTTCAGCAGGAATGATCTCATCAAATACATACTTTTTAATGTCTTTGTGAATCTGCTCCTGGCTGACATCCTCATCATGCTGGGTAGATAATACCACCGCATCAAGGCGAAAAGGTTTGCCGTTCTCATCGTATTCTACCGTCACCTGGGTTTTACCATCGGGACGAAGATAAGTTAAAGTTCCATTCTTACGAACTTTTGTCAGCTGAAGTGCAAGCTTATGAGCCAGTGCAATGGGGTATGGCATATATTCTTCTGTCTCGTTGCTGGCGTAACCGAACATCATACCCTGGTCTCCGGCTCCGATTGCATCGATTTCTTTGTCTGACATCTTGTTTTCTTTTGCTTCCAGGGCGCGGTCTACACCCATGGCGATATCCTGGGACTGTTCATCAAGAGCAACAATCACACCGCAGGTGTCACAGTCAAAACCATATTTTGCACGGTCATAACCAATTTCTCTTACGGTTTCACGCACTACTTTCTGAATGTCCACATATGCCTGGGTTGTGATCTCACCCATAACCATAACAAGACCGGTGGTAGTACAGGTCTCACAGGCTACCCTGCTCATGGGGTCCTGTTTTAACATCTCATCAAGAATTGCATCTGAAATCTGATCACACATTTTATCCGGATGTCCTTCAGTAACGGATTCTGATGTAAATAATAATTTTTCCATGTTGTCATTTCCTCCTCTGCTTTACATGGGGGAATAACAAAAAGAAAAGTCCGCAGCAACGCGGACTTGATTCATATTTGTATCAAATCCTCTTATTGCTCGATTTCTCGCTCAGGTTGGCACCTTCCGGACGTTTTTCATGGTTAAAAACCACAAAACCGACTGGGGTTGCCGTGACTTCACAGATCCTTTGTATCTCCATCACTCTGAATAAGGGATATTACGACTTTTCATTTGTTATTCAATTTTTAGCAGTTATATATCTGCTTTTTCATTCTACTCTAATAACGGGCATATGTCAATAGTCCAGTATTTTTTCTGTCAGGTCAGTCCCAAAGCTTTTCGGGATAAAGACTGGCAGCTTTAAAACCTGCAATTGCGTCCACTACCGTCTTTTTATCTTCCTGATAAGTGACACCATACCAGCGGTCTGTACTTTTTAAAACAGTTACCTCTGCTTTTTCTTCTTTTAGCAGCTCATCTACCACAAAGGGAAGAAAGTATTCGCATTTAAGAGGATTCTCTTTTAACTCTTTGTTTAAAAAGACGGGGAACCGTTCTTTCAGCTCCGTTAATATACTTCTGGTAAATCCCCATAAATTCATGGAAACAAGAGTATCTTCGGAAAGACCGGTCCAGGTTGCACCATCATCTTCCGTAAATTCCGCCTTCTCTCCATGTTTTTCTATTCTGGTTCTCTCACAGATATCGGTAAGCAATCCATGTTCCGAAACCGTGCATACACCTCTTGCAACATGGCCGTTCTCTGTCAGTGTGTTATAGAGCTTATAGCCAACCATGGAAAACTGGTATTTATTCCCGTCCTGAACCTGGGATAAGAAGTTGAAAACAGATTTAAAAGCACTTTTTCCATAATAATCATCAGCATTAATCACGGCAAAAGGACCATCAATCACTTCTTCACAGCAAAGGATGGCATGACCCGTTCCCCAGGGTTTTACACGTCCGTCCGGTACCTCAAATCCGTCAGGCAGTTTAAAAAGCTCCTGATAGACATATTCCACCTTTACGTGAGCTGCCATGCGGTCACCGATATGTTCTTTAAATTCTTTCTCAATAGCTTTCTTAATGATGAAAACCACCTTTTCAAAGCCTGCCTCTACTGCATCGTAAATAGAAAAATCAATAATCTTATTTCCATGAGCATCCACCGGATCAATCTGTTTTAATCCACCGTACCGGCTGCCCATCCCCGCTGCCATAATAACAAGCACCGGTTTCTTCTTCATTTCCATAGCCCCATCCTCCTGTCAAGCAAAACGGCGGGGGAAGCCCCCGCCTATCCTACTTTTAATTTAAATTTCTGAGCTTCTTTTTCTGAGTCCACTTTTTCAATCATGGCTCCCAGACCCTGAAGCTTATCTTCAAAGCATTCATAACCTCTTTGTATATAACCAATTTCATCTACTACCGTATATCCGTCTGCTGCAAGACCGGCAATCACCAGTGCTGCCCCTGCTCTTAAATCAGGTGCGTTCACAAAGGCTCCGGTTAAACCGGTTACGCCGTCAATGACAGCCACGTTACCTTCCACCTTTACATTGGCACCCATGCGGGAGAGCTCATCCACATAGCGGAAGCGGTTCTCAAATATACTCTCAGTTACCACACTGGTACCGCCTGCCAGAGCAAGTGTTACTGCCATCTGAGGCTGCATATCAGTTGGGAATCCCGGATAGGGAAGTGTTTTAATATCGGTATGCTTCTGATTGGTTTTACCTACTACACGGACTGCGTCGTCGAATTCCACCACTTCGCAACCCATCTCCAGAAGCTTAGCCGAAATGGCTTCCAGGTGCTTTGGAATTACATTCTTCACCATGACATCTCCCCGTGTAATTGCTGCTGCACACATAAATGTACCAGCCTCAATCTGATCAGGAATAATGGAATATTCTGTCCCGTGAAGTCTGGAAACGCCTTTGATTCGGATGGTGTCGGTTCCGGCTCCCTTAATATTGGCGCCCATACTGTTTAAAAAGTTAGCCACGTCAACGACGTGAGGTTCCTTCGCCACGTTCTCTAAAATGGTCTGTCCCTCTGCAAGAGTTGCTGCCATCATAATGTTGATGGTTGCGCCTACGCTTACCACATCAAGATAGATATGACTGGCTACCAGATCAATGGCGTGAGCGATTACTGCTCCCCGCTCAATCTTTATGTCGGCACCCAGAGCACGAAAGCCCTTTAAATGCTGGTCAATTGGTCTGCTTCCGATGTTACAGCCTCCCGGAAGAGGTACCTGTGCACTTTTGTATTTGCCAAGCATGGCTCCGATAAAATAGTACGAAGCTCTGATTCTGCGGATATATTCATCATCAACCGATACTTCACGGATTGTCTGTCCATTAATGCGGACCGTATGTCTGTCAATCCGCTCTACTGTAGCTCCGATTTCCTCGATTGCTTCCAGTAATACGTTAATATCTCTTACATCAGGCAGATTATCAATCAGCACATCCTCATCTGTCATGATAGCTGCTGCAAGAATTCCCAAAGCGGCATTCTTGGCTCCTCCAATGGTCACTTCTCCGACCAGGGGATTACCGCCTTTCATAATATACTGCTCCATTTCACACCTCTGACTATCCTTTTATCTATTACAATTCTCTTAATTTTTAACATTCGCCTTTCATGATTATAACATATCTTACGGATTTGTAAAGAGAACGCATTTTCTTATTCCATTATTACTCCGCAGATGAAATCATTTCCAAGGCCCGAGAAGTAAGCAGAGGCATCATTCAGGCCCATTTTCTGACTATCCTTCGTTTCCGGATTATATAGTGTGACATTATACTGGTCATAGCCTGAGATAAGAACATACCCTCCCTGACCTGTATAAGCAGCAACCGGACACCCCTGGCCGATAAAATAAAGAATCTGATTTAAGGTGGCGCCCCTGGCATCAATCATAAAGACTCCATCCATTAATCCATCATCTGCAAAGCCTGACAGATTCCGATTAAAAGCTGCGCCTTTCTTCAATGGGTCTTTCATGGTTTTAACAGGAGGCCTGTTCACCCGGTTCCACAAAATCTGCTGATTCTGGTCAGTTACTATCCCCATTTTATCATAGGCAAGCTGAAGCGCCTTAATAAAACTTCTGCTGCTTCCCAGATAATGACCTCCTGCATAGGCCAGATATCTGTTATCCTGATTCTTTGGCCGGCTCTTTAATTCAACCACCTCGGTTGTTTCATAGGCTACCTTCTTTGGCACCGCAATGGTTACATCCCGGCTGGATGCTTCCTGATCCAGCTGGACAAAATAAATCTTTTTGCGGTCCTCGGAAGCGTACCAGCCGATCCCCTTTAATTCTTCATTGGAAATCTCCTGGTTACAGACAATGGTATCCTGCCTGGAGACCGAATAGGACTGGCTGTCGTTTTTAAGTACCTGGGTTAAGTGAATCCGGCTTCCATCTACCGTCACATCTGCAATATAAGACTGATCCTGCTCATATTTTTTAACAATCGAACCGCCTTGATCCATAATCTCAATCCGGTACATGGGAGCATCAAGAACCCTGCCGTTTTGAGACCAGATATCGCCGTTTTTCGCGATTCCATATATGAAATCATCGCCTACAAAGCCCAAAGGACGAAAACGGTTGTCCTCTCCTCCGCTGATTTCTCTTTTAATTCCCGTATCCAGATCCATCAGATGAATCACACTGGCACCGAAAACGTCATTTCCTTCCTGCCATGCAAAATGGCGCTCTGTACTGCTGACCGCATAGCCTCCCTCAGAAACAGAATCTGCCAGCACCATATATTCGTTGCTGTTTAAATCAATTCCATAAACAGACCTGCCGGCCATAAGATAGAGCATTCCATTGGTTCCTAAATGAGAAAGCTGGCCCACTTCTTCTTTCAGCATCTCAAAGGATGAGGTGACCGGTGTAAAGAACCGCTCCCCTATGGCATTCTCGCCGCTGCTGTACCGGTAGAGAGCGATACCCATGCTCCCTTCATGTATCCCCCGGTTCATATATCCGTAGACCAGAAAATCCACATCGCCGTTGTCACTTACGGAAAGAACCTTGATGTCATGCTGGTTATAACCACTGCGAAGACCATCATCGGTTCCGCTCCGGAATGAAAATACCTTTACTGCATGACCCTGTTTCTGATCGTAAGTCCATAAATCACGATTGATTCCATAAGCAATACAGTTTCCGCCAGGACTTTTCTTTGTCTGTACTTCATCTGCATTGGTAATTCCAAGTGTGATCCGTTTTCCAGAAAACAGTTCCTTCTGTCCGGAAAATACCTGATTGGTATTCCGTTCAAAGTCCATCAGATAAATGCGGCGGCTGTCCCATTTCATCGTGTAGGTATCTTCCACCTCATACAGTTCTGAATCTACTCCTTCACCAGCCCTTTCAGCCTGGTACTCCAGACTGACACTGCACATCACACCATCCAAATCTTTCAGAGTGGTTCGGATTTCTCCAACTGGTTTCATAGTCATTCCTCCCCAGGTGAGCTGGGAAAAACTGGACCGTATGGAAACATGACCCAGAGAACTGTTATCTTCCGTATTACTGGTCTCCAGATAAGTAGTCAGATCTCTTGCCTGATCATAGTTAAATGTCTTGGTTGTAAAATCAACAGCAAAATCAATCATATCTTTCGCATTGGTACTGTCCGTCCACATGATACGGGTATAATAATAAAGTGTTCCGTTATCCGAAGTGTCCAGTGTAAGAACCAGTATATATTCCTTGTCTTTTGTCAGAAGATTCTGTATGGGAAGAGATGCCTTTACTACTCCTTCTTCCTGGTCCCATTTACTTAGGCTGGTGCGTTCCACAAGGCGGCTTAAATCCAGACTGCGCACTTCATACTGTATACCGGTTATGGTGCCGTTATAATCTGCAATCCCAAGGCTTAAATTCCTGTCCTGGGGAAGTACGGTAAGGGCCTCCCTTGATACAGTCTGAGCCATATCCTGAACATAGCCATGAAGAAGATTCATCTTTCTGCCGTACATGTCCGCGTATACAACAGGAAGGGCTGCCTCATCCATGGAGGTATACACCATTACATTATTTTTTTCTGTATTTCTCTGATTCCACATAAAATAAACTGCGATAGCCATTACGAATACCACAGATAAAATTCCAATCTTTTTAGCCAAACGATTCATATAAAACATCCTTTATTTTCCCAGTTTTGATCTTCTTTATTGTAAACAATAATGAACAAAACTACAATGAAAACTTTCTTAAACATTCGTTAAATGAAAAAGAGACAGCCTCCCTTTAATAGGAAGCTGTCTTTTCTATTACCTATCTGCACCGTCCGGAGTTGCATCTTCTTCGGTGCATTTCATTCAGAAGCAGTACTGACACGATATCGCCCAGCAGACCATTGCCCTGAGGCGGTCCGGGATTTGCTCCCCAATAAGGTGGCTTTGGTCCGGGTCCTGGCCCCCAGTAAGGCGGTTTCGGCCCTGGCCCCGGCCCCCAGTAGGGTGGTTTCGGGCCTGGTCCTGGTCCCCAATAAGGCGGTCTTGGTCCGGGTCCCCAGTAAGGCGGTCTTGGTCCGGGCGGACCCCAGTATGGCGGTCTCTTTCCGGGCGGCGGTCTCCAGCCAGGAGGTTTTGGCCCGGGCGGGCCCCAACCGGGAGGTCCCCATGTGGAGTACCTGTCATTAAGTTCCGCTTTTTCCAACTCCTCATTTTCCCAATCCATAGGCTCTTGCTGCATCTGGGCTGCTGTCTCGGTTTTATCATTGTTCACCATGAGCAATTCGTCCGTTATGGTTCCTTCTTCACGAATCTTTGCGCAAATGGAATCACAAACCTGATGAATCAGCAGACGGTCGGGGAATTCATCGTACATTGGGCTGTCTTTATAATCCAGGTGATCACATGCGGAAACGACGTATTCCTGCAGACGTTTCATATGTCCCGGGTACATTCCCTGTAAATATTCCAGATCCTTTGCAATGATATCTTTCGGCTCCAGAGAACTTTCCCTGATGCTCCTGTCACCATAAAGCATATATGGAGGCAGGCTCTCATTATCCTCTCCATAAGTATAGTCCGGGTTGCCTGGCACGGTTGTTATCACTCCCTGCTTTTAGCTTATACAACACCATTCTATGCAGGGAAACACCAAAAAGTGCGGATATTACCACTAAAAAAGCCGATCGGGATAAATTCCTTTTGAAACCAGATCTTTAATTGCTGCAGAAACAGCTGGTTTATCTTCTTTATAAGTTACTCCAAACCATTTATCTCTTGTCTCCAGTACATGAACTCTGGCTTTATCCTGGCTGATCAGCCGGTCAATGATCTTTGGAAGCAGATATTCGGTTTTGATATCCCCTTCCTTCAGACTCTCTAAAAATGGTGGAAATCCTCGCTCCAGTTCCATTAAAAATGCAGGTGAAAGTCCCCACATATTCATGGATACGTTCTGATCTAAAGAGACCTTTACCAGATTACCCGCTTCATCTCTTCCACAGGCTGCCTGGCCGTCCATTGTAATTTCATAAGTCTCCGTAACTTTCTCTAAGATACCGTCAGCCCCCACCTGACATACCCCTCTGGTAACGCCTCCGTTTTCACTTAAGGTGTTGCCCAGAATAAACCCACTCATGCACAGATCAAATGGTTTTGCATCCGGATCCATCTGGTTCACCAGATAATCGTGGATTTTTATAAACCCTTCTTTTCCATAATAGTCATCTGCATTGATTACTGCAAACGGCTCCTGTATCACATCTTTCGCACAAAGAATTGCCTGTCCCGTTCCCCATGGTTTGGTTCTTTCTTCCGGCCTGTGAAAGCCTGCCGGCAGATCATCAAGTTCCTGGAACGCATACTCTACTGGTGCGATCTTTTCAATCCGGTTGCCAATAATCTCTTTAAAATCCTGCTCCAGATCTTTACGAATGATAAATACAATTTTATTAAAGCCTGCATTTAAAGCATCATAAATGGAATAGTCCATTATGATCTCGCCGCTGGGTCCAACCGGTTCCAGCTGTTTGATTCCGCCGCCAAACCGGCTCCCGATTCCGGCTGCCATAATAACTAATGATGTTTCTTTCATAATACATTCTCCCTGTTTCGTTTTATCTGTTTCATAGTATAGCATAATTTTAACAGATAATCCACATTCAGGGGAAAATGATGTAGTTATTGAAGACCTTGAAGGCAGATAAAATCCCCAGAGCCTTCCCTCTTACGTATATTCCACTGCAAACGAAACAGAATTTTCAGTTGCAGAATCTGCTCCCATAAAAAGCTTAAAAGAACCAGGTTCACAAACATACTGCATGGTATTATCATAGAATTTCAGCATGGAAGTATTGATATCAAAAACCACCTCTGCCTCTTATCCCGGCTTTAAATATACTTTTTGAAATCCCTTAAGTTCCCGGTTTGGCCGTGAAACACTTCCCACTTCGTCCTTAATATATAGCTGGATAACTTCTGCTCCCGCCCGGTGTCCGGTATTTTTCACACAGACAGATGCCTGTATTGATCCATCGCCACTCAGAATTTTGTGACTTAAGGTGATGGGTGAAATTTCAAACGCTTATCTTTCTTTCCTTTACGAATGGCTTGTAAGTCCAATACAGGACCCCCGTTTAAGCAGAACTGCTTCATATACTATGTGGCTGGTTTTTTCTCCCTGCATCATTGCAAACAATGCGTCAATCGCACTGACTGCCATCTGCTCCGCCGGCTGAGAGATCGTATCCAGTGCAGGACTGTAATATTCCGCCACTTCAATACCGTCAAAACCAATGACGGAAATATCCTCTGGTATACGTAAGCCTTCAGATAAAATCGCCTTAGCCGCTCCTACCGCCATAATATCCGCCATGGCAACAACAGCTGTCATATCTTTATTTCTCATCATCAGGTTTTTCATCATATTAAACCCGAATTCATAACCGGACTGGGATGTATTAAAACTGGATACCAGCAATGGATCAAACGGAATTCCATTTTCCAGAAGAGCCCTTTTATATCCTTCAAACCGAAGGGTGTTGGGGGTCTTAAGCTGACCGTATGCATTATAGATACAGCCAATTTCCAAGCTAGAATCTACATTAGAAATTCGGTTACTTCATATTCTCTTCCAAGAATTCCATACTGGAACAGATTTCGCACTGATTCCTGTCGCATTTTCTACACCCATTTTCCGTTCAATTTTATTTGCAGCTTCTGCAAAAGCGTAGAATTCTGTTTCAACATCGGGTAATTTCTTTTTTTGTGTTCCATAGGAACCTGTCCAGTCTGGCTGATGGCTGATGTAGGAAGCTGATAATCCATTATAAAAATTATCCTTGTCATCCTGGCAGAAGATAAAACATCTTTTCCCCAGTATCCTTTTTCAGCCCATTCATGCATTTTAACTGCAAATGTTTCAAATTCACTGGTAAATGCAGGATGAAATACTTTGTCTGTATTTCCCAGGGAAGAAGTCAGATACATCTCTGTATTGGGCACACCCGGAGCATCAATCCAGTCGCTGGTTTTTCCAACAAACATTTGGTATAAATCCATAGACAGGTTGGCACTTCCGTTTAAAGGTGCCCAACCTTTTCTTTTGCCGCATCCATGTAGCGTTCCATATCTTCTACTGAATTCACCTTAGCAATCCCAGTCTTTTCCAATAAATCTTTCCGGGTAACAAAGCCATATGCCGTATACTCACTATAGGTGCTGGGGGCACCATAAATTTTATCGTTTACTCTCATACTTTTCCAGTAATCGTCACCAATGGCAGACTTTAAAGACGGCGCTTCACTGGTCAGCAGATATCAGATTGTGTTCAGCTTCTTAACAACGAAACCAGTCTCAAACACACATACTGCGAAAACCCCTATCGCAGCGGCGGAATCAGAATTGATAAAAATACATTTTTAAATGTTCAGGCAAAAGAATTTACTGTTACATATTAATCCAGTTATAATAACAAAAAGGGACTTAAACCATAACGGCTTAAATCCCTTTTTATTATTTCAAAAGCGATATTCTTACCAGTGCCTTTTTCAGCGCTGTTTCCGCTCTTACTATATCGATCTCTCCGCTCTGCTCTTTCAAGCGGCGTTCTGCACGGACCTTAGCCTCTTGTGCACGGTTTAAATCGATCTCCTCGGGCCACTCAGCCACTTCAGCCATAATAACAATTTTCTCCGGTAAAATCTCAAGAAACCCAGACATCAGAGCAGCTTCTTTTATGCCGCCAGCTTCGTGAATTTTTAAGACTCCCGGTGCTACAATCGCTGTCATTGGAATATGTCCCCGGTATACACCGATTTCACCTTCAGTCGTAGTGAGCTCTACCATAGAGGCCTCTCCCTCATAAAACTTTCGTTCGGGAGTTATGATCTGCAGTTTAAATAAATCAGCCATCTTCCCACCCCCTATTTTTTCACGCGGGCAAGAACGTCATCGATGCTACCTGCATTTAAGAAATAGCTTTCTGGTATATCATCATGCTTTCCTTCCAGTATCTCCTTAAAGCCCTGAATGGTATCAGCAAGAGGCACGTAACGTCCCTCCAAACCGGTAAACTGGCCTGCAACGAAGAAAGGCTGGGATAAGAATCTCTGAATCTTTCTTGCACGTGCCACTGTCAGCTTATCTTCCTCAGAAAGCTCATCCATACCAAGCATGGCGATGATATCCTGAAGCTCTTTGTACTTCTGAAGAACTTCCTGCACGCCACGGGCAACACGGTAATGCTCTTCACCCACAATACGGGGATCAAGAATTCTGGATGTGGATCCAAGAGGATCAACTGCCGGATAGATACCAAGCTCTACGATGGAACGGTCAAGAACCGTAGTCGCATCAAGATGTGCGAAGGTATTAGCCGGAGCCGGGTCAGTTAAGTCATCTGCAGGCACATAAACTGCCTGAACAGAGGTGATGGAACCGTTCTTGGTTGATGTGATACGTTCCTGGAGTGCACCCATCTCTGTCTGAAGAGTTGGCTGGTAACCTACAGCTGATGGCATACGTCCAAGAAGTGCGGATACCTCAGAACCGGCCTGGGTAAAACGGAAGATGTTGTCGATGAATAAAAGAACATCCTTACCACCCTGGTCACGGAAATATTCTGCCATGGTAAGTCCAGTCAGACCCACTCTCATACGTGCGCCCGGCGGTTCGTTCATCTGGCCAAATACCATGGTTGTTTTATTAATAACGCCTGATTCCTGCATTTCGTGATATAAATCATTTCCTTCACGGGTTCTCTCGCCAACTCCCGTAAATACGGAATATCCGCCGTGCTCTGTGGCAATGTTACGGATTAATTCCTGGATTAATACGGTTTTTCCAACTCCGGCACCTCCAAACAGTCCGATCTTACCGCCCTTCTGATAAGGACAGAGAAGATCAACGACTTTGATTCCGGTCTCCAGAATTTCCGTTTCTGTCAACTGCTCCGCAAAGGAGGGAGCTGGTCTGTGAATCGGGAAATGCTCTTTTACTTCCGGTGCTGGTTTCTTATCGATTGGATCACCCAGAACGTTAAAGATACGTCCCAGAGTTTCTTCTCCAACCGGCACGGTAATAGGAGCGCCTGTTGCTGCAGCTTCCATACCACGTACCAGTCCATCGGTTGTGCCCATGGCGATACATCTTACGGTATCATCGCCAAGATGCTGGGATACTTCTACAACCAGTCTGCCGCCGTCTTTTGTGGTAATATCAATGGCTTCATTGATGTCCGGCAGCTTGCCCTGGCTGAACTTGATATCCAGTACGGCACCGATGATCTGGGTGATCTTACCAATATTTTGTTCTGCCATCTTGTTTCTCCTTTATTTATATTTCATTATTTATTAAGGAAGTTCGGCTTTTTTCACTTACCGAACAGTTATGATATTGCATTGGCACCGGCTATAATTTCGGTAAGTTCCTGGGTAATGGAACCCTGTCTTGCCCTGTTATAAATCAGCCCAAGCTCTTCTATCATATCTTCCGCATTATTGGTCGCAGAATCCATGGCAGTCATTCTGGCTCCGTTCTCACTGGCTACAGCCTCTAATAAAGCGCCGTAAATCAGACTGCTCATATATTTGGGAATAATGGAATCCAGAACCTCATCTTCATTCGGCTCATAGTTCATAAGCGCCAGATCCGTTTTTTCGCTTCCTTCTGCCATCTCAACAGGAAGAAGTTTTTTTAAGGTGGGGATCTGTGTCACTGTATTTTTAAATGAAGTATAAACCAGATAGATCTCTCCAATCCGGTTTTGTCCGAATGCATCCAAAAGCTCCATGGTTATGTCAGCAGCATCCCGGTAAATAGGTTCATTAATTACTTCGGAATAGTCCTGAGCAATGTGATATCCCTTTTTACCAAGTGATTCCTTGCCTTTTCGTCCGATCGCATAGATATCCGTAAGCTCCGGTTCTAACCGTTCATCCTGAAGGACAAGCTTTGCAATGTTGCTGTTGTATCCGCCGGCAAGACCCCTGTTGGAAGTAATCACTATCACTGCCTTCCGTTTGGAATCACCTGCCTTTAAATACTTATGCTCAATTGATCCGGACTTTCTAAGCATGGAGTTTATGGTATCGTACATCATATCATAGTACGGCTTGGAAGCTTCCGCTTTCGCTCTGGATTTCTGCAGTTTAACGGTAGATATGAGTTTCATGGCTTTGGTAATCTGTTCGGTACTTTGAATACTATCTCTTCTTCGTTTGATATCCCTTATGGATGCCATGATTTTCACCTGCCTTTAAAAAACACCTGCTTTGCACTCATTGATTGCTTTCACCAACAGTTCTTCTGTCTCAGGTGTAATCTGTTTTGTTTCACGTATACTTGCAGGAATCTCAGAATATTTGCTGTCAATAAAGCTTCTTAAAGCCTTCTCAAAGTCGAGGATCTTCGCTGTTGGAATATCCAAAAGCAGTTTTCTCGTAGCTGCAAAGATAATGATGATCTGATATTCAACCGGAATTGGCTGATACTGACCCTGCTTTAATACTTCCCTGATTCTCTCGCCCTGTGCCAGCTGCTCGGTTGTCTCCTTGTCAAGCTCGGAACCAAACTGGGCAAAGCTTGCAAGCTCTCTGTACTGAGCCAGCTCCACACGGATGGGAGCAGCGATCTTTTTCATCGCCTTAATCTGAGCAGCTCCACCAACTCGGGATACGGAAAGACCTGCGTTGATCGCAGGACGGAATCCTGAGTTAAACATCTCTGTCTCCAGATAAATCTGACCGTCTGTGATGGAAATAACATTGGTCGGAATGTAAGCCGATACATCGCCTGCCTGAGTCTCAATAATCGGAAGTGCGGTTAAGGAACCTCCGCCCAACTCATCGGAAAGTCTGGAAGCACGTTCCAGAAGTCTGGAATGAAGATAGAATACATCTCCAGGATAAGCTTCACGGCCCGGCGGTCTCTTAAGAAGAAGTGACAGGGTACGATAAGCTGCCGCATGTTTACTTAAATCATCATAAATAACAAGCACATCTCCACCATTCTCCATCCACTCTTCTCCGATTGCACAGCCGGAGTAAGGAGCGATATACTGAAGAGGAGCTAAGTCGGAAGCAGTGGATACCACGATAGTGGTGTAATCCATAGCACCGTACTCTTCCAATGTTTTAACGATAGTCGCAACGGTAGATGATTTCTGACCGATGGCTACATAGATACAGTGCACGCCCTGTCCCTTCTGGTTAATGATGGTATCAAGAGCTATGGCTGTCTTTCCTGTCTGACGGTCTCCGATAATCAGCTCTCTTTGGCCTCTTCCGATGGGGATCATGGCATCAATTGCCTTAATACCGGTCTGAAGCGGGGTGTCTACTGATTTTCTGTCGATAACGCCGTGAGCAACACGCTCAATTTTACGGAACTTGTCTGTCTGAATCGGTCCTTTTCCATCGATCGGCTGACCAAGGGCATTGACTACACGCCCGGTCAGAGCATCTCCCACCGGAACCTCTACCACTCGTCCGGTAGTTTTTACTGTATCGCCTTCACTGATCGCGCCGGTACCAAGTAAAACTGCACCAACGTTGTCTTCTTCCAGGTTGAGAACCATGCCGTAGATTTCTCCTGGAAATTCCAGAAGCTCTCCCTGCATTGCATTCTCAAGACCGTGAATACGGGCAATACCGTCCGCTACCTGAATGACTGTACCGACATCAGAGACTTCCAGCTTCGTTGAATATCTTTGAATCTGTTCCTTGATGACGGAACTGATCTCTTCTGGTCTTAAATTCATTAAGGTCTGCACCTTCTTTCTGCAAAGTTTCTGTTACGATATCTGCAGCTTTGTCAAGCTGCGGCGCAGCTCATAAATCTGCGTCTTAATACTGGAATCCACTACCCGATCACCGATCCGGATCACCAGACCTCCGATAATGGAAGGATCAACCTGATAAACCATCTCAAACTCCTGATAGCTGGTTGTGCCAAGCAGTTTCCCCAGAAGCTGGGCTTTCTGTTCCTCTTTTAATTCCACAGCACTGGTCACATAGGCCACGCCGATTTTTTTATATTCCTTGACAGTGTTTATAAAGTACTCACAGATTGCATTGATTTCCTTTTGTCTGCCTTTTTCGACAATGACTGTTAAAAACCCCATGAGAGTTTCCGATACCCGTCCGCCGAATACTTCCTGAATAATTCCGTTTTTTTCTTCCTTGCCTATCTTCGGATTATCAAGAAGTCCTGCAAAATCCTGATTGTTAACAAAGACTGCCTGCAGGCTTTTTACTTCCTCGAACAAAGCGTCCACTTCCTGTCTTTCCAGGGCTTCCTCAAACAATGCATCACCGTATACTTTTGATACTAGCTTTGCCATGTGCTCTCACCCATCTCTTTCAAGGTTTCATCAATAAGAGAGTCCTGTATGGAAGTATCGATAGATGCTGCCACGACTTTGCCGGCCATGACAGATGCGATGGATATGATCTGTTCTTTCATATCATCAAGCGCTTTCTTTCTCTCCAGTTCCACTTCACGATTTCCTCTCATAACAATGCGGTTCGCTTCTTCCCTGGCTTCTGATAAAATCTCTGCCTCACGCTGCTTTGCTCTTTTTCTTGCATCCTCCAGAATCTCTTCCGCCTCTTTTCTGACTTCTAAAAGTCTGGCCTCGTATTCTTCCTTCATTACATGAGCTGCTTCTTTATCTTCTGCAGCGCTTTTCAACTCTCCTGCAATTTTTAACTTTCTATTTTCCAGAGCATTGCGCACCGGATTAAAAAGCTTATAGGATAAAGCAAAAAACAGAAGGAATACGTTAATGCCAGTGATAAACGCATCGAAAAGCAGCTGTGGGTCAAATCCCAATAATCTGTCCAAGGTTTCGCCTCCTCTCGCTCTTTCTTTTTATTCCTGCCAGACCTCTGTTTAGCTGAATGGCTTTAAGAACATAAGAATAGCGGCAACTGCGAAACCATAAAGACCGGTTGTCTCGGCAACAGCCTGTCCTAAAAGCATGGTAGATGTAATATCAGACTTTGCGCCTGGATTACGTCCTACTGCTGCAGCTGCGTGTCCAGCTGCGATACCCTGTCCAACACCAGGTCCGATACCTGCGATCATGGCAATACCTGCACCGATTGCTGAGCAACCGTAGATAAAATCCTGTCCTGAAATTCCGTTCATAGATAAAATCCTCCTGAATTAAAATAATTAGTAATTTGTTTGATTAATCCAACTTATCATTTACATATACCATGGTCAGCATACAGAACACATAAGTCTGTATACAGCCTGAGAACAAATCACAGTATACATGTAAGAATGATGGGATACCGATCTTGACAAAGATTGGCATCATCCCATACCACAATCCCATGATCACAACTCCTGACATCATGTTACCAAACAAACGGAGCGCCTGGGATAATGGGTTTGTAATCTCTCCGATTAAGTTAATCGGAAATAAAACGGGAAACGGCTTTGCAAGACTTGTAAGATGCCCGATTCCGTGATTCTTAATACCCTGGTACTGAACGATGCAGAATGTGAATACACCGAGCATAAATGTGACACCAAAGTCTCCGGTTGGGGTTCTAAGCCCGAATAAACCGCTGATATTACAGAATAAAATAAAGAGAAAGATTGTTCCGATATAATTGACAAACTTCTTCGCATTATGCCCCATTGTTTCCTTCACCAGTTTATCCAGTGATTCCACCAACAGTTCCATAATATTCTGAAATGTGCCGGGTACTTCTGTCGCCCGTTTCATCTTCCGGTCCGTAACAAATGCTAGAATCAAAATCGTGATTGTTATAATACTAAGACCGATTTCTGTTGTCGTTACCCACAGATCCTGCCCGAACGCGTGAAACTTTGTAACACCTTTGATCATAAAGTCCACATTACTGGCATTCGCAATGACCATACGCTATAGCCTCCTTTCTTCAAAAATAATACACAAGACCGCAGTAAATTACTTGTTGTTATCCTTGCGGGATGCAATCCTGTGAATGACAGGCTGCAAAAATGCTCCTGCTTTGAGTCCTAGGACTCCGATTACTACTGCCACCGGATTAAACCGGTCTGAAAACCAATTAATGGCTATTACCAATATGGCAATAAGCAGCAGATAACGAACCGCTGCACTGATTATTCCCCGTTTCTGAACGGTTCTGGGATCCTGGGATTTCATGGATCGGTCAAGCACCAGTGCCATGGAAAAAAACATTGCAAGAGCAAGTACCATTCCCAAAAGCAGACCTGCAAATACGGAGGCTCTTGGGTATAAAAAAAATGACCCCAGCAAAAGCACCGCAGTAAAAATCACAATCCCTGCTGAAACCTCAACAATCAAATTCTTTGTTGCTTTTTCCATTACAAGTCCTCCTGCTTATTTAAGCTTCTCGTCATTGCCCTTTTTTATACGGCTTGGCTGCTTGGGTTTACTCACCATGGCCTTTGTTTCTCTTTGTCTTTCCATGCGTGCTTTCCGATCCTCTTCCTTTTCTTCCCTCTCGTTCATGACAAGTGTGGCTTTCGCAATCTTATATGCATTCCGGCCACCCGCCAGAAAGCCAGCAACAAGGAATAACAGCAGCAGCTTAGTTCCTGCATACCGGTCGAAATAGTAACCGGCAAGAATACAAACGAATACAGGCACCATCACACTTAACCCCAGTTGGGTTACCATCAAAAGACTTCTCATTACACTTTTGTTATGTCGCATGAATTCACCTGCCTTCTGCCTCCTGCACATATAATAGATATTATACCTAATAATTTTCGCTTTGTCTATTATATACGGAAATTTAGGTCGTTTTTTATTAAACATGTATAATAAACCAGTAATTGTACATGAATATAGTATGGATATGCTTTAATATTTGTAACCAACAAAAAACATTATTATTCTACATATTAATTCTAAAAACTGCAAAAAACACCTGGCGCTCGTCTGGGGAAACCAACGAAAACCAGGTGCTTTCATTATGACAATTAGATTTCTTTTGCTGCAGGAAGAATTGTTTCTACTTCTGCATGTGGACGAGGAATTACATGTACGGAAACCAGTTCGCCTACACGCTGAGCTGCTGCTGCACCTGCATCAGTTGCTGCCTTAACAGCTCCTACATCGCCTCTTACCATAACAGTTACAAGACCGCCGCCTACGAATTCTTTACCAATTAAAGTTACGTTAGCTGCCTTAACCATAGCATCTGCTGCCTCGATGGATCCAATTAAACCTTTAGTCTCGATCATTCCTAATGCATCATATTTCATTTTTAAATCCTCCTGGGTTTTTATAATTAATTTTTAATAGTTCCCTATTTAACAATTGTTACCTTAGATGAACCGGAAAGGCCCATAGCATTGGCTTCTTCCGTATCTAAGTGACATTCTAACGCTGAGGTCTCTGTTACGCGGATTGCCACGTTGTTAAAGATTCCTCCACGGATGCCTTCTGTTTCAATTTTAACTGTCTCACCATCATGTACGCCGAATTTTAAAGCGTCAGACGGTGACATGTGAATATGTCTCTGGGCAATGATTAAGCCCTCTTTTGTCTCTACGGTGCCTTTTGGTCCTACCAGTGTAATTCCTGGTGTTCCTGCCAGTTCGCCGGACATTTTAGGTGTTGTATTTCTGCCAAGTTTAAAGCAGTCGGCAGCCAGAATTTCTACCTGAGTCTGCTTTCTTACAGGTCCTAAAATGCGGACTTTTTCAATGGCTCCCTTGGGACCGCATACCGTTACCATTTCCTTGCATGCATACTGTCCAGGCTGGGATAACTCTTTCATGTTGGTCAGCTGATAGCCTTTTCCAAACAGAGTATCTAAATCTTCCTGAGACAAATGCACATGGCGGTTGGAAACGCCTACCGGAATCGTCAGCTCATCACTGCCGGATTCTGATTTTACAGCATCCATTAAGAGCTTGATTACCGCTTCATACTTATCCATTGCTGTTCTCCTTTTTCAGTTCTGATTACTGGCCTTTCATAGCCAGAACGATTTCCTTTACAAGAGCCGCAAGCTTGTCATTGTCTTCACAGCCGCTCTGGCAGGAAGCTGCCGGAGCACTTTCCTTTTTCTCAAAGGAAGCAACAAGCTCAGCAGGGCTAAAGGAAGAGGAAGCCTGTGATTTTTCTTTCCACATGAAAGTTGGGTCATCATCTACAATGGTTGTGCAGTCTTTTAAGCCGAATGCTACTGTCTTAACGTTCAGTAAATGTTTCGGGCTTACATTTTCAGAAACAGAGCTTCCGCCGCAGGTTCCGCAGCCTAATGTGAAGGCAATTGGGAGACCTGTGCTGATTCCGGTTCCGCCCTGGCTTCCGCCTGTGTTTACAAGAATTCTGGAAGCTGGTTTTGCTGCAAATTTTAATACCATATCTCTGTCCTGAGTATGAATGCTCATGGTATGTCCAATACCGTTCTGTAACAGACGGTAGCTTAAACCACACGCTTCTTCCCAGTCCTTAACGGTATAGAAACCAAGAACAGTTGTCAGCTTTTCATAGGATAACGGATATCCTTCGCCTACGCCTTCCTGTTTACCGATTAACACTCTTGTGCCTTCCGGAATGGTGATACCTGCTGCTGCAGCGATCACCTGAGGAGAACGTCCTACAAACTTCGCGTTCATGTTATGACCGTTTTTGAATAACAGATTGCAAACCTTGTCGGTTTCTTCTTTTGTCATGAAGTAGCCGCCCTGGCTCTTTAATTCTGCTACAACCTCTGCATGGTTGCTTTCTTCACAGATGATGGACTGCTCGGAAGCACAGATGGTACCGTAGTCAAAGGTCTTGCTGGCCATAATGGTTCTTACTGCATGTTTTACGTCAGCTGTCTTCTCGATGTATGCCGGAGAGTTTCCAGCGCCTACGCCGATTGCAGGTTTTCCTGCGCTGTAAGCTGCTTTTACCATTCCAGGGCCGCCAGTTGCGATGATAATGGAAACTTCCTTGCACTTCATCAGCTCATTGGTTGATCCCATGGAAGGCATGGTTACGCAACTGATAATTCCCTCTGGTGCACCAGCTGCAATAGCAGCTTCACACATAACCTCTGCTGCCTTCTGAGTACATTTTGCTGCAGATGGATGTGGGGAAAATACGATTGCATTTCCTGATTTAATTGCGATCATGGATTTGAAGAATACAGTAGAGGTTGGGTTTGTAGAAGGTACGATACCCATTACAAGTCCTACCGGCTCTGCTACATCAAAGGTCTGCTTTACAGTATCTTCGCAAAGAATTCCTCTTGTTTTCATGTCCTTGATCTCTTCATATAAAAGTGTGGAAGCTGCATGGTTCTTATAAGCCTTATCCATCACTTTACCGAATCCTGTTTCTTCCACTGCCATCTGTGCCAGACACAGGGAGTGCTCCTCGCCTGCCTTTGCCATACTTCTTAAGATGACATCAATCTGTTCTGCTGTATATCCTGCGATTTTCTTTGCTGCCGCTTCGCCGTTTCTGGCTAAATCCCTTGCTTCCTGGATGGAACGCAAATCATAATCAAAATTTTCCATGTTCCGTATCTCCTCTTCTAAAAATCTTAATCATTTTGTCCGTAATACTTCCTGAATTCTTCCAGCAGCAGGGTTTTATTTGCCTTTGAAATCTCTCTTCCAGCTATGCTGAATTCGGGATATTCACGGGCAAGCGTCCTAAGCTCTGTTACCTTCATATCTTCAAGTATCTTCATGGTCTCAGTAAGACCGTCCTGGTGCATCCACAGATCAATGGTCTCTCTCTTTATGGTATCCACCAGCTCTGTCTCTGAGTTTGGTTCTTCGTCTGTTATCTGAGCAGATGTTTCAACTGTCTCTTCGACTGGTACGGCTGCCTCTTCTTCCGGTTCCATGGTAATCTCCGGTACTGGTGCCTTCTCCGGTCCATCTGGAGTGTTGCCGCCGATGACAGCTGCAAGTTCCTCATGAGGCCTTGGAATCACATGGCGTGTGATTAATGCGGCACTGTTAATTCGCTCCACTGCCGCCGCTCCGGCCTCAACCGCTGCCTTCACTGCCGCCACATCGCCGGTCACCGTAACAGTAATGAGACCTCCGCCAACTTTGGTTTTCTCTACCAGAGACACATCCGCTGCCTTTAACATGGCATCGGCAGCTTCAATTGCCACCAGCACACCTTTTGTTTCTATAAAGCCAAGTGCCTGCATCATTTACCTCCTTAAACCAAGTCAGCCCAGTTAGCCGGATAGGTTGAGTAGAATACTCTTGCCTTGTCCGGAGAACCCCAGATTACCTTTGATCCTGACGGTACAAAGAGCACATCTCCGGCTTTTGCCGTATAGGTCTTGCCGTCAATGGTCACAGTTAAGGTTCCTTCGATTACATAGTCGATTTCTTCATAGGTCAGTTCCCACTCAAATTCAGAATGGTCAATCACCAGGAAACCAGCGCTCATTTTTGACTCTTCTTTGCTTACAAGCTCCTGATAATAAGCTTTTACATTTGGATCACCTGTATCGAATACATCCATCTTTACAGAACTACCGCGAACAACCTTTAAACCGTTGCCATGGCTTTCTGACTCATATGGTTTTAAAATGTCATTTAACATTCCCTTTTCCATTAGAGCCTTCAGTACCATATAAATTTTCTCGCTGTCAATATCCATTCCTGCAAACGCTCCTTTCGCTTCTGCCTTCTCTTCTGCTTTGTCGCAGAAGGTGATTCCGTAAGCATCTGCTGCATCCTTTGCTGACGGTGTGATAATGCTTCCGCTCTCTACGTGAAATACATTCTTGCCTTCTGCATGCAATGTTTCCACGTCTTTTGCGCATATCAACTGCTTCATATGATCACTTCCCTTCTATATAAACTGGCAGTCTTCATCAATAATCCCAATTACTACGGCATCAACGGGAATCTCATCGTTTCCCAGCATGCGTCTGGCTGAAGAGCCGGTGGAAATGATCACGCGGTCACCGATTCCGGCGCTGATGATGTCTGCTACAATCAGCCGTTCACCTTCCCGTGTACCGCCAATGATCTCGGCAAGCATAAACTTATAACCGTTTAAAGACTCTGCCTTTCTGGTCGCCCAGATATTGTCAATCAATCTTGCTGCTACCATTCTATCCCGCCTCTCTTCTCTCTCAGCCTGATTTCTTCCATCGCTGCCTCTACCGATGCCGTATCTCCAAAAATCGCTAGCATGATCATGTTCTGTGGGCAGCTACCCTTGATATCTTCTACTGTAACACCCACGGCTTTTTCTGCCACATCGGCGGCACATACCATTTCAATAATCCGTCCCTGAACGAGACCAATGGCATCCACCTTTCCGATAGGAGTGGAAGCTCCTGAGCCTTTTCTGCGGTTTAAAATATCAATGGTTCCAGGTGACGGCGATTTAATAATCCGATATTCCATACGTCCACTTCCTTTTAATCCATTTCCTCCTGAGTACAGGAGAATGCGATTCCCAGAGGAGTTACAAACATGGGGTTGTCCGGTTTTCGTGTATGGATCCCAGTCTGCTTCTCAATAATTGTTTCGATTCCTGCTAAGCAGCAGGTACCGCCTACTAAGTAGATCTCATCTACGTCATATCCTTTGATGTGGCGGTTAATAATGGAGGCTACCTTTTCAATTACCGGCTTTAATACCGGAAGCAGCTCTTTGTGGTTTTCTTCTTTTCGCTTATAAAGCTCTGCTTCTGAAAAAGAGAGGTTATAAGCTCCGGATACAACCAGGGAAAAATGAGTTCCTCCCGTGGGCTCATCAGCTACGTAAACTACTTTTCCATCTTTTAAAATAGAAATTCCAGTGGTTCCGCCGCCGATATCCACCACTGCGCCGTTTTGTATCTTTAGTACTGCGTTTGCTGCCGTCGGTTCATCAAGAAGGGCGGTGATTTCAAATCCGGCTCCCTGTACCACATTCTTGATTGCGCCTCCGTCCAGTGAATCGGTTCCCGGAGGAATGGCTGCAGCTGCATAAAGCAGTTCCGTGTTAAGCTTTTCCTCCAGTTCTGCCTTTAACTCACGAACGATCCGGATTGCACCGATATAATCAACTACCATTCCGTCACGGACTACATCCGCATACCGGTAAGCGCCGGCCACTGGCCTGAAATTCTCATCAAGTACAGCCACTACCACGCACGCTGTTCCTAAATCCACCCCCGTATAATAAACTGAGGAACGTTCCCTGACAGGATTTTTTACCACTGCTTCAAACTGGCTTACCAGTTCGTTGCAGCTATCAAATGTTATTTCTTTCTTTGACATGCATTTCCTCCATACAACAGGCAGATCATCTGGGATAAGCGGTTAATAACCGGGTTAAAATTCTTTTCTCCTGCTTCTGCCGCAAGTTCACGAACGCAGCAGCGCAGACGGTGTAACAGGACTATTTCTCTTCCTTTTTCGGATTGGGCATGAAAGCCGGTGATCTCAAAACAGTCAGAGTATGGTTCGTTTTGGTTTTCCTTATTAAATCCGGTGCAGGACTCAAATGGATTTATGTCGCCCGAAGCACCTTTCCCCACGAAAGATAACTTCCGCTCTAAATCAAATACCTGCTCTGCTAACAGCACGTCCCTGTCTAATAAGGAAATTCCGGCTTCCAGAAACTGTGCCTTTAAGGTTTCCAGTTTTAATAAGAAACGGTCTGGCGCAGGCTCTGTAACTGTAACTGGTGTCTCTACGACCACTTCTGCAGGTTTTGATGGTTTGCGTTTTGCCGTCATGGGATCATCGCAAAATGATATCTTCTTGTCCAACAGAAACTGACGGGCTCCTGGTGTAAGCTTTGCCTGCGCAGGAAGATCATAAGAGGCAAAGGGTTCTCTTCTGAATAAAATTCTCAAATCTTCTTCGGTGATGAATTTCATTAATACCCCCCCTTACAAAGCTTACGGTAAATCGTTTCGATCTCTTCTACCGTAGGCACTCTTGGGTTGGTCAATGTGCAGTTATCCTTTAGTGCTTTCTCTGCCATTTCCCGTACAGCCTGTTCGAATTCGTCTTTGTCCACGTTTAAATCGGTGATCTGCTGCGGTATTTTAATCTTACTCATAAGATTTTTAATGTGACGCACCAGGCCGTGTACCGTGGCTTTCTCTGTTCCTGCTGCTATGCCAAGCATGTTGGCAATGGCAACATATCTGCTGCATGCTGCAAAATCTCCTGCATCCTCTAAACCAGCGTTATAACTGATTACATGATGAAGCAGCATTGCATTGCTTCTTCCATGCGGAATGTGGAAACGGGCTCCCAGTGCATGTGCCATACTATGGCAAAGTCCTAAAGACGCACCGTTAAAAGCAACTCCTGCCAGACAGGAAGCATTGTGCATGTGAGTTCTTGCCTCCATGTCGCTTCCTTCTTCCACAGTACGAGCCAGATAGCTCCATACCAGTCTGACTGCCTTTTCCGCACATGCATCAGTAAAATCACCTGCATTGGTTGAAACATAGGCTTCTAACGCATGGGTTAAAACATCCATACCGGTATCTGCCGTAATATGAGGCGGTACTGACACTGTAAAGCGGGGATCAAGGAATGCCGCATCCGGTACCATACTGTCGGAGCGCAGAGGATATTTCGCCTGAGCATCCGGATCAGAAATAACGGAAAAATTAGTTACTTCGCTTCCGGTTCCGCTGGTGGTTGGAACTGCAATTAAATTCAGCTTGTCATTTCCCATCTGTGTATAAATATGGCTTGCTGCCTTTGCGGTATCGATGGCAGAACCTCCGCCTAACGCGATGATCGTATCCGGTGCAAAGCCTTTCATTCCACCGATTGCCTTTGATACAACGGCGATGGTAGGATCAGGCACTACTTCTGAAAAGACTTCAAAGCTGCTTCCTTTTTCTGTCAGCAGGTCTGTAATTAAATTCACCTTACCGGACTGAGCCATAAAGGGATCACAGATGATATAAGCTTTTTCGATTGGAAGTTCCTTGATTTTTTCCAGACAGGAAGATCCCATATATACCTTTGTGTTCATTACAAATTGCTCCACGTTACATTTCCCTCCTTTCTTTAAGTTTTGCCCACGTTCTTTGGGCATCAAGGGATACCCGTAGGGTATTTCCTAGAATATTGCCCACGCTTTCTGGGCATTGAGGTATACCCGAAGGGGTATTTCTTAAAATTTGTTCCATCAACTCATCAATTCCCGTCCGGTCCGATAAGTTGATGTGAATACAGGGAGTTGTAATCCCTGCTTTCTTTAACTGACGGATACACCAGCCGTCATTCTCCGGCTTTTTTCCGCTTCCTGTAATAACTCCGATTACCGGCACCCGGAACGCTTTTGCAAATCCCGGGGGGTAACTCTCC
Source organism: Paenibacillaceae bacterium (assembly GCA_015057705.1). GTDB lineage: Bacteria > Bacillota > Clostridia > Lachnospirales > Lachnospiraceae > Lacrimispora. The sequence continues at coordinate 78,559 of SVDU01000008.1, read as the reverse complement.
CGGCATGAGGACTGGTCTACCAGCATCAGTACATGGGAGGCGTCCTGAGCTGCCGCGATGATGTGTTTGTGCATCCAGGGACTTTCTAAATAAACTCCCGGTACATCTAAGGTTTTCTCCCCATATACCATGTTCTGTGTCCGTTTGACAGGACCGTCTAAACCATTGATTGCGGCTGCAAGGGCAGTTTTTCCGCTGCCGCCCGGTCCGATGATCATGATTCTCTTTTTTCTCATGTTTTGGTTATATCCGGCACGGTAAATCCAAGTACGCGCCGTAAGGTTTCACACACTGCCCGAAGGGCTGTCTCCACACTGTCCACGTCTCCTGCGATGATAACGGAGCCGGTGAAACGGTCTAAAAATCCCACTGAAACACTGGCTGCCTTCGCCGCAATATCAGCAGCAATGATGGAGGTTTCAAAAGGGGACAGGGTTAAAATTCCGATGGCTCCAAGCTCATCGATACCCAGACACTCATATACCTCCGGTATTGGCGAAGCAATTACATGAGCGATAGTAACCTGCTTGCCGGGTACGGATTCTTCTATGACTCGCTGTATCTCTGACACGGCGCTCTCCCCTTTCTAGTGTTTTACCACAGTAACCGGGAACTGATACTCATTCATCCAGCCTTCGATACGGTCTAAATCCTCCGCACTTAAGCTTGGATCTCCATCGATTGGATATTCCATATCCAGCTGGTTGTATTTGTTTACTCCCAGCTTGTGATAAGGAAGTAAGTCAATTCCCTTAAAGTTTTTGTAATCACGAAACGGCATTAAGAATTTAATGACTGCATCGATTTCTTCCCGGCTGTCGTTGATTCCCTTTAACATTGGCATACGAACCTTTACGTTGTAACGGTGGTGAAGCAGTTCTTTTAAATTGATTAAGATCTGTTCATTGTTTACACCGGCCAGTTCATTGTGGCGAACCGGATCCATATGCTTAATGTCATAAAGGAATAAATCCACGTATTCTGCGATTTGTAAAATCGTTTCGGTTTTTGTGTAACCACAGGTTTCAATGGCTGTGTTAATGCCTTCCCTCTTGCATGCCATCAAAAGATTTAAGGCTGCCTCGGGCTGAGCAGTTACTTCACCGCCGCCTAATGTCACACCGCCGCCAGATATATCATAAAATGCGGCATCTTCCTCTACGATTTTTAACAGCTCGGAAATTGTCTTTACCTCTCCGGCAATGGAAAGCGCTGAATTGGGGCAGACATTCTTACATTTCATGCAGCCGATACAATCCTTATCCCGTCTGATTTCATGTTTTCCGGTCTCTTTGGACATCACATGGATTCCTACGGGGCAAACACTTACGCATGCCCCGCAGTCTGTACAGGAATTCTGCTTAAACATCACCTGGAATTTCCGTACCAGTCCTTCCGGATTGGCACACCATTTACACCGGAGCGGGCAGCCTTTAAAGAATACCAGGGTTCTGATTCCCGGTCCGTCATACATGTTGTACTTCTGTACGTTAAAGATCAGCGCCTTACGTTCAATATCTCCTGTATTTCCATGGTCCATTGTGATTGTTCTCCGTTTTCTTTTAGAAATGTGTCAACATGGTTCTGCTGATGATCTCATCCTGTACATCCTTGCACAGCTCTACGAAGAATGCGCTGTATCCAGCTACGCGGACGATTAAGTCACGGTAAAGTTCCGGATGTTTCTGAGCCTCAATCAGTGTGTTGTTATCTAAGTAGTTAAACTGCATTTCGCCGTTTCCGAACATGCAGGCGGTACGAAGAAGAGTAATTAAGCTTTCTTCTCCTTCTGGTGTATCAAGAAGTCCAGCCATGATCTTAAAGTTGTGTACCATACCAATGTTCATGGTGTCGTTTGCCATCTTGGATACAGACTTGATGATTGCTGTCGGTCCCTTGAAGTCAGCACCCTGGGTTGGGCTGATACCATCGGATAAAGGCAGCCATGCATGACGTCCGTTTGCAGAAGCGCCTGTTAACTGACCGAATGGTGTGTTGTTGGAAATAGATAATGTACCGTGGCTTAATACAGAGTATAAAGTCTTATACTGTCTGTGCTCATGCTCAGTAAAGTCAACTAAATCTGCAGCAATTAAATCTGCGTAATCATCGTCATTTCCGTATTTTGGTGCATTGAGGCAATCGGTGCGGATCTGGTCATAGCCCACAAAGTCAGCCTTTAATGCTTCATTTAACTGTGCAAGTGTGTATTTCTTCTCATCAAATACCAGCTTTTTAATTGCTGCCATGGAATCTGCATAGGTTGCAAGTCCTGACCATACAACACCAGGTCCGAAGTTATACATAGCTCCGCCTGCAGATACGTCTTTTGCTTTTTCCATACATCCTTCATACATGATGGACATTAATGGCTTTGGAGCAAGCTCTCTGTGAACGCGCTGGGAGATAACGGTTGCAACAGAAGACCATTTTGTAATGTACTTAATTTCTTCCTTAACAGCTGCTTCAAACTCTTCATAAGTCTTAAAGCTGTTGATGTCGCCCATATCAGGACAAACCTGTTTGCCATACCATAACGGTACACCTTTGTTAAGTACAAGCTCGATACAGATTGGCCACTGTGTATAAGCAGTTGAAGTCCACTGATACAGACGTCCTGATTTCTGAGGCTCTACACAACCCATCAGACAGTAGTCACGTGCATCTTCAATAGAAACGCCCTTTGCAAGCATCATCTTGATGTGTGCGTCGTCAAAGTGGCAGGCAGGGAATCCCATACCGGAACGAACAACATCTACGATTTTCTTTAAGTACTTCTTCGGGGACTTATTGTGAATACGGCATGCAAGAGATGGCTGATAAATCTTTACATGACGGACAGCATCCATAAGAAGGTATGTTAAGTCATTGGTTGCATCCATTCCGCTTCTTGTTACACCACCTACGCACATATTAACGAATGGCTGGTAACCTGCAAAGAATTTAGAACCGCCTTCGCTGGTGATCCACATCATCTCAGACATCTTAATAAGCATACAGCCTGAAAGCTCAAATGCCTGGAAATCATTCATACGGCCAGCTTCGATATCAGCTTTGTAGTAAGGGTACATATACTGGTCTACACGTCCGATGGACATACCAGTCTGGTTCTCTTCTACTACAAGCAGAGACTCGATGGTCCATACAGACTGAATTGCTTCCCAGTAAGTTCTTGGCTTGTGAGCTGGAACGTATGCATTTACTTCAGCGATCTTTAAAAGCTCATCTTTACGCTTTGGATTGGTTTCTTTCGCAGCAAGTTCTTTTGCATACTCAGAAAGTCTCTTAGCGTAGATCATAACGCCTTCTGTGGTATCAATGATGGACTTGTAGAAGTAGATCTTCTCAATGTCATCTGGATTTTCGTATTTTAACTCTTTTAAATGATCCTTAGCTTCCTGCTGGATATCAAGCATACCCTTGTTCATTAAGATTACGTCATAACCAGGGTTGGAGTCACCGCCGCCGTTTACTGCATGATAGGAACAGTCAGAAACGAAGGATTCGCCGGATAATTCCCAAACACCAGCTTCACGATACTGATCTTCGCAGTGCTCATCAACGGATTTGCCCTCCCAGTATGGGAAAAGCTCTTCTCTCATGATCTTTTTATCTTCATCAGAGATATAGAATGGATCCTGAGGACGGCTTCCGATGGTATCGATTTCATCCTTCATCCATCTCCATGCAATATCAGGAGAGAAAGCACCTGCACGAGGAGCGCCGTTTGGAGCACCTACGATCAGCTCGTTGTCCTGAATTACAAGGGGAGCTGTTTCGCAGCAGTAACGGAAACATTTTGCACGAAGCATGATCTTTGGCATACCTGGATTTTCTGCAGCAATCTTTGTGATCGCGCGGGCACGGTATGTTGTAATGGTTGGCTTGTGTGTTAAGTAGTTCTCTTTTAATTTCTGAAGTCTTGTTGTAATACCGTCAGGAATGGTTGTACCCTCCTCGGCATATACTGCAGCAGCTGCCTTTGCAGGCTCATTTTTATTGATTTCGTCAGAAACAGTTTCAAACATCTTCATCAGGGAAGCTCTTTCTTCTGGTGTCATGTTTTTCGTTGCTTCTACAAATTTATTAGAAAATTCACGAATATCCAATCTGTTTACCCTCTCTTTCAATTATTTCTCTTACAGTTCCTTTGATAATGCTTCTAATATCTGCTTTAAAAGTTCTTTTGCATCTCCATGCTGACTGGCAGGTGCCACAGCCTGGGTGCAGGAACAAAAATCTGTTTTTGCATTTTCCAGATATTCATCGGCTTTTCTCACTCCATATCCGACTTTCCGGATATAGATGAAATTCATGGGGGAAACATTATCCGATGTAATACCGGCTCCGGCGGTGATACTCCCCAGCGTCATGGCAGGGAATAAATTAGTGGTCATTCCCATGCTGCCTAATGTGGCAGGGGTATTGACAAGCACTCTTCCAACCGGTTTTTTCAAAGCGAACTGCCGGATTACTTCTTCGTCTCTGGAATGGATTACCAGAGTGTGACCATGGCTTTCATTTACCAGGAGACTCATACATTTCTCGCAGGCATGCATCCAGTCGTTTTCGATGTAGTAGGCAAGTACGGGACAGAGAAGCTCTTTTGCAAATGGGTTTCTGTCAGAAATATATTTCTGCTGGGAAACCAGAACACTTGTGTTTTCCGATACTGTAAAACCTGCACGTCTGGCAAGTTCTATGGCCGGTCTTCCCATAATCTCCGTATCTGCATTTCCATGTTCCAGGTTGAGAAGATCAATTAACTGCTTTTCCTCTTCCCCGTTCATGAAATACGCACCGTTTTTCAACATTTCTGCTTTTACTTCTGCCGCGATTAAGCTGTCCACTACCACATACTGCTCTGCCGCAGAAACGATTCCGTAATCAAAGGTACGGCTTACAATTATATCTTCAACCGCCTGTTTCAAATCAGCTGTCCGCTCTATAAATACAGGTCCGTTTCCGGTGCCTCCGTAGATGTAGGGCTTTCCGCTTTGTGCTGCCTCACGGTTTAATTCCGGCACTCCGGTATTCACCACCATGGCTGCTGCCGGGTGATGAATCAGTTCCAAAGCTCCTGCCTTCGTTATCGTCTTTAAATATCCGATGGCTCCTTCCGGAAGTCCGTATCGAAGACCGGCTTCCTTCATACAGTCAAGAAGCCTGCCTGTCACCTTTACCGCCCGCTCATGAGGAGCGATGACGATGGGGTTTCCGGACTTCACTGCAATCAGTACGTTATAAATCGCAGTGGAGACCGGGCTTACAGAAGGAGTCAGAGCAGCGATGACTCCCACCGGAACGCCTACGTCCATGGTTTTACGTACAGGGTCTTCATTTAAGACGCCCACACATTTCATATCCCGTAAGTGCTTCGGTAAGAATTCGCAGACAAAGGTGTCTTTTACAAGCTTATCTTTTGCGCGTCCGTAGCCTGTTTCTTCTGCGGACATCACAGCCAGTTCTTCTGCCAGTTCCTTTGCTGCATTTGCAAGACCTTCGACGATGGTATCAAGCTTTTCCTGGGGGAAGGTGAGCATGGTCTTACCGGCGTCTCTTGCGCTTTCCATTAAAATCCTTGCCTCCTGTATGGAGAGAAGGTCTTTATCTACAAAATTCATTTCTCTGTTCTCCCTTCAACCGGGATACGTTCTATTCCTGCTCCGGCGCAGCGATTGCATATCTCTTGATGATCTTTACAAGATCCGGATGAGGTCTTGGGATTACAACACAGCTGTAAATCTCAGCGCCCATATCGCTTACTGCTTTCACTCCTGCATCAACTGCAGTCTTGCAGGCTCCTACATCTCCGCGTACCAGAACGGAAATATATCCGGAAGCTACGTTCTCATAACCAACAAGTTCAACATCTGCAGCTTTACACATTGCATCAGCTGCTTCTAATGCGAATACCAAACCAAATGTTTCAATTGAGCCGATGGCTTCATATCTTTCCATATACTGTTTTCCTCTCTTTACGCGTCAATATCATGTACTGATACAATGTCGCCGACTTCTTTGATGGGTCTTGGCATTACATTATGTGCAGTCAGTTTGCCGATGGCTGCTGCTGCTTCTGCGCCTGCATCAACGGCGGCACGTACGGCTGCCACATCACCCTTTACCATAATGGTTACCAGGGTAGAGCCTACGTTTTCATAGGAAATTAATTCTACATCTGCTGCTTTTAACATCTTATCTGCTGCTTCCAGAGCCGGAGTTAATCCGAGAGTCTCTACCAGCCCTAATGCTTCATCTCCGTAATATCTCACCTTCGTAAACCTCCTGAAATTTATTTGCGGTATTTCTTGTCTACGTACTTGTCTACGGTTGCCTTGCCATCGTCGTTAATTGAATAACGCATGCGCAGATCACCCTTCTCATCTAAATCATAGCTTTGTAAGTTAACCAGTCCGTTTGCCTCTAAGGACATAACGTGATCCATATAACGATCTTTAGTAAACTGACGTTCACTGCCGTACTCTGACTTTAAAGCTCCCATAATCTGGGCGATGTCAGCACTTTCTACTCCGTATAAATAATTTAAAACCGCTGTTCTTGCAGGTAATAACATGTTTTTATTCCCCTTTCCTGAATAAATCCAGTGGATTCATGGTAACTACAATCGCACCTAATACGATTACGATAGAGCCGATTACAATCGTAGGGGTAACTGCCTGTCCCAGAAACAGGATACAGAAGAAAACGCCCCAGAACGCATATGTTACATTTAAGGACATACCAATCGCACAGCCAACCGTGGAGTTGCTCTTATACCAGCAAAGGAAAGATACTGCTGCGCTTAAGCCTGCAACTGCCAGCCAGATAACTGGAATTCCTGCTGTTAAAGTTCCGCCTAAAAGTCCTAAGCCTCCAACGATAGGAAGAATTACGAATAAGTCTATAATACCTGAGATGAGCTGACGTAAGTTTACAGCAACATCAGTGTCGATCATAGCTCCGCCGTAGGTAGAGAATACACCTTCCAGCGCCCAGCAGATCGCTGCGATGAAGGAGAAGATAATTCCCAGAGTGAAGTTATCACTGCCTTCCGGCTTGGTCCAGTTGATAATGATGGCACCAGCCACACATACAAGCATACCAACCATAACTCTTTTTGTAATTTTCTGTTTTAAGAAGATCCAGGCAAAAATTGCACCAAACAAACTGCATAATGCGGAGATCGGGATTGCGTAAGCTCCTGCCATGGCAAGACCAACCAGATAAGCGCCGTTTGCAATAGGTCCTCCAAGAATGGATCCGATTACAATCATTTTTCCAGGGAATGTATTAAGACTTCTGCCCATCTCACGGAGACGGCCGCTCTTTGCATTGTATGCAGTCAGCCAGATTCCTGCGAAAAGGTCGTTTAAGCCGGATAATACATATGGTCCTGCTAAAAGGCCTGCTGCGCTGGCAAGAGGTTCATAGTAACCGGCTACCAGTACAAGAACTGTATAAATTCCGTAGGTAAGTCCGGATAATGCACCGGTTGTCATTCCAGTTGTCCTGAATTTTTTGTTAATAGCTGCCATTTTCGCATCCGCAGATGCTGATGTCATTCCTTGGTTACCCATTACTTAATCTCCTTTTTATCCTTCGGAAGAATTGTCTCAACTTCTGCATGTGGACGTGGAATCACGTGTACAGATACCAGTTCTCCAACTCTCTGTGCTGCTGCTGCGCCTGCATCAGTAGCTGCTTTCACTGCGCCTACATCACCTCTTACCATAACAGTAACAAGTCCGCCGCCTACAAATTCTTTTCCAACAAGTGTTACATTTGCTGCTTTTACCATAGCGTCTGCAGCTTCGATTGAGCCGATTAAACCTTTTGTTTCGATCATTCCTAATGCATCATATTTCATTGTTTAGTCCTCCTTTTTATTTAGCAATTCAAATGGGTCAACGGATACCAGTACAGCTCCGATGATAATGATAATAGAACCAATGATAATGGTCGGGGTTACTGGCTGTTTGATGAACAGGATACAAAACAGCACGCCCCAGAACGCGTAGGTGATGTTCAGTGACATTCCCATGGCACAGCCTACTGTGCTGTTTGACTTATACCAGCAGAGATAGGAGATTGCCGCACAGAGACCGGAAACGATCAGCCATGCAATGGGAGGCAGGGAAAAGAGTGTGCCTTTTAAAAGTCCCATACCGCCTACGATAGGCAGAATTACAATTAAATCTACAATTCCGGATAAAAGCTGACGGATATTGATTACTACATCTGTGTCAAGCATTGCACTTCCGTAAGCTGCAAATACGCCTTCCAGCGCCCAGCCAATTGCTGCTACAAAGGCACAAATGATACCAAGAGTAAAATTGGAGCTGCCTTCTGGTTTTACCCAGTTAATAACGATTGCTCCAACAACACAGATAAACATACCAAGACCAACTCTGGGTACAATTTTCTGTTTTAAGAAGATCCGTGCAAATAATGCTCCGAAAAGAATGTACATGGCAGATATCGGGATTGCATAAGCTCCTGCCATTGCCAGGCCCATTAAGTATGCACCGCTGGCAATTGGTCCTCCTACCAGGGAACCAAGTAAAATGATTTTGCCGGGAAACAGTTTTAAGCTTCTTCCGATCTCACGTATTCTTCCAGTCTTTATGTTGTACACAGTAAGCCAGATCCCGGCAAATAAGTCATTGAGACCAGATGTTACGTAGGGAGCGGCAAAAAGCCCCACTGCCCCGGCAAGTGGTTTGTAGTATCCGGCGATCAGTACAAAGGTGGTGTATAACCCGTACATAAGACCGGATATCAAACCGGTTGTAACGCCAATTCGTTTAAATTTCTTTCGCGCTTCCGTCATTTAAGTTTCCTTCCCCATCTGAATAGTGCACAAAATTTAAGTTGTCCTGTTGCTTTTTCTTTCACGTTCAGCTGAAAACGTTTAGAAAATGCACGACGCCTGTTAATGTTACTAATTTTCTACTGGCTGCCTGCATTTTTCTATGCATTTAGTATAGGACTTCCCCCTATGGGGAATGTCAACAGATTTTTTTTAATTTTTACATCAGTTTAAATGGTAATTTTTACCCTGATGCTCCACACATAAAAAAGGCTCTCCTGAAACAGAAATTTCTACTCATTTCTGTTCCAAAAGAACCTGTAATATTACCTTTTTAAACCGTTGGGACCTGGATTCATGCTCCCTTACTGTCGGTAAACCGGGACAATCACTTCCGTTACAAACTCTTCCGGGTTCCTGGTTGTCCAGTAATCCACCACATACCGCTCAAAGCTTTCTTTCCCGCACTGATATCCCCGCTTGGCTGCCCAGCTTGCAATCCGCTCGTACTCTTCGTCTATGGTCTCATGTTTTCCAATATGATAGACGGAAGCAACCATGATACCTCCATAAGTCTGACGGTTTAAGCATTCCTTGCAGGGATGAATGGCTTTCTGCATAATGGTTGCAGTATCGCATCTGCCTTTCATCTTATCCTCGAAGGAGTCAAACTTAAGAATTACAGGGCCTGTAATCTCATTCTCAGCCTTTTCAAGATGATTGGTCCATTCTATATTAATAATTGATTCCATATAATTGTATCCAAAACTCTGTGTCAGGCTGCAAAACGTGGACTCCGGAAGGAATCTCACAGATACCTCATGTACATTGTTCTGGAGCACCATCTTGGCTTCCTGAATCAGCTCGTACCAATCCTTAACAGCCACATAGCTGTTATGAATCTGCTGTTCCTGAAGACAAAGCTGGTCGATTTTGTTGCGAAAATTCTGTTCCAGATAGTAGTAGGTATTACCCTCAACAAGACCCTGCATCTCTTCCAGCTTAAACCCCATCTGCTTGTAATACTTTACAACAGGTACGGTCATAAGTGTTTCTTTGTTGTAATAGCGGTAGCTGTTCTCCTTACATATCATATCTGGTGATATGATTCCGATCTTGTCGTAAAAACGCAGAGCCTTTGTTGAAATGTTGCAGATCTTACTCACTTCCCCTATTGAGTACAGTTTTTTTTCTTCCATGTAAACCCCCATAAGCACTGGCATTGTCTATGTGTTCCGTGTTCGATTTACTCATTTTATCATTCGTACTTTATACATATAGAACCAGTATAATCCTTCCCGTATAGGGGAATGTCAATACCTACTTATTTGTTATTTCTTTTCATAAAAAAACCACAGGTTCCTCCTTTCACCGGATTGACCTGTGGTTTTATGAGTCTGATTATTTTACCTGCTCTACCATCTGCAGAATGTCTTTCTTGGATTTTACTCCTACAGAGGTTGCCGCCAGCTTACCGCCCTTGAAAATTCCTACCGTAGGAATGCTCATTACCTTAAACTGTCCGGCAAGGTCAGGCTCATTGTCCACATCAACCTTACCAATCTTTAAACCGGAATGATTCTCTGATGCAATCTCATCAAGAACTGGTGCAAACATCTTACACGGTCCACACCAGGTTGCCCAGAAATCTACCAAAACAACATCGTCTGTTTTTAAAACCTCTTCATCAAAGTTCTGCTTTGTTAATGTTACGATTGACATATGTTACTCCTCCTTCATTCTATCTCATATTTCAGGGAAATTGCTTTATTCCATTAGTCTTATCATTATTTCATGGATTATGCCCTGTTATGTACAGGACTGTATATCCTCTGAATTTCTCTTACTTTGTTTTGTTACTGTTATTATAAAAGTTACAGTTGTATTTGTCAATAGAATTTTGCAATTTATTCCACATCCAGTCCCAATACTTTTATCATTGCCAGGAACTTATCCTTTATTTCTGATAAACTGACAGTTTCTTCCCCTTCTGCAGTAAGTTTTTCCTGCTCCAGTACTCCGGCTGAAATTCTTCCGCCCTCGTATCCGCCGCTTAACTTAAGTCTGAGATTTAAGTCCTTCTTCTTGTATATAATATTCAATTCTTTTATCTGAAAGGCGCGTTTTTTATCATCACTATTTCCAAAATACACCGTGGTGTCAAAACTGATTTCACCTTCCGTTCCGGTTATCTGACCGGATAAAAGTGCTCCCTGATTTTCTACTCTTTGAAATCCAACATAGGCAAGATCCGGTATAATAACCTGTGAAATGGAGAGATCTTTGCGTATGGAGAAGAGAACTTCCTGATTTTCCCCTTCTGTCCTGCGTTCTTTCAACAGTTTCGCCCAGTTTTTAGGCTCACTTCCGGGAACATCATCCATCAGCTCACCTGTCTCCTGTAAAATGGAGTCAAACTGTTTTGCAGGAACCAGCGCACGTATGGTAACACCGTTTTTATCTCTTCCGGTAAACTCAACCCGGCTCTTACCTATCACATCAATGATGTGGTCTTCCAGCTGTTTTAAGCGATTTTCCAGCTTCTCCTTTTTCTCTGGTACAGGGGATACTCCAATCTGATCCTTAACATCAGCCTGCGTTGTCTTAACCAGTGCCGCAGAGATCTGGGGCACATGGATCACCACCCGGTCGGGATCTGCCCAATATTGTGCTCCCTCCCGAATCGCTCCAAGAAAGTATACATCTACTTTACCCTGGGCAAATGTATTCTCAAGATTTCGCTGTTCCGTAACAGAAATACCAAGTCCTCCGGGCAGAATCAGTACCGACTTTCCATTTAGGTAAGCTTCGTCTGCAATCAGTTTGAAGGAATCCTCATACGCGTTTCCCTCTCCCTTTTCACTTCCCCAAAGCTCCTTTAGCATACCCTGTGTCTGTAGTGCAGAGCGGCCAAGATAAAACCTGGCATAATAGATAGGAAGATAATGCCAGCCTGCAGCTGCAAGAACAATAACAGCCCCTGCTATCGCTGCTGCCCAAATGATGGGTTTCTTCTTATTACTACATGATTCCGGTTTGGCTGAGTTTTTCTTCAAAAAATTCATTAAGTTCAAGCACCTTCTTCCTTAATACGATTCCTACCAGCAGGGAGAGTGGAATATACACCAGAACATTTCTGATGTCAATCCAGTAAGCATTTTCATAAAGTCCTGCTACACATTCCCTCATGGCATTAATTAAGTGAGTGAATGGAAGCAGTGGGTTTACCATCTGAAAGAATTTTGGTGTTACCTGAATGGGGAATGTACCGCCGGACCCCGCCACCTGTATAACCATAAATACAACAACGATGGCTTTTCCAACGTCTCCAAATGACACAGTCATGGAGTACGTTATATTTGTGAAAATAATGCTTGCAATTACCGCAGCCAGCACAAATTTGCCCGGTTCTAAGCACTGAATTTTCAGCATGTAGAGATCACCCAGGGAAACAACCAGTGCCTGTAAAATTCCAAGAAGCATAAACGTAAGGTATCTGCCGAAATACGTTTCATACAGCTTCAGGCCCTCTGCCCGCGAAGGCTCCACTTTTGTTTTCAATAATGCCACCAGGATCAGGCCTCCGACCCAAATAGCAAGTATGGTATAAAATGGTGCCATGGCTGAACCATAATTTTCTACCGGATATATTTTGTTTGTCTGCATATCCGTTGGCTTCATCATAAAGTCGCTGAACCGTTCCGGATCATTCTTCATGATGTCCATTATTTTGTTCAGCTGCTTATTATCTGCAATTTTATTCACATCTTCGATCATATCATCAACACGTTCCTGGCTCTTATTAATCAGATTCAGGGAACTGTCCAAAGCTTTAATGAGGCTTTGAGATGAAGTATTGACGCTGGTCAGGGTGGTATCAATCTGTCCTACCAGATTTCCAATGCTTCCAAGTGCTCCTGCAGTGGTTCCAAGAGCTTCATAGGTTTTATCCAGACTGTCTTTTAAAGGCACCTCAACCTTTCCTTTATAAAAATTATTAATATCAGAGATTGTGTTATATGCCAGAGACAGACTGTCCCCGATATCATCTTTCATATCACTTGGTAATCTTCTCGTCTCTTTAACCGTTTTTTCCGCTGACTGAAGCTTTACTAAAAGATCCTGCTGCTGTTTCACCGCAGTGCCTAACTCCTGCTGGATCTGAGTTACATCTGTTAATTTGACAGGAAGCTTGGAATTGATATCATTCAAAAGCTTACCGAAGCTGTTTAACTGGGTGATCATCGCGGAAGTCATGCTTTCCATGGCTTTTAAGGTATTGATTGCTGCATCGGCTGATGTATCTGATATATTACCAAGTACATTAAATGTTTCATATATGGTTTCTTCTGTCTTGGTAATCTGATCCAGCGTATCATCCACTCCTTGCGTAACAATATCAGACATTCCTCTTGTGGAATCCACCAGAGTCCTGGCACTTTGGGCGGTGTCCTCTCCTGATGTTAACATCCTGTTTACATCAGGCAGGGTACCTTTCACTCCGTCATTTAAGCTGTTTACACTACGAAGAGTACCTTTTAGTATCCCAATGGTATCCGTAAGCTGATTAAGACTGTCTTTGATCTCATTCAGGGAGCTGACGGCATCCCCTCTGTCTGTATCTTTCTTGGTGCTCCAGTCATCGGAATATCCATTTATCAGTTTGCCCATTACTTTGGATGAAGAACTGATAAATGTTTCATTGATCTGCTGCTGTACGCTGGCTACGCCCTTATCCGTGATCTTAGTTGCAACGGCATTCTTTTTTTCATTTACATAATATTGTAAAACCGGCCGTTCAATATGGGATGTCAGAACGCTTGATATCTTTGTGCTGAAGTCTTCCGGTACAATCACTGCGGCATAGTATTTCCCGGACTCCACCCCATCCATGGCATCGTCCTTATCCACAAACTGCCAGCCGATTTTATCATTTTTTCTAAGTTCATCAAGAATCATCTCACCAATATTGATGGCTGAATCATCAATATCAGAATCAAAAATGCTGTCAATGGAGGCGCCTTCATCCAAATTGACAACTGCAACCTTTAATCCCTTGGTATTTGCATAGGGGTCCCAGCTTGCAGCTATATTAAACCAAGCATATAATGCAGGCAACAGGGTGAGTCCAAAGGCAATCAACGTTGCTACCGGATTGGAAAATATATGCTTTAAGTCTCCCACGAATATTTTAAGTATGTTTTTTACATGATTTATCATGCTTACCTCCCTTGTAATGGATTTATAAATATGAAGTGAATAGCTATGTATTATAATATTTTATTGCACTAAATGCAATGTCTTATTCTGTTAAAGAAATTTCTTAATTATTATTAACCGGAATGCCAATATTATTAAATAGAGCGTTTTCTGTATCAGTGACAGAAAAACTCGGACTTCCCAAAAGGAAATCCGAGTCTTTACTTATTATAATGAAACGGCATCAGAATCAGGCTTCTTAGTCATATATAATGCGATTGTATCAATTATTTTTATCTGATTTCCAGCATTCATAACAGCTTCCCTGATCCCTTCATAAAATCTGGTTTTATAGGGCTCTTTTAATGTTATATGCTCCACCTGGGTTCCTGCTAAGTATTCCACATACTCGTCTGCATTTAGAAATCTTTCTATTTTCCATTCGTAATAGTTTAAGTCAGTAAATCCATAATTGAGAACATGTTCGTAGTCCAGTTTGCACGCATACTTTGTTTCAACATAAAAATGCTTTCTGTATACTTCCTCCATCTGTTCATACAAATCTTCATTCCCACTTTTGTAATCGGAGTATGTCATGAACATAGCTAAGATCCCGCCGGGTTTTAAAAGGTCGAATATTTTAGGAAATCCAATGTTCTCCGGAATCCACTGTATGGTTGCGGCGGAGTATATGAGGTCAAATTTCCGGTCTCCAAAATTGTGGGTCTCAAAGTCATCATTTACAATATGAAAATTATCATAAGTACCAAATTTGTTTGTCATGAACTCCGCAAAATTTTTCCCCAGTTCAATCGCCAGATAGTCACATCCTGTCTTTAGGAAAGGCTCCGTGGCCTGCCCTGTTCCCGGTCCGATTTCCAAAGCTGATTTATGGGGATCCAGATCTGTATGGGTGATTATTTCAGAATAAAGCTCCTCACAATACCTTGGTCTCCATTTATCAAATTGTTCCGGGATTGTGTCAAACGTTTTTCTGAAATCCATATTTTCTCCTTTATGGTCTAAATCTGCCGTACAGCTCCGTTTTTAAAATTATCATACCACTGACTCATTTCCTCATCACTGTCTACTTTAAGAATTTTAAATATCTCATAAGCAAATTCAACGGCAGCTGTTTCATTGGCAGTCATGATCCCTCCGTCTACTACGACCTGAGCGGGGATATAGAGATCTTCACCTTTGTAATTTTTTGCGCTCTTGAAATACTCCAAAGAATCTCCGGTATGCTTAACTTGATCAAGGAATCCGTGTTTACACAGGAAATAGGTTGCACCGCAGATTGCTGCCACTGGAATCTTCATACCGATTAGCTGTTTGACAAATTCTTTTATTTCTATATAATCGTTTTCTTCCCAGGAAAGCCCACCAGGCATAATTACCAGAGCAAGATTGTCATAGGAATGGTAATCTTCAATGGTATAATCAACGCTGGCTCTGATACCGCCCATTGAGGTTTTAGGAAGATTATCGATCGCTATGGTTTTTACTGTATAATCGGAAAATGAATTGATTACGGCAATCGCGTAACTTCCTTCCCAGTCGCACCATTGGTGAGTTAATAGAATTAGGACTTCTTTTTTCATAGTGACTCCTCCCCCCAGGCTGTATATATAGTTTTTATACCTGTATTATAATTATATTATCTAATAAACCGTCAATTTTCAAGAGTAAGCTTTGTACTGCAATACATTTTTGTAGGTTTGACACTGTAAGATTACAATGGTAAACTTTGATTTATAGATATTTACAATACGTGGTTAAGGAAATTTATAATTCCGCTATTATTGGCAGAATGGAGTATTATGAAAAAATATATTTCAAACATTTTTATGTTTGATTGATTAACAACCTTTTTAAACTCTTATTGTAGAAATACCACAGACAAACAGGCATAGGGTTGTTGAGTGTACTGGTAGATTATGGTATGATATTAATTGCAGGGGGAAGACACCCATAATAAAAAACGAAATGCAGGGGAAGGCACCCATAACAAAAAACGTTAAAAGAGGTGATATTATATCAAAGCTAATTAATGTAGTGGATTGCAGTAATACTCCTTTAGAACCAACCTATCCGAAACGCGCACTACAGCTGGTCAAAAATCAGCGGGCAGATTGGATCTCAGAAGATACTATCCGCATGAAGCTGCAAAATGTGGAGGGAAATTTAATGACTGTAGAAAATACTGTAACAAAATCTATTGATTCTTCAGCATATGAATGTTCAGAAGAAACAAAGGGCATACAAACTCCAGATGATGAAACCATCATGGAACTTGCAAAACGAAGACTTGCAATAAAGAAAAATCTTTTTTACCAAATGCTGGACTATATGCTTATTCTAATGTGTTTTGCTTTCTTAGTTTTAGTCAGGGATAGTGAGACGAAAGCTTTGATTTCTATTATTTTTAGTTTATTCTGGGGAATACGATTGATGTACCGGATATATAAATTTGCAAAGCCCTCTTTTCAGAATGGGATTGGGGCTTATATAAAGAAGAGAAATGATTATCAGTTGGAATCGGAATTTAATCGGTTGAAGAAAGAATATTTGAATAATCATTGAGACAAATATTAATTTAAATTCCTCTAATAATGCGTACTTAATGATTATAAGCGGTAATGACAAAATCCCCCAGCCTGAACACCAGGCTGGGGGATTTTATAACTATTTATAAAGCAATTATCATTCCACCCACGCCCCATCACTACCTACTTTATATCCATCCGGAGTCGTTGTATTGGTGTACATGGCACCATCATTACCACAGTAATACCACTTTGATTTCCAATTGATCCAACCGGTAACCATGGTTCCCGATTCATTCATAAAATACCACTTATCATTCTTATATTGCCAACGGCTTCCAGGACCTTCCAGACCCTTCTTTGATTTGCCAAAACTAATTCTTGAAGCATCTTCGGAAGTGGCCTGGAAAACATCTGACTTACACCATGTTCCCTTGAGGGAGGAATCCGTTACTGCAAGGACCTGATAGGAATACTTACCCTCTTTTGTTATATAGGCAGACAAATCATAATTGGGGTCTTTCGTAATAAAGGAGCTTATCAATCCACTGCCACGGTACAGTCTTAACTGATATTCATCGGCTTCACTTACCGTATCCCATCTCACCAGCCCGTTTGTCTTATCCCATTTCAGCCCATTCACATTAAGATCAATCACGTTCAGACTATGGTTGCTGCTATTGTCATTTAAGGCATCAAATATGATATATATCTTCATATCTGTTTCATTCATCAGGCCGCCGATCACAGTTCCTTTGGTTCCGGTAATTTTTATATTTTTCACAGCCCGATTAGAAAAAGTATAATTGCCATCAGTCCTGAGCCGAACCACTAGCGTTGGCCGGTCAATATCCTTAAAATCACCATCCGGCTCATCTATATCATATACTTTATCTAAGTGATACATATTAGAATCAGTTGTAACCACCACATCTAAATTACCGTCTCCGCTTGCCGCACCGCCAGCTGATAGGATATCCACCGAAACATCATTGATTGTACTGGAAGCCGCCATAGAAGTAAACGGAGCTGCCAGAATAAAGAAAGCTGTACCTAAAGTAATCAAAGTCTTACTGCCACAAAACATATCATTCCCTCCTGCATACATTGATTCTGCACCAACAATTAACATCTACACCCGTAAATTATATTAAAAGTCTACGTCTGTAGATGTTAAAAGTCAAGAGATTCATTAAATTGTAAGAACTTCTACGTTCTGCGCTCCCAAAACCTTATAACTCCAGTTACCGTTCCCGCCTTCCACAGAAAGCCGGATCACATCTGTTTCCCGAACTGCCTTTACGTTCATCACAACTCTGCCGCTTAAATCAGTGACCGATGTTTCACAAATTCCTCCATCTTCAAATACAGACAGCCAAAATTCTACTCCGTCACCAAACTCATAATCAGTCCTGCTGTCACAACTGCCAACCGCTATAATACTGTTTTTTCTTACTAAAAGCGGCAGACCGTAATAATCATATGTTTCCTTCTTCCAGCTTCCTCCTTCCATCACTTTTTCACTCAGCAGATTCACCCATTTCCCAGCCGGCAGATAATATTCCACATCTCCTGATTCTTTAAAAACAGGAGCTACGAGAAGACTGTCCCCCAGCATATACTGTCTGTCAAGAACCTCACATGCCCGATCCTCAGGAAATTCTATAAACATGGGGCGCATGACTGGAATCCCATTTTCATGAGCTACCACTGCCTGCCTGTATAAATAAGGCATTAGCCTGCATTTTAGCTTAACAAATTTCCGAAGTACATCACAGGCTTCCTCGTCAAACAGCCAGGGAACCCGGTAGGAAGATGATCCATGAAGACGGCTGTGTGAACTTAAGAGACCAAACTGGCACCAGCGTTTATACACATCAGCGGTTGCAGTACTCTCAAAACCACCAATATCATGACTCCAGAAACTAAACCCGGAACACGCCAGAGACAAACCGCTTCGAAGGGTCTCAGCCATGGAAGGATAAGAAGCAGAGCAGTCTCCTCCCCAATGAACCGGAAACTTCTGACTGCCTGCCGCAGCAGAACGGGCAAATAAAACTGCCTCGCCTTCTCCCCGCTCTCTTTCAAGCAGTTCAAAGACAACTTTGTTATATAAATATG
This sequence comes from Paenibacillaceae bacterium, assembly GCA_015057705.1. Lineage (GTDB taxonomy): Bacteria > Bacillota > Clostridia > Lachnospirales > Lachnospiraceae > Lacrimispora. Next base: position 59,878 of record SVDU01000008.1, on the reverse strand, counting down.
TATAGTAATTATGCATCCGCACCGGATCAGACCCATCGTGGTATACAATATCTTTTACAGGTATTCTTTCACCGAAATCCGTCTTAAAGCAGTCAACGCCCATAGTAAGAAGGGTTTTTAACTTTTCCTGATACCAGGCAGCTGCATCAGGATTGGTAAAATCCACCACACCCATACCTGCCTGCCACATATCGGTCTGCCATACAGAACCATCTCTCTTTTTAATGAAATAGCCATTTTCCATTCCCTCCTTAAACAGAGGAGACTTCTGTGCTATATATGGGTTAATCCAAACACAGATTTTAAGCCCTTTTTCATGGTAACGTTTCAGCATTCCGACTGGGTCTGGAAATGTCTTAGAGTCCCAGGTAAAATTACACCACTCATATGCTTCCATCCAAAAACAGTCAAAATGAAAAACCTGCAGGGGAATATCACGCTTTGCCATTCCATCGATAAAACCTGAGGTGGTAACCTCGTCATAGTCCGTAGTAAACGATGTGGTCAGCCACAGTCCAAAGGACCAGGCAGGCGGAAGAGACGGTTTTCCAGTTAGATCCGTGTATTTTTCAATGGTGCCTTTGGGTGTTGTGCCATTAATTACATAATAGTCCAGACGCTCGCCCTCCAAAGAAAATTGGATACGCTCTACCTTTTCGCTGGCAACCTCATAGGACACATCACCCGGATTACTGACTAAAACCCCATAACCCTTATTGGTAAGATAAAAGGGAATGTTTTTATAGGCGATTTCACTGGCAGTACCTCCATCTTCATTCCACATTTCCACAATCTGCCCATTCTTTACAAACGGTGTAAACCGCTCACCCATCCCATAAACATATTCTCCCACATCAAGTGCCAGCTGCTCCACCATATAGCATTTTCCATTGTCCCTGTTTTTCATATAGGCCATATTTTTTAAGCCGGTACTGGTAAGCTCCCTGTCACCATCTAAAAATCTAATCCCCCAGGAATCAGGCCGTTTGTCAACAATCGCTTTTGTGTTGCCTGTCTGGAAAACGATATATTCCTCTGATTCAACAATGCTTACCTTTGGATCACACTCTTCGATTCCTGTAAAAGGCCCAGGGTCTGCTGCTCCTTCAAAATGAGAGACGGAGATTTTCAATACATCTTCCATGGGGCTGGTAATGCGGATTGTCAGCATCCCCAGGTTCAGAATGTCTCCTCTGCTTCTTATCTGTTTTCCAGGAGCATAAATGATTAATTCCCCTCCATTGATCCGGCTGCCCCCATACTCAACTGCATATAAGGGTGTAATTTCTTCTCTTATTTTCCAAAAACCATTGGTGAATTTCATATCTATTCTCCTTACCTGAATGAATCATTTTCTGACCCATTTATTTTCTCTGCTTCCAACACACATTCATCAACCGCTATCCGCTGCTTTAAGCGTATATCTGAAACAGATCTTCCCACACAAATATCATACTCATCCTCAGGCACAGCAAAGCACTTTAACTCTTCATTGTAATAAGAAAAATCTTTTTCAGTTAGGCAGAATATCAGTGTCTTTTTTTCTCCAGGCTCTAAAAATATTTTATCAAATCCCCTTAGCTCCATGACAGGCCGCTTTATTGTCTCCCCCGCTGCCCTGACATAAACCTGAACAGTTTCAAGACCGGCCTGGTTTCCGCAATTTTCCACGTCAGCCTTAACGAAGTAACCCTGTATGGTCTTCTCAACCCTAAGATTCTCATATCCATATTTAGTATAAGATAATCCATGACCAAAGCAGTATCTTACAGGAACCTCTTCTGATTCAAAGTAACGGTATCCCACAAATACACCTTCCCTGTAAATAACTATCTCATCTCCCGGAAATTCCCCCAGTTTATGTGCTGGACAGTCTTTCATGCACCTTGGAAACGTAAACGGCAGCTTTCCGGAAGGATTCACATTGCCCAGAAGAACTCTGGCAAGCGCCCGTCCCCCCTCCATTCCATTGTAGCTGGTATAGACAATGGCTTTGGCACGGTCTGCGAAAGCTTCTAATTCCACCGGTGATCCCGCCAGAACAACAATAACAGCATTTTCATTAACATCTAATATTGCCGAAATTAATTCCTCCTGTCCAACAGGAAGTTTCATATCTTTCCGATCCTGCCCTTCCACATCTGATTGATGATTCAAACCGGTAAATACAATCACATTTTCACATTCTGCTGCCAGAATCTCAGCCTTTTTAAGACCCTCTGGTCCCACTCCGGGTTCATAATCCACCCCAATGTTGCCACCAGTCTCAATCTTAAGCCCCATGAGAGGCGAAATCTCGTACAATGCTTTGATTCCGGCACTTCCGCCCCCCGAAGCATGGAGTGCGGCTGCATTTTCACCAATGATTGCCAGACGCTTCTTTCCTTCCAGCATTAAGGGGAGCCGATCTTCTTCATTTTTTAACAGAACCACCGCCTCTTCTCCACAGGAACGAATTGCTTCCTGATGAGCTGAAATATTAAACACTCCTGGAATTCTGTTTTTTCTATCCTCTCCAAGCATGGACAGGCGATTCATTAAATTAAGAATATGCCTGACCTTCTCATTTATAACTTCCTCATCCACTTCTTTTTCCAACACCTTTTGGTAGAGTGGATCTGCCATATAATAATCATTAAAATCATTGGTAACTGACATTTCAATATCAAGCCCGCCTAAAGCAGCTTCTGCTGTTTTATGGACAGCGCCCCAGTCAGAAATGACGACTCCGTCAAAATTCCATTCCTTACGGAGAATCTCCCGAAGAAGATATTTGTTTTGGCAGCAAAATTCTCCCCGCAGCTTATTATAGGCTCCCATAATAGTCATGGACTTCCCCTCTTTTACTGCTGCTTCAAAACCTGGCAGGTAGATTTCCCTAAGTGCCCGTTCACTGACCTCCACACTGACAATGAGCCGGTTTGTTTCCTGATTGTTCACCGCAAAATGTTTCACGCAGGCAGCTGTATCATTTTCCTGAATTCCTTTTATAAGCGGAACTGCCAGCTGGGCAGTCAGATATGGATCTTCACTCATATATTCAAAGTTTCGGCCGCAAAGCGGGGTGCGGATTATATTGATTCCGGGAGCCAGGATTACATCTTTCCCCCTCCCCCTTGCCTCTGCTCCCAAAACACGCCCCATCTGTTCTGCCTGTCTGCGGTTCCACGTGCATGCGAGAGCCGTATTGGAGGGTAAATAGGAAACAAAATCATCTGTAGTTCCGCTGGGATTCCAGTTATCATCTTCAAGCTCTCCTCTCACCCCCATTGGCCCGTCGGACATCCAGAGAGGTGGAATATTAAACCGCGTTACTCCGCCCGTATGAAAAATCCCCTGACCATGTATCATTCCTATCTTTTCTTCCAATGTCAGTTCTTTTATCAATTCCTCTATCTCATGCCTTTCCATGAAAAACCTCCTGTTGCTTATCCCTTAACCGAACCTGCGGATACTCCCCCTACAATATACTTCTGGCCCAGTATAAATACGATCAGAACTGGTGCCAGAGTTAAAATAATATCGGCTGCCACCAGATTCCACGAATTCTCAAATGCTCCGAAAAAGCTGTAGACAGCAAGAGTCATGGGCCATTTTCTCGAATTATTTAAGTAATACAGGGGCATGGTAAAATCATTCCACACCGTCATAAATTCCAATACGAATACCGTTGACATAATGGGCTTGATTAACGGCACAATCACTCTTAGAAACAGCTGTCTGGGACTGCACCCGTCAATCACCGCCGCTTCATCAATCTCCCTGGGAATCGTCGCAATAAATCCAAAGGAGAGAAAAAGGCTTAAAGGAATATTAATTGCAGCGTATAAAAGAATAATACCAATCCGCGTATTTACCAGATGCAGAACCTGAAGAACTTTCATCAGCGCCACGTTGTTAATGGGCACTGCAATGCCTGAAATAATAAAATAATACAAAAAGCGGTTAATCCCTTTCTGATTCCTGGAAATTACAAAAGCGGCTGCGGACACAAGAATAACAATTATCACAACGCTGCAGGAAGCATATAGAATACCGTTTAAGAAAGACGAAAACAGCTTTCCCTTCTCAACCACTGTAACATAATTTTCAATCACCCATTTTTTAGGAAGAGAAAGGGTCATTCGATTGGCTTCCGCTGAGGTTTTAAAAGAATTGATAAATAAGACTGCCAGCGGAAGCAATACAATCAGGCTGATTACAAATGAAACCAGATTACCCACCATGGACACAATACTCTTCTTCATCAGACCTCCACCTCCTTGTTTTCCATGGACCAGATAATGAAATACAAAAGGGATAGAACTACAAGGAATAATATGCTGGAAAGAGTGGTTCCCATGGCCAGATTGCCTTTGGAAAATTCTTTATACACTGCCGTATTAATCACTCCGGTTGCATTACCCGGTCCACCGTTTGTCAGGGAATAGATCATGTCAAAGACCCGCAGACCGTAAGTCACATTTAAAACGGTTACATTTACAAGAACCGGTTTTAAAAGCGGCAGGGTAATGCAGGTAAACTTCTTAAAAAAGCTGGCTCCGTCAATGCTGGCAGCTTCGTAGTATTCCGGGGCTACAGAAAGCAGCCCCGCAATAACGATCACCATAATATATCCCATACCCTTCCAGGTATCAACTAAGATTACAGTTGGAAAAACAAACTTTAAATCAGTCAGCCAGTTCTTTGCCAGTCCTCCGAAACCAATGCCTCTTAAGAAATTATTTAAAAAGCCTGTGGTTGGATGAAGCATGCTTCGAAAAACCAGACCTACCACCAGATAGGACATGACCTGGGGCGAAAATATGATCATACGGTGGAGATTTTTCCCTTTAATGAAGGTCTGGGTTAATAGAAGCCCCAGTGCCAGGCCCACAACCGTTTTTAAAACCGTTGTTGCAACCGTAAACCAAAGGGTATTCACTATGTATTTCATATATTCCGAATTTCCATGAAAAACAGTCTTATAGTTTGCCAGCCCTACAAAATGAATCTCATCGCTGAAATTATTCCAGTCTGTAAAGGAATAGGCAATTCCAAGCACTCCCGGAAGAAAACACAGGAGAAAGAAGAGAATGGCTGCGCCGGCAGCATAGTACCATGGGTATATTTTTTTTCTGTTCATTTCATCGTTCCTTTATTTTACCCAACCCGGATCTTTTTGGAGCGTTGCCTGCTCCGTACGCCGTTTCATAATCGAGTCGAGAACATCCTTGGGTGTCATTGCGCCGGTATACATGGATTCCAAATCTTTTCCTACATCCATCCACTGACTGTCTATGTAATTAACTGAGGTCTGAACCACGTTTGCCTTTTTTAAAGAATCCAGAAACTTCTGATCCTCTTGTGAATACTTGCTCTTAATCTCAGACCAGCATAAATTGCTGAGTTCCGGCTGTCCATCAAGACGCTTCTGTAAGTTTTCCGGTCTTGAAAGAAATTCAAAAAACTGCTTTGCTTCTTCTACATACTTACCGTCCTTGTTAATAAAATAAGCATTGCTTGCAGGGTTTACTCCAACGGTTTGATTGTCGCCCCATGGCATTACGAAAGCACCTAATTTTTCTGAAGCTTTAAAGTCAGGATAATCCGCATCAATCTGTCCCCGGTAACCCAGTTCCGCAATTGTCATGGCACATCTGCCCGATGCCATTGCTTCTTTTCCATTTTCCCATGCATTGCTTAAGTAATCGTCTCCAAAATATCCCGCTCTGGCGCATTCATCTAACTGTCCAATAATAGTAGAGAGTGCTGGAATCTGATCCAGATCGATTTTATTGTCATTTAATTTTTGATAAATATCCGGATCCTGTGCCAGCCATAATCCGCCTGTTTCAAATAGCGGCAATACCTGATGCCAGCCATTGGTGGTAGCTTCATAAATTGGTGTAGTACCGGAATCCTTAATCTTCTGGCAGACGTCTTTAAACTCCGCATAGGTAGTGGGAACCTTCAGTCCCAGTTTGTTGAAAATGTCCTTGTTATAGAGGTAAAAATACATTTTTGCCCCTGGAAAAGTAATCCCATATACTTTACCATCAACAGAAACTGCCGATTTTGCACTTGCATCCATCCTGTTTACCCAGTCCTGATCTGTCAGTTCTGCACAGTACCGATCCATGTGAATACTGGAAACAAGGCTGATTGGTGTATCCACACAGATAATATCAGGTGCTTCTCCTGAATCAAGCTTCACTTTGATTAAATCTCTCCACTGGGCATCTGGGGAAATCTGGAAATCAATCTTGATTCCGGTCTCTCCTTCAAACTCCTTGGCAAGTTCCTGAACAATGCCGGAAGTAGGAAGACCGCTTTGGTGACTGCCAAATGTCAGTGTAACACTCTTTTTCGTACCACCGTTGTCACCGCTTTTTGTGCTGCTGGTCCCCGTACTGCAGCCCGCTGTCATCCCTGCTGCCAGAATTACCGCCAAAGTCAGACTGAATAATTTCTTTCCGCTTCTTTTCATGACCTTCTCCTTTACTCTCCACACTTAGACTTGTTACTTTTCTTAAATATGCCGCTAAATAAAAATAATGATTTGTAATAATTTCATAATACCACATGGCCACAAAGGGCAAAATAGACAATTCCAAACTGCCATTTGCATTTTTTTGAACTACATTGTATAATATTGCACGAAGGGAGGTGCTTTTCTATGAAACGGCCAGGAAAACAATATTCCCAAAAATGGTATCTCTTTATTATATATGGTCTTCTTATCCTGATACTGCTGGTTATTTTCTTTGTTTTTACTTATAGCCATTACCGCAAAAACGCCTTAAAAGATGCATCTAAGGATCTGGAAAATATGTGCGCTTCGGTAGAAAGCTCTGTAAGAACCCAGCTAGACAACATTTCATCGATATCCATGAATATCGTATATTCTAATGCGATTAAAATGAATTTCAGGGAATTCTCCACCTCTTACCAAAAATACGCTGCGGCACCCACAGATCAGGCTGCCTCCCGTGAAAAAGCCATGGCAATCCATGATATTGTCACCGCTATGATCGGAGCATATCAAAGTGCCTCCGGAATCAACTTATATACCATGGACGGTTCCTGCGTTGAGGCCGGCTACTGGCTTAAAACCACCTCCGTAGATTTGGAGCATCTGCCCTGGTACTCCCAGACTCTTGCATTAAACGGACATAAATACATAACTGCACCAGTGGTAAACAAAGAACTGCCTGCTAAGGGCGAGAATCAGAAGTCTCAAAAATTCATCTCCCTGGTACGCCTTTTTCTGGACTCAGACGGCACACCAGAGGGAATTGTTGAAGTTGTGCAGGACTGTGACAGAATTTTTTCCCTTTCCTCCCAGCTTGAGCATCAGAACCCGGACAGCCATGTTTTTATCTACAATGACAGGCAGGAGCTGGTATATCCTTATGCCTCCAATTCTTCCTGCCCGGACTATTACTCCATAATAACCCAGGCTTCTGTACCGGAAAGCCAGGCAGGAATCATCAGTACAGGAAGCAGCGGAAAATTCCTCTATTCCTACCAGACCATCGAAGGTTACGACTGGACAGTTATCCTGGTCAGGCCCCAATCTGCATTTTATAAATCACTATCCCTTTTCCGTACAACGTTTTTCCTGATCGGAGCATTCTCCATCCTTGTGACCCTGTTCCTTTGTTTTTTTATTTCCAAGCGCCTGACCGTTCCTCTGGAAAAGCTGACGGCAGCCACTGGGAAAATAACCATCAACCGGGTACTTGATGAAAAAAAGGTTAATTTAACCTCCGCCGACAGCAGTATAAAAGAACTTTCTCTTCTCTGTGAATCCATCCGCAGTATGTACGAGAAACTGCGTTCCACTTCACAGGAAGTTTTATTATCAAAATCCGAAGAAACCCGCGCCAAGTTTCAGGCGGCCCAGTCACTGATCAATCCCCATTTTCTTTATAACTGCCTGACAAATATCTCTGTTATGGCAGAAGAAAATATGAATGAAGACATTGTACGAATGTGTAGCTACCTATGTGATTATTTCCGCTACATTTCATCCTCAAGGGAAATGATTGTCCCCCTGAAGGAAGAAATTCTTTATACGGAATGTTACTTAAATTGCATGCAGATGCGTTATAACGAAGGTTTTACCTATACCATGAGCATAGAAGAAGGAACGGAAGAATTCTATATCCCAAAACTCATTATCCAGCCAATTGTGGAAAATGCCTTCAAGTACGGATTCCAGATTGCCCCACCATGGCAGCTATCTATTGCATCCTATACAAAAAATGAACGGTGGTATCTAAAGGTTGAGGATAATGGGGGACTTCTAAGTGAAGATAAGAGAGAAGAACTGTTAAGGATCTATGAGAACCTGGATATGAATAAAGAATGGAATTCATTGCAAATAGGAAATATGGGACTTAAAAATGTCTGCCTGCGTTTAAGACTTCTCTACGGTACTGAAGCAGTTTTTCAGATTGACTGTTCCAGTCCCAGCAGAACCAGTTTTATAGTGGGAGGCCCTATCTATCATTCAAGGGAGGAATATTATGAGCACCATCCAGAGTTATAGTTATCTTGTGGCGGAAGACGAAAACCTCATTCGAAAAAACCTGATCAAGAAAATCACTTCCTTAAATCTGCCTCTTAAGCTGGCCGGAGAAGCCGCCAATGGACTGGAAGCCATAGAAACAACAGAAACAAACTGTCCCGATGTCATCATTACCGATATCCGTATGCCCCAGTGTGACGGAATTGAACTGGCTAGCTATCTAAAGAAAAATCACCCCAGTGTTAAGGTAATTATTATAAGCGGATATAATGATTTTTCCTACGCCCAGTCCGCTATCCGCTATGGGGTCGTGGATTATTTATTAAAACCGGTCACTGCAAAAAGCCTTTTTGAGTCACTTCAAAAACTTCTGATTACCATGAAATCTGAGACTAACGCACTGGAGTCTTACTGCACTGTGAATGAAAGGCTGAGTCAGGAGTCCATCTGCGGACTTATGGAAAAATATCTTCAGGAGAATTATAAGCAGGAAGTCTTTTTTCAGGAAATGAGTGAACGATTCGGATTTACACCGGAATACCTTGGAAAGATATTTAAGAAGAGAACTGGAGAAACGCCTTCCAAGTACCTGACCAGACTGCGGATCAATGAGGCAAAACGGCTGCTGCTGCATAATCCGGATATGGAGGTTCAGAAGGTGGGGGAATTATCCGGTTATCCGGACAGCGCTTATTTCAGCAGAGTATTTAAATCCTGTGTGGGTATCCAGCCCAGTGAATACAGGAATAAGACTTGAAATTTTGACAGCCGCATCGATTGGTTTTAACATAAGAAACAACTGTAATAATACTGATTATGAAAAATTCCTCTGCCACGCCAAGCGCAAAGGCAGAGGTTGTTATTTGATCAAAATGAGAGGATAATCTTTTCGATAATGCAGGAAACCTATGGGTTAAATAATTTCTGTTCTTACTGATCCATGATTGCATGAAAATTATTTCTTCAAAATCATGAAACATAAAGAGGATTGGAAACAACCACACCATTACCTTGATATCATTCATATTATATCTCCCCCGAAATTCATGTGCGGTTAAATACAGGTCTTTTTAATAGGATGCCGTATGACTGTCTTCCATTTTGAGGGTTGTACCTTTCGGGTATCTGAAAGATAAATCTCATGATGAAGACGTCTATCTGTCATGTCATTCATATACCCATTTTCAGCCAGATACTCATCCATAATGGCAACAGTAGCAGGTTCGTCATCAAATGGTCCTATGTGCAGGATCTGTACGCATAGACCCTCATTTACCGTTAAGAACTCGGCAGACGAACAATCCATCTTTTTCTTTTTACCGGCTTCTGTAACAGCCCAGTCAAATTCCTCTTTCGTCACAAAGTCTGGCAATCGAATTACAGAAATCCAATTAAATGTGTCCTTATTTGCATAGTCCACCCCCGCTACACCATCCTGCCACCAGAAACCTTCCAGAGGAGGAATTACATACTCAAAAAAGCCTTCTATTTTATGTGAACCCTTATAACTCATCTTGATGGTATAAGCTACCCCATATAAGATCCACAACGCGTTCTGATATGCTCCGCCTTCCTGATTCGGGTCTCCTTTACCTCTTACTGCAATATAATTGGCAACTGGAACTGTTACTATCTCTGGTGTATTCCCTGGCATATAAAATTCTCTACACTCTTTTTTAAAATCAAAAGCCATCTTTTTGCCTCCTCTTCTCAATTCCTATTAAGATCCAGTATAAACCCTCTCATTGAGCGAGAGTCAAGAAATTGTTTAAACATTGTAAATTTTACAACCGATACAATTAGCCTTCTTTGTTTTCATAATATTCTGCCAAATCTTTCCCGCTTGCAAATGCATTGTCAAATGTAGTTGTTGTTGACTGAGGTATGGTTACCTCATATTCGTATTCAAACGCCACTTTACAGGTAACATCCAAACAGTACTCCGTCTGCATTCCGCATAAAATAATATTTTTTAAACCTTTCTCCTGAAGATATTCATGAAGCCCGGTTTTTTGGTAACCGCAGTTCTCAAGTAATGATCCCCACCCCCCTCGCATATAATTGAATATCCATGTATTCCTCCAAAGCTTTATTAAGCCGGCTATAGGAGTATTAGGTCTCAGCACCAGAAATGAAACAATTAAATTGATTATTAATATAGGGGATGATGCAGAATTGAGCCAATTAGTATTTATGAATTATAAAATTTATTTAATAACTATGGATAAAAGTGATCAATTTTGGAGTTTTATGGATAATGGTGCCAGAGAAATGGCTTCTATGTTAGGTGTTACATATGTATGGGATGGCCCCCTGATAAGAGATGTAAATAAACAAATCGAGATATTTAACAATGCCGTAGCAGCGGGAGCGGATGCAATCATGTTAGCGGCGAGTGATCCTATACAAATTTCAAGTTCAGTTGAAGTAGCAAAAGTAAAGGGTGTTAAAATTATTTATGTCGATGCACCAGCATTTGAAGAAGCAACCGTAACCTTAGCCACAGATAATTATGCAGCTGGTAAGATAGCCGGAGAAAATATGTTTTACGAATTAGATGAGGTTGGGTTCACAAATGGTTCCATAGGAATCATTGGGGTAACTCCTGAAAACAGAACGACTGTAAATCGGGATTTGGGATTCCGCGATTATTTTAATCTGTTTAGCAAATATCAAATATTAGATACTATTTACACCAATGGTGACTCAGAATTAGCAAAACAGGCAACGAAAAAATATATAAGAGACAATCCCAATCTTGTTGGTATCTTTTCAACCAATGAAGGGACTACGTTAGGAATGGGAAACGCTTTGAAAGAAAGTAATACAAATATTATCGGTATTGGATTTGATATCACAGAGACCATTGAGGAAATGATAAGAAATAATATTATAAAAGCTGTATTAGTACAAAGCCCATTTACAATGGGCTATTTGGGGATGGCTGAGGCAGTTGCTGCATTAAGGGGGTTAGATACAGGTTCACAATTTATTAATACCGGAGTGACTGTAGTTAATAGATATACAACCATTTAAATAACAATTAGATCATGACCCATAATAAAAAGCCCTGTAATACAAGGCTTTTTAAAGTGTTGAACTCTGTTCATATTATAAGATATAAATGCATTAAATCTATTCTTTATTAAGCAGAAGTGCCATTTTAAATTTTCCTTCTGCTTTCACACTATGAAGTCCATTTTTCTCAAAGCGGAAATTTTCACCCTCTTTTATATTATAATTTTTACCTTCATAGACAATGGTTGCCATTCCTTCCAGTGCAAAAAACAATGCATCACCAGGGGCTCTGTGTTCAGAAAGCATGCAGCCATCATCAAACGATAATATCATAAACTTCGTTCCTTCGCCAGATACAAGGTCGATATTAACAATACTTCCCTCCTCATAGTCTATAAGACTTTTTAATTCAAATACCTCATTCGCTTTTAATATTTCGTTCATTTTAATCTCCTTTTCAAATAGTATTTCTGTGTAGATGAGCCCCTTTTCTCCTACTGAATTCACTCCACACCATGTTCCCTCATGTAAAAAAATAATATTCTGTGAATTCATGGGCAGCTTACAATTACCGTCTTTTCCGATATCAAACATACCCGTTCCATAGGCACCAATGTAGATAACAGGATTATTATAAGCTTCTTTACTTATATCCGTGCTACTTCCAAGTGAAAAGTGGTGTACCTTAGACGTTTTTCCTAATTTCGCATTTGTTGATATTGTCATTCCTGATTTTGGCACATGCTTTTTTGAAATTGAATATACCTCTGTCTGCAAATTAACTGCCTCCTTCGATTGTTCAGACACGCCTAAGCTCATAGCAATCCATATAAGATAAATCCATTCCTTCCGGAATTGCTGCAAACGTAGACTTATAATAAGCTTCCTTATCCCTTACTGAAGCACTGAATATATAATTATATCCAAGATCAAACAAATATTCGGGACACAATTCAGCGCTAGGACCATATATCCCTCTGATTTTTGCATGTTTACATGTTTCGAGGATATCTATATAGGTGTCATTTACGATTGTACATCCAGTCATTACTACGATATCCAGACTTTCAAGTACCTCTTTATGTAAAAGTGCATTATCTCCAAGATGCCAATGAATGTTTTCCGGATATACCTTCGTCTCATTTCCGATTCTATAACTTAGAATTCCTTTTGGGTCCCGAAAATCAAAGGCGTGAAATTCCTTACACTTTCCAAGAAATACTTCATTATACAGGCCATAACCTATGATACCAACCTTTTTATCTTTTACATCATAGTCAAATAAGCGCCCTTCTGTTCTGATAATCCCTCTGTCTTTCAGCCTGTCTGCTGAGTTAAATGACTTGCTTAAAAGATTGCATAAACAAGCTGCTATTGTTCTAAGTTCGGGATCAGACCGCTTCATAAGTTCATATACACAGTCGTCTGCCGGTCTTCCGACTAAGGTTTTTAACAGATTCTCATATTCATCAAAACTCTTCTCCTGTCCCACTCGCAGTGACATGGATAATCTGTCATTGGTATCAGATACCATGAACCATCGGTACCCCATTATAAATTCTTTTACGACTGGCACAGGTTCCTTATATTTTTCATAGTTTTTCTGTATCATTTTCATTGCTATACTTAAATCGTTCATAATTTCCCTCCTTTATCGTTGGTAATTGATATTGGAACGATGCTCTTTACGATACCATCGTTATATTGAAATTCATTCACTGCAACATTCACATGAAATGCGTTTGAAATATTCTCCTCATTCAGGATATGATGGGTTAGTCCGTATACATATTCGCCATTATGATTGAGCATAAGCGTATCATCAGAAATAGAAATTGCATTTGTAGGATAATGTGTATTCATAATAGCACAAATCCCTTCCTCATGCGCCATACGCTCAATCAGGCTCAGCACCAGTATCTGATTATGGAAATCAAGACCGGTTTCTGGCTCATCAAGAATAATAAGATCAGGTTTGTTGATCAGTGCTTTTGCTATAAGCACCATTTGCAGCTCTCCTCCGCTCATATGATTACAGTCTTTTTCTGCCAGCCTCTCTATTCCGATTTGCTTCATTATTTCTTCCGCCATCTCGATATCTTTGATACCTGGTTGTTCAAAAACCCCAAGATGTGCACTTCGGCCAAGCACAACCATCTCAAGGCCTGTAATTGAAAATGCAAATGTATGAGACTGTGGTATATAGGAAACTTTTGACCACAACTTTTTTGAATTAATACGTTTTATGTCCTCACCATATAAAAAGCTTTTTCCATCCACCCAGTCTAAAAGCCCAACCATACATTTTAAAAGTGTTGTCTTTCCTGCTCCATTCGGACCAAGCACCGATAGAATCCTGCCCTCTTCTAATTTAAAGTTAATATTCTTTAATATCTTCTGCTGACGTGGATAGCCAAAGTTTCCATTCTGTACTTCTAGTATCAATGTAAACTCCCCCTATTTCTTTTTAGCAATGATATAAATACTGGTGCCCCGATAATTGCAGTGAGAATTGACAGTGGGAGTTCAATTACACTAATGCTTCTGGAAAATGTATCAATAATAATCATAAAACTTGCACCAATGCTGATTCCTACAGGAACCACATAGCGATTGTTACTTCCTACAAGCATTCTTGAACAGTGGGGGATCAAAAGCCCGATCCAACCAACCTGTCCACACATTGAAACGCAGGAAGCCGTTATGATTGTAGCCGCCAGTACGAAAATCAGTCGTGTTTTCTTTAAATCCATTCCGCTTGCTCTCGCCTCATCATCACTCAGTGATAATATATTTAATTTCCATCTCATCAGATAGATCACTGCAATGCCAGCAAGTATGAGCGGTGAGCCTACCATAATTTTTTTATAGGATGCACTTGTGAAGCTTCCCATCAGCCAATAAGTGATCGCGGGAAGTTTATCCAAAGGATCGGCGGTATATTTCAGCAATGAGCCCACGGCATTAAACAAAGCGGATATAATTACTCCAGCCAGTACAAGAAATACTACCGACTGCCCATTTCTATCTCCTGCAAGCATTATCGTAATCCATACAGCGAAAAGCCCAAAAGCCAATGCAAGCAGCTGAGTTTCCATAATACCCATGGACATAATAATGGCAATGATTGCACCCACACAGGTTCCACTTGTAACACCCAGTACATCTGGTGTTGCAAGTGGATTAGAAAAAAGTGACTGAAACGCATTTCCCGCACATGTAAGACCAGCTCCAACAATGATTGCCATAATGATTCTTGGCGCTCTTAGATTTATTACTATGGAATAATTCTGGCTCTGTCTATTCCCCTTTGCTGCATCGGATAAGGTATGGATAACCTCTATAATAGAAAGATTCATTCTTCCGATACATAAGCTTATAAGTGCAGTAGCAATGGGCAATAGAAACATCATCAGTACTGCAGCAATTGTGAATTTGTTATGTCTGATCCAAACTGTATTTTTCATTGCAATTGAAGCATTCCCTTCATTTCTTCCTCTGTAATTTCGTACCCATAATAATTTTTGTAATAATCCCGTATTACAGTTTCCAGAGGATAGTCTGAAAATTGTTCCGGATAAGTATTACATGCAAGCCAGGCTAATACAAGAGGCGCATCCGGGTTGGGGGTGAACCAATTCCACATTCCCAGTGTTGTGTTATATACACGTTCATCTTTTACTGCCTGTATTGTTGAAAAATCTACTCCCTCAACTTTATTTTCTATTACATCCTGCCTGTTCAGCTTTAAAAGACCCGGACCATTTAAAAATAGTACCTGTGGATTCCATTCATATATTTGTTCAAAGCTGACCTGTGCAAACCCCTTTGTTTCCTGTGCAACATTTTTAACTCCCAGGTGTTGCAGCCAATAATCACCAAATACGCCTTTGCCGGAAACCTGTGGTACCCCATCGATCAGCTTAAATAAAATCATCGTACTCGGACGCTTATCTTCCGGTATATTTCCTATTCTGGTTTCCACATCCTTTATGATCTGATCACCCGCTTCAATAAAGCCATCCATCTTGCCCTTTTCTCCGAATACTTCCTCAAGAAGAACCAGCCACTCCTGATACCTTTTAATTGGATCTGCAGGGGAATCTGCACCTACTGTGGCAAATCCTATGGATGGAATTCCACTTGAAGCCAGTATTTGTGCATGCTCTTTATTATTCGCATTATAGAAAATCACATCTGGTTTCAGCTTTATAATCTCCTCAACATTCAGCTCCGATTGGGCATATACTGTGTCTGATGATTCAAGCAGCTCAGGCGCAATATTCTTTAATGCTGTCTCTGATATAGTTTCCTTAAACGAACCGCTGTATCCGACAATATGGGGTGCTGAACCTTTAAAATATGCCATATATGTAGACAATATGGGAATCTGATCAATCACAATTCGTTCTATCTTATTTGGTACTTCAATACGATTTCCGGCATGGTCCATTACGATATGAGTACCTGATTGCCCGTTGTCTGCTTTGGAACCTTTTTTATTCTCCTCCGCAGCAGTGACTGATTCTTCCGATGCGGCTTCTGCCGCAGATGAGACAGCCGTATCTTTCTTATTATTAGAAGCACAGGCAGTTAATAACAACAATGATGCTAATAAAAGTGAAGTTACTTTAAATCTTAATCTCATAATATCCTCCTCGTGTGTTAGTTGTGGCTAACTTGTATATAAGTCTATACGAAAAAAAGGATTATTTCCATTGCAACTGCAACGAAATAAATCCTTTTATTGATATTTATTTACTATAAATACATTTTTTCTATAATCTATAAAGCCTTCTTTTTTCATTCTGCTAAGCTCTCTTGATAATGCACTTCTCTCAACACCAAGATAGTCCGCCATTTCCTGTCTGTTCATATCGATCAGGCATCTGTCTTCTTTCAGAGGGCTATATTTTAATAGTGTCCAAATTTTGTCTCGTATTGAACGCCTGCTCATAATATGAATTCTTCTATTCTGTTCTAGATTTGCAAAAGCGGTCTGTCTTAACAAATTCGCAGTTACCAACGAAGCAAATCTACAACTGATTGCTTCCTGACTAAAAAGCTTTGACATTTTTAAAAATAGTATCTTTGTTTTTTTGCAAGCAATCACGGTCACAAGTGAAGGCTGGTCTGTAATACATGAATGGGAGCAGCCAAAGGAATCCGAAGGGATTGCCACCTTTATACTGGAGTCATCTCCTATTGTTCCCGGTACAATCAGTTCCACCTTTCCCTCCAGAACGATACCAGCGTTTGATATCATATCTCCATATTGATATATTATTTCACCCTTGCCATAGATTCTGATATGCCCCTCTAAACAATAGAGAACATGTTTTATCGTCTCATCATCGGCCAATTGAAATAGATCGGATTTTCTTAAAATACCATAGTATTGTTCCATTTATTCTCCATATGCAATGTGTTAGTCATATCTAACTCTATATCATTTTATGTCCTTTGTCAAATAAATACAGGCTATTGCTTCACATGAAAGGTGGCAAAATCCCAGTCTGCCTCAAATAAACATTTCTTTCAAACAAAAAAAGAGCTGGATACCTTTGCAAAATCAAGGTTCCAACTACATATTAAAAAGCGCGAGACGGGACTCGAACATTACCGCCGTTCTCAAACCTATATAAAATAAGGAGGAAAACACACTGTCTAACAATTGTCTACAGCCTGTCTACAGCATTGTATTTTTACCGTATATTACATTAGGATAGGTCAAGGGTTCCGTAGGAACAAGGCTTGCCCTTGACTTATCCGATTTAAGGCTATAACCATTCCCACACTCGAAATACCTGGACAAGATTCTTTTCCCTTGTCCAGCTTGATTAAATGTTATTAATTTAAGTTTATAAAAAAAACTATAAAAGTCATTTTTTATATTTATATAAGAAGGAGTGTATTCTTTTCCTTTGTATCACTATTTATTAGGATGTTTCATGGTGTGTATACAAACTTAATTAAACTAATCCCAACGCCATTTTTATTTGCTTATTAAACTCTTACCTTGTTATTGCAAACTGGACAAATTACATAACTACTGTACTCATTCATGTGTGTTTGTTCTGTTTTTACATCTCTCGAGTCATATTCAAGAACTCGGTCACAATTATTACATTTTACTCTCTTTGGTATGTACTCCTCTTCAACTACTCTCATTTATATTAGCCTCCTTTAAACTTTCTTATTTTATATCTTAACTATAATTATGCTATTAACTTTGTTAATATAAAAATCCTATGGATCAGCCTGAACCTCCATAGGATTTTTTATATTAAGTTATAGCTATATTATTCTTCTATATAGTAAGGAGTGTATCTTTAGTAAGTATTATTAATGCTAGTATATTGTATGGTGTATACACACCTAACTAAACCTTATATTATCACTTTGTTTATCTCTCTTATCAAATTTAAATCTAAATTTGTATTTGTATCAATTATTGTATACTTAATAATTGTACCCTGTGACACACATTTTAAGTTATGCTTTTTAGATTTAGGCTGTTCTATATCTCTTATGATTCCTAGCCTACTATTAATTTTATATTTATAAGCTAATATAGTAAAAGTATCTAAATCTTTTATATTTCTATCTTTTCTATTCGAGAATGCTTTATCTAATTCTAATTCATATTTATTATAAAAATCTTGTAACTTATTTGTATCATAAGAAGATAATTTATCAAATACTGTCCCAGTCATACTAACGCTTATTCTTATAAATTCTAATTTACTCTTATTATTGATAGTATGTAATTTTCCCTGCCTTCTAGCTTCTTCTGGTGAGTCATAAAAATCTTTATATAACAGTACTCTAATATCTTTATGATCTAACTTTTCTGATTCTTCACTAGTTATATATGTAAATAATTTCATTAAATGAGTTCCATCCGCTAAAATCTCAACTTCTGTATTCATTACTTTTAACCCCCAAGATATTGTTATACCACTACATGATGCATGTTTTGGTATATTATACTCCATATCTTGTATTCTGTCTATCTCTTTATTAAAATCTGTATCTACACTCAGTCTGTCCTTACTTATAGTTATATTTTCTTCTTCTGTAATATTATAATTATTGATGCTATTCTTCATTATCTTCTCCCACTTTAACTTATTTTTATTTATTTTTATTACAATTTTAGTGTAATAAAAAGAGACTTTAATTGGTGTATTAAAGTCTCTTTTTAATAAGGAGTGTATCTTTATCTTTAGTAATTAATATTATATTTTATAATATATGCTTATACCTAGTCTAAACTGACTCCTGTGGAATTCCAATCTCTGCCCTCTAAGAATTTTTTATAAGCGTCGCTGTTCATGTATTTGTCACGATCGTCAGATTCACTAGTTGACTTATTTTGTCCTTCATTCTTATTACCATTTTCATTGTTATATGCAACAGTACTTGTTCTGTATAATCCTGTACTATCAACTGTATAACCATCTGGAGTGGTTGCACTTACACTCATTATGCCATAATCATTTAAATAATAAAATGCTCCCTGCTCTGTTAAACTTTCTACCCAACTACGAGTGAGGTATCCACCAGTTACTAACTTGAACTTCCAATTATTATCTGACTGCTGTTCCCAGTTTCCAAGTCCGGCTACTGCACTTTGATAATAGGTATTTATATTTACGCTTGTTGTTTCTGTATTCGTTGTCGTGGTTGCTTCTCCCGGGCCTTGAGCAAATGAAGTAATTCCACCTTCTATGCTTCCTACCATTGCTAAAGATATCAGACTTGCCGTTATCAACATCTTTCTTTTCATTCCCTTATCCCCCTTATTTATCTTTATTTTACCTCTATCACGAACAATACTTTTCTACAATATGAGATGAACTGAATTTATTGTATCACTACTATTTTTAACTTGCAACGTAATAAACACATTATTACATTCTTTTAAAAAATTATGCCAAAACACTTCATCTTTAGAAGTATCATATCACAATTTATACGATAAAATCAACCTATATTTCATCTTTAGCAGTATAGGGGATTATATATGAAAATTTATAAATATGGTAATGATAATAAAAAAAATATTATAGGTGAAAAATTAAAAGAATTACGTACCCATAAAAATATGAGTCAAAAAGAATTAGCCACTCAATTCCAATTATTAGGGTTGCAATGGTCTGATCTAACCGTCCTAAGAACCGAACAGGGGACACGCTTTGTTGCAGATTATGAGGTTGCTGTGATTGCTTTGTATTTTAATGTAAGTACCGACTCCCTTTTAAAAGGATTTAATTGCTAAAGATTAATAATATTTTTATATTGCAAAGGAGAAATATTATGAGTAAAGAATACGAATTGAAAAGAAAGCATATCCTGTGTGTTAATTGGTACATATTTACTTGGATGTGGAGAAAAGTATATAGAGAAATCTGGAATCAGTCTGACAGTAAAGATAAAAACAAAAAATTTAGATTAGAAAGTAAATTTCCTATCGAAGTAACATCAAAACCAACGGAAGGTGAAGGAGCAAATGAATCTAATCTTCCCCCTAAAAAAACCTTATATTTGGATTTTTATGGTTTATTTGATATAAATCATGAATATTATGATGAAATCATGCATGGAAGCGAAACTCATAATGATTTGAAGATGGTCAGGAAACTCTCCAAAATGACTTATTTATACCCTACTATATTTACCGGAGAAGAGTGCCTAATTCCTATCAATAATAGCACATTACCGAAACTATATAAATATGCCGAAGCACGTTTTTCATCAGTCGACAGCTATGAATATAGAGAAGAAAGTAAAACAGTCGACATATTAATTAGGGAATTCTTATATCTACCCAATATGAACCTTGCAACCGCCTTTATAAAATCCAGAGGAGAGATAAAGCCAGGGAACGATTCTATTGGAAGAAATAAAGCCTTTTTAGAATCAACCAAGTACAAAGAACTTTTGCGCTCGGATATTAATACCCTTGACAGTTATAAAAAATGTCTCGAAGAACATTTAGAAAAAGTCAAATCATGTATCATTTACAATAAAAATAAAAATTTTTAAATGTTTCTGTCCTCTTTTGTAATTCAGGACAGTGATGTAGAGTATTAGGACAAAAATGCTTTAACCATAAACAGTAATGCCGAGAGAGCAAACTACAATGCTCTCTTTTTTTTGCGTTCCTTTTTTATCTTTTATCTTTTAGATATAATGAGTTCATCAGCTGAAACATACAAAAGAAGGAGAAACAGGCGCTTGTAACATTGCACCATGACAATTAATACAACGAATATTAAGAAAACAACGGGAACTTGCGCTGAAAATCGCAAAATTGAGGCTGAAACTAAACAAAAAGGTGATTTTAATGGTACCACCGGCGAGCGTATCAGAGCTCACAGGGTAAAATTGGGTTTAGATCAATCGTCATTAGCCGACAAAGTTTTTATGAGTCGAACCACACTGTGTAAATTGGAAAAAGATAAGAAAAAAGCAACTAGTGACGAACTGGTATGTTTTTCTAAACTTTTTAAGGTAACCATTGATTATTTATTATGCCAGACTAATGTACGATCAAACATTAATGAATACACAAAAATAGCTCCTTTAGTAGAGGAGGATCGTTTGTCTGAGGTAAACGAGTTTTTTCTAAATCAGACTATCCTATATAAAGAAAGATATCTTAGCAAGTTTAGTCAGGAAAAACAAGAAAAATTGGCAAAAACTGTTTATAATATTCTTTCCTCCCAAAAGCAATAATTGCTCAGCCTGTGGCAAATGTTCCAATCTGTCACAGGCTATTTCTATACTGTCACCTAATAAAATTCTATTTGTTATATGATATCAGTAGAAGATACAGACACATCATCATCATTCATGATGTTTAACATAAATATTTTTCTAAGAAAGGAGATGAAACACATGACACCGGATAACTTAACAATAACGCTTCCAATTCTGAACAATGGATCTGATGAAGCCCTTCTTATTGGAATGGCTCCTATTATGGAATACGATAAGGAATCTCGGAAAAGAACAGACAAACAGTTAGGTATTTCATATATGATTGTACTAAATAAAAACAATTTCGAGAAAATTAATGTTAAGGTTGGAGATTTAAAATCAGCCATTCCCATGGAAGATCTGGAAGAAAAGAATGCTGTAAAATGCACCTTTAAAGGCTTTAAAGCACGATTTTATCGTGACTTTAAAACCAACAGCTACTTACTTACCGCATCTGCAGACGCCATAATCATACTTGATGATGACGATGAAATCACTTTGTAAAACAATTAATACGGCGTTTTGTGCTTTACTTTGGCGAGGAATCACAAAACGCCACTATCAGAAAGAGAGGTCTTTTATCATGAAAAAGGTTTTTAATGACGGAATGGAGCATTTTAAATCCAGTTCCACAAAGGAAAAGGTATTAACTACAGGTATGGTTTCTATTGCTGTAATTCTTGCCTGCATGGCGGTAAAATTAGCTGCCCCCGTTCTTGCCACGTTGGCAATTGCTTATTTCTTTTTACATAAGGATAACACAGCTCAAAGACAACAGCAAGCCCTTTATCAACAGAAACAATTAATGGCTTCCGTGAATCTTTATGAGCAAGTAGCAAGAAGCTTCTTTCCTATTTTAAAGGAATATAATGCTGTCTTGGGGATTTCCCCTGCCACGGTTCATTCCATTTATTCGGAAGAAAAATTCTTCCATTTACCGGAAATAACAGAGCCTGTGCTGGTTTATACTTCGGAAAAAAAATTTCCACCTATGGCTGATATGTCTGATGTGAAAGCAGTTATTCAGACTCGTCTTAGTCAGGAAAATCTTGATCTCTATCTGGCAAGGATAGACGCGAGGGATTCCCAGTTCATAAAGTTTTATATCCTTCCTATTGTATCGGAGGATTCCTATAACTGGGCTTTATTAGACCAGCAAAGACAGTTTGCCAATCAGAGACCGCAGAAGCCAGGAAACAGAAAGGACAAGGACTTCTAATTATGGACAAGCAGATTATTCCCTTGGTTTATGACGAGGATATGATGAGGCTCCGCTCTGAAATATATGTCCATTGGGACATCACTAGTGCTCCACATATGGCTATACAGGGGATCACGGGGACTGGGAAATCGTATTTATGTAAACTAATTTTAGGTAGGGTTGGGCTATACTTGCCAACGGGTGAAATTACTCTCTGTGACTTCAAGAGAGATGATTCTTTTACATTCCTTGATGGGTGCAAACGCTATCACAAATTCGAAGCCTGTATGACTGGTTTTGATACCTTTTATGACGGTTTTCTTAAACGTCAAGCTGGGTTAGATAACAGCCGTAATCTACGGCTCATCATGTTTGATGAATGGGCTTCATTTCTCCAATACCTTGATAAGAAGAAGGCAGAAGAATACCGAAAAATGCTTTCGACCATTTTAATGATGGGAAGAATTTTTAACTACCACACATTATTATCCCAACAGGTCTTATATGCCGAAGATTTTTCAAAGGCGCGCCAAAATTTCAGCACCATTATTACTCTTGGTAATCCTAACAAGACTGTAGTTAATATGGTATATGATGACTTTAGCGAAAAGATAGACAATGATCGTGGGTTAGGGACTGGCTACATGCTCACCAATGGCTCGGATTTCAGAAAGATAGTGGTTCCTGAAATCACCGACATGGAGAAAGTGGAGCATTACATAAAAAGGGCTGTGGAATATAGCACCTAAACAGCCAAGACCTCAGGGCAGGGGCGTGGCGGAGCCAAAAGCCCCTGATCCTGAAAGGACTTTGGCTGGTGAGCCGTAAGGCGAACCATATCCCAGCGGATAGTATTACCGCTGGGTATATCGCAAATTGAAAAACCACCTCAAATCCCCTTATTATATGGGCATTCCCCCACTTTTTAAATGCGACAGTCCCATATAGCATTTGTCGCATTTCCATTCAATAGGAAGAAAACGATAAACCACGGTTTATTTTTACATATAAAACAGAGAACATGATTTATTAAGATAATTTTGATGTGCAAATATAGCACACCACTGTTCCGAAAACCATACTAAATCCCCTTGATTTTCCTATATACTGAGATTATCAAAAGAGCAAAGTTCCTGTTCTGGCGGTACTCTCATATGAAAAAAAAATAATAAGCGCTTATTCTTACATAGATAAAATTATATGAATGAGGAGATTTAAGAAATGTCAAAAGACAAACAGTCCCGTAAGTATCAGCTTACGATTAATAACCCGGCTGACACTGGTTTCAGCCATAATAAAATAAAAGAAATTTTAGTAACCCGTTTTCAATCCTTTGAGTATGGAGCCATGTGTGATGAAATCGGAGAACAGGGAACACCGCATACACACGTTTTCACGTGCTTCCGCTCCCCTGTACGCTTCTCAATGATTAAGAAGCACTTTCCTACCGCCCATATAGAATCTGCACAGGGAGGTGTACAGCAGAATCTTGAATATCTCCACAAAACCGGAAAATGGGCTACCACAGTCAAAGCAGAAACCTCTGTCCCCGGAACCTTCGAGGAATGGGGTGACCGTCCTCCTGAAAATCTTGGCAAGAATAGAGATTTGGAGGTTTTATATAGTATGGTTGTAGATGAAGGTCTCTCCAATGCAGAAATCATGAGAATAAATAAAGACTTCTGCACAATGTTAGATAAAATTGACAGGATACGAACTACTTACTTGCAAGATAAGCATAAGTCAAATCGTCGGCTTGACCTTATAACCGAATATGTGTTCGGGGTCACGGGCAGTGGCAAATCACGAGGAATTTTAGATGAATTCGGTGACTCCAATGTATATAGGATAACCGATTATGACCACCCCTTTGACCATTACTGCTGTGAACCTGTGATAGTTTTTGAGGAATTTAGATCAAGTCTACCTCTATCAGAAATGCTCCAGTATCTGGACGTATATGGAATTACTTTAAAAGCCAGATACGCCAATAAATACGCTTGCTTTAACCGTGTCTTTATTGTCACTAACTGGGCATTAGAAAAGCAGTATGCGGAGCGTCAGATTACAGATAAAGAAAGCTGGGTTGCATTTTTACGTAGGATTCATAAAGTGAAACATTATGTTTCCAAGGAAGAGGTTGTTGAATATGGCAGCGTAGAAGAATATTTAAACCGGGATAATCAATTTATTCCCGTAAATAAATTGCCAAAAGAGGAACAGTTAAAAATCCCTTTTGACAAAGAATAATAATATACGTTACTAAGGTGGAACAGTATGAGCATAGATATTTCAGAAGGTACGAAACTTTCCTTATTGAAAGAAGCTCTTGAAAATGGTACTATAGGCGTAGACAGTGTGCTTAATACGATTATGGCTACCAAAAGAGAACAAATAAAAAAATATCATACCTATGCAATTACTGCTCCATCTCATGAGAAAGGACGGTGGCAGACTTGCTATAGAGATAAAGATGGAAAGCGAATTAATATTAAAGCACCAACAGAAGAAAAGTTATTGGATAAATTAATTACAATTTATTTTTCTGATTCACCCGTTAAAAAGTTAACGTTTCATGAACTGTATCAGGAATGGCTAAATTATAAGAAATCCATTGTAAACAGCCCGAATACCATCAAACGGCATGAACAGCACTATAAAAAGTATTTTGAACCATCACTCCTACATAATCACAAAATGGTAAAGATTGATGAACTATTACTGGAAACAGAGTGTAACCGGATAATCCGTGAGTTTAATCTCTCCCGGAAAGAATGGACGAATATCAAAACTATCTTAAATGGTATGTTTGATTATGCCGTCAGAAAGAAATATCTGGTAGACAATCCTGTAGACAAGGTTCAAATACTGGTCAAGTTTAAACAGGTGGTAAAGAAAACAGGTAAAACCGAAACTTATAATTCCGATGAATTAAAAGATTTGAATCTTTACCTCGACCGTATGTATGCAGAAACCCATGATTCCACTTTTCTGGCTGTTAAACTATCCTTCTATATTGGTACTAGAATCGGAGAGCTCGTTTCTCTAAAATGGGAAGACTACAGCGAGAATCATTTACATATCGTTCGTGAAGAAGTTAGAGACCAGACTACAAACCACTATGAGGTCGTGGAGCATACAAAAACTAACCGGGATCGGTTCGTCGTCCTCGTTCCAAAAGCCATAGATATCTTGGAAAAGATTGACCGTCAGGGCGATTTCATATTTATGAGAAATTGGGAACGGATTACATCTCGGCAGGTTGCCTATGTTTTAGAAAAGTATGCAGAACGTCAGGGACTTACTACAAAGTCTACTCATAAAATGAGGAAAACTTTTGCCAGTAACCTAAATGCCAGTGGTGTTCCTCTGGATTGCATACGGGAATTGTTAGGACATAGCAATCTCAATACCACCCTTGGATATATCTATAATCCACTGACGGAAAAGGAAACCTATGACCTCATAGCAAAGGCATTGTAAACTGTCTACAGCTGTCTACAGGTTGAAACAGACACAAAAATAGCGAAAACCTTGATAAAACCTAGGTTTCCGCTACAAATAATAAAAGCGCGAGACGGGACTCGAACCCGCGACCCCGACCTTGGCAAGGTCGTACTCCACCAACTGAGCCACTCGCGCATGAAATATTTATTTCACAACACTGGCATTATATCATATATAGTGGTAATTTGCAATATATTTGTAAATTTTTTTTATAACAGAAATAATATAAAACAAAGGTTTATTTCAGAAATACAGGAAACTTTATCCAATCGATTTTCTTAATTAAACGCTGGAAATTTCGTCCATTACCCCTTATTATTTTCCTTGTTTTATTAATTTTCAAGTGCCGTTCTTTTATATTCTTAATCCAATGCTTAATATAACCAATTATTCTGATTTTTCATTGACACCATACTAAGGGTTCCGTATAATGCAAGAAATTGGTCATCTGACCAAAAGGGAGGCATGATATGGGTCAAATTTTATCAATAGAAGAACAACCCTGCAGCACTTCAACAGAGGAAAGAATTCTGGATGCAGCCCTTACCATCATTCAGGAAAAAACCATCAGCGGGTTGAGAATCCGGCAGGTGGCAGAAAGAGCAAATTTATTTCAATCCAACATTCATTATTATTACAACAGTAAGAAAGAGCTTCTCCTTGCTGTTCAGAAAAAAGTCTTAAACCGTTACCGCGAAATCCGCCAGCAATCCATTCATCAGTCAGGTATTGGTCCGGAAGCGACTCTGGAAGATCGCCTGGACATTTTTATAAAACAAAAGATTTACACCATTCTAATAGATAATAAATACGATGTGGCGGAGCTTGATTTTTGGAACCAGTCCCGCCTTGATCCTGATATGCATCAGGAATTCTGTCTTTCCTACCAGAACTGGAGAACTGAAATCAGGGAAATTGCAGAAACATTTGCGCCAGATATGCCTTTTGCAAAACAGAATCTGATAGCCGGAATTGCGGTTTCTTTGCTGGAGGGAGCCACGGTTCAGTTTCTGGTTGATAAAGAGGCTTTTGACTTAGATTCAATTTTGCTTATTGCAAATCAATCCTGATCAAAGAGATCAGAGGGTAGGAGGAACCAATGAAGGAATTGCTGAAAATGGAGCAGATTACCAAGCAGTTTGGGGATGTATATGCCAATCGCAATATCAATCTCTCTGTAATGGAGGGTGAAGTACATACTCTGCTGGGAGAAAACGGCGCAGGAAAAAGTACCCTGATGAATATTTTAATCGGCTTATACCAGCCTACTGCCGGAACCATTTATCTGCGTGGTGAAAAAGTGAAAATCGACTCACCAAAGGCTGCGGTGAAAATGGGCATTGGCATGGTACATCAGCATTTTATGCTTGTAGAGGCCATGACAGTATTGGAAAACATTATTCTTGGAAGCCGGAAGGATTCCTCTGTCTTCATAAAGAAGGATCAGATAAGAAAGGAAATCATGGCTCTTTCAGAAAAGTACGGTCTTGACGTGGAACTGGACAAGCAGATCACTGAAATCTCCGTAGGAGCCCAACAGCGGGTGGAAATATTAAAAGCCCTTTACCGGGGCGCGGAACTTCTTATTCTTGATGAGCCCACTGCTGCTCTTACCGACATTGAAGCAGAAGGACTTTTTTCCATAATCCGCAAACTGACTGGAGAACTAAAATCCGTGATATTTATTTCCCATAAAATGAGAGAGGTCCTTTCCATCAGCGACAGAATTACTATTTTGCGGGCAGGCGAGACCGTCACCACTTTAAATAAAGAGGACACAGACGGCACTCAGCTGGCTAATTTAATGATCGGAAGGGAAATGGTCCCCAGTAATTATAAGAAAGTTACCTCTGACGGAGATGAAGTTTTAAGCTTTCAAAATATTAACTATCAAAAGCAGCATAAACACAGCGGCTTAAATCATGTAAGCCTTACCGTACGAAAGGGAGAAATCCTTGGCATCGCAGGAGTCGACGGAAACGGTCAGTCACAGCTTGCACAGCTTGCAGCCGGAATTATTGCTCCTGAAGAGGGAGAGGTTTTGTTAAAAGCCTCCCGTGTATCCCGATTTGCTCCAAACGGCTTTATTCTCTCCCACGTTTCCCATGTTCCGGAAGACCGTAATAAGATGGGTCTGATCGGCAATATGACAGTCAGGGAAAACCTGATTTTAAAAGCCACAGAGGAAGCCCGTTTTTCCTACGGACACGGAGCACTCTTAAAGAACAAAGCCATTACTAAATTTGCACTTGAAATGAAGGAAAAAAATGATATCCGCTGCGCTTCCATTGAGCAGGAGGTACGAAACTTATCCGGTGGAAACCAGCAGAAAATTATACTAGCCAGAGAAATGGAAAATGACCCGGAACTTCTGATCGCGGTTCATCCAACCAGAGGTCTGGATATTGGCGCCGCCCGTTATGTTCATGATACTATGGCGGCGGCCAGGGATCGGGGATGTGCAATTCTGTTAATCAGTGCTGATTTTGATGAAATCCTTAATTTATCTGACCGGATTCTGGTTATGTTCGAGGGCCAGGTCATGGGAACGTACTCAGGAGTTAACCCGCCCATTGAACAAATCTCACTTGCAATGGCAGGAAAGGGGAATTAGGACATGAAGCAGAGAGAAAATTTAATGAAGGTCATCGTGCCCGTGTTATCCATTCTGGTGGCATTTATCATCGGAGGGATCATTATGATCTGCCTGGGTAAAAACCCCTTTCAGGCATATGGATTTCTGTTTTCCGGTGCATTTGGAAGCAGCAGAAAGATCGCTCAGACCCTTGTAATCGCCTGCCCTTTGATATTTACCGGACTGACTGCAGCATTTTCCTATAAATGCGGTGTTTTTAACCTTGGGGGCGAAGGCCAGTTTGTTATGGGCGCCGTTGCCAGCATCTTTTTTGTAACCAGGTCCGGGATCGGGGGAATTGCAGGAATACTGCTCAGCCTTCTCATCGGCGCAGCCGCCGGAGCCGTATGGGGTGCAATTCCAGGAATTTTAAAAATTACAAGAGGTTTAAATGAAATGATTGTCAGCATTATGCTGAATTACGTGGCAACGCTTTTTATGGGTTACGTTTATACTACCCTTTTACGTGACGGAAGTGTACCCCAGACCTTTGCAATCCCTGACAGCACCAAACTGGCAGTTGTATCAAAAAGCTTTCCCGTCCACTGGGGTGTATGGGTTGCTTTATTTCTGGCATTTGCGGGGTATTATTTTTTATTCTATACCTCTAAGGGATTTAAGCTGAGGGCGGTGGGCTTAAATTCAACTGCCGCATTTTTCAATGGTTTTCCCGTAAACCGGTATGTGCTTTTCTCCTTTATTGCCTCCGGAGCGGTTGCCGGACTGGGCGGAAGTGTAGAGCTTCATGGAAAACAGTTAAGACTGATGGGGGGATTTGGCCAGGGTTACGGCTTTGATGGAGTGGCAATCGCACTGATTGCCCAGCTTAATCCCATCGGAACTGCCGCAGTTGCGTTTATCTTTGCCGTACTGAGAAAAGGGGCAAGCACCTTGCAGACCGGTATGCAGATTCCTACCGCCGTGGTTGATATCATTCAGGCACTGGTTATTATATTTGCGGTGGCTGGCACAGCGTTGTTAAAGCTTCCCGCAATCAGACAATACATAAACAGCCATATGGGGAAAAAGGAGGTTACCAACTGATGAATGCATTTTTCAACATGAATTTTCTCACAGAGCTGCTTCTTTCTACCATTCGAATGGCAACTCCCATTCTGTTTGTTGCACTGGCTGAAACCTACTCCGAACGAGCCGGACTGGTCAATATCGGTCTTGACGGAATCATGTCCTTTGGTGCATTAATTGGTTTCTTAATCGGTTATAAAACCGGGAGCCCCACCACCGGTATTCTGGCTGGTGCCCTGTCAGGCGTTGCCATTAATATGATTTATGCATTCTGCACCATCCGTTTATGTGCTCCCCAGATTGTTTATGGTATGGCAATTAATATTTTTGCACCGGCACTGGCTTCCTTTATCTACCGCCTTTCCTTTTCCGATACCTCAACACTGATCCAGGGCGTATCCATGAAGGCGATGCCCATTCCGGTTCTTAGCAGTATTCCGGTACTTGGACCTTTGTTTTTCAACCATATCCCTCTGGTGTACATGGCATATCTGCTGGTACCTGTCACTGCAGTGTTTTTTAACAGGACAAAAGCAGGACTTAATTTTAAAGCCGTTGGCGAATTTCCCAAAGCGGCAGAAACACTGGGAATCAATGTTGTACTTCAAAAATACATTGCCTGCGTCATCTGCGGCGCACTTGCGGGAATCGGCGGAGCGTATTTAACCATCTGCTACACCAGCACCTACTCCGAGGGAATTGTGGCAGGCCGTGGATTTATTGCACTTTCAGCTGTTATATTCGGGCGTTGGATGCCTTCTGGTGTATTATTAGCCTGCCTGCTTTTTGGATTTTGTGATGCACTGCAGATCCGGCTTCAGCTGTTAAGTCCGTCCACTCCCTACCAGCTTCTCCAGATGATCCCCTATCTGTGCACCCTGTTTGTTCTTGCATTTTTTGGAATTCGGAAAAGCGGACCAAAAGCCAACGGACAACCCTATTACAGGGAAGAACGATAATGATAATTCCAGGACAGCCCTGCGATTATATATTTTTTCAAACATAAAAGGAGGATTTATTATGAAAAAGACTATGAAAACAGCATCTCTTATCATGGCCGCAGTTCTTACTGCCATGAGTCTTGCTGCTTGTGGCAGCGCGTCTGCACCAACAAAAGCGGCAGGGTCTACAGCAGAAACTTCTGCAGCGGAAACCACAAAGGCAGAAACCACAAAAGCAGAGGAGACAAAGGCTGCTGACTCTTCAAAAGCATCCGGCTATAAAGTGGCCATGGTCCTTGACTCTTCTGTTTCAGACGGAGGCTGGGGCGCAAGCTGCTATCAGGCTATGGTAAATGCGGCGAAAGACAGCGGCTGGGAAACTGTGTATACGGACAATGTAGCGACTGCTGATTTTGCCACGGTTATGACCGATTACGCAGAGCTGGGTTATAACCTGATCTTTGCACCAGGCAATCAGTATACAGATGCAGTAAAGCAGGTAGCAGAAGAATATCCGGACATCAAGTTTGCTCTGTTAAATGGTACTGTCGAAACAGAAAACATCACCTCCATTCTTCCTGATGCAAAACAGATCGGTTACATGGCAGGAGCTCTGGCAGGTCTTATGAGCAAGACAAACAACATCGGATTTATCGGCGGTATGGAGCTGGATACCACAAAGGCGAAGCTGGAGTGCTATGAAAAAGCAGCCAAAAAAGTAAATCCTGATATTAAAGTTTCATCTGCTTATGCAGGCTCTTTCAGCGATACTGCCAAGGGTAAGGAAATCGCTTCCTCCATGGTTTCCACCTATGATGTTGACGTAATGTTCGGTGATGCCTCCGCAGTTGATACCGGAGCACGGGAAGCACTGGCTGGATCAGAGGGCAGATATGATATTGGTCAGCCAGGTGATTTAGGTTCTGCTGATCACAAAATTATCATCTGCTCTGTTGTGACCGACAACGCGGCTTTATTAAAAGCCTGTATGAAGGATGTGGAAGCAGATACCTTTGGCGGCAAAACCATTTACGGTGATTTAAGCAACGGATGCTTAAGCATCGGAACTTTTTCCAATTTAGTTCCCCAGGATATTCAGACACAGTACAAAGAAATAGTTGATCAGATTAAGGCAGGAACTTTTATTCAGTAATTAAAAATCCCCGTGAAAGTCAGTATGAAAATACTTCTCTCACGGGGATTTTCCTGTCTTTTTAACGGGAATCTTTCTAACAATACATAATGAACAGAATTGGGGAATCCTGATAATCGGTTACTGCAACTTATTATTTCAGTGTAAAGGAATTAAAGAAAGTGTCAATTTCCGGTGTTCTTTCTCCTGATTCAGACACTGCCTGAAGCTGATAAACATGATCTCCGGCAATATATACTCTGTGATAGAAGACGATGGTATCAGATCCCAGCGGAGCACTGTATTTTAATTCTTTACCCTGGTATTCGCCAAGGGTAATATCCTTGCTGTCTTCAATGGTATAGGGAATATTGGCAACTGCGCCTTCTAACATAGCTGATGGTTCTGCTGCTGTACCCTCAGGTATGGCACTGTACATAACATTATAAAGCGCATCTTCCTGCTCAAGCATATAAGAATACAGATCAATTGCAGTTCCTTCAGAGGAAACTGACTGCTTCATCTCTTTCGGTGTTCCCGGATAGCTGGCTGTAAATAATCCGTTCGGATCTTCAAATGTTGCGAAAGCGTCTGCGCCTGCTTGTGCTTCTGTACTGGCTTCAACTGCTTTGCTTTCCTGGGTTGTTTCCTGTGATTGTGCAACAGTTGTTTCTGTTGCAACGGTTTCTGCCTTTTTACCGCAGCCTGCAAGTGCTGCAATCAATAAACAGGCCAGTAAAATAGAATAAATTCTCTTTTTCATAATTTCTCCTCGTCAATTGGTATTGGCAATCCCCCTGCTTTTATATGTAAAATCGAAAGCAGTAAAATTATAGCATAAAATTCCAGCGGTAACAACCCATTAATTTTTAATTATTAATTAAGTTTTTTGTAACGATTATTTTGATTCCATGGTTGTCACGATTTTATCATAAGGGTTTACCAAACAATAAAATTCATGCTATAATATAGGAAGAAATATGCCGTTTCAATACCGGCAGAACGGAGTTTTACATGTCACTCATACCGTTTCAAAAATTACCGCCCAGAAGGCACACGGAAGATGCCAGACAGTATGCGTACCGGATCATACGGCATTTTATTTTAAATCTCCATCTTCCTCCCGGAAGAAAAATGAATGAAGTAGAACTGGCAGATGCATTAAACATCAGCCGGACTCCTGTCCACGATACTCTGTACAAGCTTTCCAGGAAGAATCTGATTGATATTATTCCTCAGAAAGGTGCGTTTGTTTCAAAGATTGATACTGCACGGATCGAGCAGACCTTATGGATTCATAAGCAGCTTGGAACAGCCATGATCCAGAATATCTTTATCCGGAATGTTAAGGGCACTCAGTTTGATATCCTCTATCACCATTTGCGGGAGCTGGAGGACTATTTATCTCAGGGAGATTTATCCCATTCCGTCCGGTTAATTACTGATTATTACCATCTCCTTTATGAACTGGGGGGAAAGATGAATCATATATGGGAGGCTGTGCAGAAAGCCGGTATGGATCTTCAGAGACTTTTATATCTGGCTGCGTCGGATTCTTCAGTTACAGAAGATTTTATAAAAGATCTTACGTCTCTTACCGATGCACTGGCTGCAAGAAACACCGATCGCGCATGCACTATCTACCGCCATCATTTATCCCGGATACAGCTTCTGATCCCACCTTTGCAGGAGTGTTATCCGGATTATTTTCTTGAAAGCCAGCCGGGTTATGATGCGGCGGCTTCTTACTATCAGAAAGGAATCAGCTACGATGAATGATTGTATACAAACAAAGTTTGCCCTGACCGGAAAAAAGGCTCTGATTGCCGGAGGCACAGGCGGGCTTGGAAGTTCCATTGCTAAAGCATTTCTTCAAAGCGGAGCCGATGTTGCCGTCTGCGGAGGGCATCCGGAAAAGGCAGATTTTTTAAGAGAAACAGCAGACAGGGAAGGCAGACGACTTCTCACTCTCGGCTGTGATATTACAGATCGCCATAAGGTAGAAGGAATGATGGACGAGATTAGCCGGGAATTCGGCAGTCTTGATATCTTAGTGAACAGCGCGGGTATGAACCGGCTGATTCCAGCCGAAGATTACGAAGAAGAAGTGTTTGCACAGGTTATGGATTTAAATGTGCTTGGAATTCATACAGTGACCCGGGCTGTGGGAAAACGTTTCATGATCCCAGCTGGATACGGGCGAATTTTAAATCTGTCATCGGTAAAAGGCCTCATTGGAACCGGACAGGATTATCTGGCTTACTGTACCAGCAAAGGAGCTGTGAATATGTATACCAAACAGCTTGCCTGTGAATGGGGCAAATACGGAGTCACCTGTAACGCCATAGCCCCAACCTTTGTCCGGACTCCCATTAACGCGTTTCAGCTGGATGATCCTGAGTTTTACCAGACTTTAACCAAACGGATTCCTTTGGGACGAATTGGTCAGGAAGAAGATATTGCGGCGGCTGCGGTATTTTTATGCAGCGATGCCTCTTCCTTTGTAACTGGACAGATTCTTGGTGTAGACGGCGGTTTAACCGCAATGCAGTAAAGGTCACATAAATCAGAATATAAGAATTGACGGAGGAATCGATTATGATTTTCGGAAATATTTATAGTTCCATGTTAAAAGAACAGCTTGCCATTCTGCCCGCTCCTCTTAATTGCGCTATCCGTTATCTGACCGAGCATGATATGGCAGCCCATGAACCAGGGGTGTTTTCCATCGATTTAGATGGTATACCGGTAATTCTTCAGGTACTTGACTTAAAGACCGGTGACCGGAGCGGACTTCGTCCTGAGATTCACAGAAAGAATATCGATGTACAGTTTCTGGCCTGCGGCGGTCCGGAAGAGGCTGGCTTTTACACAGATGACGGCAACGGACAGGTTGAGGAGAATCTTCTTGATACTCCAAGAGACATTCTTTTCTATAAAAATGATCCCGCCGCTTTAGAAGGCCGGATTCATA
Organism: Paenibacillaceae bacterium; assembly: GCA_015057705.1. Classification (GTDB taxonomy): domain Bacteria; phylum Bacillota; class Clostridia; order Lachnospirales; family Lachnospiraceae; genus Lacrimispora. The sequence goes on along the minus strand of SVDU01000008.1, from coordinate 25,161 downwards.
TGATACCGGGAACCTTTGCCATTTATTTTCCATGGGATGTGCATATCCCTGCAATTCAATCAGGTGATACCCAATCTCCCATCAGAAAGATTGTAATTAAAGTACCGTTAGATAGCTGCCTTCCGGACAGCCCCTGTTAGGAGGTCACCACATATGGAATTAAACCATTATCTGGAGGCGCTTTCTTTGAAAGATCCGGATCAGAGACGCAATGCGCTCAGGGAAGTTCTCGTAAAGGAGCATCTGGATTTTGATCTTCAGGAGGAACCGCCTTCCCAAAAGGCTCCAAGAGGGATTTCTAACTATATTCTGGCACCATGGAATAGTGAGCCCGGTCCTCTTTTTTGTGCTCATTATGATGCAGTGCCCGGCAGCTTTGGCGCCAATGATAATGCTGCCGCTTTATGCATTCTCATCGCTCTTGCGGGAAAACTGAAAGAAGAGAATTTTCCTGCCCGATTTGCATTTTTTGATGGAGAAGAAACCGGCAATACCGGGAGCCGGCTCTATGCTGCTTCCATGAATCATCAGGAGATAACAGGAGTTATTAATCTGGATGTGTGCGGCTATGGGGATACCATTGCGGTTAACAGCCGGGGATATGAACGAAAGCCGGGAGTGGAAGCATTTTGCAGAAAAGAAGTTCTGGCAGACCATAACGGTGTGCTTGTAAAATATCTCCCGGGAAGTGATGAAGCCTCCTTTTCCGGCAGCCGGACTCCGGCAATCAGTATTGCCAGTGTTCCAAGATGGGATATCCAGTATCTAAACGCTCTTTCCAAGATGGGCAGCGGCTTATTAGGCAGGCCCCCGGAATTTCATATGATCCTGGATCAGATGGAGATTTCCACTACTATGCACGGCGGATACCGGGACACTCCGGAATGGGTTGAATTAGCAGCAATGAATCGGATATACGATTATTTGACCGATGCACTTCACAGGTCTTTTGATAAAAAGAAAAGGTTCCTTCTGTTTTAATAAGCAGAAGGAACCTCTTCTTTTAGAGAGAGAGTGGGGTTTTAAAAATCAAATGTAAGAATAATCTTGCGGATAGACGGATCATGACTATCCACAAAATCAAAGGCCTCCTGAGCCTTAGTAAGCGGGAATGTGTGGGAAACAGAACCGGTCAGATCCAGTTTTCCCTCTTGAATCATATCAATAGCTTTTCCAAACATTTTATTCTGAAGTCTGGAGCCTCTCACATCAAGCTCCTTGGCAGTTATGGCAAACTGATTGATCTCTGTGGGAGCAGTTGAAAATCCCATGGTAATAACCTTCCCAGCGTTTCCGGTGGCATTTAACAGGCGGATCAGTGAATCCTTGTTGCAGACAGCATCGATGGATACGGTGGCGCCATGCATATGGGTGTATTCTTTTACTTTCTCCACAAGATCTTCATTTAATACGTTAATCGTGTATTTTGCTCCATTGGCTTTCGCAGTCTCAAGCTTATCATCCTGAATATCAGCTACAATAATGTGATCGCAGATTTGACTGGCAATCTTTAAAATAGAGCTTCCAAGAGCACCGGAACCGTAAATGAGAAGCATATCGTCTTTTTCCAGTTCTGCTCTGGTGCAGGACTGTATGGCAATGGTGGTTGGTTCAATCATAACTGCATCCCGGTCTGATATGGAATCAGGCAGAATATAGCAGTCAGCTTCCGGCACCGCGATAAACTCCCGATAGCCTCCGTCAATATGAACACCCCTTACCTTTAAATGATCACAGACATTGCCTCTTCCCTTACTGCACGGATAGCAATGTCCGCAGCTGGTAACCTGGTTAACGATTACACGGTCACCCACTTTTAATTTCTGAGCAGAGGCGCCGGTCTCTGCCACTACGCCTACCATCTCATGTCCGATAATTCTTGGATATGTTGCTGCTGCGTTGGTTCCGTGGTAGATACCAACATCTGAACCGCAGATTCCGGCAGCTGTCATTTTTACAATCACATTATTTTCTTCATCAAGAACAGGTTTTTCTATCTCAATTACCTTTAATTCTCCCGGTTTTACAATCTGTACCGCTTTCATATGATTCATCTCCTTTATGTCTTAGCGTACCTCCAGATATTTGGAAAGAATTTCATCCATTTCTTCTTTCCGGCTTTCTGTTAATGGCAGCATGGGCTTTCTTACTTCACCGGCTGGTATTCCCTGATTGGAAACGATGTACTTTAAGTTTGCACAGAGACCGTTTTTCAAAAGCACATCCAAAATGTTGTTGGATTTGGTCTGAAGAGCTCTGGCTTCTTCCTCTTTTCCTTCCAGGTACAATTCCATGATCCGTTTGAACTGGGGCAGCATGAAGTTGAAGCTGCTTCCAATAAATCCATCACAGCCAAACGCAAGAAATGCCACCATGGAGCTTTCAAAACCTCCGTAACAGATGATATCGGAATTTATGTTTTTGATCCGTTCCATCTGAAGAAGATTTAAATTGGTGTGCTTGATCGCTCCAATTGCTCCGGATTTTATAAGTTCTCTGATCTCCGGATTATTTAGATCCAGCTCCCTGTGAGTGCTTGATGGGATATTATAGTAGAGGACGGATTCCCCCACTGCCTGGGCAATATCGTAATAGTATCCTGCAATTTCCTTCTCCGAAAATCCAAAATACAAAGGCGGTGTTGCCGCAATGCCCCGAATTCCAAGTTCCTTTGCTTTCTTTGCGTAAAAAATGGCTTCCTCAGTGCTGATGGCACCTACATGTGCATAGAGATCACAGCGGTCTTTTAACTCCGATGCCAGTTCAAAGGAACGGATCCGCTCTTTACTGGTTAACAGAAAGCACTCACCGGAGCTTCCTCCGATAAAGAAGCCGTCTGCACCTTCTGTAAGGTTTCTTTCCCAAAGCTGTCTAGCTGAAGTTTCGTTGATTTTACCCTGTCTGTCAAATGGTGTTATTGAAGCAACAATTAATTTTTTCATGTTAGTATGTCCCCCTGACATTTAAATGAACCCCATATTGTCCCGGTCTGATGCCGGAATGAAATAAAAAACGGGTGTCTCAAAAAGCAGATAGCAGGATACAATCACTCCTGTACCGGAATTATTCCAGATACCTGATATTGCTGTATTCATTCACACTGACTCTTTGGGACACCCTCCCTTCTCTTGAGCAAATTACCGTTGTTTTCCTTCCAAAGCATGTACCATTTCCACTACAAACTCGTGGGTCGGAACAGGTATCCCGCATTTACCAGCTGCTCTTACAACGGAACCGCTGATCATATCCACCTCAGTTTTCCGTCCATTCTGTATATCAGCACGAATTGAGGTACATCCATTTGGTGACATTTCTGATGTCTTTTTTACTTTTTCTATAATTTCTTCTGCATCTGCTTCCAGTCCCAGACCATGAGCCACAGCCACCGCTTCGCGGATCAGTCTGACTGTCATATTCCAGGCATGATCATTGGCAGCAATGTATCCCATGTCTACCTGCAAAATACCGGTAACCGCACTTAATGAAACATTGGTAAACAGTTTATTCCAGATCAGCTGCTGGATATTGGAATGAATTTTCACGGAAAAACCGCAGCATTCAAATTCCTCTTTCAACCGGGGAAGAAATCCATGACTATCTTCTGTGAGCATTCCCACATTGGTATTTCCCGTTCCGCCTCTCCTGATAAATCCAGGACCCAGAACTGCTCCGTTGTCTTCTGTTGTGCCAATAATAATGTGATCCGTGGGAGCAAATTCTTCCAGAATGTCTTCATGACCGGAGCCATTTTGCAGCGTCATTAAATAGGTATCTTTCCCGATCAGGTTCTTACCTGATACAAGTGCATCCCTGGAGTACAGAGATTTCACAAAAAGAAGTACCAGATCCATGACCGGAAGGCCTTCTGCAGAAGTAACTGCATTGGGTTTGTATACGTTTTCTTCCCCATTCTCCTGAAGTCTGATACCTTCCTTCTGGATATGTTCTACTATGGCAGGGGAAGTATCTATCAGATAAACTTCATGCTTTTGGGACAGATGGCCGCCATAGATGGAACCCATGGCTCCAGCCCCGATTACTGCAATTTTCATATCCATTCACCTTCCGTTATCTGGAAAACTCTGCAATACCCTCAATGGCATAAGCACGAATCGGGCAGGAATCAAGACCTTTGATCGGGATTGGTGTGTAGGACATGAAGAAGGTGTCCGTTGTCAGCTCCTCTAAATTCTTAAGCACTTCTAAGAACACTACATCAACCTCCATTAAAACATCATGGAATGCAGAAACATCGGTGTTGTTGCTTTCGATGGAAACACCATCGCCGAATCCCACACATTTCACTTTCTTCTCTTTCAGCCACTCAGCTGTTTCACGGCAGATAAAAAGTCTCTTATCTTCCTCTGTGTTGGAAGCTGGAGTAAATGGAGGCAGCTTATACTGGGAATCCAGAATTACGATATCGCCTTCTTTAATACGGTCGCCGCAGGCTTTCTCTAAATCTTCTGCCTTAATTTTTCCGTTGGGCTCCATATGGGTAATGCTTACATAAATAGCACGTCCCATAAATGTACTGATTGGAAGACCCTGAACATCAGTCCAGTTATCATTGTGATGATACGGACATTCTACATGGGTACCTAAATGGCTGGTTAAATCCATGATGGTATGGAAATCCGGAATTGGGCCGCCTGTGTTAAAACGGAATAAATGGCACCGTCTTGATTCGGTAGCCGGATCCAGCTGCTTTGTTAAATCGATTACTCTTAAACCATTTCCTAATTGTGATACGCTCATTTGATTTTCCTCCTGCGAGATAAAATATTATTTTTCTTACTGCTATTATTATACCTGTATACCGGTATACCGGTCAATCATTTTTTGTTGACTTGTGAAATTTTCTAGGGTATGATAGGCTAAAACCCATGAAAGGAGTTTTTCATGTACGATAGCGGTTCCCTGCAGTCACAGGCTTATAATACCATCAAAGAACAGATTTTATCCAAATCACTGGACTCCGATCTTTTATATTCAGAGACCAGACTTGCAAAAGAACTTGGAATTTCACGGACTCCCCTTCGGGAAGCTCTTCAGTGCCTTTCCCAGGATGGTTACATCACCATCATTCCCAGCCGGGGATTTAAGATTCGCCGTCTTGATAAAGAAACCATGCGTGAATCCATCGAAGTCCGCTGTGCCATTGAAGGTTTCTGCGTTCATCTGGCTGCTTCTTTAAGAGGAGAGGAACGGTTTACTACTCTTCTTAAGGATATGGAAGAGTCTCTTAAGAGACAAAAGGCCGCACTGAATTCAGACAACTTCCCAACCTCATTTACGGAGGAGGACCATCAGTTTCATATGCTTCTGGTCCATTTCGCCAGGAACAGTGAATTTGACCACTTATTCCAGCGCCTCCTTTATATGATCCATCTGACCACAGCCAATGCCCTTACGGTTACAGGACGGACACAGGCCACGTTAGAGGAGCACGAAAATTTTTATCAGCAATTAAAGCACGGAAATACCGATCAGGCTTATCAGGTTCTGATTGCTCATTTAATGATGCCTCTCGGCATGAATTTAATCTAACAAAAGCCAGTTGCTACAGAGCCACCTTAACTACCACTTTTTTGACCTGGCAGGGAACTCCTGCCACGCAGCGGGGCTTATGAGCATCTTCCGGTGCAACGATGATTAAATCTCCTTCTTCCAGAAGAACACTGCCGCTCATTCCCGGCTCTTCATAAAAGATTAAGTCGTTTTCTTCCCGGCGTTCCTTAACAGTGAGGCCTTCCCGTTTGCACACACCAAACTGCTCCCTGCCGGAAACTACGTACTGGATATCGAAGAACTTTTCATGAGTTTCAAATGAAGCCTCATCTGGAGAAATTGTGGTGTACTCCTGAACATTTGCCACAACCTGGTCACCAGCGATGGGATAGCTTCCCGGCTGAAGGGATGCGATATCCGTTGATCTCAGCCATTCATAGGCCTTTGTAAATTTTTCTTCCAGATAATTATATTTCTCTGCAACTGTGATATTAGAAAACAGCATAATCTTCTCCTCTTTCCGCTTAACAGGGCTGTGTTTTATTTGCTTGCAATATCTTTTGTTTCTAAGTTTCCCTCAGAGATGGCAACGATCTGATTCCAGATCAGTTCGTCCACATTGACTCCGTTTTCCATACTTTGCTTTCTTGTTTCTATGGTACGCTCGCCTGGACAGGTAACTTTACCGCCTTCTTTTTCCGGATGGCTGGCATCTGCAGCTGCTACTCTCTTGTTTAACATTTCCTGAATTTCTTCCTTAGTGCCGAACAGATAAGGATCATAGGCTATGAAGATCTGACAGCACCCGGTACAGCTTCCTCGTCCTTCTTCATCCAGATTTAGACCGCTTTTTCCGTTAGCCATAAGAGCCGCCGCCAGATCCAGAGCGATAGCCATGGAGCTTCCTTTCCAGTAACCGGTAGGAAGAATTCGTTTGCTCTCCTCAATTGCTCCCGGATCATCGGTTAAATTGCCTTCTTTATCAAAGCCGCCTGGGAAAGGAAGCTTTTTGCCTGCCAGGCGGTAAACTCCAAGTTTTCCGTAAGCATACTGGCTCATTGCCATATCAAGTACGATGGGGCCGTCTTCTCTTGGAATTGCAATACAGAACGGATTGTTTCCTACACCCGGTTCATCACTTCCCCAAAGCGGCATACAGCTTTCCGTATTAATCCAGCTCATTCCCATAAATCCTGCTTCTGCCATTCTCCATGCATAAGTGCCGCCGCGCATCCAGTGAGTGGTATTTTTTAATGCAACACAGCCAATTCCGTGTACTTTGGCAAGCTCCATGGCACGGTCTGCACAGAAAAGAGCATTAGTAATGCCGATTCCCAGATGTCCGTCATAATTTTCTACTGCACCCTTACCACCGATTAATTCCGGCTCACCTTCCGGATCTACCAGGCCGCCTAACACATACTCCACAAAGCGGGGAACACGGTTTAAACCGTGACTTTCCACACCGTCTGCACTGGACTGGGCATGGATTTTTGCACAGATCTCCGCCTTTTCTTTGGAAAGTCCTGCCTGCAACAGTGCTTTCTCTACCGTTTCTTTAACTTTTTCATAAGGAACTTTTATACTCATATCTTCTCCTTTTCTCCTGCCTTTTTTTTATACTGTCGTTTCTTCACCCACTGACGGTTCCTGTGGGGCTGGTCTGGGTTCTCTCTTTGCAGCCTGCATCATCTCTTCATACAATCCGCTTGCCTCTTCCGGAGAATAGCCGTAAACCAGAAACACATCCATCAGATAGGGAGAATAACTGATCTTCATAATTTCCTGGGCAAATCCCATTGCTGCAATTTCACTAAAAGCAATTACATTAGAATCGTTATGAATGAATCCCAGAGACCAAAGTCTTATCTTCTCCGTTTTAGTAAAAATTTCATGCTTATATCGTTCTTCTACAAAATGAAAGAGTTCATGGGCCAGTAAAAGTCTGCTTACATCAAGCCCTTCTGTCAAAACCTGAGTTACCTCCGGTTTCAAAAACAGTCTGGCAGCTTTGTTGACTGCATCCATATAAATACAGATCTTGTCAGGGACCCGGAATTCTGCGAACAGCACACGGTCCGTCTTTTCCGGGAATTCCGGATAAGAAACGTTCATTCCCATGGCTTTTGCCAGTTCCCTGGGATCCTGGGTTCCATATTCTCTGCATACAATACCGGCATACTCTTTTCCGCATGCAAGGCTCTTTTCCATCCATTCCCTGCGCTGGTCATCATTAAATTTTCCGTTCAGGGGCTCTCTGGAAAATGCATAGCCATACCATTCCCATGGTTCAATTTCTGCAAGGTCAGAAAGCATGTCCCCGATGGGGCGGATTGGGAAATGGGGGCGTTCATATCTTTGCTGGCTTGGTCTGCCTAAAAGCCCCGCCCCAATGGGTTTTAAGGCTTCCCTGAATTCTTCTTTTGTCATAATTTTTAACTTTCTCTAACGGATGCGATAATCAGGACTTCCTCTTCCGGCTCCCGATCACCCAGATCCAGACTCATTAACAGCATAACCTGTTCTAAATCCACAGCGCTGTAATCACTGACTCTTGGTCCTACGCAGACATAAAAGTCTGGGCGCAGTACGGTATCTGTTTTAAAGACTGCATTTTCATTCCAGATTTTTTCAACGGTTTCCTCATAATTCTTAATATGGCATTTCTCAACAACTCCATCGGAACACTGTACCTTGATAAAACCTTTCTTATCCACGATTCTAAGGGGTGATCTTCCTTCTCTGCTGCCCTGGTATACAAAGAATTTATCGGTCTTATCTGCCAGTCTGATATCGGTAACTTTTGGACCGAAATCTTCTTCTGCCAGTTTGCGTGCTTCTGGTTCATCGCATTCTTTTAACAGGTCGGTTGTCTTAACTTCTGTGGAACCGGTAGCAATGGCGGTAACCTTACCGGTCTGATTATCAATTTCAATGTGGATTTCCACGGTATCTGGAGAAGCACCGGAACTAACTGCAAGATCTGCCGCTTCTTTCTTTAAATCCCTGATGTCTTCCTGGCTTGGATTTGGAATCACACGTTCTACCACATCACGAACCATGGATAAAGCTACACCAATAGAGGAAATTACTTCTGCATTTTCCGGAATGCTGTACTGAAGTCCCATCTTCTCTGCGCAGTAAGGTACTAAGGAAGCAGCTCCGCCTCCGCAGCCAACCAGTCTCATGCTGTCATGATCCAGCTTATATTTATCTGCCAGAGCGTTGATACAGGCACTTACCTTTTCGTAATCCTTATCCAGAATCTGAGTAGCAAGTTCTTCCACTGTAATGCCAAGTTTGTCTGCCACCGGCTTCATCGCCTTGCGGGCAGATGCCGCATTGCCGTGTGCAAAATACTTCTCGTCAATCAGTCCAAGAACATTGGCTGCATCTGTGTTTGTAAAACAGATTTTCTTTCCATTCTTTAAACGAAGGGTTACATAGTCAGCAGGATCTCCCGGCTTTGGACTTACCAGTTCAATCTGGGGATCTTCAATTTCTTCTTCCGGTAAAAAGCATGCATACTCGCAGCCTGCAATATGAGCAGAACGGGGACCTACGTCAACGACAGCTTTATCACCGATACGAACCATGGATCCGCCTGCACAGCCTAAAATTCTTACGTCAAGAGAGTTAATAAAGGTATCATGACCGCCGATTTTAGCATAATCCACGCCTGGACGGCCATTTTTAATAACACCGATATTGGTAGTGGTTCCTCCTACCTCAAAGTAGATGGCATTGGAAGCACGAAGATACATTAAAGATCCCATAACAGAAGCAGCCGGACCGGAAAGAGCAGTAAGAATGGGACGTTTCCGCATCTCACTAATTTCCATAACGCCACCGTCACCTCTCATGATCATTAACGGGACTGTAATTCCTGCTGCACGAACCGAACTTTCTGTTGCATTCGCAGTAGACATCATCTTTGGAAGTATGGATGCATTAATTGCAGCCGTACGAGTACGGCGGGTCAGACCATACAATTTTGTAATATCAGAAGCCATTGTTACCGGCACATTTTTCTTCTTTGCACAGTCGTGGATAAGAAGTTCCTCATCCATGCTGTCTACACCAAATGCCATGGAAGCCACCACTACCTTTGCTCCCTGGTCCAGGAGTTCGCTGATATTCTGATTAATGACATCCTCAGTCAGCATTTTTTTCTTAATAAACGTATTGTAAACCTTGATCATACGTCCTACTTTTTCATCCAGCACAATATCTTTCAGCGCCAGCTGACGTTTTGCCAGAAATCCTTCCAGACCGCCTCCGGCAACGCCTACTACACCAACCGTGGCAACGTCACCTTCAATAAAAGCATTGGTCGCCTGAGTGGTTGAATGGGCTACGAATACTACATCTTCCGGTGAAATATTACTTTCCCGCATACAGTTTCTAAAACTCTGTACAACACCGGCAGCAACGCCATCTTTATCATCATGTGTGGTCTTCACTTCATTTTTCCCAATAATTTCATGGGTTTCATTGTCCATGGCTACGCATTTGGTATAAGTTCCGCCTACGTCAATGCCCATTCGGACTGCTCTGTGTTCACGCTCTGCCATTGTATTCCATTCCTTTCCAGATAGATAAGTCAAATTTTACTAACAAAATTTTCATGTACTGCTCCTCAATTACAAATTGTTGAAAAGCGTCCGGGTGCGCAGGGGGCGCGCCCGGACAGGGGTTATCTTTTGGGGTTTTGAGAGTTCGTCTCCTTGTCCGAGACTGTTATTAAGACAGGAACCATGCAGCGCCAAGTCCACCTAACATGATGAATGTAGCTACATACTGCAGTATTCCGGCAAAATATGCATTGGGTATGGAAAGCTTTAAGAAGTCTCGTGATTCAACCTTCGAATAAGCAAGTCCCCATGCAACCCATGACTGAGTGATACAGCTTCCGATGTTTACGGTAATGGTCGGAATTGCAAATACCGCATAGAGGAACGGAACGGAAAATGATGCAACGTTGGAAAGTACACCAAGCGTTGCTGCACCGCAGCCTACTAAAGTCATTGGTCCACGGAACAGACCCATGCAAAGAAGAACTGCAAATACAATACAAACAACGATTTCGCTTCTTGGCATTACATTACCAAGGATCACCTTGAAGTAAGGAGAAGCAAGGGCTGCAACTGAGTTAAACATAGGAAGGGTAAGAAGGAATCCTACCAGAGGAGCGGTATCAACCACACCGTCATAATAAAGTTTATTTACAAGCTGACAGTTCTCTTTGAAGCTTCCTTTCATTCTTCCGCACAGGAACAGTGCCAGGAAACCAGCAATTACGAAGCCTCCGATTACGGAGAAGTCCAGCCAGATTTTTAATACAACCGGAACAACAGGAAGGAGCAGAGTATAAAACGGTGCATTCTTCTGTTCGGAAGCAGCTCCTCTTGTCTGAGCAGCCCATGCATGAACGGTCTTGGCACGCTTTAAATAGAAAGCAGCCAGAAGAGTAGTGATAATCAGCATAATAGCAAGAGCAGCATAACCCCAGTGAGCAGCATACCAGCCCAGTGTGAAATCAGGCATCTCATCAGGTTTTAAGAAAAATGCACGATACTGTGTGAAGTTTACCGGATTGATATAAATACCTGCTGCAACGGATCCCATAAATGTAAACAGAGCCACTGATTTTGGAATACCCAGAGACATAAGAATCGGAAGTACGATAACGCCGATTGCAATTACGGGGCCTGCACCTGTCATAGCAGTAAAAATCAGAGCAGTTACTATATTTAAAAGTGCTACTGTTACAAATGGCTTGTCTCCGCCTAACTCAACTGTCTTGCGGATCAGGGTAGATGCAATTCCGGTATCCATAAGTACACGGCCAAACCATGCACCCCAGCATACATTAACCAGAGTTGTTCCCCAGCCTTCAGGTGCTGACTGATAAATCTTATTCAGTGCAGCAATCAGAGTGTTGTCTTTTCCAAACTGTAAAATCGGATTGGAAGCAAGAAATGACTCGCTTACAAACAGTGTTCCTCCAAGCGGAAGAATGGTCCAAAGAAGAGTAATCAGCAAGAAGCCGATCATCAGGTTATGGCCTTTGATACAGTAATAGGCCAAACCAAAGAATGAAATTAATAAAATAATACCAATAATGTACTCCACAATAATACCTCCTATAACTTTTTATTCCCCATACTGCTGATAATAGTTAACTGGTCTGCCAATTAGCAGCCTATTCTCAAAACCTGGATTCCCCGCTCCTTTCCTCTCATATGATATTTCTATTTCTAACCGGGCCGGCTTCCTATGCCTGTCCGGAAAAGAACTGTGGATAAATATCCCGAAGTGTGCCTGCATTCCATAAAATAGTATTAAAATGGTTGGCACAGATCAGGCTGGCTGCTTCCGCATCCTTTCTCCTTAAATTATCAAGGAGAAGCCGTCCTTCTACTAAAACATGTTCCCAACTGGTCAGGGAAGACATATCAATGCGGTAGTTGAATGTAGTAAATTGAAGATAGTTTAAGCGCAGCAGATCGGAGTCAATGGTTCTAAATACCTCCCAGGTATATTCCCGTCCGCAAAAAGCGGAAAGAAGATAATGTACCTGCTGCTCTATCACCAGAAATTCCAGGGGATTTTCTTTATTTATCTCCAATTTCTGTCGATTTAAAACCTCTTCCAGCTGTTCAAATTGATTATCAGTTAATTCTTTTCGGCAAATCTCCTCAATCATGGCCTGTTCCAATACAGTATGTGAAAAAACTACCTGTCTGATCCGTTCTAAATCAAGTAAAGTTACTTCCGTACCGCGCTGCGGATAGACTACAATGTATCCTTCTTCAACCAGCTTTGAAAGTGCATCTCTAACCATCGTCCGACTTGCATTCATCTGACTTGATAATGTATTTTCACTGAGCCGTTCTCCCGGTTTGATAGTCAGATTCAGTATCTGCATTCTCAGTTGATTATAAATATCATTTCTCTGGTTTCCTTTTTCTGCTTCGAATTCTGGCATTTTTATTCTCCTTTATATCAACGGATATGAAATGCATACAAGTATTCCGATTTATTAAGATTGCATATCAGTATCCCGCCAAATGCATATCAGTTAGCATTTGTCACTTTGCAGTGGTCTTCCTTTTTGTAAAATATAACACATCTATTTTTGAAAATCAACTATATTTTTCATATTTTATACATTGTTCGATAGTTTTTCTCCAATATCGACGTGTTTTTGCACAACACTTTTTTAGAAACCTTCCATTTTTATCCTTTTCAAGATTGCATACAAGTTGATTTTTCCTGGTTTTCGTGCACGGCTAGTTAATTTCGAATAAAAAAACAGACTTTGACATTGTACTAAAACTGTCAAAGTCTGTTTCTCATATCTTATTTCAGGTTGTTCTTTCCGTCTTGCCCATTAAATGAAATACATGTTACACTGCTTCGATTTCTCTGATTTTTCGATATAGGGTAGATCTGGAAATCCCCAGAATATCCGCAATATCGGTTTTTGAATACCCCCGCTCCAGCATGGTTTTTATCTGTTCCTTAGACATTTCCTCCAGCCCACTGTAACCAGGTTCGTTTTCAGGAAGAAGATTCTTTTCTCTTAATTCCTCCACAGTCACTCTGCCAGAGAACTCTGCCGCAATCCGTTCAAGAATAATCTCCATACTGTGTTTTCCAATCTCCGTAAAATGATTTCTTAAATATGTGAGCAGCTCTGCAGACAGCTCCACGCCTTTATTATCATAAAGCCTCCTGTAATAATTAAGACCTGAAGTAACATAACCGCGGAATTTTACCATATCTTTTTCCATTCCTTCAAAGCTGATCTTATAACGGGCAATAAGGCGGTATAATTCAGGGGAAAACAGTTGCTGTTCCACCAGAGATTCCAGTTCCCTGTCGACGCAGAATAAAAACCTGACATTAGAACGTACCGATTTATCATGGGTTTTAAATTTACCAGTCTTCATAAAATCAGCAATATAATGCTGAATATACAAAGGCATTTTTTCCGGCTGGACAATTACCACCGTACAACCGTCCGCATTTTTTAAGACTCCATACTCGTCCATCATATAGATTTCAAATAAATCCCTGTAAAGGTTATCGGAATAAACCACATACAGGTCATGAAGATTTCGTTCCGACGTGTTAAATACCGCTTTGGCAAGAAGAAGGTTTAACTCGTTATCCGAACTCTGAATAAGTAAATTATGGTTTGTTTTTGCCATTTCCCTTGCCATTTGAAGCTCCTGGGCAGAGAAGTACTTTTTAAGCCAGTCAAACGTCACCAGGGAGCCCTGTTCCGATATGTTAATCCGTTTTACAAAATCACTCTGGGGTTTAAAATAAAACAGAGTACCGAATTCCGTATCGCTTAAATAAATCTTTTTACTGGAAACCACGCCATGAAACAGATGGCCTCTCGTCTCAAAAGTCAGCCGTTCATTGCTGATATCCTCGTGGCTCTTAAAATAATCCTCTATCAATTGAAACGGAAACAGTTCCTTCATGTTGCTTCCCAGCATGTCCTTATCCAGATGTATCACATCGCAGAAACGCTTGTTTACATGAATGATATTTCCGAAATAGTCAGTGTAAATAACCGCCTCAAACATCCTGTCTATAATGGCCTCAATCTCTTTTAAGCGGTTTTCCAATCGGATGGTTCTTGTTTCATTTTCTATTTTTCCGGAAATAAGCTCCGCAAAATTCTCCAGAAATGAAACGGTTGAATCCAGACTTTCAAATAAAAACTTGGCTCTGTGTCTGGTTAAAATAAGAGCAAGGGCACCCACTGCCTGATTATCAACCCTTATGGGTACTCCAACAAAACTGCTCATCTTACACTCCCGGTACTGATCACATTTGCGGCAGCCGGCAAGACGTGATTTGTCTTCTACAATCACATTTCTGTTCTCAATTAATATGGTGGATATGATGGTGCCGATCCTAATATCGGTATAAAGGTTTAAGTACTTAAAGGAACTTCCCACTATGTTCATATTGGTATCTATAATCAGTATGTCTGTATCCAGCGTATCAGAAATAATTCTTGCCAAATGATTGGTATAACCTCCTATTAACCCCAACAGGCTTTTTTCCATCCCCGCACCTCACAAATATTCTTTTATAAACGCCAAACAGGGATGCTGTATTCGTACAACAACCCTTTTGGTGAAACAGTCTGATTCTGTTTATTAATCCTGATTTTTATTAAAGGTTACCTCACAGATGGAGTCACCCTTTGCAATGGTTTTTCCAAGATGGAAGGTGAAATCCTCAAACTGGGAGCAGATTCCCCGGTCACCATCCATGGCAATTTCACACATCTCTGCAATCAGTTCCTCATCATCGGTCAGCTTTCTCCATGCAGCTACAAGCGGGCAGTGGTGAAAGGTGATTTCCAGCTTGTCATCGGTACATTCTGTATCCATCTCAAAGATGTTTCTTACATTGTCACTGACAAATTCCTTCTCAAAAGCCTTTAAGTCACTGGTCTTTGTATATTTGTTCTGACCATGGAAGCAGCCGCATTTCTTAATGGCATCATGGGCAAACTCACTGTCTAACCCTCTTTTCTTAGCCTCTGTGAACATATAGTAGAACCATGTGGCTCTATGCTCGATTCCATCCCGTAAATCCTTGATGTGCTGACCTCTGTCTTCCGGTGTGTTGCTGTACATAACTGTTCCTCCTTAGAAATTAATTTTTTCTTTTATACAATTCATTAACGTTCCGATTTGATACGACATGGTAACTGCTCCTGGGTCCAGGTGTCCAAGCCCCTTATTGGCCTGATAAGTTGCTCTTCCTTTTACCGCTTCCATGTTTTTTGTATTCTCGGCACCGTCAACGGCTGCCTGTTTCACGACTTCGCAGATTTCCAACTCACCTATCCCATCAGAAATCCCCTTCTTATATGCCATGACTGCCGGTGCAAGGCTGTCAATCATGGTTTTAAATCCTTCTTTTGCCTGCCCTCTGGACATAATTGCTTCCAGCATGGCTTCCAGGCTGTCACAAACTCCCTGGCAGTCCAATGTCTCTCTGTCCTTTACCGCTTTCGCTGCCGCCAGGTACGCAGATCCGTAAAGCACTCCGGAGGAACCTCCGATTACCGCCATCATGGTCTTGCCAATCTCCTTAAATTCCTCACTGATGGGAAGCTGCCCCAGTTCCTCAGACTTCTCAACCAGTTTTTCAAAACCCATATTAATATTAGACCAGTGATCCCCGTCTCCAGTAGCCAGATCAAGCTCTGTCACATAGTCTCCGTTTTCATGAATCAGTTCATATGCTTTCTTTATGTAATCCGCATAATCCTTACCCGTTAATTCAAATCCCATCTTTTCACCGCCTTATCTGATTTTTAAAGCCGGAGTATCACAGGGAGCGTCAAGGAGCTCCTTTAACTCGTCATCCAGCTTCATAAGGGTTAAAGAACAGCCAGTCATATCCAGTGCGGTCATATAATTTCCCACAAGTGTTTTATAAGCCCTGATATTCATTTCTTCCAACAGCTTCTGAACTTCCATATTCAGGATATAGAGTTCCATCAGAGGAGTACCCCCAAGACCATTTACCAGCACTGCCACTTCACTTCCGGTATAATCATAGTCCTCAAGAATCTTCTCAAGCAGAATTTTGGCAGTCTCTTTTGCTGTTTTAACCTGGGTTCTTTCTACTCCTGGTTCTCCATGAATTCCCATTCCAATCTCAATCTCGTTGTCTTCCAGAACGAATCCAGGTTTTCCAACTGCCGGAAGAACGCAGGGGCTCATGGCCATTCCCATGCTTCTGATGTTGGCGATGGCTTTTTCGGCTGCTGCTTTCACCTCTTTTAAATTACCGCCAAGCTCTGCTTTTGCCCCTGCAATCTTATGGACAAATACGGTGCCTGCGATGCCCCTTCTTCCTGTGGAATAGGTACTGTCAGGAACAGCCACATCATCCTTAACAACTACGCTTTCCACTTGAATATCCTCTGCCTCTGCAAGATCAGAGGCAAGTCCGAAGTTCATAATGTCTCCGGAATAATTCTTAATAATTAAAAGAACTCCTTTTCCCGAATTCATCCGGTTTATGGCATCGCCGATCCGGTCAGGGCTGGGGGAGGAAAATACATTTCCCGATACAGCAGCATCAAGCATGCCTTTTCCAACATAACCTGCGTGAGCCGGTTCATGTCCAGCCCCGCCTCCGGAGATAACCGCCACTTTATCTACCTTCTCCTTCCGGGATATCACTTCATAACCCGGAGTATACAAAAGCTCCGGATGGGCAAGTTCCATCCCGCGAAGCGCTTCCCCTACTACGTCCATGGGTTTGTTAATAATCTTTTTCATGGTACCTCCTTTAACCTAAGCCTAAATATGCTTTTTTAATTCTGGGATCATTTGCAATTTCTTTGGCATCACCTGACATGGTGACTTTCCCATTTTCCAGTACATATGCCCTGTTTGAAGCGCTTAAAGCCATGTTGGCGTTCTGTTCAATGAGAAGAATCGTTACTCCCTGCCTGTTAATCTCTTTTATCAGATCAAAAATCAGCAGTACAAAGTTTGGTGCCAGGCCAAGTGAAGGCTCATCTAACAGCAATAGCTCAGGTCCGCACATTAATGCCCTTCCAATCGCAAGCATCTGCTGCTCTCCTCCGGAGAGAGTACCTGCCGACTGCCTGATTCGTTCCTTCAGCCTGGGAAATATCTGGTATACACGCTCGTAGCTGTCAGCAATCTTTTTCTTATCGTTTACCGTATAAGCCCCAAGGCGAAGATTTTCCTCCACTGTAAGGGCAGGAAATACCTCTCTGCCTTCCGGCGAAATGCTGATTCCCAGCTTAGTCATTGTATGAGGCGGGCTGTTGGTAATTTCCTTTCCCATAAACTCAACCCTGCCTCCGGATGATCTTGCAATTCCCACAATGGTATTTAACAGGGTGGACTTCCCGGCTCCGTTGCTGCCGATCAAAGAGACGACTTCCCCTTTTCCAATCTCCATATCCACGCCTTTGAGAGCATGTATGGGACCGTAATGAGTATTTAAATCAGTTATCTTCAGCATCCTTATGCACCCCTCCCAAATAAGCCTCAATGACTCGTTCATTGTTTGCAATTTCCACAGGAAGCCCCTGGGCAATTGGTTTGCCGTGATCAATTACATATATCCGGTCTGAGATGTTCATAACCACACTCATATCGTGTTCAATGAGGAGTACGGTATACCCCTTCAGCTTTAAGGACCGGATAAAAAGCATCAGTTCCTCTGATTCCTTCGGATTCATTCCCGCTGCCGGTTCATCTAACAAAAGCAGCCCGGCACCAGTAGCAATTGCCCTGGCAATTTCCAGTTTCCTCTGGTCTCCATAAGGCAGATTGGAGGCATAATCATCTTTTCTATGCTCCAGTCCCACGGATTTAAGAAGTTCAATGGCCTGCAGCACCTTTTCATCCTCTTCCTTGCGGTATCTCGCCGTACGGAAGGTAGAATCGAGGAAACTGTAAGAAGTCTTTATATGTGCCCCGATCAGTACGTTTTCGATTACTCTCATATCCTGAAACAGCCGGATATTCTGGAAGGTGCGGGACATCCCTGCCATAACAATATGTTTGGGTTTTTTATTCTGTATCTCTTCTCCGTTAAATACAATGGTCCCCTCGTCCACCTGGTACACACCCGTCAGCATATTAAAAACCGTGGTTTTTCCTGCACCGTTGGGGCCGATAATCGAAACTACTTCCCCTTTATTTATCTCAAAGCTTACCTGCTCCACCGCAACAATACCGCCGAACCGTTTGGTAATTCCTTTCACGGATAAATATGCATTGTCAGCCATTGTCTCCCGCCTCCTCTGTCTCCGCCGTTTTAAGCCGTTCCATGACCTGCCTGGATAATTTATATGGAAGTTGTGATTTCCAGCCAAGAATTCCCTGAGGTCTGAATCGCATCATCACCACCAGAATCACGCCGTATAAAACAAAACGGTAAACCATTAAAAATCTGGACACCTCCGGAAGAGCTATTAAAATGGCTGCTCCCAGAAACATTCCCCGTATTGTTCCCATTCCACCCAGAATCACAATGGAAAGAATCAGTGTGGATACGTCAAAATTAAAGGTATTAGGATCTACATATCCGATGAGAGTGGCATATAGCGCACCAGCAGCGGCACAAATGCAGGCTGACAGTACAAATGCCAGAATTTTATAGTAGGTAACATTAATTCCCATCATTACGCTGGCAAGTTCATCTCCTTTTATTGCCTGCAGCGCCCTTCCTGTTTTTGATTTAACAAGAACCAGGCAGAAGACAGTGCAGACAACCAGAATGATCATAACCAGATAGTACAGACCGTGATTTGCGATGGTAAGCTTCATGCCGAAAACGGCAGGCTTTGGAATATTTTTAACGCCCAGTGTTCCGTTGGTTACGGGAGACCAGTTCATTGCAATCATTTTTATAATTTCACCAAACCCCAATGTAACAATGGAAAGATAGGTTCCTGTCAGGCGGAGAGTCGGAAGTCCCAGAAGAATTCCCACAAGCCCTGCCGCCACCATGCCAAGGAGCATGGAAGGAAAGAAGCTTAAACCAAGTTTGACTGCACAAAGAGAGGCCGTATAGGCTCCAATTGCAACAAACCCCGCATGTCCCAAGGATACCAGACCGGTATAGCCGGTAAGTATATTAAGTCCAAGACCGAACATGGCATAGACTGCCATCTTTACAATTACAGTCAGAAAATACTGGTTGTTTACGCCTTTTGGCAGCAGACAGAGAAATGCGGCCAGCAAAATAAGAAGCAGCTTTTGATTCTTGCTTATAACGCTTTCAAACTGATATAAAAAGCTGTGTTTTTCCATTCTTGTATTTGTCATACTTTATACCTTCGTGATCCCTTTCTTTCCGAACAACCCATTGGGTCTGACGATCAGAACAATAATTAATATGATAAATGCCATGGAATCCCGATAGGTGGATCCTAAAACAGTAGCTGCCATAGACTCAGACACTCCCACTATCAGCCCGCCGATAATTGCACCGGGTAAACTTCCAATACCGCCAAGCACAGCAGCAGCAAATGCTTTTAAGCCTGCCATAAATCCCATATTGGGGTAAACAATCTGATAATAGCTGCCCACCAGAGAACCGGCGATGGATGCGGATATTCCGCTTAAGAAAAAAGTAAATGAGATAACAAAGTTAACGTTAATCCCCATTAAGTTTGCAGCTTTTGGATTTTGTTCCGCCGCCCTCATTGCCAGCCCTATTTTTGTATAAAATACAATCCCAACCAGAAGCAGCATGAGAATCAGGGATACCACAAACATGCCGATCTGTGTGGAGGAAACAACAATTTTCCCAAACTGGAGAGTTCCGAAATCGAACAGAGGCGGAAACGCCCGTTTTTCACTTCCAAATGCTACAATCAGAAGATTTGTCACAATATTGGAGATTCCAATGGTTGTAATTAAAGATGCAATGGGTATGGATTTCTTTTTTCTTAAAGGCTCCAGAGCAAGCTTATCAATTGCTACTCCAAGGACGCCTGTAAGCACCATACTGGCGATTAAGCCAGGAATTACGCCAAACCGGAGACCAATGAAAACCATTGCCATCTGAGCTCCGAAAGCATAGACGGAACCGTGAGAAAAATTGACTAGCCGGAGTATACCAAACACCAGGGAATATCCTACCGCAATCAGGGCATATCCCATTCCCAAAGCCAGTCCGTTAAATATCTGTTGTGCAATCATGGCTTCACCTTTCTGCGGGAACAGCGCCTGGCCATTCCCGCCGCTTAATCTAGTTCATCTTGACAAATTTTCCATCTTTAATTGTAACTTTGTTAAACTGCTTATCAACATCACCCTGTTCGTCAAACTTAATGTTTCCGGTTACTCCTTTGTAAGTAATCTCATTTAACTTGTCTCTCACTTTTTCTGAATCTGTGGTCCCCGCTTCCTTCATGGCAGTGAGGAGAATTCCCACAGAATCATAGGCCTGTGAGGTTAGGGCAGAGGGTGAATTTCCATAGACTTTTTTATACTCATCCACATAAGCCTTTACATCTGCATCATCCGATTCTGAGAAGAAAATAACCGGAAAGCATACACCTTCTACCGCCTGGCCTCCCAGCTGAATCAGCTGCTGGCTGTAAGCATTGGAAAATCCAACAATGGAAATATCCGGATTAATATTTTTATACTGCTTGGCAACCGGCGCTACCAGATTATACATTCCACAGCAGATTACCACATCCGCTCCTGCTTCATTCAGTTTTGTAATTGCCGGTGTATAATCATCAGATCCTTCCATTACTTCCTCATGGGCTACCACTTTTACATTGGGATCATTTAATCCGGTAATCAGATCTTTGATAATTCCGGATGTATTGGTTCCCCAGTCAGTCATAATGGATATAATACCGATATTTTTCTTTTTTAGATCATGAACAGCAATATCCACAGAAGCCGCACCTTCTTTTGATATGACTGTATTATTTCTGAAAATATAATTACCGATCTTAGAATAATCCGGGTGAGAAGCAGACGGTGAAATCTCAATAATCTTATTTTCCTGGTAAATAGGAGCTGCAGTCATACATACTCCGGACGAGAAATGGCCGATTACGCCGCTGATATCTCCATCGGATACAATTTTCTGTGCAATGGTGGTTGCTTCCTCTGATGTATTCTTATCATCATAAGGTACGATTTCAATCTGTTTGCCCAGAACCCCTCCCTGAGCATTCCACTGATCTGCCATTAATTTGGCTGCATTGGTAAAGCCAATTCCATATTCTGAATTATCTCCAGTCATCGGACCGGCTACTGCAATCTTGACCGTTCCTTCTCCGCCCGCCACGCTGGTTCCTTCCGTTTTAGCCCCGGAAGTATTATTTGCTCCTTCTGAACTCTGTCCATTCCCCTGTGCACAGCCTGAAAGTAACCCCGCAAGTGCCATCATTGCCAATGAATACCTGATAAACCCCTTTTTCATAACTGAAACTACCTTCCTTTCCTTATCTGAGTTATTGTCTTAACTCTGAACCATAATGTTTAAAATGACCTCGTCTGTCTCCTTCATCCCTTCCCTTGCCAGTGTTATTACCCCATCCACTGTCTTCTGGATATCTTCCTTTACAATCCCGTCTCCCGGCAGAAAAACGTGACCATTCATGGATAAATAGCTGCCCATAATTGCCGCATCCACACTGGAAGCAATCTTTGCTGCACAGGAAGCGCTTGCACCATCGCATACAATTCCCGATGTGTTGGCCAGAGTATTGATAATGGTGTTTTCAATCTGTTCCCTCTGACCTCCCATTAGGTAAGTAATTCCGGCACCTGCACCTGCTGCCGCACTTACCGCTCCGCAATAAGCAGACAGTCTGCCCATACGGTATTTCTGATAAATAGCAATCAGATTGCTGAGCACCAGGGCCCGGTACAGTCCGTCTTCTTTGCTTCTGAGTGTTTTTGCATACTCAATCACCGGAAGGGATACTGTCATTCCCTGATTACCGCTGCCGGAATTAATGACTACCGGAAGCTCGCAGCCGTTCATTCGGGCATCCGAACCGGCCGCAGCCACTGCTTTTGCCCTGATTTTTACGTCATCCCCATAAACGGATAAAAGTGTTTTTCCAATCTCTGCTCCATAGCTGCTTGACAGCCCCGCCTGAGCAATGTTGGTATTACATTCAATTTGTTCAGCAATCAGCCTCCTCACTTTTATTAAGTCTACCTGTTCTGTAAATTCAAATATGGAATCCATATTCAGACAGCTGTAATCTACCTGTTCTTCTTCCCCGCCTTCCTTTTCTTCAAAAAGGACCTGCTTATTTTTCTCAATTCCAGTTATCCCCAGATGTGTTTTTTTCAGTTCCACCTTAACCTCATTTGAGCCCTGTGTCATAATTACAATTAAGTGAAGCTTTTCCGTGGTATCTAACAATTCAACCCGGCATATTTTTTCCTGAAGCAGCCGGTTTGCAATCTGTAAGTCCGGTTCCCTGACTGATGTCAATACTTCTAGTCCCTTATCCGGATCTCCACCTGCTGCCCCCACTACTGCCGCTGCTTCAATTCCCTTCATGCCACCGGTCATGGGTACCACCACTGCTTTCGCATTCTTAATCATGTTCCCACTGCAGGAGACTGTTATTTTTTCAGGAATTGCTCCCAGATATTTCTTTGCCGTTGCACTTGCATATGCAATTGCGATAGGCTCTGTACACCCCAATGCTTTTACCAGCTCTGTCTCCAGGATATGTATCAGCTGGTCTTCTGTCGATTTCTGCATGTTCCTCCGATCTGCTGTGTTGCTGCCAATTGCTTCATCATTCATTTTTATGCTTGTTTTGTTGTCGTTTTTTGTAGATTTATGTAGTTCTTTTATGAATTCAGTATATCATTTGCATACCTGCAATGCAATGAATTTTTGTGCACATTAACTAATATTTATCATTTTCAGCGTTTTTATTGGTTATTTTACACATTTATTTTGGTTATTTTATTGGTTTTAGATAGAGTTCCCAATTCAAATGTATCATTTTGGCACACTTTGTTTTATTAAGTCAAAAATCTCCTGATTCCTTTTCCATTTTTTTGTTTCATTCCTGATATACGGGCACAAAAAATGCCGTGTACAGCAATAAAAAACTGTACACGGCATAACCGGTTTATTGAAAATTATTATTTAACGGGATAAAAACCTGAAGGCGCTTCACTTAAATTAATCATAATATTCTTTGTCTGGGTATAATGCTCCAGCATTACTTTATGAGTTTCACGTCCAACACCGGAAGTCTTATATCCACCGAACGGAGCTCCCTCCGGAATTGCATTGTAAGTATTCACCCACATACGACCTGTTTCCACAGCTCTTGCCACGCGTATTGCACGGTTTATATCTCTGGTCCATACAGCTCCGCCCAGGCCGAATTCACTGTCATTGGCCATGGCAATTACTTCATCTTCCGTTTTAAACTTAATAATGCATGCAACCGGTCCGAAGATTTCTTCTTTTGCCACTCTCATATCATTGGTCACATCTCCAAGAAGTGTGGGACGCAGAAATGCACCTTTCTCAAGACCATCTTCTGTAAATGCCTCGCCGCCGCACAGAACCTTGGCACCTTCTTCTTTACCGATCTCAACATACCCTAATATTTTTTGCAAATGTCCTTTATTGATCTGGCTGCCCATCTGGGTATCTTCTTCCCATGGAAGTCCTACTTTCACTTTGTTAAACCGCTCCACAGCTTCTTTTACAAAACGGTCATAAATATCCTCCTGTACAAATACTCTGGAACCTGCGCAGCATACCTGACCCTGGTTAAATAAGATCCCAAGCTGCACACCATCCATTGCCATCTCCCAGTCGCAGTCATTAAAGAATATATTGGCTGACTTACCTCCTAGCTCCAAGGTTGCAGGAATCAGCTTTTCTGCTGCAGCCAGGGCTACATTTCTTCCCACATCGGTAGATCCTGTGAAAGCCAGTTTTCTGAAGCCAGGATGCTCCAGCATATACTGTCCGGATCTGGAACCGCCTCCTGAGATTACATTAAAGACACCTGCCGGAATTACATCCTGAATCAGTCTTGCCAGCTCAAATACACTTAAAGGAGTTGTGCTGGAGGTCTTAAATACAGTACAGCAGCCGCTTGCAAGAACAGGCGCCAGCTTCCAGGCAGCCATTAAAAACGGGAAGTTCCAGGGAACGATCTGACCGACCACGCCAATGGGTTCTTTTAAAATAAGGCTTAGCATATTATCTCCCAATATGCTGGCGCTTCCCTCTTCTGCCATAATACATCCGGCAAAATAGCGGAAGTGCTGGGCAGCCAGGGGAATATCCACATTTAAAGTCTCCCTGATTGGTTTTCCATTGTCCAGTGTTTCAACCATAGCCAGATGCTCTTTGTTTGCATCAATGATATCCGCAATTTGATTTAAGATTGCTGCTCTCTGGTTAACCGGAACGTTCTTCCATGTTTCAAAAGCCTTCCAGGCAGCCTTTACAGCATCATCTACATCCTCTTTTGTTGCTTCTGCACACTGTGCCAGTACTCTGCCGTCTGCCGGACAGGTAACGGTAAATGTTTTTCCGTCGGAAGCAGGCTTCCACTCTCCACCTATAAATAATTGATATGTATCCTGAAGTGTAACATCCTTCATATGCTTTTCCTCGCTTTCATTCTGATATCTTTATTTGGCCTGTTGTTGCCCATACTCATGTATAATCATTATAGGCTTAATTTTATAACTGTCAATTTAATTATTTTTTTCACATTTTATTGATATTTATTTATCTTTTAGCGATTATTATTTAACAATATATATTTACATGCTTGTTAAAACTTTTAAATATATTGTCTGTCTTTATATTAGGGTCAATCAGATACTGATAACTGTTTTGATTAAATTTTTTTCTATTAAATTCAATTAAAAGGGAGAAAAATGAATACTTCGATATGTTCTTAACGATTATAAGATTCAGAATTGACAGGATTTAGAAAACTGATGGCATGTTACGATATATTTTTAACTAATCTGATTATGTTCTGCTTTTGATAATCGGGTAGGAGGTAGATAATTATTTTATCTACTGACCTCCCACACCACCTAGCATACCGTTCGGTACTAGGCG
>SVDU01000001.1 GCA_015057705.1 Paenibacillaceae bacterium | reverse complement strand
TCAGCAACTAAATAAACTCTCTAGGGTGTTACACTTTTTATTTGCACTTTGTTACACTTTGGGGTTGCAAAAAACAAATGGTTATTATAACTGATCCTGTTTTTAATTTTGAAGGCATTATTTTATTAAGCGCTTACGGTAAACACAACTGGCACATCATGGATTTGAAGAACGGTACAGCGGCTAGCGCTGCCTTATATAGTATTGCTGAAACAGCAAAAGCGAATAATCTTAAACCGTATGAATATTTTTTATATCTGCTAGAGCAGTTAATGCACTATCCAAGAAGTAATGTTCCAGAAAACAAATTGGCAGAATTAATGCCTTGGTCAAAGAAATTGCCAGATCGTTGTAGAAAACTAAAAATTCAGTAAATTTACCGCCGCCCCAATCGGGCGGCGAACTTATTGACCTGGACTAGTTATTTACCATTTACGTATAATCAGCTTTGTGTATCATGGTGGTATCACGTATTATCTAGCATCCTCATTTTAAACTATAAGTTTATGTATTATTTTCACCTTATTATTATCGAAACAATTCTTTATCCAATACAATTAAGTTACTTGTAGGCTTAATGTTCCACTCATTATCAAAAATCGATAATAACTGTATACCTGCTTTATCGTTTTTCGTTACCTGCTCAACACAATTATCATTAACCATAAAACTAACAGGTATTAATACTTGTTCTAATGTATCCTGATTAGCTAAGCCGATATATGAATTATTTGTTACTGCTATATCACTGTTGACATCAATTAAAAGTAAATTTTTTTTCTTGTAAAATCCTACATATTTACCCAGTTGTTCTGCATTAGTACAAACAGTATTTAAATAATTACAGCATACAATTTTACTCAATTCCTTTGCAACAACTTGATAAAATTCAATCCATATTTTTACTGTCTCGAGATTTTGATAGTCATCTATTGTTGAATAATGCGAAACTATATTTCTCTCTTGAATTAATCTGCTCAATGCCTGATCTACATGGCTTTTATTTATATCATTTATTTGGAATAAACTTTCCTTATCAGTTAGAAATTCTCTAATAACCTTGCTATTGGCTAATTTATTATCAATTTTTATGTCAAACCTTCCGTATAACGACTTCAATTGAGATGTATCCATATTTTTACCTGTATATGTGATAAAATCCTTCTTCAGTTCAAAGTTTATAGAGTTTTTGATATTATCATAAGTTCCATCTTCAAATATATATCCAGGTAATTCATACAGTTTAAGCCTTTGAACTAAATTCCCCTCTCTAATTAAAGTATCTTTCATCAAAAGGTAATATGCATATAGTAAGTCTTTATTAAATGTTTCCCACAAACTATATGACCTATTTATTATCCCAACGTATAAAATTTCTTGATTATTTCTGTAGTATGCTTTCTCATCATCATTAAGTAATTTCACATAGTTCAAAAGTTTGTTTATCTGTTTCAGAAATTCGTCTCTCAACTCAATAATATCATTCATTAGCATGCTCCTGTATAACTGAATCAAAAATTCCTTTATAAAAAGCTTTTCGTCTTATAACATCACTTTTATTATTGTTTCTCCCATTAAAATCTTTTGTATTGTTAACAAACATTTCTTCAATTTTTTTAATCACTTCATCTTTATAAATGACTAGAATTCTTACCATATCAACATTATCAATATAATCAGACAATGCATTTAGCATTGGATCATATACCAGTTTTGATGGCGATTTATTCCATGAATATTCTCCATTTTTCTTCTTTGTATACATAGAAAATGCTTTTACATCAAAAACTTTATCCGCTAAGTATAATACTTTATAATATATTTTTTCTAGTTCATTAATTGTATTTTCATCATACTGTTTATTAGCCTCTTTCAAATATAAATCCAATATGTCTTTAACCTTGGTTGCCGGATTTTCCTCTAATTGACGATATGCAAAAAATCTTAATACCAACTCAACATCTTCCATTCTAATATATGTCTTTATGTTCTTATTTGAACTTTCATCATCTGTTTCACCATTATCTTCATCTTCAGCATTTTCTAAATTGGCTTGCTTTATTAAATCTGCTGGCTTAAAAGGAGCTATGTTCCAAAGTTTATGCAAATCCGAACACTCATCTGCTATTTTCATACACAATTGATTCATTGGTCCATTATATAATGCATTTCTTGTTTCCTGATCCGTTAGTTTAGTTCCCCCCGTATTCAATCTCTCAAAAACAAACTTTTTTAGAATCTGCTCTTCTTCTGAATTTTTAGCAGTTTCTTTTAAAATAACTATTGTAGAAATATATCTTCTGTCAATACCACTTTTAACCTTATTAGGCAATTGACTATACGTCATACCATTTAACTCTTTCCAAATTTCCAATCCCTCAAGTTTAAATTTATCAGTATAATAATCATATACTGTCGACAATCTTTGCAAACCATCCATCACTTCATATTTAGAATAATCTATTTCATATAAAAAAACTGGTGGAATTGGTACGTTAATTATAAAAGACTCAATCAGTCTTGATTTTTGAACATTTGTCCAAACTCTCCTTCTCTGATATTCTGGATTAAATTGAATATTTTTACTTAAAATATCTATTATGTTCTGTAATGGATACCTTCCCTGCTCCGTTATTATTCTTAATTCCCCATCTTGATATTTCTTATCAATTTCTTCTTCCGTCATCTTATAACCAGATTCACTATATTCTTTAAAGCTCAAATTCTCACATTCAATTAACATTCTAATTCCTCCTTTATTAAAATTTCATATATTATATTTCATTCAGTTTAATAGTTCCTATTTACTTACGATAAAACAATTCCAAATACTTCTGATAATACGCTCTAATTCTATCTATTACCTGAATTTCGCCGCTGCCGTTTCTTCAGAGGGCGAGATACTCATTGAGCCGTTCAAATTCACTAATGACGCTGATGACTTCAGGAATCATAGATGCTTTCTTCCTCAGCCGCTTTATGTTGTAATAGAAAGAGCTGGTAGGTATCCCATTCTGACTGCACCAGGCGTAATCAGATAAGCCACTTACGCGGCACTGCTGGATGCAATCCATCCAGTATTCATCTTTTTGAGCTTTTGTCATATTTTAAAATCCTCCAAGAAAATATGGAGTAAAATGATACAAAAGTTTGAAGTGAAATAGCAATGAAATGCTACAACCTTTGTTGTTCAAGAACAGAACTTAGAGTGAATTACTACAACTGTCCTTATTTTACAGCAAAAAAAATCAATTAGCACGACGGTAGATTATGTTGCGCTTACTTTTGATCTTTATTTTGCATCAATATATGCCTTGATTAGTGTCTCAAATTTTACATTATTATATTTAGATTCAAACTTGTATTTTGCATCCAAATATTCTGCTATAAATTCTCTGTTTATTTTAATCATACATTCTGCTTTTTTTGTATTTGTAATATTAATTTGTTTCTTCAAAGACTCAATGAATAAATCACATAACTCATTCGAAATATAATCAAATCCCTTCGAAAAATTACAAATATCAATCAAGAACGTTTTTTCAAGATCTCTATCACCTGTATCGCCATACGCTTTCTTCAATCTTTCTTCTTGTTCTTCTTTAATCCGTTGCTTTTCAATATCTCGCTCCCCTTTACTTTTCATCTTACCCAAAAGTTCTTTTTTTTCATATAAATCAAACGGATTAATTTTATATGTACCTGATTTATAACCTAAGTCATACATTTTTTCTAGTAGTTTCCGAAACTTAGAGTCTCCATCCTTGAATCCACTTAGACTTTTTGGATCTCCTAAGAATAAATACTCCATATCTCTAATGCAGGAATCTAATGCTGACGCAACCTCTTTTTTCAGTTTCTTAGAGATCCCTAAAATGTCACCTTTTGAGTTTATCACTGTGCTGGTATATCCCATATGAAACAGCTGATTCCACTGATGTGGAAATGTTCCCCAATAGCCTAACTCTGACTGTCCAGAAATTCGAGTAAAATTAGCCTGCGCAGTTTTCCAATGGATTCTTGTCCAATCTACATTGGCAATCTCAAATACGTTTCCTAAAAAATTTTTAATAGCATTTTTGTTTAAATCAATTTCAGCTATTACATCCTCCGGTATAATTACCATATTGGAATATTCATTCATAGAAATAGAAGTCAATAATTTATACACTTCATCTCTATTATTCGCATAAAGATTAAAATAGCTTTTTACAGTATTCTCATCTGAACAAATAGCAATAAGATTATTCTTCATTGTAGAGTATAAACTATCTACATATTCAGCATTTTTTTTACTAAAGATATTCTTTATTTCTTCCTCAAATACCACGCTCTCAATATATCCATAGTTCTTGGGCTCTCTATTATTTCTAAAATAATGCTCTACTGACTTAAATTTGTTAATATCTGATCCCACAAAAATATCCAGTCCTGTAAATACACAATAAATAGGTGCCATAGGGATTAATTCAAAAACAGCCGGAATTATATTATGTAATTCTGTTGGATTGCCCGAATCAAGCTTTTTTACATATACTACTGCTAGATTAGAATCAAATTTTAGAATATCTTCCTCATTTAGATTGTAAACCATATTGCTAAGAACACTTTTTTTGTCTGCATTCCAGTCTGCATGATCTAATCCATAGGTATCTATCATTTTAAGTTTATCAATTTTTAAATCATCAAATATAAATGCATACTCATTCGATATACTGTCACTTATAGTCACTGAATCAACCATCCCTGTTAATGAAAAGTTTCCCTTTTTCTGTAATGCATACGTTAATAAAATCTTCTGTTCAAATAACTCATCCAACTGCAATTCCACTTCATAGGATTTGGATTTCATTAGATACTTTGCAATTATTTTTTTTATAATTTCACGGTGCATCTTCTTATAATATTCTTCAAAATAACCTTGAATTGATTTTGATAAGTCTAGTAGACCCTGATTTTCCTCCAGTTCTAATTCACGATACAATGAATCGCTTTCTGCAGAATGTCCCGCATCTTTGATGTCATTTAAAAAAGCAAACTCAGACTTATCAAAAAAGCCTTCTACCGAATCTAACATTTTGAAAAATCGACTTTTGAGTTTCTCTTGCTCTTCTAATGTCTTAAAAAATTCCGTTTGACTGAAAACAAATGATCCGTTCCAATGCTTGTTTTCACTAAACTTCAACTGAAGTATCTCCTCACACAACTTTTCCAAATTATCTATATAGTATCTGTACTCCATGTCTTCTCTATTTAATTTTTTAACCTTTTCATAAAAAAGATTATTAATTTTCGTATTGCATTCTTTTATCTTACTTTCTAATTCCGGGTTATCTTTAGTGAATTGTACGGAATAATCATAACAAAAATACCTCAAATATCCTTCCAGTGATTTTTCCTTTTGTTCGCCAAATGCAGACAAACACAGCTGATACAAATAATTATGATAATTCAAAAACTTCATGCACTGAACAAATTTTTTTTGGTTTAAAAACTTGATTTTTGCTATTGGTTTCTCCTGATACTTACTTATATCATAAATAACACTGGATCTCGTTGTCTGTCCATCATTTGTGGAATCTATATATTTAGAATGAAGTAAAAAACTTTTTACAAAAGATGATTTACCCGCACCACTTGCCCCTAATAATAGTAGTGTCAGCTCAGTAGTTTTTCCACCTGCCGGCTGATTAACAGTAATTGCATCACCATTACTATTATCCTCTGCAATCCATCGAATCTTTACAGATTCATCCTTCTCTCTACTAAACAAAATACATCCCTGTTCTCGTAAATATTCCAGTATAAAAGGCATTTTATAATAGTACATAAGCTTAAAAGGATTTTCGCCGTTTTCAATATTTAAAACAGACTGATTCATCCCTAAAAGACGTACTCCTCTGTCATGAAGCTTCTGAAAAATCGGACTTCCCGAAAAACCTTGAAACAGCCGATAATCCTTATAATTGTTATACCAATGATAATCGTCTGTAATTTGGAACACTCCTATTCTAGAGTTTGACGGGAAAACCGGTTTATAGATTCCTTTCACTAATAGCTTCGATGAAATATCATTGTCTGATAATACTTCCGGAAATCCTTCCATGCAGATGCTATCAATTTCTTCCCCTCCCCACAAAAGTCTTGTTTCTAAATCAAGATCAATATCTCGATGAAAAGACAACAGTATCACTGCAATGTCTTCCACACAATTCATGTTTGGGCTCACTTCTTCTAACTTTTCGTTTTTGAGGGAAGTATAAAATAATTCAGCGCTGATTTTATCCTTATCCATTTGTCCTGAACTAATCTCTAATTTTCTACCCTCTTTATCGTAAATATCAAACTGAAAATACTTTAGAAGATCTTCTCCATTTCGTTCACTCCTTGACAATGGAATATCACTTACCAAATGCTTATTTGTAAAAATAATATAATTATGTTCTCCAAGATTTCCATTTCTTGGTTCGCAAGGATATATTATCCCTGTTCCCATTTGCATAGCTGTTCGGATTCTGACAATATTTTGATTAATATCCATACTGTTCTTGTCCCCATTTCTTCTTTTGAATTATAATATTATTTATAAACTTATACTCTGTTCTCTCGTTATCTTTAGCCCATTGTAGTCCGAATTACTATAAACAGATTTTGTCTGTGACAACTTTATAATGTCATCATCTACTTTAACAGAATTTTTTTTATCTCGAAGAGCTTCCTCCACATTTGTAAGTACAAATTTATCACATGGTATTATTCTTATGATTTCATCAAGACCTTCATTATTTTCTGAAGAGCCGTGATGTGAAATTTTTATTAGTGCATTCTTTGAAATCGGGCATATTGTCTGTGAACCAGTAAGAATTTTAATCGTAGGAAGAATATCTTTAAAATATCCATCACCCGCCATTAGTAATAATGACTCCTCATATTCAACAAGACACATAATAGAGCTTTTATTTACCACGTATGCGTTTCCACTTGGATTCTTGCTCTTTTCCTTATACTGTTGATAGTAGTCATAGAGTGGTTCTATTTCTTTACGATCTGTTGGCGACAAAAAGGTAATATAGATTTGATTTTTTTCTTTTTTAGGAAGTTTTCTTCTTTGTTCAGCGCTTAAAAAAATTGCATTTCCAGAATTGTATTGATACTCTTTATAAGAACAAATAATTTCCCTTCCTTGTATCATTTCTTCAAATGCTTCCGCTTGATTATATGATACTAGTCCATTTACAAATCTGTTATATACAAAGACGGTATCGTTTAACTTACTTTTCAGATTATAATCCTCTGCCTTAGTATACAACTTTAATAAACCTTTTATGTGATCCTGATCTATATGTGTTAATATAATATAATCCACTTTTCCGTTGACATCATCTCTTATATGTTCTAAACATTTTTTTGAGCTAATCCCCCCATCAAATAAAATGTTAATCTCATCCTTATTATCATCTATAAATTTCACAAGAAAGAAATCCTCTTGCCCTTTTGAAAAATTACTAAACTCAATCATTGTACTTTTACCTCATTGACTAATTAAACCACCCTACCCATAATTAACTGAATCAAATGAATCAAATGATTCAAATAATTTAACATATATTCTCTAGCTTCACTTTGACGATAATCTGCAACCTGAATTCCCATTGTTATGCTGTTGCCTTCATATTTTTTCAAAATCGCTTTGCTTAATTTCTCAAAATCAGTAATTAGTTCCATAGTTTTATCTTTTAATTGCGTCAATTATTTCAAAAATAATTTCAAATAATTGATGGGGACTTATATGATTCAGAAGTTATCTTTAGTATTACTACTTTAACTACCTTTGTTTTTTATTGTTCGTTGTTTTTCGCTCATTTGAAGAGAGCGAATTATTTACTTCTGGTTTACCATATAATAAATCCAGATATCTCCCACAAGCCTTACAAAGAACTATAATCCCATCTTCGCTTATATCATATTCTGGCAATGG
Organism: Paenibacillaceae bacterium; assembly: GCA_015057705.1. Lineage (GTDB taxonomy): Bacteria > Bacillota > Clostridia > Lachnospirales > Lachnospiraceae > Lacrimispora. The sequence continues at coordinate 445,320 of SVDU01000001.1, read as the reverse complement.
GCCATCATACTTCTGACATGCTTCTTTGATTTTATCAAATCCACGCCCCCACGCTTCAATCATACCGCTCTTAAAAAAGATATCAGCCAGTTTTGGATTGTATGGTTTTGAAGAATGCTTTTGAAATAACTTTTCGGTAGATGTTAAGTTCATAGGCATAACACCATCATTCCAGACATACATTTTATCTTCGTAAACACTAATCTGAATTGGGTTGCATCTATTTTTCTTAAAATAGATATATTCTGATATGTTAAACATTTTTTGATCTATTTTAATATTTTCGGATATGTAAAATTGGTTGTCTGTTGATAATATTTCTCTGTTCAAAATTAATAAAAATACCAACTACCTTTCTCGCTCATTACAAAATCGACTTTAAAGCATTTTCCATAAGTTTTTTCTCATATTCATCCAATACAGATAAAATTTTTTGTAAATTACTAACTACGTATTTTTTTGTTGATTCTGTATTAAGCGTAATTAATTTACTGTTCTTCTCTTCTATACGTTTGATTGCATCCACCGGAAATCCAAATTCTACAAGTTGTTCTCCAAAATAACTCTTAACTCCTGCTGCTTCTTTCTAAATCAGATATAGCTCTTGTTGGCTCAATCTCACCCCAATCGTGATATGGTGAATGATGAATAAAAGCACAACATATATCATAAATTGGTTGCGCCCACCCCAATCCTAAATTCCACATAACATTATTTAACATTGCCCTATCAGTGATAAGTTGCTTCTCATTCTTCCATCTTTTACCAGCATTAAACTGTGCAAGCAAACACTCCATTTGATTTATATCATTAATAGAATTTAAATAAGCCACACGAATCAATGAATCCAATTCCAACCGCAAAATACTTCCAATAAGAGAATAGAGTTTTTCTTCCATAAGCCAAGAAAAAGCTTTTTTATTCTCTTCTTTTCTTTTTAAAACAGCATTAATAAATATGTTTTCATTATCACACATACTGTATTCCTCCTGTAATTCCACTGATGAGAATTTTAAATCAACCTTACCCCGCCACTTCCACAGCATTTTCCTTAATCTCATTCACCAACTTCACAATCTCAGCCTGCCTCTTACTATCAAACAGCTTCACAAAGCTCATTGGTTTATCAAACGGCGGTTTCATCAGTTCCGTTATATTTTCTATGTATCCATTCTGCTCCACATAATCCACAATCTTTTTCACAAAAACAATCTGCTGTTGGTTCAATGATTCATCATTGATAAACTTAGAAAATGCTTTCATCGCAGCTTCATGCTCAAGCTTTGCTATCTTACGGATAAGAAGACCAAATGGTGTATCTCCGAACTCTCGTTTGTAATCTTCTTCATCGCCCAGTTCTTTTGTAAAGATGCTTTCGAGTGCCTGATAGTCTCCCGATTCCAGTTTTACATTATTTCGAAGCTTCCAGATTGCAATATGATCTTTATGTTGTTCTATGTATCGATTCACTTTTAACCGGTAATCTTCAAAATCATATGCTGCATCTAATATATCGCCTTCTTTTCTAGATAGAATAGGATCTGCAAGACTTGTCATAATCGGGCGTTTACCAGTGCCCTCATCCACTGTAAGTTTAATCAAATCTCTTAATTCCTCTCGAATCTTTTCAAAAAGCAAAATATCACCAGAAGCCCAGAACTCATCTGTTGTTACCGTCTGAATCAAAGAAAGTTTTTCTTTAATCTTAGGAATAATTGCTTTTTGTTCCAATGCTCCCATCAATGTGTAGACCTGATTTTTCGCTTTCTTAAATCCTGGTAACATCTCCATCTGAGCAATCATCAAGCCGTACATCAGATTATCAAATCGCTTTGCATACTCATCTTTATCATCCATCGTTACCAATGGTGCTACATGCCTGGACAAATCATGATAATCCTGTTCTGAGATACAAGTAAATGCTTCTTGCTTTTCGAATTTTTCCACATGACGAAGTTGCATGTGTACAGCAACCAGTTCTTTGTTGAGTGACTGTACTTGCTGTAGCACAGTACTTACAAGCTCACTTCTCCAGTTCTGGTATTCCGTTCCTAAGAAATCTGATGATTGAAGATTTTGTATCAATCGGACTCTTTTGCTAAAACTCTTTTCGCTCAAACTTTCTGTATCTTTTACTTCAATACCTTCTTTATTTTCACGGAAATACTCAAAATTTCCACAGTAATCAAAAATATAAAATCTCTTTTTATCTGTATACTCTCCATCCTGTCTGTCAACAAAAGTCTGGTCTTTGCACAGTCTGGTTCCACGTCCTATCATCTGCCAGAACTTTGTCTTTGAGCGCACTTTCTTAAAGAATACAAGATTGACTACTTCTGGTACATCGATACCGGTATCCATCATATCGACAGAAACTGCAATATATGGTGGCTTATTCGCAATCTTGAATTCATCAATGACAGACTGGGCGTAGGTATCTTCGCAAGTAATGCGCTTTGCAAATCCACCTTTCAGCTTTGGATATAATTTATTGAATCGTTCTAAAATAAATTCAGCATGAGTCTTGTTCTGAGCAAAAATGATTGTTTTTCCAATTCGATCTCCGCCCTCAACCTTGATTCCATTTTCCATCAAATCCTGCAACACTAAATCCACTGTCTTTTCGTTAAATACAAATTTATTCATGGTAGGTGAAGGCACAAATTCTGGCATATTTCCTTCATCATCACCGAAATCATCTTCGTAACGTTCTTTATCTTTTTCATCCAACTCTTCGTATGAAATTCCTTCCTCTAAGAATTTCGTTGATGTTTCAATGTTAAAATATGGCACCAGCACATAATCATGATTCACAGCAGTTTCATAGTCATATGCATAGGTCGGAACCCCATGTTCCATTTCAAAAAAATCATAGGTATTTCTATCGACATCTGTTTTTGGCGTAGCAGTTAATCCTACAACAATTGAATCAAAGTATTCAAAAATGGTACGATATTTCTTAAAGATACTTCTATGTGCTTCATCTACTATGATCAGATCAAAATGGGATGGAGAAAATAATCGCTGTCCATCCTCTGTCTTTTCCGAATCAATGACATTTAACATAGTTGGATAGGTAGAAAAAATGATTCTTGCATTCTTATCCTCCTTATTGGACAGCAAATTACAAAGGCTCATATCTGGAAGATAATTTTTAAAATCATCTTTTGCCTGTTTTACTAATGCCGTTCTGTCGGCAAGAAATAAAACGTTGGTAACATAGCCCCCTCTTGACAATACATCTGTCAAACTGGAAGCGGTTCTGGTCTTGCCTGTACCAGTTGCCATCACGAGAAGATTTTTTCTATGCCCCTGCACCAAACTGTCACATACTGCTCTGATCGCTTCTTTCTGATAATAGCGATCGGTAATCTTATCATCTATGCGAATGGTTGATAAATCTTTTCTCTCTTGTCTTCGATTCATCAACTTCTGCAAATCATTTTTGGAAAAAATACTGCTGACTTTTCTCTGAGGATAGCTTTCATCATCCCAGAAATAGGTTTCAAACCCATTCGTGGTAAACATCATAGGACGGCGTCCATAACGCTCTTCTAAAGACTTGGCATAAAGCAAAACCTGCTGCCTTCCGATATTCGGGTCTTTGCTTGTCCTCTTTGCTTCTATAATCGCCAATGGAAGACCGTCTTTGCCAAACAAAACATAGTCAGCATATCACATCTGACCTGATTTTCCATCCATATTTTGTACTTCAAATTCTTCTTTTACATCATGGTCAAAATCCCAACCTAACAATTTTAAATCTACATCAATGTATCTTTTTCTCGTCTTAAACTCCGATAAATCTTTCGCAGTAAAAGTTCTTTCTTCTTTATGCTGCCCTTTTTCAGCAGTATAGGTAGCAGACATCGCCTCAATTTTCTCTCTTAAGGCTTTGATTTCACTTTCCTTTTCAGAAAGTAAACTCTCCTGCTCTTTGATTTTTGATACATCAACAGCGACTTTTTCACCTGGAATCAGTTTTTCATCAAAGTTACGTTCCTGATAATCATTTCCGTAACAGTAATCAATCCACTCTACAAATTCAAACAAACCTTGTAATGATAAAACAGCGTCACTTTTTGACACCTTCTTATCCGTATGTACTGACAAATTACCTAATTTAATGATAAATGGCATCTTGCCCCATGTCTTACTATCCAAGGCAAAACGAAAACTTGGTTCATGAATCAATGATTGTAAGTTATCTTTGTACGGGATAGAAATTGAGTTATCAGCGGAATATACCCATTTCACAGCAAGTTCTAATGCTTTTCTAGCTCCTACTGCACTCATGGCAGGTGATGATGTCAAGACCTTCTCCGCCTCAACGCACGCTACTGCAAAAAGCTCATATTCTGTTTTTGATGTTAAGAATTCGAAGTTTGACATATATCCTCCCCTAATTATCTATATTTTCTTCACTTTGTTTCATAAAAAAGTAATGAAAAAATGATGTTATTATATTTGTAAAAAGAAACATTAGTTTTCCAACAAGAAACATATTAATATTCTCAGAAGTAATTGAACTATAATGTGCCAGTGAATTACGATAATTTGTACCAATTTTTTTATCGCCGTCTGTCAATAGAAAATATCTTAAATGCTTTAATTGATATTCTCCTAACATTTCCGCATACAATGAATTCCCGTCTGATAGCAATTCCCCTAAAGTTATATTTTCAATTGGAATATATTCTATTTCTCTTTTTAGTTCTATGTATATTATTTTTAATATTTTTTCAATAAATGAACAAATATACATACATGTTCCATAACACAATGACGCTTCTAATTGTGAATCTTTATTTTCATTTATACTTCTACAATTGTCGATCATTTGGTAAAGCAACTCATATCCTATCTTTTCACAAATAAAATTTATATATCCTCGAAACCAATCCAAGCTTTCCTGAAATAAATCTTTGTCATTAATTATGCCTAACCAAGAAGCCGAACCAACCGTCTGTATGATATCCAATTTTTGCAAATGACTTCGTGTATAATATTCATCAGTATTCAAATTTGTAGATACATAATCAGCTAAGCCTTTTTTCCCTTCTGAAACTAAATTTAAACTTGACTGTTGGCTTTCCTTCATTATAATAATAATCTTGCAAATAAAATATTTTAATTTAAACAAAAAATCTTCATTATATGTATTCTTGTATTCTATATTTTCTTCAAAAACCTTTCTATAACCACACATAATAAGCTTATTTGTTCCATTTTCTTTTTCATTATAGTACATATATGCATTTGATAAAAGTGTCTCAAAACTGTCTGTTAGTCTGCCAGAGGTACCTTTTACTCTATTTACATTTTTTCTATTTGGAATAAGTAAAAAATTTCCTAATGTATGATAAATTTTTCTAAATTTTATTATATCAGACCAGTCATTATCGATTTCCACACCTAGAATATGCTTCATTCTATTCCATCCTGTATCATCACTTCCAAACATAGAACAAAAACTATTCATTGTGTCGCCTCTGTATGATGACTGACTACCTTCTATTTTTTTACTATCAGACTAAGAACCAACATCTTTCTTATCTCTTATATCAAAAAATTCTCCCCATAAAATTATATAAATAGCATTTATTATTTGTGTATTATCAGGATCATCAGAAGCTCTGATTTCATCAGAGGCTCCATATTTATATTTATATTTATATTCAGAAGGAATTTCTTCGAAAGTAAAGTTTGAAAGTTGCTCCTTAGTTGTGATATTCATATCTTTACAAAATCGTACAAACAATTTCATGCTTTTTTATATGCATTCTGTTCTTCATATTCATTTGTCATGGCAATAGCTTTCCTTATCTTATCACTCAAAATACTCTTGCATCAACGAATCAAACAATACCTGCGCTTCATCCAATGATTTCTGTACTTCAATTTTCAATTTGTTGACTTGTTGGACGAAGTTGGCAAATTGCTTCTGAATTTCAATTGGTGGTAAAATTACCAGTCTTTTTTGAAAATCTTTGAAATCGATATTATCAGCCGTTACTCCTCTTACACCGCTTAATACATCTGGTTCTATCGCTTTAAAGTAGTTCATCAAAAATGTTGTAAGTATTTTTTTCCCTGGAATAAAAGCTTTCATATCTTGGTTAATAGTCACAGGCACTGCATTAATAGCAACAGGAAGTGTATGTTTTAAAATACCACTCCTTATTACCATAAGTACCGAGTTTTCTGGAATAATCTTCGTTGAGCTATTCTTAATGGCCTCTTCAGTTATATGATCTTGACTATCTCTAATAACCATAGATTTCATATCTTTCGGTGACACCCAAGGAATACGCCCCACGAAATACTCTGGATGAGATTTTGAAGGTGTACCACCACCGCATATTTTCTCGCACAGCTCTGTAATAACAACTTCTTCCCAGCCCATTGGATTACTTAAAGGATCCCCAAACATCTCGACAAATCGGGATTTGATTAGGTTATCCATCTGTTCTAACTGTTCTTTTCTGCTATCTATTATTTTATTTACTTTATTTAAAACTAATACTATTTCATCTTGTTCTTTTCTTTCTCTAATTGGAACTGGATAATCTGCTACTCGCTTTGGCTGTGCTCGTGTTAATGATCCACCAATTCCAGTCAAACCACTATTCATACGAGTTTTAAATCCATCAGATCTAAAATACCACGCCAAATACTCTGGATTATTTTCTTTACTTCTAACTACTATCCACTCAGATGAAGCAACACTCAAATGTTCAGACGATTTATCTACAACCCAGACTCTATTAATCCTTGGATTTATTTTACATAGCAAAATATCACCTTCTTCAATAACTACTTTTGTTGAACCAATTTCATCACCGCGAAGATACTCTGGTTTGTTGTCTGCATGACTTGGTACACTATAAACTTCAAATACAATATCTGGCGATTTTGAAGGATTTACACTTTGGCTAGAATATTCATTTATATCTTTAAGTTTTTTAATCTCCATATCAATCATCCCTACAAATCTAAATTTAATAATGTTTTCAATTCCGCTTTCAGTACAACAATTTCTTCATCAATTTTATCAATTCGTTCCATAATCACTTCTGATGAATCGTACTCTACCTTTTCATAGACTACTTCTTTATACTTATTAATCGACAGATCATATTCATTTTCCTCAATCTCCTTCTTTGTTACAAAAAAGGATTGTTCTGTTTTTACTCTGTCCGTTTCTAATTCTAAATGATTCCAGCGTTCTAAAATATCAGGAATATCATTTTTATCCGTATCCTGACGTTTATCGTCCAGACTCTTTCCATCCGCTTTCATATCATAGAACCAGACTTTATCCGTTCCACCATCATCTGTCTTTGTAAATACCAAAACTGCGGTTGATACCCCTGCATATGGCTTAAATACTCCACTCGGCATAGATATGATTGCTTGTAAATGTTGATTTTCAACAAGTTCTCTTCTTAACTCTTTATGAGCTTTTGAATTACCAAATAAAACTCCATCTGGTACGATACATGCACATCTTCCACCCTTTTTTAGCATACGAAGGAATAATGCCACAAATAGAAGCTCTGTCTTTTTGGTACTACAGATTGCTTTCAGATTGTCATTAATACTCTCTGAATCTACAGTTCCTGCAAATGGTGGATTTGCAAGGCACACCGTATATTTTGAAATAATCTCATTCTGTTTTGATACACTATCTTTGTAATCAATATCAGGATTACTAATGGAATGAAGCATCAGATTCATTGCAGAGATACGAAGCATTGTTGTGTCCGTATCAAATCCCGAAAATGCTCCTTTGTCAAAATGCTCCCATTGCTCACTTGTCATAGTCCCTTCAAAGTTCTTTCTGATATATTCAGATGCCGATACTAAGAATCCCGCTGTTCCACAAGCCGGATCACAGATGGTATCATCTGGTGTTGGATTTACCAATTGCACCATCAGTTCTCTTATATGCTTTGGTGTACGAAACTGACCATTTTGCCCCGCGGTAGCAAGTTTGTCCAGCATATATTCGTAGAGATCACCTTGCATATCAAGCCCTGTCAAATCATGCTCGTACAAATCTTCCAATCCAGTAATGATCTTCTGCAAAATTTGTGGTGTAGGAATCATAAACATCGCATTTTCCATATATCTAGAGAATGCGGATGCATTATTACCATTCAAACTTTTAATAAATGGAAATACCTTTTGTCCAATAATTTCAAATATTTCTCTGGCGTCTTTATCTTTGAATCTGCTCCATCGCATGGATTGACCATTTTCATCTTGTGGAAAGATTTTTTCCATCTTTTCTCTTGCCAGTGCTTCAAAGCTTTCATTCTCTAATTCTTTTTCATCCAAAGAGCGAATAAACATCAGATATGTAATCTGTTCAATTACTGTCAAAGGATTCGTTACTCCTCCTGCCCACATGTCTGTCCATATTTTATCTATCTTATTTCTCACTTCGCCTGTTATCAACGTTGTATCCTCCAATATATAGTAATCTCATCATAATTTTCTCTTATTACCTGTCCTAAAATCCGGTCTTACAGCGCACCCTTGCCACTTTTTACCCAGGCATCTACTTCAGATAACTTAAACTTCCATAGTCTACCCACTTTATGTGCTGGTATATCTGCCTTCTTAATCCAGTTTCTTATGGTATCTTTTGTTACGCCTAGATACTCTGCTGTTTCTTCTAAACTCGACCATTTTCAATAATTTCAGACATACATTTTCCTCCGAACTGTTTAACTTTCAGTTTATACACAACTACAAATATAGTATCGCTAAATTGTCATATTAGCAACCAAATTTCGACTTCTTACATATGATTTAATAGGAAATAGTTATAAAGACAAGTAAACTTATCGTTCCCTGTCTTTCACCCTATCTTTATTCTGCAATTCTAGTCCTGTTTCATAAACCTTCTGATAATCCTCATATTGCTCATCAAAATCCATATCAACACCTAATTTCTTCAAAACAACTGCATGAAGTAACAAGGATTATCATCTAGCCTAAATTCAAGTAACCTAGACTTCTCAGACACCGTCAGATACCTGTATGATAGATCCTCTCTCTGTAGCTTATTACATATCCGTTCAGCATTCTTTCCGATACAAATTTCTCTGAATCCATCGTAGACCGCATCCGATTCCTCCATAACTTCATTGATACTGTAATCATGACCAATCTCCTGAAAATACTGTTTCACTAGTCACATAATATCTGAGGAATCAGCACAATCTGCTATTGCAAGGAGCTCCACCTTTTCTTCTACAGATAAGAGGCTATATTCTCAAAACCCGAGATCCAAAATACTCTTTATTTCAAATAACCTAAAAGAAATTTTTTCACCAAAAGAGTATAATAGGCTTCTTGAATTAAAAAAGATAAGAGACATGCTTGTACATAGTATAGAAATACCATCATCTAATATCTAATTAAATGGCAAATGAAATAAAAGAAACAAATAACTTAATTCTCTCAAGTAAATCATATAGTTATTTGAAAGAAGTTATTTAACTATTCGTTCAATGACGTGTTACATAATACCAAAATAGTACCAAACGACATAAAGAGAGCCCACAAATCCTTATTTTATAAGGCTTTGCGGGCTCAAATTTTTTATTCAAACTCAATATTGACCGGTAATCGTTAGCGTACACATATGCTATAATACGTTCAATTTAACCGCTCATTCCGTACAATATCAATAGCATTTTCAACATATGGGTGCCATTTGGGTGTCACCGCTATTAATATATCATATAAAAGGAAGTAATACAACAAAAAGGATGCGCTGATCAAACAACGCATCCTTTTGAGACATATCACTTTATGTCCTTTGGCTTAGGTGACCCATTAATGGTATGTACAATTTTTGGCTCTTTATTTGGTTCATATACAATTAAGTTGCTGAGATCGCAGTCTAATGCTTCGCAAATCAGATCCAAATGTTCTAAGTTTACTCTTTCTACCATCTCATGGTACAGCTCCGAAATTGTCGTTGGCCGAATACCTGTTTTTCGCGCCAAATCTGCTTGTGTCCATTTTCGGTCACCTAGCCTTGAAGAGAGTAAAATTTTTATCATATGTAATTGCTCCTTCCGTTATACTTTACCATCAGTTGATAAAACCGATGGTAAAATGTTATATAATCACGGAATAGGTTATAGCAATAAGTAATTCTTATATCAAATTAAGACTGCCAAAATAAATAGTAATTTTTTATTAAAAAGGAGACAGAATTTTCCGCCTCCTAGTTTCATATCTCACATACATCATTGATATCAGATAATCTAAACTGTATAATGTTAATATTATGGAATCCACATCTAATGAGTTTCTTTTTGAAGCCTTCAAAGTCCTCCTCTAAATAGCTATGTAGATGAATACGTACCACAGAAGTATCTAGTTTTAGTGCGATTTTTTTTAAGTAAAACATATCAACATCTGAAAATGAAAAACCGTGTATATAAATATTAGTAATATTATTATTATATAATTTATTAAAAAAATCCATGTGCTTTTTATATATGTTTTTAGTATCTTTTCGATAATCTTCATAAATCTGTCGAATGTAAGAATAAGTAATAGTCAAATAGCTATCAAACTCTATTTTATCTTTTCCCGAATGTCCCACGATCAAACTATCATGTTTAGAAGATTGTCCGTGTATATGGCAAACATTATTGATATTATAGTGTTTTTCAAGTGTATCAGTATAATTGAAATTCAAGAAATAATCATGTTCATTATCAATCAATCCTATAAGTTCTTCTGAAATTGACTTAGGGTGTGAAATGTCAATTTCCTCAGCCCAACTTTTAAATAGACTATCTTTTAAAACGTGAGCAAAATCTCTTATTTGTACAGCTATATCCTCAGCTTGGAACATTCGTTCTTTATAATTACTGCCATAACATTCATTTTCGATTATTGAAACCCAATCAAGTTTTGACAATGCTGCTTCAAATTGTCTCCAATCACTACCAACTACATTGTAAATAAGATTATAGAAAAAATAAGACATGCTTTCAAAACTAAATGATTCAAACCTTTTATAATTAGTGTTGTATTTAGGAAACGACTCATACGAATCTGATGATTCATCATATTTTTCACTAAGCCATATTTTAAAATCATCATAGCTTGTATCAAAACCATGAGCCAAATCAAAACCATTACCAAAAACAAACAGATTACTCATTGTACAATTGCTCCTTATTAGTAATATATCAACATTATAATTTTAAATAAGGGAATTTACAACAATTATTGATTATTTAACTTTTTTTAATATCTTTGTTATGCCATAAAATAGTGATTTAGGTGCACAAACATTACTTCCCAAATTAATGATTTCTCCACCCTATACTGAGAATTTAGATTTAAATGCTATAACCAGCGGATTTTATTTTTCGTATGTTTTAGATATCACCAATGGTCCTTCCATTTCTGGAGCGACAGGAGGAGAAGCGGTATTCGTATTTTCATTCAACACTTATCCTATTTTATCCAAAGTAAGTTTTCACGGAGTTCAAATACTGTTTGATATCAAAAGGAACAATGTATATTACAGAAATCATTTTTATGGATACCTAAGCTGGCTTGCCTGGAAGATGATAGCATAAATGATCATTAAATAACCTTGGTTTTATTCGCACTAATTATTAGAGCTGTTCCAGCCGCACCCGTTAATGACCATAGATACATTGCATCAGTATCATCATCTACAAGTAAGAGTTTAAAGTTAGAGTTTGAACATCGTAATATAATTCCACTACCATAACTTGGGACATTTCCAGTACTATTATAAACAAATATGATACCACTGGCATAGGCGGAATACAAATCAGCTAAAGTCTTTATATTCGTAATGTAAAAAGCATTGGTAGATAATTTGTTTTCTAAATCTTCATTTGATGGGAGTTTTACCCATGTAGGTGTTGTATTAATGTCTCTGCGCCTTGTATAACAGTTCCCTGTGAAAGTATATAAATTTTGTAATACGCTGGCAGGTGTCCTGTAGTATGTAATAACATATCCGCTTGAGTTTTCTGGCACTCCCGTGGAGGAGTAATTATAACTGTTTGTTATAACCTTATCAGTGTATTCTTCATTGATTAACGTATCTAAATCATTGGCATTACCTTTATACATTAAATCACTATTTAAAACAAAATCCCGGAATAACGGAATGTGTTATATTCTAACTTTTTCTCTAATATAACGATAATGGTTATATTCTAACTGTAATAAGTTTACAGGGGTGCACCATGGAAGAAAATGTTATAAATGATTTAGTATTGCAGTTTGAAATAGCAGGGATAATAAAAACAGAAAAAATACACGAAACAAAATTACTCATATATATGTATTTAGGAAATTATAAATTAATTAAAGAAGAGGCCAGAACAGGTTTATCTACCAAAATTGATTGTACGGAAGAATATTTAAGACAATATCTAATACAAATGAAGCTTGACGGATGCACTGATGCCAGTATTGCAAATTATAAAAATAATCTTCAAAATATGCTTGATTATATAAATAAAAATATTATTGAAATATCATATTCAGATCTAAAAGGTTATCTTGCATACGGAAAACTTTTTCGAAAATGGAAAGATCGTACATATAATAGTAAGCTAATATGCATGAGGAGCTTCTTCGGTTGGCTATATGAAGAGGATATGCTACCTGATAACCCAGCCAAAAAGCTAAAAGAAACCAAAGTAGAACGTCGTATAGGTCCGACCCTTAAAGCTGAACAGCGGGAAGAGGTTCGCTGCGCCTGCAAAAATGAAATGGAATTAGCATTATGCGATTTACTATATTCCTCTGGGATACGGGTATCTGAGCTTTGCCGCTTAAATATCAATGATGTTGATTTTTCCGATATGAAAGCCATTGTATACGGAAAAGGACGTAAGGAAAGAGAGGTGTATTTTAACGGCCAAGCAAAGGTTCATTTAGAACGGTATCTTAAAAGCCGTACCGATAATAACCAGGCTTTATTTGTAACAAATCAAAAACCTCATAACCGTGTAAGTAGTAGCACAGTAAGAAATATATTAAAACGAATCAAGAATAGAGACAATGATCTTGCTGCAGTCAAATTAACGCCTCATGTTTTCCGACGCACCGTTGGCACAGATATGATTAATAAGGGGGCTCCTCTGGAACTTGTGGCCGAGAAATTAGGGCACGTCCAACTGGACACAACAAAGCAGTGCTATGCAGCTATTGCCAAAGCCACCGTACAGGAAGCCCATAGAAAATATGTACCGTAATATAAATCCTTACACTAATAATGAAATACCACCAAAAAATAAAGTTGTATTTCATTATTAGTATAAGGATTCAATACAATTTTTTATCTCTCATTAAATTCATCATACAATTTTATGAAATGACATAAGTTATACCCCAAACTTGTTAAGCGAGAATATTTTCCAACCCATAATCCACTATTATCCTCATATTTACGTTTTGTAATCAGATTTAAATCAATTAATTTCTTTTCATGCAGCTCTACTAGTTCTGTATATTTCAGAGTGGATTTCTCTGCAATTATTTCCAACCATTTTGAAGCACTGTCTGTACTTATTCCAACATTATTATATGCTGTAAACAAAACCACCATTTCACCTGGCGTTAACTTTCTTATTATTTTCATATATTCAATTGCTAAAAGCTTGTCTTCTTTGTAATAGTCTTTAAAAGCTGGTATAAAGAATAACTTTTTTAAAGTTAGAGCTATCTCATCATTTGGTAAATCCGTATCAAGATAGTCCATTAATTCAGATAAACTATTTAAGAATGGCTTTGATTTTTTATAATCTAAGTCAATATTACCTCTATCGACATATTTATCCCATTCTTTTTGTAACTGAAATAAAAAATCATGAGCAAATAGGCTTTTCAATAATCTATTTGCTGAGTGTGCATAGTCTGCCTTACTTCCAGATATAAAACCTGTTAAACCATCAATTATTCTTTTTATTGATATTTCATCAATATTCTCGGTATTAATTAACTCTTTATCCATATAAACTTCCTCCAAATAAATTTGATTATTATATAATTGATATTCAGTTTAAAATCGTTTTTTTATTATAATCTTATTACTTTAAAAAATCAATTTTGTATATTAAAGTAAAATTTAAGTAGAGTGGCTATAATACAAATTAATTACTTTCTTTTTCTTCTTCCATTGCTGAAGTTATAACTATCATATCACCGTAGATTGCTGCTTGTAAAACTTGGTTTTCTTGAAAAATTGTATGAGACATACATACATTATTTAGACTAATTGATTTGCCATCGAAATGAATTAAATTGATTGCTTTCAGACAGTTATTATTACTACTCATGTGGCCTCTCTTTCTGCCACTCTACTTAACTATAATACCATACGACCCTAAAATTGAAAAGTACTTTTAATGGCGGACTCAGGACAAGAGCCCGCCAACATTAATTAAAATGTACCTATATACTGCACCCCATCATGATTTGAAACATACATAGCGCATTACAGTTAATGACCGGTTCTGGGTTCAAAGTAATATTACTTGCCGTCTCCTATTAAACCTTTGTACTGCAGCGTCCCGTCGCTCAAAGTAGATAACAAAATTTCACCTGTAACCATTTTTCCATCTGTGTCCACTGCATAAATCTTCCCGGAATTCTCCACAAGCTGTGACTGGCACATAGCCCCATCCGGTCCTAAATAATACCATGCAGCATTATACTGATACCAGGTATTCGTGACCATGATCCCGGCCGCGTTAAACCAGTACCACTTGCTCTGATCCTCTACCCAATCATTACGAACCGGCAAATCGGTATCACCATTATAATACATCCATCCATCTGTTATTTTTATCCAGCCGGATTTCTTCTCTTCTGCTGGCTTAACTTCTGATCCATAATCAAGGTTAACTGCTACGTGATGTCCATCATATAGTGGAATATCTCCCGGAAGCAAATAGTTATCACCTGTAAGGTACTTGCTGTCTGTCAAAAGTTCAAATCCTACTGCAACAAGAGCCTTACGCAATGTCGATGTAGTGTTTGATGGATTGATAGATTTTAACTTACTAAAACCTAATAGATTTCCGGCGGCAATCACATTTGCTGCCGTTGTTGCACTACAGTCACCCTCACATGGAGTTATGATCTTAGCAGGATCCCAATTTACAGCTCGTAAGCAGTTGTAATATGTAAGTCTCTGTCCCTGATCATAACCCACGTTATTATTAATTGCTGCAGCTTTAGAAATCTCCGCAATCTTTAACCCTACATTAATATCTGGATACCTTAACACACAGGCCCATGGACGGTTATACCAATTAATTACTGCGTACTCTCCACCAGTCTGATCCCCGGCTTTACCACCTGTGTATTTTCCATTTTCGTCATGTCCACAATTACTAATCATGATATTCCCCTTCCTTTCAATAGAAAAAGGACCCAGGATGTCCCAGGTCCATAGTGTTGCGACGGTCGCAACAAATTAATCTTTTAATTCCGGTAGCCCAGCCACCGATGTAAGTATAGAAAGAATCCCGGCCAGTGCCGTTGCTGATCCTACCATAATCCAATCTACCCCAGACATTACCGCTGTAGTCCCAATGGTTGCAATGGCCGTCTGCGCCATTGTCTTAACTGCTCTTACCCCTGCAGCTCTTACCCACTTTAAAATCTTTTCATTGTTCATTTAATTTTCCTCCTCTTTTTCTGTTGGTAATTCCATAATTTCTTCATAAAGCTTTGTACCAACT
Source organism: Paenibacillaceae bacterium (assembly GCA_015057705.1). Classification (GTDB taxonomy): domain Bacteria; phylum Bacillota; class Clostridia; order Lachnospirales; family Lachnospiraceae; genus Lacrimispora. The sequence continues at coordinate 429,541 of SVDU01000001.1, read as the reverse complement.
CCATTACCTTTCAGAGCATGATACTGTTTATAAATATCCTCCATGGATTGTTTAACATAAATTGGACAATACTTTAAATCATCATGATACTTGTTATACACTCTTATTATTTCTGCTCTCAAAAGGGCTCTTACGCCATTACGGCTGGCCATAACCTGTGTATATAAATAAATGATGGCCGGGACAGCTGCTGAACACACCCATCCCGGCCAAGACTCTTTTACATAATCCCAAAAAGTCAACGTAACCTTATCCTCCTATATTAATTTATAATGTGGCCGTTCTTCTTCAAAAAGCCAATATCTAAGCCAATCGTCTAATATTATCCCGGCAGCGCTTATCCAAAACCATAAGAAAGTGAACTGAGGACAAATCTGGCCAAATATATTACCTGGCAAATTACTGTAATCCCAAATGCCCCACCCAAGCCATATATTGACTATACACCCAGTTATAAACTCCAAGCATGTAATTATAGCCATACCAATAAGCATCTGCTTCCAGAGTGGCGTACTCCAAGGAATCAACTCATTAATTAACCCTAGACATATAAAACATAAACCGCCCAAAATAAACATGGTCCAGTGGGTATACCCCCGATATAAAATTTCTATAATGCTGTACATAAATCCACCGGACACTAATAAAAATATGTATTTAGCTTGCTGTTTCATCTCTTTCTCCTTCCGTCATGGCAGCCTTCTGTATAAAATATGCTTTAAGTACGTCCGATTGGTAAGCCTCGGGAACTTCCACCCCATAGGAAATAGTTTCCAGATCCCCTGCTTGCTCAATCCCGGATATCCATATATTAAGTGCATTACAATATGTAGTATGGTAAGATACATGCCACATAGCTGCCGAAATTATAGTCTGCATATCAGCAGCATTATAATATCGGCATGGCATACCATCTGAATGGTATTCTATTTTCTCTACACCTGCTGACACCTGGATTTGTTTTCCGAACAAATTGAGCTGATCGTGTTCAGTAAGGGAAAAATGTTCTATTACTCCATCAGCTAAATTAACATCTACTCCTGCATAGATTGACTTTTCACAGGCGGCCGATATTTCCCTAAGCTTTGATGCCTTTAGTTCCTTCATAGTGGGGGAATGTGGTTCCGGTGGATCCATAGGCCCGGTAGAGGTTTCCACTGGTATATAAACACTTTTATCATTGCTTAAATAAACTGTCTTGCCCTCATCACGATAAACTGTATCGTAACCAGTAAGCGTAACTCCTTCAATTCCCCCAGCTGTATACGTAGTAATGTCTCCGTAACTTGCAGGCAGTGAGTTAGCAAAAACGATACGCAAAACATGTGTATTAATGGGAAGAATCTCTTGGATATCATAGAATAGTTCCTTATCTCCTATTTTAACTTTTTCCATTAAGAACTCCTTTCTTTATAAAAAAACAGGAGCCTTACGGCTCCTATTAACATGACTATTATTCTCCTACCATACCATCTCCATCTCGGTCATCCATATATTTATACAACCAATGAGTTGAATAGATTGGCATTTTGTATCCAGCTGCTTTTGCTTCGGCTATTGTAACTTTACCATTGCCATTAGTATCTATCTTTTTCAGTTCCTCTTGTTCATTTATACTAGATTCACTAGAATTATTATTTCCACTTGTTACATTTGATTCTTTTTGTTGTTTATCTGCTTGTGCTTTATTAACTTCGTCAGGATTTATATTATCAAAATCATCTACAACCGCATTCCCTTTGAGTATATATTCATAATGATAATGTGACGGAATTTGAGTTGAAGTATCTGGATATGTGATAGTAGCTATGAAATGTTCACAACCACCTGCATCACGAATCACTTTCTCCATATAGGCTTGATCTCCATGGCGATTTAAAGTGCTATCTTGTGGTGTTATATTGTATGCATTCGAAACTCCACCAAGACTATCTGCTATGACATGTCCTTCATCTAAGTCTGACCTTTCAGTGCCAGGTACTTTTGCCTCATCACTATAATAACGTCCCTCAGAAGTAACTTGTTCTGTGTTTTCATCTTGCAAGGTGATTTTGTCAGCTATTACATACACAAGCTGACTATGCTCATTTGTTAACGCCCAATATGTTCTATCCCCATACCCAACATCTACCGCCACATTAGGTTGCCTTGAACCTGATAAATCTCCACCATCAACTTGAATTCTTTTATATGTAACTCCATTATATTCAATAGATTCATCCCTTGTTGTTACGGCAAAATCACTTTTTGCATAACTATTCGTGTTGTTAGTTATTGCTACAGTAATTATTGCTAATGCTCCGATTATAAACCCTATCGTATTTTTCTTTTTAAACATACATAATTCCCCCTATACAGATTATTTATCCATTTTTAATTATAGACTTAAAAGGAAAATATTACAATATTTTGTTTATTACCATCTTTTTAATAAAGTAGTGATTTAACGAGCATCCTCCCATATAATAACTATTCCATTGGAGATGGTTCACTTATAACTCTGGATAATTTACGGGAGACGCAAATTGCTACTATTGACATACGAAATGACGGAAGTACAAAAACGCCAACGGGGAAAGATGGAATTATCATCATATTTAATAATGGTCCGAGTGGTATCCAGCTATTCTTTGACTGGAATAATGACTTTAAACATCGTATGCGCTGGGGAAATCAGTGGAGGTCATGGATTTAATTAATCATTATTTATAAAGTATATCGAAATGCATCCTGTATGTACCCGACACAGCACCAGAGAGTGTAAATATAGAACCGTCTGAACCATGTTTTGGGACAATTGCACCATCTGATATAAGATTGCCTCCCCGACAAATGACTGTCAAAACCGTTTTATCTGTAAGACTAAAAGCTGAAATGATAGATGGAATGGACATAGATCCCTGGTATTCATTGCCGTAAGAAGCAGTCGTTGCAATGTTTATGTACCCACTCTTTATTTTAACTGATCCAGATTCTGTTATAAATCTTTCAAAAATTGGCCATGTGGTACCATTATCGATAGACTTAAAAACACCTGTTGAATTATCAGGATTAATTTGTAATCTGTACCACGTCGTACCGTTCTTTGCTTGCAACGCAGTACCAGCACCAAAGAAAAGCCGTTCACTTAAATCACTACTTAACGCCAAATATTTATCCATCAAAACCTTATCATTATGTGCCGAACCTGGAAGGTCTGACCGGTCCGTAACACAGTTATTGACTATTTGCCCTGTATGTAATACAAATTTTAATCCAGCTTTCAAATCTGAAAAAAACTTAAATATACTCATCTTAGATACCATAGATGATAAAAATGATGGGAAGTCTTTTATTTCATCTACGCTGCCAGAATCATCAAATTCTGGTTGTTTGATTTTGTTATTCTGCTCGTTGAGGTATGCATCATTATTTATTAATGTTGAAAACGTTGAATTAAATAGGTCAGCATGGGCAGGATCTGTTGTTTCTAATTTCCGCAGTTGTTCCCTATACTCTTTTTCAATTTCAAAATCAGCCATAAACTCCTCCTTTTAAAATGTATCATCTATCTCAAATACCATTTCTTGATCAGAATCTTTTCCCTTATCTAAGAAAGTCTTTATCGCTATCAAATCTCCATCAGAATCATACAAGGCTATTTCATTTATAAATTTATTGGCCAATTCGCCTTCATCTAATGTGCAAGAATAACGATAAATTAATTTAGTAATTTCTTTGCAACTGTCATTTGATTTTCTAAGTAATTCATTGTTCAAAGCTGTTTGATTTGCGGTTGGAGCAATTATTCCACCCGAAACATTTTTAGCCCCATCCCCAAAAGCCATCCCAACAATAGGTGGTAAGGGTGAAACTCCTGCCCTTGCCTTCAGCATTTTTTCTTTTGCAATATCTGTAACAATACTTTCTGCCATTATTATAAAACCTCCTTAATTTGGTATGCATCCAGCGTTCGGCTGCCATCTAACATAACAGAACCATCTAAATGCCATAAATTATGTGAAATAGTTACCACTGGAGAGGATACTCTCTCTGGATTAATCACATCAATCCGATTTGTTGACCTCGTCTTATAATCTGGCTTTCTATTTAGGCCCCCATTCCACCAGCTAAAAATAGGCCGTATACTGCCTCTAACTTTGGCTTTTTCAGTTGTTTTCACTATAAAGGTATTCCGCATAGTCTTTGTATAAAAACGCTCAGAAATTACTACTGAAATACGGTTGCATACTAAAAGATTATACATTGGATATATAAATCCTAATTTCATCTCTCCGTTTAGAGAATGTGCCCCATTTAAAAGCCACGCTTCAAGGAACCAATACATTGTTATGCGATGTAAAGTTTTTAAATAAATACGTTCTTTTGAAACAATGTGCCCTAGATAATACGCCTGGTGAAATGCCATATGTGCTTCCTTGTAATCTTCTACGATTTGCCGTATTAAGTTGCTGTTGCAGTCAAGGCTATCTTCTCTCACTCGGATTTGAAAAGTATACGGTGCCACGTTCCGGATAATATCCACATTTGCTTTTGCAATACTTTTTATCAGTCTTTCCAAGGAAATAGGTGTAATTCTTGGCAAGGCAATCAGTTTCATCATCACTTTTGCCCTGTGATCCTCAACGGTCTGAATTCCTCCGTCAATTTCCAGTAATTCATCCCATAATCTAAGGCCCCACGTAGCTGTCTGCGGGTTAAACTGATTGGGCAGATCCTCCAATATCGCATGGATGATATTAAGTTCCTCACCTTTGGCACTGTTCTGAGCCAGATAATATTTGCTTTCCCGGTAATACCCTTCAACATATTTAAGCATTTCTTCAGAGCGGCTAATTTCCATCGAAATACACCTCCCCAGCTGACGGTTTTAAATGCGCCGGTACTTGCATATTGGTACTAGATTGATTAAGAAACACATTTCCGAAATCCTTTACGCCTGTTACATGCTTTATTGCATCCTCTACATAATGTATCCTCACCAAACCTCCAATGCTCACCTTGGAAATTTCTTTCTTTACTGCTTCAATAATAGCTTGTCGAGTATTTAAAAGGCTGTATCCACTTTCAAATTCCAAATCGTTAATATCGATCCGGATAGCGTAGTTCTCTGTAGTAATCACAGTAACTACCGCTCCGATGGGAGCCCGCCCCTCTCCTTCCCCTTCATGGTCCGCAGGATCCAGATGCTCCTTTACAACCGAAACCAAATCAGGAATAGGGGAACCGCCTTCCCCAATAATAATAACCTGAACTGTTCCCGGACCATTCCAAAGCGGTATTACTTCCACTTCAACAACTCCGGATATTTCTTTCGCCCACTGTTTGTAATCGTTTTTATTTCCTCCACTGGTGGGATTTCTGACCTTATCAAGCAGCCGGGTAAGTAATGAATCATCACTCTCTTCATCCACTCCATTTGTAAAAGCGGAGACATTGCCGATAGAGGTAAGATTTTGAATGTCAGCCAGGTTTAAATTTATTTCCCCAGCCTGAGCATTACCGGCAGAGCCTATTTCATCAGCAGTAACCTCAATTTCTACCTGGCTATCACTTCCAATTACCGAATACTCTTTTGAAGTATAATATTTAACACTTAAGGCAGATCCGGAAGGAATACTGTTTGAGAATTTGGTCCCGGCCGGTATTGCAGTTCCAATGGCTCCCTGAATTAAAATATTTCCGCTTGCATAAGTGGCAGCCTTTCGATATACTCCATGGGCGGCGGCGGACAGGGTAAGCCATTGACCAAAAGAATATTGGGGAAACGCAAGTAAAATCACATTACGCAGCATAAAATAAGCCACTGCAAATTCTGCGTTAGTTGGCTCTATGGCATCATATTCATAGCTTCCGACTGAGACATCCAAGCCTTCAGGCACCCGTTCATAAACTCTTTCTCGTATGGTTTCCTCGTTTTGAGCTGCCAACCATTCAATCACGTCCAAAGATCCATCCTGGATCATTTTAATAAAATCAAAATCAGGTAGTGACATAATTCAGCTCCTTTACTACTTGGACGCTGGTACCGTCCACTCCATTCACAACAAATTTACATGTAATCGTATCTCCTTCATAACTGGCCGAGAAATCACTTATGCTTTCAATCATTGGATGGTATTCCAATGCTTCTATGTAAACCCTGCGTAATTCACACTCCACGACTTCATATGGGTCATCCTGATTTAATATAAGGTCTATTTCATTCCCATATGATTTCGGATAAATGAGGTTTTTATATCTACGATCATGGAGAATTTTATTAATTACCTGCTCTAATATTTCATTGGCATTACTAGTGGTAATAACATTATCCATAACATCGGTGACAAACTCATTCTTTTCAAAATCAAACTTAAATGTGTGTTTCCCCAGCAAACTGTCTTTATAAGTTTTTACAGTAGTATTACTTATTTCAGATGATTGAGGTAAGATTCCCATTAAGCTGCCACCGCCTTACATAAAATAAGATACTGTGTTCCCCCCACAGGAACACCGGCTACCCTTTCCCCTGCTTTAAGCCCCTCACGAAGATTGATATCCGGATTTACTAATAGTCCTGCAGATATATCAAAACTCACATCATCAAACTTTACAGTAAGAGGAGAAACCGCCTTTACTGTTCCTAACATGATATCAAGCCCACTGGCAGTTTTCTTTCCAGAGATTTTTTTTATTATTCTCGCTGCTTCCGCACTCATATTATCACCCTTTCCTATGGTTACGTTGATTCTTTTGGAGCCTCATATTCAATTTCCGGTAATTCATCAGTCCAGGCCAAAGTAAGGCTCATTTCATGATATCCATTGCTATATGTATGACTATCTGATTCGACATAAAATCCGCCTACCAAACCGGTTTCATTGTCAATTACATATATCCCTGTTCCGGTTTCTACATCATCTAATCCAAAGGTTTTTATTGTTCCGCTTTTCTGCATGACTGACAGCTCTTTCAATTTTTGAACTGCTATTGCATTCACTTCCGCCTGTGTCATTTTGTCACTTTGACTTATGTATTCCTGCATCACACCATAAAGCTTTTGAGCTCCTTCATTCTTTTGAATCGCTGATATTTCATTGCCTTTGGAATTCTTTCCAACTACCTTAACCTGTGTATAAGTGGATTCAATGCTTTCATCATAAGATGCATCCAGTAGATTTGCCCCTTCCTCAATCACCCATTGTACTGTCTGCTTACACTTTTCAATAAGTTCCAGGTTTCCATTTTTAACACGGGTTGTATACCGCTTTCCACTTTGTTTCCTGGTTTCTGTAAGCGCAATGACAATCATGTCCCAGGGACTTTTTTTTATAAAATGCAGAACAGAAAATTTAACACCTGTATCCGCAATGGTTCCTGTACTTATTCCTAAACTTTTACACAAGCTTGAGATAATCTCACTGGCAGTCATGTTCTCAAACTTTTTGTCCATTTTACTGCGTGTGAGCCACCACCGAACATCCCTGGCCGTATACTTTATTGCTGTACTACTCCGGGTTTTACTTTTTTTAGTGATGATATACCTCATGAGTTCCTGGTCCGCAAGATCATATATCACAATGGCGCTCCCATTCGGGAAATCTGTTTTTCCATTGACCTTTGTTACTTCCAGATTAAGTGTTCGGGAAGCTTCGTCTTTGCTGCCACCCCAAGTCATGGTAGTGACAGCCTCTTCAATCCAAGATATAAGATTTTCCTGAATAACGGCAACCTTATACTTTTCCCTTTCTTTGTATAATTCTTTCATGACGGAATCGTAAATACCTGCCCCGGAGATATTAAGCTTGCATTCTTTATAGGAGGATTATTAGCACTAAATATTTTTGTATACTGGCCCCCATTTCCATAGAATTTTTTCGCTATATTCCACAGGCTGTCTCCTTTCACAACAGTGTAGGTCTTTGCAGTGGTGGAGGTTTCCGGCCGGTCCGATTGCTGCTGTACCTTAGGTGCTTCTTTTACTACTTCCCGGATTTTTATAAATTTAAACTCCTTAAATTCAATATCATAATACACATCCCCTGGCTCCCCGCCTTTCTCCCTGTAGTCAAACTTCCGGATTGTAGCGTACATATTTACACCCGTCTTAGTTATCAGCAATTTTACTGGTTGGCCAGACTTCCTCCATTTCTCTATTTTTTTTACTGCTTCCCATGGATCCGGTATATCTTCTACACTACAATAGGAAGAATCATAATCTCTGGGAAAAAAAGAGGAGAACGACACCACTTGCAGCATACTATTGCCGATTATGGTACGTTCTCCACCCTTAATAACCTGTACATCCGTAAAATTATTGCCACCCCCGCTGATTACCGGTTCAGAGGGATTGACCGGTAAAATTATACTGTCTTTCAAATTTTCAAACGATATTTTATATATCAATCAACAGCCTCCTCTCCCATATTATCTGCGGTTTCTTCTATATCATCAGCTAATGCTGCCAGTATCTTCTGTACCAGCCTATCTTCATCACCCTCTCCTGTTATCTCTACGTGTTCGATTATCTTTTCAATAAAGTATTTCTTCTCAACCTTACTTTCTGCAGACGAACTATAGGAATTTGATGTATTGCTATTATTTATTGGCTGTGCAATATCTAATCCTGAATATTCATCACTACCACTGGAAGGATTCTTTGGCTTGGAAGGCTTCTCAGACTCTTCGGAAACCGGTAGCTGATAAGGCTTCATGGACGGTATCACTACCTCAGGAGTATTCGCACTCATGGTAACTGTCATATCGTCAGTCAGGCTTTCTATTTCATTATTCAGCATAGCCTTAGTATCTTTCAGACCTTCCGCAACACCGGCACCCATATTAAATCCCACTTCGGCTTTCATCACCCGGGATGGGGAATGTATTCCGAGGAAATTCTTGAATTTTCCTACAATGGAGCCCGCAACATTTCCTATGGTGCTACCAATCTGCTTTACTCCGCTTAACAGGCCTTCCCCGATTCCCTTTATCAGATCAATGCCAAGCTGCAGCCAGTCCACCCCTTTCAAAGTGTCCCAAATTGCAGATACCAAATTTAAGGCACCCTCAACCAAAGTAGGTAATGCGGAAATAAGTCCATTCACCAAAGCTACCACAAGCTGTATTGCAGCTTCCAGTATCATAGGTAGATTCTCAATGATAAAGCTAACCAGTCCTGTTATGATCTGTATAGCTCCGTCTACCAATACCGGGATATTGTCAATTAAAGCCTGTACCAGTGTCATTATAATATCAATGGCAGCCTGGATTATCATAGGTAGATTATCAGTAATGAACTGAAGTAGATTAAGAACTATCTGAACCGCTGAATCTATTAGCAGTGGTAAACTTTGTACGATTCCCTGTATCAAAGATAAGAGCAGTTGCAATCCCAGGTTAAGTATGGCCGGCAGCATGCTTACGAATCCTTGAATTAAACTGGTAAGTAATTGTACCGCCGCCTGAATTATCATAGGCAGGTTTCCTGAAATACCCTGGGTAAAGCTTTCCAGAATCGATATTGATGTCTCCGCAAGATCCGGCATTGCCTGTGTCAGTCCCTGCACAAGAGTAAGGATTATAGTAGTTGCTGCTGTTATAATAGAAGGCGCCTGCTGTCTAATCATCTTCTGGTAACCACCCAGACCACCGATCAAGGCTTTAATCATCTTAGGTGCTCCATCTTGAACAGCCTGAACCCCAGTACCTATCATATCATTAAATACGTTTCCAATTTCAGACGTATCCCCTGATTCAATAGCTTTACCAATCCTACCCGCAAATCCTTTCAGTACATTTACCGCATCTGATACAACCGGCGTAAGCTTCTTCCCGATTGGTTCCAAAACCGCATCTGTAAAGGTTCGTTTTAAGCTTCCAAAGGCACTTCCGAGATCATCATACTTTATATTATTAATCTCTGTCAGCGCATCTGTACCGCCTTGAATTTCACCATTTAGCTGGGACATGGAAAGTACGCCTTTAGCTCCCAGATCCTCCCACATGGTACCAAAGAGAGCCACACCAGCAGCATTCTGCTTTACCGGATCCTGCATGGTTCCAAGCGCAGCGGTTACTTCTTGGAATGCCGCTTTTCCCTTGGCACCCCCGGCCGCAAAATCTTTTGTAAGCCGATTGGCATCCAGTCCCAAATCCTTGAACGCTTGTTTAGTACCGTCACTTCCATCTTTTGACCTTATTCCGAATTCTTTAATGGCATCACCAAGCTTATCGACAGAGAAGGTACCGCTTTGGGCTCCGTTTACCAGCATATTCATCATTTCTGTACTGGAAAATCCCATCTGCTTGAAATGTGTACCATACTCATTCAGTGTATCCAGAAGATCCCCATTTTTATTTAAACCCTTTTGTGCTCCCTGGGCAATCAGGTTATAAGCCTCATCCCCGGATATGCCGAATTGGTCCATCATCATTTTTGCAGATCGTGTACTTTCAGTTACATCAAATTCAAAAGTATCACGAAGCAACAAAGCATTGTGTGTCAGACCCTCTAATTCTTTACCAGTTGATCCGGATATCTGAGCAACAGTAGATATGCTTTTCCCAAGATCAGCATAATCTTCGCCCATATTATCACGATAGAGATTTGACATTATGCTGTTTATTTCTGCCTTATCCTTCTGGCCCGTTTGTGCCATGGTAGAATTTATTGCCTGGTCTTTACTTATGGAGGTTGCTGTTGCCGCTGTAGCTCCCGCCATGGCTACTGTAGCACCAATGACAATGCCTTTCGCAGCAATACCGGCAACACTCTTAAGACCTGAACCAATTTTCTTTAAAGCAGGTCCGGTCTTGTCAATCACTTTTACAGTGGCCGCCCAAACCTTACCCGTCACTTTTTTTATTTTCGCTGAAATCTTAGATACAAGAGGGGAAGCCATATCCTTAAGCTTTACCACCGGATATGCTACAGTCCCGGCCACCTTTGCTAATCTTTGGCGAACCTTTCCGGCGGCATTTGTAACCTTGTCTTTAAGAACTGCCAATGGCTGAACCTTTTGCCTGGCCAAGCCTTTTAACCTGGAAGTTATTGGTTTTATCCTATTCGTAACCCTATCCTTCAGATCAATTACAGGAGTGATAACCTTCTTACCTAAGCTTTTTAGTTTTTCATCAATGTCGTAGACTTGTTTCAGGGCATCGGCTTTGAAATCAACATAGGCTCTGACAGCTACATTAGTCTTATTCAAATCCTCTACTGACTTTTCCATTGCGGCCAGCTTTGACCTGGCTTCTTCTAAAACACTGAAATCAGCTCGGATTTTTTGCCACTCAGTAAATTTCTGCTTTGCCGATTCTATTTCTGCTAGCTTTTTTTCTAAACTATCAATAGATTGCTCAATACCAAGTTTCGTATTTACTTTAGTCTTATCAGTAAATTCAGCCTGTTTTTGCTTTAAAGTGTCCAGCTTATTACTGTACCCTTGAATTATATCTTCTCCGGTTTCTGCAAGAGCATTGAAATGCTTTAACTGCTCTTCTATCTTATCCATATTGAGCCCATCATCTAAATGAACCTTTAAAGCAATTTCTTTCTCTTCTATGGTATTCTTCAAAGATGCCATTTCAAGCTTTGCAGTTCGCATTACCTCTGCAATATTGGTACGAGCAGAAATATTAATATTCTGTGACTGAGACATCCTGACTAAGGCTTCCTTTGATTCATTAACCCGTTTTGTCATTGCTCCAACACCTTCGCTTGCCTTTTTCATCTTAGCAGATAACCGGTCCCGTAATGATAAAACCGCACTCAATTCCACACCTCCACCCCCTTCCTTATTTTCTTGAAATTACTTTTTGGACTGCTTCTTCCGATCCTTCATAGTTAGTTCCAGGGAGGCGTACATAAAATTCCTTACGTTACGAGGCTTCGCATATATTTCATCAGGAAAAAGAGTATAATTGCTCTCCTGAAGCAGTCTGTGAATTATTGCTGCTTCTCCGCCTCGGCTAATGAGTTTTTTATTGCTTCCATCCCATCGTCAAATCCAGAGACGTCCATAATGGCCTCTGTGAGCTGTGAAATCTCACCGATTAACAACCTTTTACGGATTACTTTAGTCGGATCCTCTGTGCTGTATTTGGCAAGCAACTTAGGGTTATTCCAGATGGGCTTTGTACATGCTGTTAAAATGAGCATACTGGATAATTTATCCTGATCGGTTTTCTCCTCAATCTGGTGTGTACGTGGATTCTTAACCGGATACTTGCAGCGCTTTTCAAGCTGACCATATTCTTCTGAGGAAATTGCCTTTACAGTAAAATAAGAGTTGAACCGTTTCATGTATACCTTTTTTTCATCTCCATCCGGAGTTCCAAGGAGAGCTTCCAACAAATCCTCGTCTGTCTGTGTGACAGGCTCCACATAGGCATCTGCCGGCATATCCTCTAAGTTTTCATATCCTGCTTTATTTTCTTTCATAATGTGCTCCTTTCAAAAATAGCGGCTCCGCAGAGCCGCAAATATTAACTTTCTTCGATTTTATCCAACCATTCCACCCCAACAAAGGTAAATGGCCATTCTTCTTCCACCATTGAACCAACTTCCCAACCGACAATAGGAATCTTTGAAAACTTTACATGTTTCAGGCGGACACGCTCGTACCCATACGCTTCCGGGTCATCCAGCTTGGAAATCAGTTCAGTTACATACTCTGACTTCCGATCATCTGTGATTCTTGCCACATTCTTTACCAACTCTGATGTGATTTTATATCCAGATATACTTCCTGAGCCTTTTAAGCCAAGTAACTTCTGACCGGTCCATCGACTACCGGACATTTTCACATCACCATAGGAAGGCTCAATATCTGCTGACATTTTATAAATATTGGTTAGCCACTTTCCTTCACAATGGCACTCACCGTAAGAGCCATTTATAACTTTGGTTTCATCCATGTCTTATAACACTCCCTTCTTACAGAAAGACCTTATTAAAGATCTGTTCAATCTTATCAATTGTCAGGGCCTGCGTTTCCATATAAACAGTATCACCTTCACTGACAAGTGATTCACTTAACCCAACAAGGATATCTGGACTGATTACGTGCTGATCGGCCAGGGTTTCAAGATACTGGGAAATCCCACTGAGCAAGGCTGCTCTGCCATCACCATCGTTATCCAACTCCCCCAATACATTTTTCATGGCGTAACGTCCAATATCGTAATCAATGGCCGCCATTGTAGAAATAGCTTTTATTTTCCGGAGTTTTTCCCCTGCTTCAGCTGTGAAACTGGTAAAAGTATTAATGCCTCTCTCAACTTTGACAGTGACCTCAAAGGTTTCAGGATCAGTATCTTTGAACAGAACAAAAGAGCCGGCAGTTGTGGCTTCACGGATTTCTGTATCACTCAATTCCGCTGTAACATTCACAATATCTTCCAACTCTTTATATGTAATAGCTTTATTAAGGGGGAGCGCCGCTATTGCTCCGGCAATCTGCGGTGCCATTTCTGCCGAACAGTACATATTGCCGGCAGCATCAATACCGCCAACAATACCGTTTATAATACCGTAGTTATCGCAGGCTTTTGACCTTGCATTCCCTACGGTCGGATCTTTATCATCTTCATGTGTCCCACCAATGACAAGCTGAATCATCTTCCCGGCATTCCATACTCTGCTCTGCCAGTTTTTCACAGTAGTAAGCAATGATTCATCACATACACCATCCATGGAGATTGTATTTAGATAGGCGGTTTCAAATGCTGCCAGAGCTCTTATGTAATCCTCAACCTTCACACCACTTCCTGAATTACCACCAGAAAAGGATATGGATGCAGTTACCGCAAGTTCTGTATCACCGGTTTTGACCGCAGTCACCAGAGATTCATCATCACTGTTTATAGCGGCAACCAAAGCATTTACATTTGTCTTTTTTGCTGTATACTTGCTTATCATAGAACTTCCTTCATAGATAGCAAGATTTACTGACTGTTCATCCTGAATATTTTCTGTGATAGCTGCCCTGAACTGATTTCCTCTGCTACCTTTGTATTTGGCAATTAACTTAAAACTGCCTTCAACAGTAGCAACTGCCTGTTCTGCTTCGGCTGTTGCCATACGGTATAAAATTACCCGGTATGGTTTGTATTGCTTCCCTCCCTTGGCAGCCCTCCGGGCTAAATATACGGTCCCGCCGGTACCAAAAGCGGAAATAATAGCTGAATCATCTTCACAGATTGTAAGCTGATTACAAGGCCCCCAATCCGCCTTAATCGGGATACCGACAACCCCTTTCTTAGTAGCATCTATTCTGGATGCTGCCAAGGATACAAACCAGTTATATAATCCGGTACGTTCCTTACTTTCACCCGGTTTCCATGTTCCACTTGACATGTTACCTTACCTCCTTTTTTAGAAATTCATCAATTGCCTGGCTCACTTCTCCTAGGGAATATTTCTCTTTCTTATCACAAGTAAAAAGAGCTCCATAAATCACTTCCGGATAGACTCCTAAAAGCTCCTTTGAATTCTGGCATATCTCATCCAGACTGAATTCCGCTTTGCTGTTCATCTTCTACTGCTTTCCTCCCTTCAATACTGACTTTATTCACAATATGCTGTATCTTGGGTACCGGATTACGTCTTAAACTCCGGGATCTCACCCTGGAGACCTCAATCATAAAGGCTACCATAGAATTTACATCATCGGTATCTGCAGCAACCCTTTCAATGGTGAAAAAGCGTTCTGTATCTGGTATTGGTATCTTTTTCAAACCCATAAGATAATCTATCAGTTTTTCTTTATTCAATGTCAAACTGTCAACATCATCTTCTGCACAATACATGTAAATTTCATATGTTTTCGTTTCCTTATACAACGTTTTTGTTAGTTCTTCAGTTTTTGTTGATTTATCCGGATTTATAAAAAGAAAACAAGGTCGTTTAAATTTTTCAGGAACATCTATTTGGTACTGCATGATATCACCAAAAACTTCTTTTACAATATCCGAAAGTGCCCTATTTTCTGGCAACGGTAAATTATCCATTATCAAAGGCCTCCTTAAACTTATCCAGTTCGTATCTTATGACCTCCGGAGCAGCTTTCTGCATTTCTTCAAAGCCCATATCAAAGTACCTGACACCTTTATAAGTATGTGAATGAACCATAATACCGGTTTTTGCACCTTTCTGATATATGAACTTTCCTCTGCCATCAATGGTACCAGGTACCCAATGCTTTTTTGCCTTATATCCATCATTGATGTATCTGGCATATTTGACACTGGATCCGACACACAAAGTAAACTTCCCGGCTTTTCCTGAAAAGGTCCATATATTACCGGCGCTGCCTCTGGACAAGGAATTCCATAACAATCCCGAATCAATCGCATTTGTATTGACAGTTCCTTTGAACTGGAGATAATTCCTGGTCTTTCCTTTATTTTTTCCTTTGGATACCGTCCTGGTCTTTTTGGCATACCTGGCATGCGGCCTTCCATCATTCTGCAGCACATCTTTTGCCTCATTTATAAGAACTTCTCCTAATGTGTCAAGAATGTTCTGAATAACCTCAGGCATATTCTTTTGAGCGGCTTTTAATAGCTTTTTTTCAAGTTCATTTAACCCATCAATAAAAAGCCCATCTTCCATGTCTTACGCCTCACTTTCCCGTTCTATTGAAACACGATTGTATTTTCCGGATGGAGAATATGGCTCTTCAACCTTAAAACGGTATGTCTCTTTCCCCTTTTTGTCTATCCAGCAAACAATGTTCCCATTTTCAACTGATACACTTTTGGGAAGCATAAGAACATAGTATGTATTTACCTTTACCCGTCCATTTTCTTCTGTATTAGTTGAATTTTTCCGGATAAATCTACACCTTTGGTTTTCATAGGCTTTCATATTAGGTACTTTTTTAGTAAAGTTTCCGATTTTTTCATTACCATGCTTATAGATATTGCATTTATGAATCAGCATTCTTCCTATACTCACATCAGATCACCCTTGCCCTTACGCTTCTTTTACGCTCCGAAATTGTTTTTCCACCAATTACCAGAAAATCAAGCTTTGAAAGTATAGAGGAAAAGGCAGACAGATTATTCTGATAAGAATATCCGTCCACACTTTCACTGTTTTTGGTATCATCCTGGATTAGAGCTGGGACCAGCTGAGCATTTACTACCTTAACCATATTGGGAATCTTATCATCAAATGAGATACCGCAGTATGCGTCAATCAGTTCCTTCCCTGTTTTCAGCAGATTTTCCAGAGTTTTATCAGATAACTGCTCCATGTCCTCTTCCAACACAACACCTTCAAATTCTCCGCCTGCTTTCAAATCATTGGCAGTCAGATACGCTTCCATTATTTCAATACAAAAAGCCCTGTAGAAAGAAGCTTTTTGCATGCTGTGTCATCCGTAACAAGTGTCGGCTGATTCTTAAAGAAACGCATTCCGCAGCCAGTATAGGAAGCCGCACCTGTGAGAATCAACCAGTATTCTGCCTGTTTCTTCTTAGGTTGCTCTTCCTGTATCTGCTCTTCCTTTTTCTCCTCTTCTTTCTTTTCTGGTTCTGATGCCGAGGCCGGTTCGGTTACTGGCTCTTCCTGCTGAACCGGTTCTTTGGATTCCGGTTCGGCCGCAGGTTCTTCTTCAAACGTGAATTCTTCCTGCTGTTGAATCAGATCTGTAGCCGGGCTTTCATTTTCAACTACAACCTTATGATTATCTTCTACTTTTCTTCCCATAAAGTTCCCTCCTATCAGGTTCTCTTATTTCCCATAACCAGTACATCAGGATTATGGATTTCAAAATCAAAGTCAGCAAGTAATGTATACTCATGGCGTGTTTTTCTTGGTACAACATCATGATAAGTCTCAATGTTTCCTCCATATACGCCATAGGCCAGGTTTTTCAGTGGAGTAACCATCTGTACATCATCAGAAAGGAAGCCCACCGGGATAATTTCAAATCCATCATAGGCCACATGATTGCCGCTGATCAGAAGACTGTCACCAAGAGCCGTGTTTCTTTCTGTCAGTTCTTCCTTATACTCTCGGTTGACATTATGAGACACCAGGAGCTTAAGGAGGCTCTTATCTTCCTGCTGATACATCTGAAAGTATTTGCTCGGTACAGCTCCGAGCAGCGTTTTAAAAAGTTCCCTTTTTGATGTAATTCCTGCATTATCAATTTTATGGGTTCCGCCATCTGCTTCCCCTATGGCAACCCAACCGTTATTGATATTCAGGAAATCATCAGTTGAGGTTTCATTGCCATTGAAAGCAAGATCAATGGTGTCATTTGCGAACTGCTGGGCAAACAGCTGAGCAAGAGTTGTATTGATGTTTCCTTTTTCGATATTTTCCTTCATGAACTGGAAAGTAATATCGTAAGGCATGATTACACCAACCGCATTCAGCTCCCTCTGTTTGGTTGAGAAGCTGCCCGTTGCCGGGTTATCCTGATTTTCTTTTGCCTTACGCATATTTCTCCTTGAAATATCACCATATTCCAATACACGTCTGGTGGTCTGCATAGTGATAAAATCAACCGATCTTAAAAATACAGAATAGTCTTTCATAAAAGTAATAAACTGAGTGGACTGCTCCGCATTCATTTTGCCGCCAGTTCCCAGCGTTGAAGTATCTACCGCTGCTTTTGATAATAATGTTCTGTTGTTCATGCTCTCTTTCCCTCCTTATTCAACGAAAAAACCGTCATATATACCTGCCTCCGATTTCTGAACCTGATTCGGTTCATCACCTTCTTTACTACGGGGCAGGGCACGGGATTTCTCAATCTTTTCAAGTCTCTCATTAATTGGTTTAACGGCTTCTGATATTGCAGATTTTACAACCTCTGCAATATTTCCCTCTGCAGCTTCTTCCTCTTCAGTCACATCTGTATCTGACTTTTCAATCTTGTCAAGCCTTTCTGCAATTGGCTTTAAGATATCCTCCAGAGCTTCTTTCATAACATTAGTCAATTCTTCTTTTTTCACTTCTCCATCCTCCTTCTCACCACCAGGTTTCTCGTTGCCTTCCTTGTTTTTTTCTTCATCCGGATCATCTTCCGGATTCTTTGGTCCTTCCGCTTCCTCAATAACTGCTGACAAAGCCTTTTGTGCATCCCTAAGTGCAGTTAAATTTTTTGAGGAGACTTTCTTCCCAGCCTTTTCAATAACAGATTCCGGAACATCAAAAAAGGCCGCGCTCTTGGCTATTGTTGAAACATTCACCTTGTCTTTCATATAGGCGGAATATTCATCAACAGCCTGCAATAACGCTGCCTTCTTATCAGTAATTTCTTCATTGTTGATAATATCACGCATAACAGAGCGTAATGTGTCATTCGCTCTCCACATGTTTTCTGTGATATCGTTTACAGCCATCATACTGGAAAAGGTCTTTTTGGGGATTTTCGCTGCCGGTTTTGCTGCTTCATCTGCCTTTTGCACTTTCCCTTTATTGAAATAAAATTTCAAGACCTCCAGAAGACCTTGTGCTTCCTCATCACCTTCTGTTTCATCTGAATCATCAGACTTATAAATCTGAATTTTCTGACCGTTTGCTCCTTTTCTCACCAGGGAAATCATGTCGATATCCATATCACTCATTTCCCCAGGTATGATTTCAGGCTGCTTTGCCGCTTTCATAATTTTTTTAATCACCTTTTTCACCTCCTTTCGATGTATCTATCTTTGCAGTTCCGCCAATAGAAAAACCTTCGATTTCACCTTTCTCAATCTCCTTCCAGCATTCATTGTCGGTAACCTCAACAGCAGCCACCCAGTCACCTTGGGAAGCATTAATATCCGGTATATCAGACATTGCAATATAGCTTTCAATTACAACTCCGTATCCCGGCTTTTCATTGTGCTGCTTATCAATTCCGACCTTTCCTATAAGTTTCTTTTGCTGCAGCTTTTTATTAAAATTATGGCAAGCTTTTTTTACTTCTTCCACAGTTGCCCAATTTCCATGAGAGTCAATATTGTCTAATGGTTTCCCATTGGCATCAAACGTCTTTGACGCTTTGTAAACCACACCAATTACTGTCTTGGTCACAGTATCCACCTTGGCAATTGGTATGACAGTTGAAATAACATCACCCAAGGCTATCCCCTCCCTTTCATCTTATATTTCAGTACGGATTTCATGGTACAACGGCAGTTTATAACATTTTCAGCACTGGCTCCCATAGAGGTATCTCCCGGATGCATGAGTTTTTCACCATCAACCATAAAAGGTTTATCAACATCCACAATCTGGCCGTTAGCTTTTTTATGAGATTTCCTGCTGTTATCACTCATGGCACATACCCATTGCTTACCGCCTATTACGTCACTTTGCCTCCACCCCTCAAGAGTTGCCGAATTCGTGGCATTTATAGTTTCTGTTCTGGCTATCCTCCTGGCTCTGTAATGTTCAAAGCATGCCTGCTGTTCGATCTCCTGGGACATTTTGTTATAAAGGTCAACATCAGTAACACTGGTAAGGTTTTTGCTTTTCTGCTTCAGTCCTGTTTGTTTAAAAAAATCCGGTAGAACAGAAATCAAGTCCTCTGAACCGCTTATGATTCCATTGGCACCAGTGAGTGTATTTTTCAAGGACCTTATAACTGAATTGTGGGTAGATTCTGTAACTTCCTGTGCAAATTTAATCTTGTGCTGTTCCAACCATTTTACCGCCATATCTGTCAATGTCAGTTCATTTCCAAGCTTAGAACCTTCAACGGACCGGGCACATATCTCAGCAACCCCAGGGAATACTGAACCAGAATACGCAGCATATATTTCCTCCAACTGCTCTATTCTCCGTTTGTCATTTGCAAAAACAAAATCCGTTATCACTTCAACAAACTGGTCTAAAATATCATCCGGAATGCCATCTGCCTTTTTTATGTTTATCCGGTACTTGATCTTACGCTTTTTAAGATAAGCAGGCAGCTCTTTCATGGCCTTTATGTAATCCTTTTTTTGAGCAATAAAAAAAGCCTGGAGTTTTTTCACAAGCTCTTCCAATCCCTTTAATGCAATTTTCTTTTGTTCTTTCGTCAGGTTATCAAAGGAATTTATGAATACCTCATTTTCCTTATCTATTTTTTCAAGCACTCCTTCGATTGATTTTACTATGGATAGAAGAACTGCTCTTCTCTTAGGCTTCATCTGTAAGCGCCTCCTCTATTGCTATTTGCAAGCCTTTTAATATCCCGACTATACTTTCAATGCTTTCAGACTTTTCTATAGTATTCTGGTCATTTTCCTGCCCTACAGAACCATTATTTATTTGTTCTTCACTTCCATATCCATTACTCTGACTTGCTTCCAGTTCCATTTCCTTAAGCAATAATTGTAAGGGCTTATCAGCCCATTCACCCTCAAAAGGCTCAAATGACTTGCCAAGCAGATCTCCCAGGGCATCTATAAGCATATTCGGTGATGCCGCGCCGGCCTGTACATAAGGTGCAATAGCTGTAGCAATCTCTGCCTTATCCGATATGGTAGGAGCCACAAATTTCATGCTTACCTGGTTTATTTCCAGTACTCGCTTAAGAGTGTTGTTAAATTTGAAAGCGATGTCCTCCCGCTCCGGTTGGAACACCTGCTCTTCTGTGACCTGCCTTGCAGTATCAGCTGTGGCTCTGGTGTAGTCCTGACTCTCTCCGGTATATATCGGATGCAATCGAAAAGCGGATCGAATTTTATCACGATTATTTTTACAGTAATCTTGAAACAGTCCATCCTTTTCCAACATTTCCGCAAGCTTCTCAAACCGAATGTTCACCTTTGATTTTTCATCATCATCACCTATTGATACTGTCTTTTCAGCTCCCTCAGCTTCCAGAATCAAATATTTATGCCTGGCTTTATCTCCTTTAGAATTGGATATATTTTGAATAGATTCATCTGTCAACTTTCCATTTTCTACAATGATGGCCATTGGCATATGCCTGCCGTCCATGAAATAAGTATAATTAAGTTCTTCGGCCTTCCTGTTTCCCTGAACATTAAGTAGCTGACCTATGTACCTCGGTAAACCATAGGGTGTATAAGGACAATAGATATTAAAAAAGATAATGCTTGTGGCTTTGTCTTCATCCGCAGCGGCTTCATCATGCAACCCTGTTTTACAATTCAATGTTCTCGGATCTCCAAATTCTTTAAAGAATACCTTCCGGCTATCCACGATCTGAACAAACTTCCTGAATTTTTTCATGATAGTAATTTCGATCAATTCTCCATTGTCATTGGGAACCATTGTTTTTACTGAAATGGCTTTCCTCTCCCTTTTACATAAGCGTACTTTATGCGCCGGTATATGTTCCAGCCCTGCAGGTCTGCCAACAGCATCTTCTATAACCTCTAAGGTTCCCCAACCGATACGCTCCCTATCATCAACAACCTTTTTCATGATTTCTGTATAGCTTTCATCAAAATTGCAGAATTTAAAGAAGTTTTCATACTTAGTCCATTCTTTATCAAGAGCTGATTGAATGCTCTCATTCTGCTTATCCACATCAATATCATAATCAAAGTCTACACCAAAACCCACAATATTAGTCTTATACGCATCTATGCATTGCTGTAGGATATCGCTGTTTTCGGAAAGCCGGGTTAACTGCTCCGGATTATAAAGCGGTTCCAAAACAGCCCCATCTTCATACAGTCCATGAAATTCATCTTCATCAACCGCTTTGCTTTCCATAATAGCTACACGGTCCTCTGATATGGTTTTAATGACAACCGAATTATGGATACGCTTTTTTTCTTCCTGCTCCTGTACTTCCTCCAAGATCTTTACCTCCTTCCCACAATTATTTCTTTTTAAATACTGGCATACAGGCTAATGCAACCGCATCCGCCCTGTCCGGAGAAGTTAATCCCCTCTTTTTCAATTCATCTTTGCTTTCAAGCCTCTGCTTACCGTTGGACTGGAAATTATACTTCCGTGTGGAGAATTCACCGACTAAGATTGAATCATCAGGCAGCTTAACTTCTTTGTTCTCCAAGAGGTCACGTACATTCGCCCACATCCAAGTTACAATATCATCATAATACCTGGCTGACTTTGTCTTTGGTGCCTTCTTTGCGAAATTAACAGGAACAACAACCAGTTTCTCCAGCTTCTCTTCCGGATCGCTTTGCAGCTCCTTCAGACGGTCACTGACACCACCACCGACACCAGTATCATCAATTTTGACATAGATGTAATTATCATACTTCGGATATTTTTCAAGTAAACTCCGATACATGCGAACAATATCACCGGCAGTTTTCATCGTATCCTGTCCATGACGGACAAGGAGATCCGGTATAACCTTATCAATCTTCTGGGCTATTACCGTATTATCATTACCAAAGCGGGCAACGTCCACACCTATATCAATGCGGTCAGGGGTGTATTCCTCGTTTTCCTCTTCCATATCTATTTCAAGTTCAATTGCTGCATCCAAAAGTTGCAGGGCAATAAACACATCATCTTCCTGTTTCGGAAATAATCCCCGGACACGTACCCGGACTACATTACTGTCATATCCGAACCGGTCAACCAATGTCTTAATATTGTCTTTATTGGTACGTGGACTGTCCTCTGATGAGACCGTATGGCACTTATACATCCTTCTGGAAGAATAAAAGGCATCATAAAAGGTACCGCTGGTTCTGGTAGGATTGCCACACATAAGCAGCTTGTTATTTCCTCCAGACAGGGTACCCAGGATTGCTTCCATAATCGGATCAGCCACACCAGAAGCTTCGTCTATGATAAAAAGCATGTTATCTTCATGGAAGCCTTGCATATTCTCCGGCTTGGTTGCCGTTCTGGCAGTAGCAAACCACCTTTTCTCATGCCCCTTCATGTAGATATAGGTTTTAGTCCATTTCAATATTTCCTGGAGCAGAGGAGCCCGTTCCTGCCATTTGGATACCTCAGACCACAACACGTCATGTAATTGCTGTTTTGTCGGAGCTGTGGCAACCACTCGAGGAAATGGAAAACATGTTAAAAACCACAGAAGGGCTACAGCTTCAATACCGGTTTTTCCGACACCCTGGCCAGACTTAATACTTACTTTCGGGTGCTCAGCCAAATCCATAAGAGCCTCTTGCTGCCATGGATCAGGCTCAAACAAAAGAACCTCCTGAGCAAATAAAACAGGATTTTTACGGTATATTGGAATTCGCTCCTTAAAAAATGCCCTGCGCTTAGAAGATTTACTGTTGCGACCGTCGCAACGAAGGGATTCCTTTCTCAATCAACATCATCCCCCTCATCTTCACCGGTAACAGCATCAATCCAATCATCAACTACATTTTCACCACCGCCAAGTGAATCTGTCTCGTTGCGACGTTTTTCAAGTTCAACTTGCATAAGTTCCAAACGCATTCTGCGCTCATCATCGGGAGCAGTCAATTCCTTAAACTGCTTAAGCATAGTTGTAAGCGTCTGCATTGCCCTGGACTGGGCCTGAAGGTAACTGGCCTGCTTATCCCAGGCAAATTGCAATTCATACTCCAACTCCGAGGATTTATTCTTCCCACTCATACCGCTTGTTGAAGTCTTAACCTTCTTCAGCTCCTTAGTCAGATCCGACTGATTCTTCACATACATTATTCTTTGAGCCCTAATTATAGCTGCATGCTGCATGAGGATATTATCATAAAGAATATCCGCCGGGTCCAATGCGTTCTCCTGAAGCTCCTCAACAATGGCCAACGTTTCCTCTGGCAGATACTTGCTAAAGAGTCCGTGCTTAACTGCGTTTTTATTCATGGCCGGTGCTCCGTGTCCAGCCGCATTTCTATTGCCTGGTTGCCCACCTTTTTGTGTGCACACCTTATCAGATTTTGTGTGCACACCTTTTTTTTTATCCTTGGACCACTTATATCTTGTTTTCCATGATTTAACGGTATTAATGGTAACACCATGCTTTTCGGCGATATCTTTATATTTCATGCCTGATTGATAATCAATCAAGGCTAATTCATAATTTGGAGCCCTGACTTCATTCACTCCTCACCACCTCTCAATCGTTTGTTTTGTGTTTTAGAAAAACCACTGATTGCATATCTGAGTTGCTATTTCCTTCATCATCAGCGGTGGCACAGACATTCCACATACATATTGAACGCTGGTCTTATTAAAATCATAATCCACAGGGAACGTCTGGCAATTAATGTAATCCATATCTGAAAATTTACTGTCGTCGATAGCCCTCAGGAAATCACCATTAGATGTAATGGTTGGCGAAACAATGCTGTCCCAAACTACAGCTGCATTAAATCTACTCTGTTTATTAAACAGCCGGTTATTGATATCAGCCAAATTGCGGTCGGTTGGTGTTTTGTGCTTCAAAAGTTGATATGTCTCTTTAGTAACCGGTCCACCGGCTAAGCTCCTGATCTCTCCAAAGCGAATCGGTCTCATGGTAAAATCCAGATTCAACTTTGAGTATGGCAGCTCTTTTCTATGACCAATAAAAAATACTCTTTCACGGCGCTGTGGAACGCCCATTACGGCAGAATTTAAGCAAAAAAGCTGGACTTTATATCCAGCTTCATCAACTTTATTGAGGATCTCACTTATATAACCTTTTGCACTGCCATGTAGCATACCTTTTACATTTTCAGCTATGAATACTTTTGGCTTTAATTTTCGAATGACGGATATAAATTCAAAGAACAAATCATCCAACGTTTGGGCTGCCTGGCCCTCCCGGAATCGTTTGGCTTTCCCCCAGTCGTTCTCACGGTTCCCGGACATTGAAAACACACTACATGGCGGCGATCCATCTAATATATCCAATTGAAATAATTCAGGTGGCAGATCATTGTCCGATAATTTAACAAAATCCCTTATGTCCATATTGTATGAATATAAGGGATGATGATTTCTATTATACAGTTCATTAATCCTTTGATCTATTTCACAATTACCAAGCACCTGACAGCCGGCCAGCTTGTATCCCATAGTGGAACCACCTCCACAGGAAAAACATGAAAATACTTTAATGCCGTTTCGGGGAATATTATCTATCTCTTTTAAGCTCCAAGGTCTATACATATATCCCCTTCCTAATAAAGAAATCCACAACGTGGGCACTTATTTTTAAAGTTATCCGCTGAGAAATCAGCCGTATCTATCTCTCCCATAGTGCTTATCGTTGCATCAATATTCACCTGATCAATTAGCTTCTCAATTTCTTTTTCACTGTATCCGGTAAGCGAGGCATAGTCTTTTTCTACAAGCTCCTGCATTATATCTGTCAGTTTTTCAATATCCCAATTACCGGATATCTTATTCAGTGCAACATTAAGCGCCTTCTCCTCAATTGGATCAAGATTCACCACACTGACATCAACTGCCTCTACACCTTCATCCATCAGTATTCTCAGCCTTTGGTGTCCGCCAACTACGTTACCAGTCTTTTCATTCCAGATAATAGGCTCAACGCAGCCAAACTTATCTAAAGATTTTTTAATTCTTTGATACTCAACATCCTCTGGTTTCAAGTCCTTTCTAGGATTATATGCCGCCACCTGCAACTCTTCCACTGCCACATTCTTTATATACATCTTATGCTCCTTCCTGGGGAGCAAAAAAGGGACTACCGTCTTCATTTCGGCAATCCCCTTACATATGATAGAATTTTACATTTACAGTCTAACATCTGTTATATGTAGTGTCAATGTAATTATTTTGTAATTATACTTATAAATAGATACTTTCAGTAACCTCTTTTAAAATAGTTGCAAATTCAGATAACAGATTTGGAAAAATAATCAACCTTTTACCATTACCCACTTTTTCATATTCATATCGATATTCAATAAATCCTTTACTAAACTCGTACCAGAGTGTATCTAATACACAGTCTTTATTCGGATATATAGGATAAGCATAGTCTTCCTTATGCATTTTTTGCCCAATTAAAGTCTTATAATCATCAGGTAAACACATAAATAGGTCCTTGAGGTCATGACCATGCGCATGCTTTTTATTCAGTTTTAAACATAACGCTTTTAAATATAATTCACAAGTAAATGTACCATTTACGAATTCGACAGCATAGGAAGAATACTCATCCTTATCTTCATTATTCTTTGCTATCTCTAAATAAATATTGTAAAATTTATTTGCATGTATCAATATATCATTATAATTATATTCCATAGCTAACCTTTCTTACTTTTGCGTCTTTATAGTCATAATCTGCAATAGATATACTTCTCCCTTTTGAGTCAGACCTATATGCAAGCTACCTGATATTGTATCTTGATATATAAGACCTTGCGCATATAACTGTATCCTAATAGTTTGTATACACTCATCTCTGATTCCTTCGAAACCATAATAACCAAGATTACACTTTACGATTTTTTCAAATATGTCTTTTTTTACACAAGGATTAAGGTGCGGACCAATTGCTTTAAAAATGTCATTCCAAGTAAAATCAAAATCATCCTCATAAAAATTGCTATCACCATTTTCATCCATTTCTATTCCTCTGACAGTATACACCTCTGACATTTCAGCTAAATTTTCAAATTTAGGTTGGTTTTCATGAAGAGTCTCTTTAACTTCCATATACTTCTTCTCTATCGTCTCTTTTTCTAACCTCAAATCATTAATTTGTTTTAAAAGTTCAGCACTATTACTTTCTCCGCCACGCACCCAACCTAACCTAGGATTATTATTAAATTCATAATTTAATCCTAGTAAAACTGAAGAAGTCAAATTATCTATATTAGACCAATACTTAATCATCTTACCTGTTTTAACTTTTTTTAGAAATGCATCAAATAGTATTCTATTCTCATCATCCCTTCTTTTGGATGGCAAATCATATGGTGTCTCATGTAAAAAAGCTAAAATTGGTAAACCTAATTCCAAGGCATAAAGATATTCTTGCTCTGTGTAGCTTATACCTTTATCTGGATTTATAGTTCCATATCTGCCTCCAACTATTAGAATATAATAATCACAATTATGCATTATTTTTTTTATATATTCAAATTGTTCATCGTTAGAGGCAGTAAACAACTCCATTCCAGCTGGAATATGATTAAAATTTAAAATAGTTTCTATGACCCTCTTACGCTCATCTACTAAATCCTCAAATGTCGAACTTACAAAAATTTGATACCGTTTTTCCATGTATTTACCCCCTGTATATGCTGCAAGTAATGACTTTCAATAATCTCAATACTTAACTTAATCTATTTATTATATACATAAAACGGTTATCATAATTGGCTTTAGCAAAAATGATGTGTTAATATGTCTAATAATTTCATTTTATCTGTATCTAAAACATTTCCCTCATCCAAAACATGCACAATAGAAAATCTGATTTTTTCTTTAACAAGTTTGTTATTTGCAATTGCTTTCAGTGCTTGCAAATTAAGATTTAGAAGCCACGATACATCAAATTTAGTAAAATCAAATTTTTCGTATTGGTAAAAGAAGTCAAAAAAATCGTTAACACCTACAAAGGCTTTAAAATCATCTTTACGAAGTTTTTTTATCAAACACCAATATCCAACCAGTTTCAATTCCCTATAGAGATCTCTTTCGGAGTGTGTAAAAATCTCTGTTTTTTTTGATTCTATAGATTCTTTCTGAATTATATCCCGTAAGTATCCTATAAGGGATTCAATTAATTTTTTATCAATTTTTACGTTGCATTCAATTAGCAATGTGAACATATCAAAGTTAAAAGAATATGTTAATTTCTCCTTTACCCAAGTAGTAACTTTGTATCGAGAATATGGTGAGATATGGTTCCAATAATCCTTTAAGACATGTGGAACCATGTCAGTCATATTGTTTTTAATAATATACAAAACTCGGATGGCTACCCTACGTGAATGATATTGCTCATTTTTAGGAGCAACGTAGTGGATCAAATTGCTATAGGTAAGGCCACTATTAGACAAGGGTTCATTAAATTTTTCTGAAGACTCAATTGCCCTTATTTGAGAATCTATATAAAAAAGCAACTTGTCCTCAATTATTTTCGAGGTTACATCACTATACATTTCTTTGCATAATAATTGATAATAAAGAAATGAAATTTTATCATTGATCAGTATTTCACGGAATTCATATTTAAAAAGAAACCGACATAATGTTTCAACTAATGACTGCGATATATCTACATATCGCAGCAAAGCTAAACATGACTTTATTTGCCTTTGTAAATTTATAATTTCTGTAAAACTTGCGTTCTTTTTTATTAGCTGTTCATAATATTTCAGCATATTATTTATTGCATTTTCAACCAAATCAATTTTTTGAAATGTGATTGTTTTCACTTTATGCTTACTAAATAACTGAATTAATTCATTGCTACTAAAGCATTCAACAAAACAATAAAAATCTATTTCATCAAAATATACCTCCTCTTGCGTAGAGCCGAGGAAAAATTCATCTTGCAGATTTTTTTTACCTTGCACAGAATACTTATAGACAAGCAGAGACATCAAGTTATTAATAGTATTTTTAAATTCAGCAAAAAGATCAACAACAATACCATTACCCAGTAAGAAATGTAAATAGTCATTAATTCTACACATTGCTTTTGCACTGCTTGTAAAACCATACTCTATTGAATTTGACTCTATTGCATTCCGAAGCTTTTGACCATCAGCAAAAGCCTCATAAGAATATTGGTATAATAGATTTGTTGAATGTATATCTTTGAAGCTGATGTATTGGTTCTGAAACTCAATTGGCAGTTTTTCAAACAAATGCTCGATGTCATCAGTATTTGGAGCTGTCGCATCAATTTTTTCGATGTCATAACAGTTGTAATACTGATTTACATTTCGTAGAATTATACGAAGATTGATACAGTTGACTTCTGCAAGATAATAAAATAGGTAATCCTTAGATTTAAATGCTTGATTAGCAATTTGAGCAAACATATAGAATGCTTTGTCATATTGTTTTAAGCGTGCAAGATAGAATCCCTTTTTGTAATTATCACGAATTGTAGTATACTTTTTTGACGCAAAAGCAAACATATTTTCATAATTAAAACCTATACAATTTGGATCAGCAAAGTAAACTTCCTTGTTGGCAAAGAAGTGTCTCTTATGTTCTATATCAACTTTATCAATTTGTGCTTTACTAAACACTCTTAAAATAACTTGATACTTTTCTTGTATAGCTTTAGGGATTGATTCATATTCTTCGACGGAGATCATATTTATTTTAAAAAAGTATTGAATCAGAATACTTTCGCTAGGGGAAGTCAAAATTGTTCCGTCATCATTTATTCTTATATAAGGCTTTAATTTAGAATAAACATCTCTGATTCTTAAAGTATTCAATCTATCAAGAGGTTCTAATAGTTCATATAGGATGCCAAAGGCCTCTTGTTCTGTTTTTCCATCGATAGATAAATCCGATGATTTTTTTATTGCCATTAGAACAGACATATATCTTGTAAAATAATCAGTGGAGTGCTTAACTATTTTTTCACATTCAATCACGCATAATCCTTTTGATTTTTGATATAAGAGTTCTTCGGTACTTAATGGAGTTTCACCAGTATAAATGAAGATAGGCTTATTAAAATGGTCTTTTAATAGCGTTTTTGCCCAATTGAGAATCAACTTTATGTTGTAATCATTTAAACCATATCCAATAAAAACAACTGTATTTGTTGAAAAAATGGACTTGAGCAGAGTCTCAGTTAATTTGAAATTCTCACTATAATTTAGGTAGTCTTCTTCCTTAAATACAATGTTTTTATGCTTTAAGTCACCATGAAGTTTCAATATATATCTGTCGCCGTTAATGCTTGAGACTTCATCGTCACATGCAACTACCTTAAAGCTTTGACAATATTGGATAGCAGCTTCCTCAATAAGGCTATCAAAGTTTGTTGTTATAAAAGAGCTTGGATTGAAGTTCAACAATTCTTTGTGAACTTCATTTGGTAGGAGGTTATTAGTGGTAAGTAGCTCTTCGATAAAGCTATAATACGTATCATCATCTTTCTCAATAGAGTAGTAGTACATCTGAGGAATTTGCAAATTTTCATCTGACGAATACGCCTCTTTTATAGGACGTTTTAGCCTATAGCAAATTTCTTGGATTAACTTTTTCCAGGAGGGAGCTCCGGATAGAGCCGAAACACCTGCGCCAACAAAAAATGTTAAGGAATGGTTTCTTGAGGCGTCTACAATTCTTTGAAATTCTTGTTCGTACATACATTTATCCCCCAGCGCATCTCTTGATGCTCTAACTTCCCATTATTACAATTATATTAAGCTATGCCACCATATTAATAAATGAATAATTCTGTATCTATTATATTATAAATGGAAAATAATACAAGTTAAAGAGTGCAGCTCAATCAAATTCTTGGTCAGAGCAGCACCGGGCAACCAGGGAGGAATATTGAGATACAATAAGACAAGAAAATCCAGGGCGGATACCCTGGACTTTCTCTGCTGTTATCCCCACCCCGACAACGAACCTTTGGGAAGGGGTTAATACTGTCTTTGACGGATGCGAGCGTCGGGACAGTACTTTCTCAATTAAAATGAAATTATTTATAATATAGCAACTCTTGTTTTAAATATTTTACAGTACATCCTAATTCCAGAATAATCGATTTATCTAAAGGGTTAGATTTGCTTAAAATCATTGTAAGTTTACAATCTTTATTTGGTAATCAATTAATTTTGCACTCAGCACTATTAACTATATTAATCATGTTTTATAAATAATCTTTTTATTAAGTCATTAATATATTCAATTCTTTAGTTTTTATTGATGAAATAACTATATTATCGAATGACTCTATATCGATATGACTTTCTAATGATTGGATATGATGGTATGATGACATTAACATTTCACATAGTATACCTCCATTATGCTCACAATGACTTTCATTAGCTATCTCTTGTTTCAATAATAAACTAAATATTTCTAATGCATCATGGCCGTTACAAATATATTCCTTTCTGTAATTTTTATTTTTAATATATTTATATCTTTCAATTAAGATACTTCTCTCATCAAAAGGTAGTTTAGTATAATCACAAAAATATTTCAAAAAATCTTCCTCTGTTTTTTCATACAGCTTTTTAAATTTAATATCTTTAAAATCAAAGTTATAATTATACTTCTCATTAACAAGTCTTAGAATTCCTAGAGGATATGTTTTTGTAAGAATTAATTCTAATAATTCATAAGTTGGCTTCCTTTTTTTATTTGATGAGACCAATTCATTTACTATATCCAAAGAAGGACTCTTTAACAGAGTCAACTCTAAGTCTTTATATTTATAATAATATAAGCTTTTAAGTGAGACATTTATATCATCTAAAAAATCATAATCCGCATCTACAATTCCGATAATGTTAGCTTCTATATTTCTTTCATATAATAACTTTAGCACATTAATTACGTAATCTTTGTTACTATTAGAATCTATTTTAGCACCAAGGTATATTCGATACTTTTTTTTATTACTAATTTGTAATGTATTCCAAAATCGTTTATCAGAATCTCCTTCTACAAGAATAAATTTATCTTCTAATCCACATAACATCATTCCGATTTCATCTGCTAATTCTACAGGACTCTGTTTCATCTCTTGTTCAAACATGCTATTCTACCTCACCCAATTTTACTGTTAGATTCCAATAATCATTTAATATCTGAGGTGAGTGTGTAGCAATTAATATATTCATTTTATTTAATTCAATAATCTTCTTTAAGTCATCAACAAATTGTCTCTGCCATGCTACATGCAATGAAATTTCAGGTTCGTCAATTAAGATTAACTGATTTTCATTTGACGAAAATATAAGCCGATACAGTAAAACTATCTCTTGTTGCTCTCCAGAGGATAATTGGGAAAGTTCTATTATCTTCTTTCTATCTGTTATTTGAATTCCTTTTTCTTTTGTTATTTGTATTCCTTTTTCTTCTGTTATTTGTATTCCTTTTTCATCTGTTATTTGAATTCCTTTTTCTTTTGTTATAATAAGCTGCTTACCATACATTAATTTTCTATTTACCAAATCAATAAACAATAAAATACGGTCAGACAAATCATTGAGAGATTTTAATTTTTCTTCTGTATCTTTATAATAAACCTTTAATATAGGCAATGTTTTAGAATCAACAGTATCAATACTATCTGTAATGTATTTTGTAGTTTCATTGCTCTCAAGTATACCCGTTTTAATATGTTTTTCTCTTAGAGTATTAATTTCCTCAATTTTTTTTTCTACTAATTCTTTATCTTCATCATAATATATATTATTTTTTAAAGCTTCAAATATTTTTCCCGGAAAAGCTTCATCTAATTTTTGTGATATATTAGCATATTCAGATAATGTATCTTTAATCATTTTAACTAATTCATTTGAATATACTTCAACCATATTTTCATAGCGAAAACGATTTCTCAATTCACGTAAAGGAATATTTTCGTCTATATCCATCTTTAGTAATCTATTAGTTGAAACAAAATCGATTTTAACTTTTTCTAATAGTACTTTTATTTCTTCAGGAAAATTCAACTCAATTGCTGCAGAAGTATCATTATATTCTTCCTTTATTATACTCCTTTCAATATATGGATTAAATTTCGTAATTTCACTAATCTCATCTTCATAGTAATGATTTTTTATATAATTTCTTTCTAAATACTTATCTGTATTTCTAGAATATACATATTCCATAGGTTTATCATTCAAAAAAATTTTAAATACGCCATGAATCGAGAAGGTCTTGTTGTTTCTATTCATTTTTTTTTGTAAATAGGGATACTCCTTATCTGTCTCAATCCTGATGATTGAATTTTCAATCCCTATTTCAATTTTCTCAAAGTCAAATCTCCATAATTCTTTTAGAGTATCCATAAAAACACATTTTAGTATTTTTAATGTAGTAGTTTTTCCACATCCATTTGGTCCAATTAATAAAGTGATTTTTTCTTTTTCATTAAAAACTATTTCATTTTTAAACTTTCCAAATAGACCATATACCGTAAAATACTTAATCATTTCTTCATCCCCCCTATATTTTTCTACATTTTAACATTACTAATCTTGCAATGTCAATGTATGTTTAGATCAATAACTATATTTTGTTGAATGTAAATGTACATTCTTACATGCTATATCGGATAAACGGTGTTAACAAAAAATTTTACCCTTAGTTTATGACCGAAAACGATAACATTCGTCATTTTTCCCTATTGCTAAACCTAATTCCATAACGGATTTACTTGTATAAACATACGATCTATCAAATTTAACTCAATGGACATAAGATAGCATTAGCAACCATTTTTACTCATTAAACAGGATTCCATATACCTTGTATTTTTTTGAAAAGGTAGCCATACCAATCGTATGTGCTTCAGTATGCTCTTTTCTACATAAACATATTTTTTTGTGTTTCGAATCATCAACTTTCTTTCGATTATTTCCCATGCCTATAGCGTCCTCATGGTGGGTTTCTCCTGCCCTACCACATACGCAGCAGCGCTTGTGCTTCAGGCAGGAATACAAATACCTATCTATATCATCAGTTCGATCTATTCCATGATCTGATAACCACATACCATGAGCTAATGCATAATCCAGAAGAAAGCTAATAAAATCACGTGCAAAATCCATACTGCAGTCACTTAGCGAAAACTCAGTACAGCCAATACACTTTATGTATTCATACTTCATTACCTCATGAGTTTCCTTTGGACTGTATCCGGTCCATTCAGAAATATCATTGAACATTGCATATATTTTTTTCCGTTGTGCTGCACTTATTTGTCGACCATCATCAAGCCAGATCCCACATTCAGTAATCTCCTTAGTGATTATAGGTTCCATTAGGTTAACCCTTGGTACTAATAATTTCAGCTCGGTACCTTCTGGTCCTGGTACAAAATCTAATAATCTTGCAACTTCATACATAACAACCTCATTTCAATGCATCAATTCCAAACAGAAGAGCCGATAATTGCTTTATCGCAGAGTTTTTATCCGCATAAACACTTTCTTTGGATATATTGTAATGCTCCGCTAACTGTTTAACGGTCATGTTAGTTCCTGCAATATAAAGTTGATATAATACATCATATTTTCGCATTTGTAGTTCGTTGCAGGACCTCTCGCACAATCGCTTAAATAAGTCCAACATTGCATCTATATGCGCCATCATAATAGCAGTCCGTTCTGCTGATCGTTTAATACTTTCAACTACCATTCCATCATCTTTTAGAGACATCATATTAATTAGGATATCCGCTGCGGATTCATTTAGATGAGCAGCATCAAAAACGGAATTATCGGTATGAACCTTTAATACCCGATAATTTCTCATTAACAACTCAGTATTATGCAATTTCTTCTTTCCAAGTTCTCTTTTATACCTTGCCTTTTCTTCTCCTAATTTCTCTATCGCGGTAGTGGCCCCAATTTTTGCTGCCTCTTTCATCATTCGTTCAAACTCCAACTCGTTAATCATAAAAATCTTTTGATCCATGCTTTACACTCCTCCTTGCTATTAAAATGCATCTCTGCTACAATAATATTGGTTAGGGAGGGGAGCGAAAGCACCCTCTTTTAATTTATAGATTAACTTTCAACATCGTTCTTCAGGAATATACCCATTTTCTTTTGCATACTCAACCAGGCGCTTATATGTAATTTTCCCTACTCCAGGAACCTGTCTAAATCCATCTAAAAAATATTTCACTGTAGAATTATCCAGATCACCACTGGCATCTTTTTTTATTCGGTTATATCCTTCGCTCTCCGCTTTTGCGATGCGATCCTCCACATAATGAACAAGTTGCTCATCAGTCATTTTTCGCATCCTGACCGCCTTCTCATGAATCATTTTTGCATCTTCGGTTCTCCTGCAGCTTCTTTTACTCATTAGCGGTACCTCCTATAATATTTTTGAAATCGTATTTCTCACATACCTTCTCCAAGCATTCCTTACAAAGATATCCCATTTGTTGTGGCTGTTTCCCTCTCTGAACTCGACCACATATAGCTACCATATTCTGCTTTAATTCTTCTCGTTTGCATTTTCCACATACACCGACCATTTTCTCCTTGAGTTCCCCAAAATACCGACGGCCAGAACTCCACATCAACTGATCCGGGTACTCTCTTCTAGGTGGAAGCTGATACTTCAGACATATAGCAGATTCTATAAATATTGGGATGCTCAATCTTTCTGTATATTTAATAATATTGTCAATCCATTCCTTTTCAGGCATCTGTTTTTTATTTCCATACCTGCAGCCACCGGTACCTACAACCACCCATTCCACCCGAACATCTAATTCTAATAAATTCATAGCCAGCTCTTCTTTCGGGTTAATGTAAAGAAAGCAATGGTATCCCTCTTTTGCAAATACCGGGTCTTCTTTTTTATAAATCACACTTCCGTACCACATATTATCTTCCGCAGGCAAAGTATGCAGCAGCTTACTATATCCAATTTCTGATGAAAGGAAGAGATAGTTGTTTTGAGAATACAATCTACAAGCATCGAATATCTCTTTATAGCACCAAGATTCATATCCAAACATTTCACCAATGGAACCGCAAAGCACATTCTTTCCGGTACTAAGGGTACCCAAACGCCCTAATCTATATCGATGGTACGTTGGCAACATACCAAATGGATAATCGCTTTTATACCCTGTTTCTGAGGTGAATTCAGATTCTAAAACGCAAAGCTCACCTTCCTGCTTATACATATGAGTTTTTGAAAGATTAAATCTGCTATCAGCACCACCAAAGCCACGTATGAACTTGGTATAAGTACATTTGATGCACTTGTCAGAGCATCCGGTTATTGGGTTCCATTCATGATCACACCATTCAACTTTTGACCGATTCATATAATAAATTTCCTCCATCAACTTTTTTCAGGCGGTTGTATATTTGTTGGATTCACGCCTAATATTTTCGGCTCATGCCATGTTCCCCAATCAAGTAACCACCCAGCTTGCTTACAAGTACATCTTTTCTGATCTGTCTTGGGAGGATATAACTTTCCACAACATTGACATTTCTTGTTACTGTATTCTATTTTCGTCTTTTTCATTTTCCACCTCTACCGACACAATCCTCACCCTCTCCTGGGGTACGTCTATGTAATCACCATTGTTAAGCTGTATCCCGATCAGACCGTCATTGCTGCCGATCATGGTCCCAAACTTCCTACCTGGATAAATCTGGACAGTGACTATCTGTTTTTCTTCAAGCCTCATGCTGCACCTTCTTCCTCCGTAATTCCGCAAAAGCTGGGCCAGTCCTGCGCTTTGGATCCGGGCATGAGCTTGTATATGCGTAGGGTGGATTTGTTGCGCTGAAGCTCATTACCGGCGGCGCCTTTATAGCTTCATCCGCCTCGGCCTGTATACGACTGTTCACGCTAGCTCTATCTGCTCTGCAGTCTTTTGATGATTTTCTCAATATATTCCTCCTTTTGGGTAATAAAAAACCAACTACCGAATATTGATAGTTGGTTAGTATTTAAAAATTATTTTTTAATTCTTTTGAGATATGCTCCACATCTGGATATATGTTACTTAATTTGAATCCGCATATCTCAAGTTGTAATTTAAATTCTTTTTTTATTTTTGACGAAATTACAATTTTATTTAAAAAATCAACTGAACACTTAAATTCCTCAAGTGGTAAATTCGATGAATGAATTGTAAATGCTGATTGTTGAACATACATTCTCAAATCATTTTCTACCGGGAAGCAAGCTATAACATTATCGGGTTCAGTACATTTTGAAAAAGCAGGCTCAATATATTTTTGAACTGTATAACTATCCATTGGATATAGGTATTTATCGTTATCCATGTTGATATTTAACTTTTCAGGATTTAAAGACCATACAATCGCATCTTTTTCAGAATAACCTTCCTGATTTTCTAGAGCAAAAAATAGTGCTATTAATGGTGATTCTGACCAATCTAAAAGCCTAGTTGGTAATCCATAGTGTTGCATGAGAGAAATCCATCCAGCTTTATTATTAGGCTTATCTCTTATTCTACGACTTGCATCAATATAAAAATTATTAGCTAAATATTGTTCATTTTCTCCTTGATTAAAAGGATCTCTTTTTACAGAAGGTAATAATTTCCAACCTGTCTCTCTATGTCCTCTATACCAACAAAATCCCTTATTCTCAAAGGAAATTTCTAAAACAGCACTCATAAACTCATTCCATGAATTTATAAAATATTCCTTCATATAGTCACCTCTTTGTCTATTTAATAATCTATTTTACCACCCCAACTAGCAATATTCAATTATCAAGGAACAATTTTTCTTTTAAATCCTAATTCAAATAGCCATTTTAACTTCTCTCTTTTTGACAATAAAAAAACTACCAACTTTATATTGATAGTTAGTAGTTTTCTTTTCAAAATTATTTTTTTGTTTCGGATTATGCTAGAAATACAAGTATAAAAATTACAAATTTTTAACTAAACGTGTGGAATAGTATTTCAAGGTTTGAAATGAGCTTATCTATTGTTGTTATAATGGTCTGATTTTCCGTCTATTCTTTTAGTAACCAAAGTCACTCTTGGGGAAAGACTTGCCCTAATTCTATACTCTTTTCGGCACTCCGGACAATAGTATTCTTCATATTCGTTGTGACCATCCTGCAATTGGTTTTCCATTCGAAATACACAACCACAATAATCACAAGTTTCTAAAATATTCTTATCTTTATAAGAATTGGCTCCTGCCCAATCTGACATAAATACCCTCCATTCTATACAACCTTTGTTCCTAAACTTTGTTTAGACTGTTATTAGTTTCGAGACGTATCAAATATACAAGGCATGTCTGGTGTTTAACTGCATAACCCCCACTTTAGATGAATAACCTTCAATAGTAGAATACCACCATACTTACTAACTATCAATATAAAGTTTTCAATGTACAACTTTCTCTCACAAAATCTTCACAGAACCATCAAACTCCCGTCACAATTCTCCGGTATATTAATACTTGTAAAGAGGCAAACAACCTTTTAATATAAATACTTTTTTTCATACTTCCGCCGGTAGGATTCCCCCGATCTTACCGGCACCTCCCTTATTCAGGGGATTTTATCTATCAAGTACTGCCAATTTCTTGAGATACTGTTTCTTTCTGGCAGCCCTACAGTCTTTACAATACAGATTTTCCTTCCGCTCCAAAAACTCTTTTCCGCAGCGTTTACAATACTGGAGCCTAATCCGTTGGAAATTCACGCAGCTGTCACAATCCGTTTCACTCGCCATGCAGAAGCCCTCCCAGTGCTGACATAGGTCTTTCTGCCAATAATCGCAATCATCAAAGTTTTGCTTATACTGATTCCGAATGATAGCTGCCAGTCTGGTCATAAGTTCCTTGGTCTGTGCTTTCTCTTCCAGGTTCATGAGAAGATATTGTTTAATCTTTCGTTCCGGTCTGCCAGATCCCCATGGGCCAGATCCGATCATTTCCCGTATCTTGTCCAAATTTTCGGTAATATACATCTGATAAACCCTCCCACGAATAGCTTTTACCGACTTGCCAATAACTTCAGCCATCTGTTCATACTTTTTCCCTGCAATAATCATCTGCCCCAGTAAAGAAAACTCTTCATTAGTCCAGTTGGTATGATTGTCAGCTTTTACCGGACGGTCCTTAATTCCCAAATCTGTAAGACGGCGTTGTATTGCTCCTTCGGTTCTCTTCATCATCTGGGATAGTTCCCGAAATCCATACCGCTGCTTTCTAACAAGCCGGATCAGCTTTTCGTCTTCATGTGATGTCCATGGAGCGTTTTTGATTTGAAGCCGATCTGAATAATCTTGCCGGCGTTTTTCTTGTACCCAAGCAGGCTCTTCTCCGAGAGCATAGGGTTCAAACCGGGAAAAATCTAAGAACGCCTTATTTTTCTCAGCCCAGATCCAAAACTCATCCAAAAAGACAACCTTGAAGGAATTGTTCCTGATCCGCTTTGTGTGTAAGGGGAAATCTCTGTTCTGTACCCAGGAAATCATTTTGTATCCACTTCCAGATAGTCCCATTCCAAGAGCAATCTGCAGTTGGTTCCATGTAATATAATCTCCTGATGATAAAAATGATCCCAATCCCATTCTCTGGCTTCTCACAATAACGGCATTCTCTGACCGGTTCAAACTCTTTGCGATGCCCTTTATGGATATAGTTCCCCACTTATCTTCCAAGTAGGATTCTTCCTCCGCAGTCCAACTTCTTCCTATCCCCAAGTTAATCACCTCCAACCCTGTCGCTATTGCTTTTTCTGAAATTCTTTCAAATATTCCACTAGGGCAGATCGGTTTGTGCCACACTCATAAAATGTCCTGGACTCATCTTCCACGTAAGCATTTTTACCGTTATGCCATTCTGACATCACTCCCATAAGGTAGTAGTGCTCTGCTCCGTATTCATAATTCTTAGATTCCTTATAACTCTCCCATGAGTGCTTCCAGTATACCTTTACCACAATGGCAGCCTTTTCCGATAAATCATACCGGTAGTACCTTTCCCCTGTTTCTTTGGTCTCGATCCATATTGGCCACGTCTTATAGGCATCTATGAAAGCGGCGCGCTGTTCATTGTTCTTCAGTATAGGAAGATCTGGCTGTTCCTGCTTTATCGGTTCTGACGGAACTTCCTCATATTCTCCATCAATTACGTTTTCAGAAGAAACAGGTACAGTTTCGTCCTCTTCCGGTACACTTCCTGGTTGTTCAATAACATTTTCAGGGTTAGATTCATCTACTTTCTTTTCATCATCTGGATTATAAAATCCTTTATCTTCGAGCTGGGAGGTTTCCAATTTCTGCTGATCCGGATGTGCATTATGCCATTCACGGCCATTAAAATTCCAGATTTGCTGATCGATCTCACCTGATTCAAATACCCAGTTTCCAATTCCATCAAATTCCTCTACGTAGTACCTGGGTTCCTTATATTCAACGTTATATTCTGAATGATCAGATCCGTCATCGCCAAATCCA
This sequence comes from Paenibacillaceae bacterium, assembly GCA_015057705.1. Lineage (GTDB taxonomy): Bacteria > Bacillota > Clostridia > Lachnospirales > Lachnospiraceae > Lacrimispora. The sequence continues at coordinate 389,543 of SVDU01000001.1, read as the reverse complement.
AAACCATAGGATCCGCTTGATATTCTTTGAATTGCTGTCATACTGTAATTATCTTTTTCCAGACCATAGGAATGCATATCGCAAAGAGCATTGCACATTTTTCTAAGGACATCACATCGGATCAACCATTCTTCTCTTCGTTTATCCTCAAAGTCCTGACTATTAACATCCGCATCCTGTTGCGATATCGCAACGCTCTCCTGCTCCTCACCAGACAACATATCCACCACATTTATTTCAAAGGTCTGTTTTTGTATCATAACCGGCTTCTCAATCTGATCGGAAGGCAAAATATCAGGAAAGTCTATTTCAAAATCCATCTGCCCTGGTAGCTCTATGTATGGAATCTCCTTGGGTCTTCGTAAATTCCGGATATCTTCCACTCTATCCTCAGGCTTGACCTGTTCCAACTGCTCATCTTCCAGATATAGCATTTCCTGCAGCTGACTTTTTCCAAATGATTTGTATTCCGTTTTTATGTTGGGACTGTTTCCGTTCTCAGAGAAACGATCATTCATGGACATATAACGGCTAGCTGTGCTTTTGCTTATACCATATTCTGATTTGGCAAAATCCCATACATCTTGATAATTATCTTCTTCAAACAGATTCCGGTCTCTGACACATTTCAAATAAAATCCAATGGCAATAAAAGAACGGGCTGCCGTAGTAATATTGCTTTTAATAAATGTCTTTGCGTCCTCCAGACTGATATGACCTTCATACCAACGTGAAGGCTCTGATTTTATTTCTGCATTATTTTGGACTACGGTCTCCAACTCTTCCATGGTCACTCCTCCTTTACATTTCCAGAAACTGTTCATTTACAATGGCATCATAATCAGTATCCCTTTGAGGGAAGTTCTGGAATTGGTTTTTTTTATTAGATGGAGCTGAATCCTTTTCAATATTGTTCAAAGGAAAAATTCCCGTCCATCCGTTCATAATTGATCTATTTAAAATAGCAATACGCTCGTTTGTGGTCTTTCCTATATCCTGTAATTCTTTAATTAATAAAGTAATTGCATCATCGGTCAACGGTTTTTTTAATTCCTCTCTATAATCCATAAACCGCAAAATGGCCTTATTAAGATCCTCTTCAGGAACAAAAACACTTCTTTTTATTTCCTTTACTTTACTTTCCTTTACTTTACTTTCCTTTAGGGATACTTCCCGGGAACTATCCGAGTTTTTCCCGGAAAAATCCTTGTTATTCCCTGATTTATTTAAAAATGAGTTCACTTTAATAAAGGGTTCTGTTTTTTCTTCTGGAAGAATCCAGAAACCCTCTATTTGAATAGGATTCTTTTTAGCTCGTTCTTTAACAGCTAGCTGGAATCTCTTCTGTATTCCGGTTGAGGTCAAGACAGCGTCCGACTGGAAAAGTTTATTATCAAACAGTGACCGTTCCAGCAAGAATTTCAAGACCTGCATCACCTTATCTGGACTCATTTTTAAATCGTCCGATATGATATACTGAGAATCATCATTAAATCGAATATAATATCCTGATCGGTAAATCTCACACAGTAGATACAAATAGATTGCAATGCCATCTACCCCATACCGGGCCTTCAGGATTTTTATTTTAGGGTCGGAAAAAAAGTCTATATCAAATGGAAAGTAGTCGATACCCTCTTTCTGAGGTCTTGACATGGTGTGGTTCACCTACTTCCACTAAAATCCCCCGCCACCCACTGACAGGCAGCGGAGGTAAAACAGTTGGTCTTAGATTCGTGACATATAAAACCACTAAGGAAAAAATATTAACCTATTACAGTAATGTTACTTCTTATTTCAGTTTCCATATTGGAGAGGTTCTCCATAAGGAAAGCCTTGATATTTGAAATGGCTTCGTTCTTCCAGATTCCACCCTCTGCTTCTACAATCTTAAAGGCTGGAACCTCTTTGTCTCCGATCCGGAATACAAACTTACTTGCCGGCTGACCCACTTCCTGGAATGTGCGATATGGGATCAGCTCTACTGGATTGGGTACAATCACATCTGCTTTTGTTGCAATTCCCGTGCTCATAGTTGCAACCTGGGAGCAGCCATCATCGGAGTAAGTCTCGCCATTCTTCTTCACGATATTTCCAACTGCTTTTAAAACCAACTCAAGATCCTCATTCTTCTGGAAGTTAGCCTGTAAATCAATCATCATATGTTCCTGATCGTACCACTGATCAAAACGGAATTCTGAGATCTCTGCATTTACTTCAAACAGTATCTCTCGCTCCCTTTCCTTATCAAGAGCTGACATTAGGTACACCTTAGTGGGACTTGCAATATGTATAATCATGCTGCCAGGGAATTCATTATTACACTGGTAAATATAATCCACCATAGATGTGAGGGTGGATGCTTTGATCCTGTCCGCCTTTGGCATCTTGTCATACCGCGTCAATGACTTAGTAGCATAGGTTTTCCCATTGATATCAAGTACTTCTGTTTTTTCTGCATCAACTCCAAGCCCTGCAATGTACTGTAATGCTTCTTTTAAATTGTCCATGTTACGGATCTCCTTCTCTAATTTGCTTCTCTTAAATTAATAGGTTTTTGATACTGCGACGTCTCTATAATCTCTCCGGTCTCTGAATCGAAGTTTCTGGGCTGAGGTGGTATTTCTTCTGTTGCAACCGGATAAGATTCCCCAGCAACCCGTACAGGCTGCTGATTGCTCCCATACTCATTCATTTCAATCCGTCCTGTCTTTAAGTCCTGTCCTATCAGCATCATTGTCTCATCTGCCAAAGGTGGGGCTAAGGAGACATTAACTCCCAGAGAAGTTTTTACATGTCTTCGACTTTTGTCAGGTTTAAATGTAAGGGTAATTGTAACCTTACGGGCCTTTTCCGGATCTGTATTTGGATCCATGATATTTCTTGCTACTTGGGCCAGGGCGAGATTGGCTCTTTCGAGCAATGCTCCACACCCCATACTATCAAGGCTGATTCCCACTTGTATTTCCTCCTTTCTACTGGATTTTATTGATTAAAGAAATCATCTTCCACACTCGTTTCCGGGCTTTCCGGCGATTCCTGAACCGGTTGCTCTTGTTCTGCTTCCTGCTCTGCAACCACATTATCTTTGGCAGCTTCTTCCACCTCTACATAATCTGCGGTACCATCCTCACGGATCACTGCCATATCGGCATCTATGGCCTGAACCATTTCAATACTCATAGTTCCCCATTTTGAGATCAACTGTCTTAGCATGGTCTTGTGAGCCATTGCGTCGAAATCCTTATACCAGAAGGATGAATACTTCCATAAATCCTTGTCCGGTATTTCCCCTCTCTCTAATCGCTCCAGATCCTTTGCATTGAATGCCGATGAAAATTTGTCTGCATGAGACATCATCTTCTTTTTAGACCAGTACATACTATGCTCATAACCGTTATGCTCCCGGAACATGGCATAATATCCGATGGTAGGTGCTGCTTCTCTTAAGAGATCATCTTCAATTAAGGATACTTTCAACTCCTCTTCCAGTGGATCATAAGAAATCAATTCCCCTTCCTTGATTGAAATGACATGGAGTTTTTTATAAACCCCGCTTCTTTTTGCAAGCTGGATATATCCCTTATATCCCAGCTGAAACTGAGCTTCCTTGACCTCTTTCTTTTTATTATTAAATGGGACCATATAAAACTGTCCCAGCTGTGGGGAAGGAGAAAGCTTTAATGCTTCTCCCTGCAACGCTGCACTCAATATAGAAGTGTTGGTACATTCCTGCAGTGCTGGATTTGCTTGAACCGCAGATACAATACTGGAAATGAAACGGGTTCCTGCCTGCCCTCCCAAGAGTTTGTTAATCTGCTGCTTCGCGGCATCTTGAGTCAAATACATACCAAAATCCATTTTTCTATTCTGTTGTTTAGCAAGACTGTTATTAACTGCCATTGAGACTACACTCCTTTCGGTACCGGTTCAAACCGGATACTATTTGAATTCAAGAAATCCTTTAACTTATCCAGTTGTTTTTTTGTTGCATGGACACGGAAGTCCAGAATATGTACAGGATCTTCTATGCTTTCCACAGCAGGCGTAGGCTGTGCTACATGCTGAGTCTGTATTGGACGCGTAGAAGTTACCGGCACTTTACCGACGGTAATTACCCTGCTTGTCTGAGCCTGCATGGCAGCTTCTCGTTCTGCCTTTTTACGAGCCTGTTCTTCCTCATAAGCTTTGCGTTTCTCTTCTGCAGTTTCCAAGCGATTCCTTTCGGCCATAGCTGCCCCTATGTCATAAGTCCGAATAAACACTTCTTTCATATCTCCTGCAAACTTACTATCAACTTCATTGATAATAGCCAGGCCTTCATCAACCTTCTGGATCAGAGCCAGTATATCCTCTTTAATCGATTTCATGGTTGTAGAGGCATTGGCATACTCTGGCTTAAAAACTCGATCAAAAGGTAGAATAGAGGAAAGATCATGGATATTCTCTTCGTAAAACTCCTGGACCTTTGCTGTTTTTTCCTTTCTCTGGCGTTCTTCATAGCCTTTCACCTGGGTATCAATGTTATTAATTGCCTTTTGAACAATCCCAGTCAGTTCTTTAATTTCCAGTCCGAACTGTTCATCTGGTTTTAGAAGTGCCTTTCGGACCTCCGTCCTCTTGTTATTCAGTGCATCTACAAATTTATTAAGCTTTGCCCGATCTGCTTTTGCAGCCTTTATCGTGTCATCCGTATAAACTGAGGATTCATATTCCTGAGCCGACACAGCAATTTCTTTTTTCAAATCCTCAAAGTTCCATTCAATCTTTTGCAGGAAGCTGTTTTCCTGTGGATTATATATTTTTAATTCCATGTGACCACCTTATATCGCTGGAAGAATAAGATCTGGACGCCGTCCCGTTTCCACACAATTCCAGAATCGTTTTTCAGCATCAACCAAATACTCAATATCTTCCTCCACGTCCTTTCTATCAATGAAATAATGCTTTGTTATAATACTTAGTTCTCCGCCCCATTCACTTTTTAGCTGGGCTTTTAACACAGCAAATTCATAACCTGTCACAGCCAGATAGTGGAGAACCTGACAAAAATAATTATCAGGTATTCTATCCTTCCACTTTTCCCTTTGCAGAGACTGAAGGAGATTGCTTGTCTTAATCTCTAAAATTCCATGTCTGCCAAACTGATCAATCAATTCTCCATCAAGGGAAGCATGTAACCAAGGAAAGTCAGAGTTTAGGAACATATTATTATCATCGTAGATAACCTGATATTGGGGAAAATCAAGAGAAAACAGCGCTCTTAAGCACTCTTCTGCTTTATTTCCATAAATAACATAGTCATTTTTTGAGATATCCTCTGGCTGACGTAATCCTGACTTTTCTTCCCATAGTTCCACATTGGACTTGTAAGGATTCATGCCTACACAGGCGCTGGCGTCAGATCCACCAATGTGATTTTTTCTGGCCTGCAACCACTCTTCTCTACTGCTAAGAACCATCTTCTTAACAGACATTTTGCTTCTCCTGAGTATGATATGTAATCCCAACAACAGAAGTCTGTTCTTCCTCTGCCTTTTCCTCAATACAGCTACAATGCTCTCCTGGATCCAGGTTGGCTCCACAATAAGGACATTCATTAGAATAAGCCATCTTTAAACCTCCTATTTTAATCCCAGTTCAATACTTACTATTTCATAAATAGAGTCCAGAATTTCCTTTTGTCTCATAGGATCATTTGATTCCATGACTTTTAGAGAATCAATAAGCAAGGTACAAAGACCTGCAAAAATACCGGAAGCCGGTCCAGCAATGGTTGTAGTAACTTCCCCCTCTAATCCTTTTTCCTTATTAAAGATAAGGCATATTGGTTCTTTCGCCTCTTCTCTCAACTTCTCTGGCATAGCAGCCAATAAAATAGCTTCTAACATTTTTTCCATCTTGATTTTCTCCGTTTCTCTACGTATAATAGAGTTGAAAAGTTATTATCAGTTTCTTTGATCCCTGGGAGTTGCTGCTCCTGGGGATTCTTTCTTTTGTAATCTTTACAGGTATACCGCCTGCTCCGATCCGGGCAACGATTGCGGAACCGACACGACTTACATGAATAGGTAATCATTTCTCACCCTCTTTCACAATACCTCCAATGTGCCACAAATTATAAAAATCAACATTATAGCTCCTATGGCAATCAATCTGCTGACAAACCATTCTACCCAATCAATAATGGGGGGGCGACTGCCATCCTGAAAATCATCCAGATTTTCAAAATATCTCATGGTATTCCTCCTTTCTGGAGTTAATCACCGCCGGTTATATCTTAAGCTTCTCTCCTTTCTACTAAATGATATCTTTCTTCAAAATACTGTTTTGGTACCCGCCCAAGCGGAAACCTCATATAACCCTTTCCCTCAAGCTCATCGTTCAACGCACGAACGACCTCCGATGCTTTAGTACGACCACAACCAAGTATAGTCATCACATCCTTAATTGTGTAATATGACAGTGTCACCATATTACTAAGCCCAGGCTCAGTTTTTTTCTTAGTTGCTCTTCCTTTTGGCATCCTTATCCCTCCTTACTGTTTTTTATAAACCAGATCTTTAAGCTATTATGAATTACAGATAATTCATCAAATGTAGCTATAATCTCCTCCAGTATTGGCATTTCACTTTCATCAATTATTCCATCTACTGTAATATCAATTAGACTTTCCTTGGTCTCCTTCAAATCTCTGATTGCTCCTAATGCCCGAAGAACAAGTCTATCCAGATCACCATCTATTACTGACGGCATATCTTTTCCCAGAGGGCATTCATTCGTACAAAAATGATTACATAAGTTTGGTGCATTATATGTATCTGCCATAATTAGCACAGCTTCAGGCGAAGGGCGACTTGAGCCCAGCTCCCAACTTGCAACGGTAGAAGGATCATATCCTAACATCTCAGCCGCTTTTTCCCGGCTCCTCAGTCTGTCATCAAAGATCGCTGCTTCTAATCTCGACTTACAGTAGATACTATTGGCTGCTTTCGTTGGCTTAGCTCCCATAGATTCCTACTCCAATCTGATTTAAAATTATATTAATAGCAATTCATCTCATCTTCACAATTTCTGCAATGCTTTAGTTACAGGTGTTTGACCACCGAGTACTTAAGAAAGGAAAAACATATATGAAGATTGAAAAAAGGGCACATGATATTGCTATCGCATTTGCATCTGTCAAGATGCAGGCTCGCATAAATTCAAACAATGACGATTCACACCAAGCCATGGAAGGTCAAATTTTAGAGTTTATCACGGATTACAACTTTGCTTTTTCTAATGCAGTTACTGTCCAAGCATTAGCTGATAATCTGGCTAAAGAATAATCCATTAAATCTTTAGCAATTTTTAAGGCTTCATTGAATTCGGCTGGGTTCAGGTAGTTGTTACTTGCAATTTCCAATAACATAGGAACAACAATCTGGACTTTTGCTGGATCAATACCTTTACTCCTTTTTTCTGCTTCGATACACGCTTTTTCACTTGAAACAAATTGTTTTGCTATCTGCTCCTTGAAATCTTCCATTTTTCCACCTCCTTTGGATTAGTTACATAATAGTTTTAACGTAAGACATCACACATTCCCATTTCCGGGATATTTAGCTGCCTGCTTACTTTTGTTACAATTTCACTGGAATATTCCCGTCCATGAATCACATTACTTAAATAGATTCTTGAGCAACTCAGCGTAACTGCAAGGTCCGCAACCGAAAGGTCATTATCAATTAAAGCCTTCTTTACTTCCTTACCCCATTTAGGAGTGTATACTGCCATTCAATTTCGCCTCCTTCCTGCAAACTTCCTTTACATTTGTTAGGTTGTAAGGTAAAATAAATTTGTAGTTTGGCTACTACAACACATACAAGAGGATTAGTTAAAACAGGTATTTGGCGATACCTAAATCCAAAGTTTAATACTGCAACCGCTATCAGTCTTGCGTGTCTATTGCTTCTCATGGGGGAATAAGGCTCACAGGTATGAATGATAATCTTTTGAGGGCTTGTCTACCTCGGTTGCATAATGTTGGAGAGTTCCGGGTTAGTGGCCCGGCATTTGTTGTATCCGAAACTACAAATTCACTTTACATTTGTAATTATAATTAGAACTTTCTAATTTGTCAATGGTTATTTTAGAATTTTCTAATGACAGGAGGGTTATTATGTCTGACATAATAGAACGAATACTTTATTTAGTTGATAATAGTAATAAAACGGCAAGTGACATATTGACTGAATTAGAACTTTCTAAAAGTTCAATTTCAGAATGGAAAAAGCGTAAGGCAAAACCATCCACTGATGCAGTAATTAAATTTGCGCAATATTTTGGAGTCAGTACAGATTATTTACTCCTTGGTAAAGAAGAGAATACAGTTGTACAGATAGGAGATAATGCTGATCTATCCACGGATGAGGCTGATCTGTTATCTTATTTTCGTGAACTACCAAGAAGTAATCAGCGATCAATACTAGTTCAAATGGAAAATATGATAAATCAAGAAAAAGAACAATCTGCAACTAAACAGGGAAAATACTTAGCTTAGAGTGGTACCTAAGCTGCCGTTATTAAGTTGGCGCCCTTATTGTATTTAATGGAGGTTTTAATATGTCCATAATAGAACGTATTTTTTACATAATGGAGGAAAAAAAAATACGTGCATCTGATTTACAAAAAGAATTAAATGTTACGTACAGTCAAATATCTAATTGGCATAAACGAAACACTGATCCCCCAGCAAAGTATATTCTTCAAATTTGTAACATTTTGGAGGTTTCTCCAGAATACTTATTATCTAGTGAAGAATTAATTATCAAACCTAAAATTCAACCAGAAAAAATATCAACTTCATTATCTAAAGATGAAATCGATCTTTATCAGTGTATTGGTAAACGAGTGCATGTTTTACTGAATGAACAAGGAAAACGCCAGAAAGATCTTGCTGATTTTTTAGGAACTGCAACCAGTACTGTGCATGGTTGGAAACAAGGAAATAGAAATCCTTCGAGTGAAGTACTTTTACCAATTTGCGAATTTTTGGATATCAGCCTAGAGTATCTATTGACTGGTAAAGAAAGAAATACAGTTAAACAGATAGGTAATAATAATGATCTATCCATTGATGAAACAGATTTGTTATCGTATTTTCGTGAACTATCAAGAAGTAATCAGCGATCAATACTAGTTCAAATGGAAAATATGATAAAACAAGAGAATGAACAATCTGCAACTAAACAGGGAAAATCCTTAGCTTAGAGTGGTACCTAAGCTGACACAATAAAGTTGACCGTATATAAAATAAGAACAATTTAAAAATAGAATATTGATAAATTAAATAGACTAAAAGGGTGGCTTAGGCTGCCCTCTTTTAAAATACTAATTACCAGGGGGATACCATGCAGATAAGTGATATAAAGAGAGAGTTGGAAAGAATTCTATTAACATGCCATGAACTTGATATGAGTGATACTGTAGATTATTATGAGAAGTCATTTTTTGATGAAGATATTTTATTAGTATTAACGGAATGTCAAAAAAATCTTAATGCCGTACGCAAAGATCTCAAATCATCTTTAGCAAAATACTGGTCAAAAGAGTTGCTTACAGCATTAAAGCAATATAATAAGATAACCTCCCCCAAAAAAGAAAAAACTACAAAAACGCAAGAGGATACGATAGATTTTAATAGCCTTTATGATAACAAAAAAACGAATAATTCTCCAAATGCATTTTTTAAAATTACTGATCCGTATTCAGAGCCTACATATTCTATGAAGCAAAACATATCTGTTGAGGGAGCGTTTAGAAAGGCAACATCAGTATATATGTATCTACAAGCAACAGTTAAATCTCTTGAAATATGTGAAGATGACACATTAACTCCTCTTCCCTCTAATATTGCTATTGATAAGGAAGCATTGCATAACCTCAGAATACGTACATATTCACAATATGAAAATTTATTATATCTTGATGAGGACCTTCACCGTCTGCATGAAATCATAGAGCTACTGTCTTCTGTTCTAAAAAAAGAACCCAATGATCTTGAAGATGACAATGCTTCTCCTAATTATTTTATAAGGCGTTTAACAACTGGTTCTTTTGAACTGTTTCTTTCAACCGCTCTTCCTGCAGCGTCTGCAATAGCAGGTTTTATTTTTTTGATAATCAAAGAATGTCAGATGGCAAAAGAACGACAGATTAGTACGAAACTCAAAGAAAAAGAACTTTCCCAAAATGAAATGAAAATTACATCCCAGATTATCAATGATGCTGCAAAAATTCTGTCTGTTGATCCGGAAAATGAAGTTTACAGAAAAATGATTAACCAGGCTGGAATTCAAACTTTAAATTATCTTCAGCATAACCTTCATGGTAGCATTAACGGTGAGGAGTATAGAATACCGGAAACGCCTACTCTAAAAATAGAAGAAATAGCCTTAGAAATAGAAAAATCAACTGACAATGGAGAGGAATAATGCCAGCATATAAAGAAGAAAATGGTACATGGACCGTTAAATTCAAGTACAAGAACGCCGCCGGCGAAAAAAAGCAAAAAACCAAGCGTGGCTTTGAACGAAAAAAGGATGCAGATGCGTGGGAATCTACATTTAAATCCCAGTTCATTAAATCTTCAGATATTCCTTTTGATGCTTTTATTATTAAATATATGGATGATTTAGTTCAGAATGAAAAAATAGAAGTAACGACGGCAGTAAGAAAAGAAAATATGATTGAAACAAAATTAGCTCCTTTTTTTAAGAAAACACCTATAAATCAGATTATGCCTATTGATGTGCTTAACTGGCAGACCTGGGTTCGCCAAAAAGGCTATGAAGAATACGATGAAGAATATGGTTACTCAGATACATATCTCCGTACCATAAACAACGAACTCTCCGCTATGTTAAATTACGGCCGGCGCTATTATGGACTGCCAAACAATGTGGCTCAGCTAGCTGGCAGCATGGGATCATCTACAGCTGATGCAATGCAAATATGGACACTGGATGAATATAAGCTTTTTAGAACTCATGTTGTAAAGACTCCGGCCAGAATTGCTTTTGATATCCTTTACTGGAGTGGAATTAGAGAAGGGGAATTACTTGCACTGACGCTTGCTGACTTTTTACCAGATCACCAGTTAGATATTAAAAAGAACTTTCAGATTGTGAGAGGTGAGCAGATCATTAAAGCACCAAAATATTATAGTGTGCGATGCATTCCTATTCCAGAATTTCTATATGACGAGGTTATGGAATATGCTGGTAAATTGTATGGGCTAAAACCAACAGACCGGCTCTTCATGTTCACCGGTTCATATCTCCGTAAGGAAATTAAGGCAGCTGCAGCATCCGCTGACCTGAACGTAATAAGGGTGCATGATCTACGGCATAGTCATGTCAGCCTTCTAATAGAAATGGGATTTAATATTATTGTTATATCAAAACGTGTAGGTCACAAGGACGTATCTGTCACGTTGGATACTTATGGACACCTATACCCAGGTAAAGATAAAGAAGTTGCCCGGGGTCTCCATAGTGCCAATACAAACGGACTTATCTCAGGTCAAGGTACCATGGAAGCACAACTATACAGTTTGATGACAGAAATAAAATCTTCGTTACCTGCTATCACTACCGCATATGAAAATGATGATGTCATTGTATGGGATTGCAAAACAAAAAGAAAGAATATTATTTCTTTTCAAGACCTACCTACAATGTTAACCCTAAAGCCTGATCCGGAAGCAGCATATGAAACAATTATTAAAGAAGGTTATCTGGAGCTGACACCTGACACCATACTTTGTTTCTCCAAACGGGGAATGCCTACCCAATACCTATAAAAAGATCTCCATTTGACATTCAGGGTGTCATTTGGGTGTCACTTGGCATAAAAAAAGTTCGGGAATCCTTGTAAATACTAGGGATTCCCGAAACTGTTTGTTATTCAAACTCAATCGTAGCCGGCGGTTTCCCCGTACAGTCATACAACACCCGGTTCACGCCCTTCACTTCATTTACAATCCTTCTTGTCACAACTCCCAGAACCTCCCAAGGAAGCTCTGCAGATTCCGCAGTCATGAAATCTGAAGTCAGTACAGCTCTCAAAGCAATTGCATAATCATAAGTTCTCTCATCGCCCATGCATCCAACCGAACGCATATTAGTAAGTGCAGCAAAGTACTGTCCCAGTCCTTTATCCACGCCTGCCTTAGCAATCTCTTCTCTATAAATCGCATCTGCTTCCTGTACAATCCTAACCTTTTCCGGTGTAATTGCACCAATAATCCTTACACCAAGCCCCGGACCTGGGAATGGCTGGCGATAAACCAGATATTCCGGAATTCCAAGTTCCAGACCAGCTTTGCGAACCTCGTCCTTAAACAGAAGACGAAGTGGCTCAATAATCTCCTTAAAATCCACATGCTCAGGAAGTCCGCCCACATTATGATGGGACTTGATCACAGCTGACTTACCAAGACCTGACTCAATCACATCCGGATAAATGGTTCCCTGCACAAAATAATCCACTACACCAATTTTCTTCGCTTCATCCTCAAAAACACGAATAAACTCTTCCCCAATAATCTTCCGCTTCGTCTCCGGATCTTCCACCCCATTCAGCTTCTCATAGAAACGTTCCTGAGCGTTTACCCTGATAAAGTTTAAGTCATATGAGCCAGCAGGTCCAAATACCGCCTCAACCTCGTCACCTTCGTTCTTACGAAGCATACCGTGATCAACGAATACGCAGGTAAGCTGTTTACCAACCGCCTTTGCCAGCATAACCGCTGCCACAGAAGAATCTACACCACCGGACAGTGCACAAAGAACCTTTCCGTCTCCAACCTTCTCTTTAATGGACTGAATAGAAGTCTCCACAAAAGAATCCATCTTCCAGTCACCAGTACATTTACACACATTGTAAACGAAGTTGGAAAGCATCTTGGTTCCTTCCTGTGTGTGCATAACCTCCGGGTGGAACTGAACGGCGTAAAGCCCCTTCTCTTCACATTCCATTCCCGCAACCGGGCATACTGGAGTATGAGCGGTAACAGTGAAGCCTTCTGGTGCTGTCTCTATATAATCCGTATGACTCATCCAGCAGATGGTCTTTGGACTAACATCTTCTAATATTTTGCTACCAACTACTGTGGTAACTTCCGTCTTACCATACTCGCTGACAGGAGCTGTGGCAACCTTACCGCCAAGCATATGAGCCATTAACTGGGAGCCATAGCAGATACCCAGGATCGGGATTCCCATTTCAAAGATTTCTTTCTCACAGCGAGGGGATTCTTCCTTGTAGGCACTGTTTGGACCGCCTGTGAAAATGATTCCTTTGGGGTTCATTTCCTTAATCTTGTCCAGGGGCAGTGTGTGTGGATGGACCTCACAGTAAACGTTGCATTCTCTGACTCTTCTGGCAATCAGCTGATTGTACTGTCCGCCGAAATCCAGAACGATAATCATTTCTCTCTTCACGGGTATTCCTCCTAATTTAAGCTTCAACAAATAGCACTTTGGATAATATTATATTCTACTTCCAATGGCTTGACAAGCATTTTCTAAGTTTCGCGAAAAAGATGTCGAATCCTACAACCAAAGGTTCCTGACAGCTTGTTTTTCTCACCAATCAGACAGAAAAAACGGAAAATGCCGGAAATTCCCGTTTCCCAAACTGCCCCCTGCACATGCATCTTCACATACAGACGACAGCAAGAGAAATCAGGCAGGAAAATCTCCGGGATCTTCCGTTCATAAATCTTCTTCTACTGCTCCAAATACTTCTTTACATAGTAACCGGTATAAGACTCTGCACACTTCACGACCTCTTCCGGCGTTCCCTGAGCGATAACTGTTCCGCCCTTGTCTCCGCCTTCCGGACCGATATCAATGATATAATCGGCTGTCTTTATAACGTCTAAGTTATGCTCAATAACAACCACTGTATTGCCGCCCTCAGACAGCTTCCTGAGGATCTCAATCAGCTTGTGAACATCTGCAAAGTGAAGTCCGGTGGTTGGCTCGTCCAGAATATAAATAGTCTTGCCAGTTCCCCGCTTGCTCAGCTCCGTAGCCAACTTGATTCTCTGTGCTTCACCACCAGACAACTCCGTCGATGGCTGTCCCAGCCGGATATAGGATAATCCCACGTCATTAAGCGTAGAGATCTTCCTTGCGATCGTAGGAACATTTTCAAAAAACTTCAGCGCTTCCTCTACCGTCATGTTTAAGACATCATAGATGTTCTTTCCCTTATACTTCACATCCAATGTCTCGCGGTTATACCGCTTTCCACTACAAACCTCACATGGTACATAAACATCAGGAAGGAAATGCATCTCGATCTTGATAATACCGTCACCGCTGCAGGCTTCGCATCGTCCGCCCTTCACGTTAAAACTGAATCTACCCTTGGAATACCCCTTTGCCTTGGCATCTGCCGTGGAAGAGAATAAATCACGGATCAGATCAAACACACCTGTATAAGTAGCAGGATTGGATCTCGGCGTTCTTCCAATCGGAGACTGGTCAATTGCAATAATCTTATCCAGCTGTTCTGTTCCTAAAATCTCCTTATGCTTTCCGGGAATCGTCCTGGCGCGGTTTAACTTCTTAGCCAATGCCTTATAAAGGATTTCATTCACCAAAGAACTCTTACCAGAACCAGATACACCGGTAACACAGGTCATTACGCCCAGTGGGAATGTCACATCAATATTCTTTAAATTGTTCTCTCTGGCTCCCTTTACCGTAAGATAGCCGGTAGGCTGTCTTCTCTCTACTGGAACCGGAATTTTAATTCTTCCGCTTAAATAAGCGCCGGTAACGGAGTCCTTATTCTTCATGATCTGCTTTGCATTGCCGACAGCAACTACATTACCGCCATGCTCACCAGCTCCCGGTCCAATATCCACGATATAGTCAGCAGCCATCATGGTGTCCTCGTCGTGCTCTACCACAATTACACTGTTACCCAGATCTCTCAGATGTAAAAGCGTCTTCAACAGCTTGTCATTATCTCTTTGATGAAGCCCGATACTTGGCTCATCTAAAATGTATGCCACACCCACCAGACCGGAACCAATCTGGGTAGCTAGTCTGATTCTCTGAGCCTCCCCACCGGAAAGGGTTCCTGTAGCGCGGGTCAGTGACAGGTAATCCAGACCTACATCGATAAGGAACGAGATTCTCGCCCTGATCTCCTTTAAGATCTGGTCTCCGATTGCATGCTGCATGTCAGTCAGCTGCAGCTCGTCCATAAAATTACGGAAACGGACGATGGACATGTTTGTTGCGTCATATATATTCTCATTCCCTACTGTTACAGCCAGGGATTCCTTCTTTAATCGCTTGCCACCGCAGGCAGGACAGGGTGTAATTCTCATAAATGTCTCATACTCTGCCTTGGAGGATTCGGAATAGGTTTCCCGATATCTTCTGGCAACATTCTGTACCAGACCTTCAAATGCTACATCGTAGACTCCTTCTCCACGCTGTCCCTTGTAGTATACCTTGATCTCTTTTCCCTTGGTTCCATGGATCAGAATGTCATGAACTTCCTGTGAGTAGTCCTCGAAAGGTGTATCAAGACTGAACTTATATTCTCTTGCAAGAGCATCTAAGACTGCACGGGTATAGCTTCCCTTATCCGTACAGGACTGCCAGCCCAGCACTGTGATGGCTCCCTGATCAATACTTAAGCTCTTATCCGGAATCATTAAATCCTCATCAAACTCCATCTTATATCCCAGACCGAAACAG
This sequence comes from Paenibacillaceae bacterium, assembly GCA_015057705.1. GTDB lineage: Bacteria > Bacillota > Clostridia > Lachnospirales > Lachnospiraceae > Lacrimispora. The sequence continues at coordinate 373,770 of SVDU01000001.1, read as the reverse complement.
TCCGGACATGCTCCAAAGGGGTTATTAAAGGAGAAGCTTCTTGGCTCCACTTCATCAATGCTGATTCCGCAGTCCGGGCAGGAAAAGCTCTGGCTGAAATGAATGGGCTCTCCGTCAATAACATCAACGGTCATCAACCCGCCTGCCAGCTCCATCACGGTCTCAATGGAATCGGTAAGACGCTTTGAGATTCCTTCACGGATAGCCAGACGGTCCACAACCACATCGATACTGTGCTTGATGTTCTTGTCCAGCTTGATCTCTTCTGAAAGCTCGTAGAGACTGCCGTCAACACGGACTCTTACGTATCCGCTCTTGCGGGCACTCTCCAGAACCTTGGCATGTTCTCCCTTCCGTCCGCGGACAACCGGAGCCAGCAGCTGGATCTTGGTCCGCTCAGGCAGCTCCATAATCTGATCCACCATCTGGTCAATGGTCTGTTTGCGAATCTCTCTTCCGCACTTTGGACAGTGGGGGATACCGATTCTGGCATAAAGAAGCCTCATATAATCATAAATTTCCGTAACGGTACCGACTGTGGAACGAGGGTTGCGGTTGGTCGACTTCTGGTCAATGGAAATGGCCGGTGACAGACCTTCAATGCTCTCCACGTCCGGCTTCTCCATCTGACCAAGGAACTGCCGCGCATAGGAGGAAAGAGACTCCATATACCGCCTCTGACCTTCAGCATAAATGGTATCAAAGGCCAGGGAAGACTTCCCGGAACCGCTGAGACCGGTTAATACAACCAGCTCATTCCTGGGAATGTCCAGACTCACGTTCTTTAGGTTGTGCTCATTGGCACCTCTTATCTTAATATACTGTTTTGCCATACTGTACTCCTGTTATATCCTGAAATTTATTAATCTCACAACAATCGAATGCGGACTTATGATATGAAGTCCGCACCTGTAGTTACTCAGCAACCGGTTTTTCCCATTATAGCACAACATGAACCGCATTGCAAACATTTGTTCGATAAATATTTTAATTCTGAATGCTTTTCTTAGAATCCAACATGCTTTTCTCGTCTGGAATAAAATTATGGTAAAACTGTCTTTCGAAAAAAAAGCATGGTATAATTATTATAAACCACAAGAGAGGAATGAAGATATATGAAACCACATCCATTGCTTCCAGTTATACTCCTAGCCCTTTCCTTAACCGCATCCGGATGTAGGATGAATTCCCGGTTGGGGGAGACCCCTTCCCAGCCGTCTGGATCCACCACAAAACAGGATACTGCAACACAAGAAGAAAGCAGTACGGAAGCTGTAAAAACAAATACAGAAAATAGCGTCAGTCCGGTAACAGTAAAAACCTGGACTACGGTTACCAGTGAGAAATATACCGACCGCGGAGCCCTGATTTACCGTTGGAACAGCCGGGTGCCGGAGGTAATCATTCCTGATACCCCCACTTCCCAGTATCTCATCAACCGTAACGTTAGAGAGAATGATCAGAACACCAGGCGAAACAATTTCATCAGTGATACCATGGAAATCCCACCAGCAAAAGCCGGTAATCCACAGAAAAATTACCTTTACACCTTTGATTATCAGGTACTGCGAAATGACGGAAGACTTTTAAGTCTGAAGCAGAACGGAACCGATATCAGGGGAAATGACCGCAATGATACATTTGCCTTTTTAAGTTCTTATGATGTGGAAAATGGAAAGAGGATTACGCTATCTGCTCTTTCCGATGATCCGGAGGGATTAAAGCTGGCTCTAGCCCAGGCTGCGGCAGATCAGGCATCTGCAGGCTTTAGCGCCACCCTTCTGAACCAGATCATGTCTTCCGACCTCAGCCAGTTTGCACTTTTAAAGGAAGGAATTTTATTATCCTCTCAGTGGAATGGGGGGAAAATCAGCTCTTCTCCCAAACCGGAAACGCTGATCCCTTATAAGCAGATCGAAGATAAACTCAATGATTATGGGAAACAGCTCATGGCTGCTGCGCAAAAATCAGAAGATGAAGCCGTAAATGCCACAGCACAACCAGATTATATATTTCCGGAAAGCAGCACAGGCTATCTCACGGGAGGAGATTTGCTGGAGGCTGATCCATCAATGCTGAGACTGGCAAGAAACGAAATCTATGCCCGCCATGGCAGGAAATTTGATGCAGCAGATCTGCAGGAATATTTCAACAGTAAATCATGGTATCACGCTGAGACGTCTCCCGCTGATTTCAAAGAGGATGTTCTAAATGAGATTGAAAAGAAAAATCTGGAGCTGATTAAGACAGCGGAAAGTCAGCTACCTGACAAAGAAATCACTGATGAAGGTGTTACCTTGAAACCAGACAAAGATTATCTACTGGATTTAGATGGTGATGGTGTCTGCGAAACCATTCGCTGGAGCAGCACTGAAGATCCGAAAGATTCTTATGAGAAAAGCCTCAAACTTTCTATTAATGGCAAGAGCCAGACCTCGATTCCTGAAAATGTAAGGGGCAACATCAGTCTGACGGCATTGGACCTTAATAAAAAGGATCAGCAAATTGAGCTTCACCTGGATATAACCCAGGATTCCGATTCCCTTTTCTCATACAGCTTCTTTCGTTACCAAAACGGCAGTCTGGAGTTGATTGGAGATCTGGCAGGTCCGGTCTGCGGAGGAAATGGATCTCTTTTCCGTGAGGGAGGATTAACAGCGGAGGGAGATGGAATTTTAAAAGTATCTGCAGATACTCCATTTATGGGATCTACTCTCCAGTTTGGGTGTTACTTCATAGATCTTATTTGGTCTTATGAAGACGGGAAATTAATGGAAGTACCGCAGAATGTTTATTTCAATAAGAATTATGATATGATCACCAACTCGTTTCTTCATCAGAATCCGGAGAATTATTATGTGGTATCCCATACATTTCCTGTCACAACTTCTATGGAAGGAGATACCCCCGCTTTCTCTGTCAGTCCTGGAGAAACAGTCTGCCCTATCGGCTGGGCAGTAAAGGACGGACACTCCTATATCCTGGTTATGAACGAGGCCGGAGCCTGGGGATGGGTAAAGGAAGCAGCCTGGGATGGGAATCCTGATACAGCATTTTATCTGGCAGTCCCCGCCTGGGGATAAAAAATACCTTGCATCGGCAAAAAAGCCGGGCAAGGTATTTTTTTCGTTATCTAATCAGGCAAATGACTATTCTCCAGCCACGCCACCTGCATCCTCATCTTCCTCATCAAGTTCCCTCATCAGCTGGGGAAAGCTCTCCCGCTCAAATTCCTGTATGGAGATGGATTTCTTGTTGGGGTTTGCGAAAACAAAGGTCTTGTCTACATTTTCCACATAGTTCTGAATCTTATCATTGGTGGCGCTGATAATGGCCTGGAAACCAAGGCCGCGGATCAGCTCGATACAGCTTGCCACCTTTTCCCCATCCATCTTGGAAAATGCCTCGTCAAGAACTACAAGACGGATGGTTGGGTTTCTCTGAATCTTCTGAGGCACATTAATCCGGTATGCCTGGGCAAAGCTGGCAAGAAGCGCCACGTAAAGAGGATTCTGCCCCTCTCCGCCGGAATTCTTCTTAATCATCTTGCTTAAACGGATCTTAATAACCTCATCCTCATTCTGAATCAGCTGCTGCATATCAAAGTTCAGATAAGTGCGGTAATCCGCATATTTATCCATATTCCGCTTTGCTTCTTCCATCTGCTCCGGAGTTGCATTTTCTGGCGGAATAAAGATATTAATCAGATCATTAATTAATTCCCCGTACTGGTTTTCATGTTCCATGGTGAAAAGATTCATTTGATTATCCAGAGAATCCGTCAGCTGGGAAGGGTTTATTTCCAGCGAATCATCCATGAACATGTCATAGTACCTGCCATCCGGTCCCTTGTTCTTTCCGATAACAAACTGATACTTGTCTTTTCCAAAATCCAGTCTGTTGATAATCCGGTTCAGCTCATCCCTTCTCTGCAGCGCATCCCGAATGGCGCTTCGGATTTTAAACATAAAGTCGTCTTTAAAATGAAGGACTGCGGACTTGGCCTGCTCTGCTGCCATATTCTTATACTCTTCCAGATTTGCGCACTCCATGATCTCCAGAAGACGGTCATATTCCTGATTGTCCTCAGCAGTCAGTGAAAAGTTCCGGTTGGGATACTTACGCACATACTCGCCTCTCGCAGAGATAAGAAGGCGGTACGCCTCTTCCCGGGCTTCCTCTGCTCTCTTTAAAAGAGCGAAGTAGCGGTCTTTTAAACGGTCATAGCGGGGAGTTTCATTGCCCTCCAGAGATGTTTTTAATACTCCTTCCAACTCCTGGTCGGCCTCCAATGCCCGTTCCTTCGCCACCAGTTCTTCTTCTAACTGCACCGCTTCACGCTGGAACTCTTCTGCCTTTCTCTGAAGGTCTCCCATGAGACGGTCTAACGCCCTTAACTCGGCACGTTTTCCCTCACAAAGGCCTAAAATGGCTTCCCGTTCCTTTTCCCATTCCTCCACATTCTGGGCTTTCAGCTTTTCCAGCTTCTGCTCCAGCTTTCGGATTTCTTTCTCTTTTTCTTTAAACGAAGCGATTTCCTGCTGCCACTCTGCATAAACCTCTGTTCCTTCCGTTAAAGCTTCCAGAGAAAGAATGCGGCTGCATTCCCCTATAATCAGTTCCTGCGGCTTCTTCTCCGCCTCCATGGCTTCCAGATTCTTTTCCAGCAAACGGATTCTTCGGCGTACACTATCCTTGCCGATATAGGCAAATCTGGTGTAATGATCGGGATTTATGTGCTGTAAGCGGAAAGTGTGGTACAGCATACATTCCGGCGTGATACCGATTCGGCAGCTGCGGAGTTCTTCCAGGCTCTCGCATTTGATCACTTTTCCAAGAAGCAAATCCAGGTAAGGCTGCAAATAAGACTCTCTTACAATCACTTCTTCCACAAGTGAATTGGTAAGAACCTCATGGGTGCTCTCTCCTGCCCTCTCAGTATCCAGAACTGCCACATGAAAGGCTTCACTCTGATCCAGTTCCTCATAGACTTCCATGGCTGCTTTTGCATAAGCGGGTGCAACTACCAGAGACAGCTTGTGATTGCCTAAATATCCTTCTGCCGCATTTCTCCATTTCTCATCCCGGATATCCAAAAGATCCGCAAGAACGTGAACCTCTACTGCCTTGCCTGTCTTTTGAAGAAGACGCTGCTGGAGAAATGTTTTCGCCCGCTCCACATGCTTTGGATAAGCCTTGCTTCCTGCTTTTAACTGGGTAAGTTCCTCACTGGTCTGGCGCTCCCGTTTCTTAATATCTCTCAAAAGGCTTTCTGCCTCTTTTTTCGTATCTTCCGTCTCCTCCTGCATCTGGGCGATGGATTTCTTTAATCTGGCAAGCTTCTCTTCATCAATGGTATTTTTCTCAAATTCCTCAATGTCCCAGATGGTCTGGTTGGAGGTGGATTCCTCATCAATCCATGCATTCAGACGTTCTGCCGTCTGCTGCCACTTTACCACACTTTTATTTAAATGGTTCACCAGCTCCCTGGCTGACTCCAGCTGATTCTTTAAGTCCTCATATCCGGTAGAAGAAATCTGGCGGAGTAGCTCTTCTCCCTGCTTTGTCAGATCATTAATCTGAACATCCAGCCCAACTTTTCGCTCTTCCTGACGGGTATACTCCTCCCCTGAAAGACGGATCTTATCCTTCAGCGCCTGAATTCGGGTCTGATAGTCCAGAATCTCCATTTTGCGGAAATAATAGGTGTTTGACCGGATCTCTTCATCCTTTTCCAGTACAGAATCGTAGAGAGATCTCATTTCCTTTAAATACCCAATCTCCACAAAGGTATCCTCGATCTTCTTTCTCATCCGCCCATACTGCATAACGCTTTCCTGCATGTCCTCTATGTGAATATCCTGTTCCATGCAGATATATTCCTTTACGAAATCCTCCAGCCGGATATTCATGCGGAACGGAATTGCGCGCTTAAAGAGCAGAGGAAACTTCTCCGAATCCAATCCCCCCAGATAGACATCATACAGCTGTCTGCGGAACCGTTCATTGTGGGAGGTGGTAAAATACTCATCTTTCTCATAATGAACCTGAAGGTAAGAAGTCACTTCATCAATTGTCATGGTTCTTGTTCCGGTTCGGTATTCATTTTCCCATAACGGACCTTTGTGCCAGAAAAACTTCCTTGATATATCATTGGTGGACGTTTCCACATCAAAGATAATTCCCACACACTGGCATTCCCCGTTGTCTGTGCGCTTTAACTCCAGAGCAATGGTAGTGGAAAAATTCTGATTCCGCAAATAGGCAAATTCATTATTTTCTCCGATATTGACCATTCCCCGCAGATATTCGATCAAATTTCGGTCCGAATCATCGGCAGCCGCCTTATTAAAGAATCCTCTTCCGTCGGTATTGGCATAAAGCAGGATCTGCATGGCATCAATAACCGTTGATTTTCCGCTGCCGGAATGCCCGGTGAAGAAATTGATTTCTTCATGAAAAGACAGAGTCTTACGGGTAATATAATGCCAGTTATTTAAAAGTATCCTGGACAATGCCTCAAAATTCTGATTCGTCATCGCTGTCTCCTTCTTCTTCAAATGATTCCAGCAGAGACCTTACGTCATCGCCAAATAAAACCACATTGATGCTGGGGTAGATAATCATGCGGTTGTCCCCATCTAAATCTTCCAGCACATCAAGGGGCTCCAGAATCTGATATTTTTTCAGCAGAGCGATGGCACGGCGGATCTCCGTAACAGAAGGCTGCTTTTTGAAAAGCCGGTAATTGCCAAGCTTGTCGTGGATCTCGCTTATGGTAGTATAAACATTGATGCTGGTAGAAACTGCCGCCATCTGCTCATCGTAAATTAACTTCAGCACCAGTATGTAAAGAGTAGCAAGCTTTGGCAGCTTTTCTCCCATGGTGTCCTCACCCTGTATATAGATCAGTCCCAGCTGGCTGTTCTCCAGCACATTAATACCGCTGACTGCTAAATACGCCCGAATAAACTCCAGGTGCTTGTTGCAGACTTTAAATTCCTGGTTATAAATAAACCGGCTGGAACGCTTGTCATACCGATGTTCCAAGATAAAGGTCTGTTTTAACAGCAGCCGTATGGCATCTCTTAATTCCGCCTTCTCTCCCTGTAAAAGCCCGTCATAATATGGAATCTGGCTGATTGAGCCAGTATATTCTTCATTTGTCATACTTCATTCCTCCTTACAAATACCAGCCGGGGATAACGGTACTTACCATTATCAACCAGCTCCGGATCCATATCCTCCACCCGATAAAGACTTTTTCTCCTTATGGAATAATCATAAGCCAGAATCAGCTTTTCAAATTCCTCCGGTGTGCGGATGGTATCTTCCCTGACCTCCATACGCCCATCTACCATGCGTGATTCAATATAGCTTTCAATTTCCTTCCTGCTGTAACGGTTCTTCACCCGGTTTAAATTCAGAATCTCCTCTGCAGTCAGCTCCGTAGGTTCCTCATCCGGCACCAGCGTTTCCTTAAACTCCGTTCTGCTCTTTCTCTTTTTGTAAATGGATTTGTCAGAAAGAATGGCCATCTGGGATAAGTTCATACAATTCCCCGCTTTTTCAATGGCTTCCTCCGAATCATCCACAAGAGATAAATGGTTTAACAACCGGATCACAAGACCTTTCATGTTATCCTCCTGATTAAGTAGATAATTTAGCCTTGTTACCGTAGCGCGGATGTAGCGGGAATGTTCCTTGTCCATATTGGAAATCCGGTGTTCGATGTGATCAAATCCCCGTTCAATCTGATCCAGCTTTTCAGCCACATCTGCGGCAGTCACCCGATTAGCGCTTCGCCGGCTCGTTTCTTCCATCCAACCAATATCGTCCCGCAGACTGCCAATCCACCGTTTAATATCATTTTTATAAAGATAAAAGTTATCCGATGTCTTTAAAATGTGGTACTTCTTTTTTACGATCTCCTCCACATAACCTTCCAGATGCTCTTTTAACAACTCTCCGTACGCTTTCTGCTCCAATAGACTTGCAAAAAACTTATCCATGTTATGCAGCATATCCTGCAAAGACTTATTGAGCCGCTTCGTATTAACATAAGCCGTATTTAAAAGGCTGATTCCCGCCCTGGGATCATGTTTCAAAGAGAAAAGAATGGCGTAAATGTTCTGAATATAGATCTGTGTCTCATCCTCTTCGTCGCTGGAAAGCTTAAAAAATGCCTCAATCATGACAGCGGCATAATCAGGAATTACGATATTCACCGTCATGGAGGCATAATCATCTACCTTGCGAAGCCAGCCTGCCCTCAAAAGCCAGTTTAATACTCTGGAAGCAGGGGGCAGCAATTCATCTGCCTCATCTTCCAGCTCATCCTGCCAGATCACCAGACGTTTCTGGACAAAATACTCCTCTAAAACCTGCAGGCACACCTCACGGCTTAAAAAGTAGTTGCTGTATTCATATTCTTCATTAATTCTTAAAAGGGCTTCTATGTAGGTAGACCGGTTTATGGAACGAAACAGTCCCCAGAAACGGTCCGGTATCTCATTCATCAGTATCATGGTTGTTTTGACTCATCTCCCATCGCTTCATTATTTCTATAAAAACAGACAGAAAGAAACGGCTATCATCCTACATGACAGCCGTTTGATTCTTCGTTCCTTATTGTATCTGATTCAAGGCTATTGCCCTTATTATACCAAAAATCTCCATTTGTTACAATCAGTTTGTGAAACGGTCAAACCATCATAACTCCGTTTTGTCCTCTGTGTCACCACGAAATTCTTCTGTTTTTGCCTTAACTTCCTCTTTCACCCAATCGGTAAGTCCGTCTTTTGGCTCCTCAGATGATTCGTCTTCTCCTGACTCTTCGTCTGATTTCACCGGTTCCGGAATTCCTTTTGCTTCACGGAAGATCTTCATGAATTCTTTGCCTGTAATGGTTTCTCTCTCGATTAAGAATTCTGCAATCTGATCCATGATATCACGGTTTTCCATCAGAAGATTCTTAGCTTCTTCATAAGCCTCTTTTAACATCTTCATGACTTCTTCATCGATCTGGGAGGAAGTTGCTTCTGCACAGTTCATAACCATTCTTCCGCTTAAATACTGATCTTCTTTCGTAGCAAGACCGATCAGTCCGAATTTATCTGACATACCGTACTGGGTAATCATGGCACGGGCAACCTTGGTGGCCTGCTCGATATCATTGGCTGCTCCAGTGGTAATGGAATCAAATACAATTTCCTCTGCCGCACGTCCGGCTAAATAACCAACCAGCATGGCGTGAAGCTCTTTCTTGGAGTTTAAGAACTTCTCTTCCTCCGGCACATGCATTACATATCCCAGCGCTCCCATGGTTCTTGGAACAATGGTGATCTTCTGCACCGGTTCTGCATCCTTTTGAAGTGCGCTGACTAAGGCATGACCAACTTCATGATAGGATACGATCCGTCTCTCTTCCTTATTAAGAACCCTGTCTTTCTTTTCCTTACCAACCAAGACAACTTCAACTGCTTCAAACAGATCCTTCTGGGATACTGCATGACGTCCGTTCTTTACTGCCAGAATGGCACCTTCATTAATCATGTTGGCAAGATCGGAACCAACAGCACCGGAAGTTGCAAGTGCAATTGCATCCAAATCTACTGTATCATCCAAAAGTACGTCTTTTGCATGAACCTTTAAGATGTCCACACGGCCTTTTAAATCCGGTTTATCTACGATAATTCGGCGGTCAAAACGGCCGGGACGAAGGAGTGCGGGATCCAGGATCTCCGGGCGGTTAGTAGCTGCCAGAACCAGAAGGCCCTTGGAAGAATCAAAACCGTCCATCTCGGAAAGCAGCTGGTTTAAGGTCTGCTCTCTCTCGTCGTTGCCGCCGCCAAATCTGGAGTCACGGCTCTTACCGATGGCATCTACCTCATCAATAAATATAATACAGGGAGCGGATTCCTGTGCCTGCTTAAATAAGTCACGGACACGGGAAGCACCAACACCCACAAACATCTCTACAAAATCTGAACCGGAAAGGGAATAGAAAGGAACATGAGCCTCACCTGCAACTGCCTTGGCAAGAAGCGTCTTTCCTGTTCCGGGAGGGCCTACTAAAAGGGCTCCCTTTGGAAGCTTGGCACCGATCTTTGTATATTTTCCGGGATTATGAAGGAAATCAACGATCTCTGTTAAGGATTCCTTGGCTTCATCTTCACCTGCCACATCTTTAAAGGTAATTCCTGTTTCTTTCTGGACGTAGACCTTGGCATTGCTCTTACCAACGCCCATCAGTCCGCCGCCGCCTACACGGCGCATCATAAAGTTCAGTAAGAAGCCCATTGCTGCAAATAAAAGAAGATAGCTGACAATGGTCTGGATGAAAAAGTTTCCATCCCGGCGTGTCCTTACGGTTTCCACGCCAGCAGTACGAAGACGCTCTGCCAGGTTTAAATCGTTGTCCATTCTTACCGTATAATAGCTGACACCCGGCTTATATTCCTCCCAGGTCTTCTTAGGAGTAATGGTGATTCTGGTATCCTCAACAATAACCGATTCCACCTGTTTTTGATCTACCATATTCATAAAGATATCATAGCTTAATTCTTTATTCGTCCTCGTCGTTATGGCATTATGCAGATACGAGATGCCTGCTACCGCAATCAGAAACGCTGTAACCCAGATAACGATGGCCTGGGCATTCTTAGGCATTTTGTTATTCTGATTCTTGTTATCCATCTGTGTAAATTCTCCAATCCGGATAGTTTCTACCCATTCTATACCTCTATCATTATATTGTCATTCTCCCCATAAATCAAGAAAAGAATTATTAAATACTTATAAACACGCGGACTGGATGGAATTCACATTTTGAAAAAATTTTTAACGTTCTTCCCGGAAATAAGCCCGCCCCAGACTAGCCGGTGGCTGATGCTCTCTTTCCTTTCTAAGGCTTGTTATTATCAATACAACAATGGTCACTACATAAGGCAGTGCCTTAAAGATTTCCTGTGTGCTTCGGCTGAGTCCCGGAATGTATAAATAAAGGATGTAAAGACCTCCAAACAGAAGGGAACCCCAGATGGCATTTACCGGTTTCCAGAGAGCGAAAATAACCAGAGCGATGGCAAGCCAGCCTCTGTCACCGAATCCATTATTTGTCCAGGTTCCGCCGGAATATTCCATAACAAAGTAAAGTCCGCCAAGTCCGCTTAAACCGCCTCCGATACAGGTGGCAAGATACCGGTAAGCAGTCACATGAATTCCCGCTGCATCTGCTGTGGATGGGCTTTCGCCAACTGCTCTTAAATTCAGTCCTTTTCTGGTTTTATTTAAGAAAAAGGAAAGTAAAATGGCTAAAATAATGGCAAGATAGGTTAAAAAGCCATAAGAGAAAAACGCCTGACCGATCACACCCAGTTTGGAAAGTCCTGGTACTGGTGTCTTAAACGCCGCTCCAGTCACTGCAACAGAAATCTGTCCAACTCCGCCAGCCAGCTTTGATAAGGAACCGCCGAAAAAGTTACCAAAACCCACACCAAACGTGGTCAGTGCAAGACCGGTTACATTCTGGTTTGCACGAAGGGTGATAGTTAAAATACTGTAAATCAGACCACCCAGTGCCGCACATAAAAATGCACATAAGAATGATATAATAACGCCAACCAGACCATTTGGCTGAGCCGTGTTATTTTCATAAAGGAAGGCGCCGATCAGTCCGGCAATTCCTCCCATATACATCATGCCCGGAATTCCAAGATTTAAGTTACCGGATTTTTCCGTCAGAATTTCTCCCAGGGCTCCATAAAGGATTCCGATTCCCTGACCAATGACTTTTTGAATAAATATTACCAAAAATCCCATGAACGTTTCTCCTTCCTATTCTTCTGACCCAGCCTGTTTTGCGCTTCTGATTCTTACTTTATAATCAATAAAAAATTCACAGCCCAGGATGAAGAACAGAATAATACCCGTAATTACATCGGCAGCATTTTCGTTTAAATTGAACTGGGAAGCAATCTGACCCGCACCTTTTTGCATGAAAACAAGGAAAAAGGATACTAAAATCATGGCAAAGGTATTAAACTTACTCATCCATGATACGATGATGGCGGTGAATCCTCTGCCTCCTGCCGTACTGGTGGAAATCGTATGGCTGGCTCCGCTTACAATGATAAAGCCTGCAATTCCGCAGACTGCACCGGAAATCGCCATGGTTCTTAAGATTACCTTCTTTACATTAATTCCGGCATATCTGGCAGTGTTGCCGCTTTCGCCCACAACCGCTATTTCATATCCCTGTTTGCTGTATCTTAAATAAATAAACATGGCCACAGTCAGAGCCAGTACAATCACCAGATTCCAGCCGTATTCCAGACCGAACAGCTTGGGAAGCCAGCCTCCCTTTGTTGCGGAATTAATGGTACCTACGGAGTTGGAGCCTTTGGGATTTTCCCAGAAAATGATTCCAAAGGTGACAACCTGCATGGCAACGTAATTCATCATCAGGGTAAAAAGTGTTTCGTTGGTATTCCAGTAAGCCTTAAAAAATGCCGGAATGATTGCCCACACCAGTGCTGCCAGAGCGCTTCCTGCTAACATTAAAGGAAATAAAATAACAGGAGGAAGGGTATTTCCCAAATAAATCATCATAGCTGCAGATGTCACGCCTCCGATGAGTATCTGTCCTTCTGCTCCGATATTCCAGAACCTCATCTTAAATGCAGGTGTAATACCAACTGCAATACAAAGAAGTACCAGCGTATCACGAATGGTCATCCACGCACGTCGCTTGGTTCCCACTGCTCCATCAAAAATTCCTTTATAAACCTCCACCGGATTCAGCCCCGTCAGAGCGATAATAACACCTGCGCAGACAACCAGAGACAGTGCCACGGCAATCAGACGGATCAGCCAGGCCTTCCATGGCTCTATGGCTTCCCGCTTTGTCATCTGAAAAACCGGTTCCCTTCCTTTACTCATCCTTGTGTTCCTCCTGTCTTCATCATCAGTTTTCCGATTTCTTCTTTTGTGGCAGTTCTTCCATCTACAATGCCGCTGATTTCTCCGCCGCACATAACCAGAATCCTGTCACAAAGCTCCATCAATACGTCAAGATCCTCTCCTACGCAGACAACTGCAGTCCCCTGCCTCTTCTGCTCATTGAGAAGATGATAAATGGTGTAAGAGGAGTGAATATCAAGTCCGCGTACCGGATAAGCAACCAGCATAACTGCCGGAGCCAGAGAGATCTCTCTACCTACCAAAACCTTCTGAACGTTACCTCCGGAAAGCTTCCGTACCGGCACAGACGTTCCGGGAGTAGCAATCTCAAGCTCTTCAATCAGACGCTCGGCAAGACCCTTTGGTGCTTTTCTGTCAGCAAAAAACGGTCTGCCCTTCCGGTAGCTTCGAAGCATCATATTGTCTGTCATATCCATTGCTCCCACAAGTCCCATTCCCAGACGGTCCTCGGGAACAAAGGATAAACGGACTCCGATTCTGGCGATCTCTGCAGCTGACATGGAAGTCAGTTCCTTTTCCCCGCCCTCCGGTGGATAATAGGAAATGGAACCTTCTGCGGAAGGAACCAGGCCTGCAATTGCTTCTAAAAGTTCTCTCTGCCCGCTTCCTGCCACGCCAGCGATTCCAAGGATCTCACCGCTGTTAGCAGTAAAGGAGGCATTGTTTAACGTCTTTACCCCTTCCCTGCTGATACAGGTCAGTCCCTTTACATTGAGACGTTCTTTCGGGTTTACAGGGTCTGGACGCTCGATGTTTAAGCTCACCTTTTTTCCAACCATCATCTCGGTTAAGGATTCTTCTGTGGCATCTTTCGTCTCAATGGTGCCGATGTATTGTCCTTTTCTTAAAACAGCCACCCGGTCAGACAGGGAAAGAACCTCGTTGAGTTTATGTGTAATAATGATAATGGAATGACCTGCTTTTTTCATATTGCGCAAAACGGCAAACAGACGGTCAGCTTCCTGAGGGGTTAAAACGGCGGTAGGCTCATCAAGAATTAAAATATCAACTCCGCGGTAAAGCATCTTTACGATTTCAACTGTCTGCTTCTGGGATACGGACATTCGGTAGATTTTCTGGTCTGGATCCAGATCAAATCCATATTTTCCGGTCAGTTCATTGATCTTGTCATTCACTGCTTTCCGGTCCAGAATCTCTTTTCCAGGCAGTCCCAGAATGATGTTCTCTGCTGCAGTAAGCACATCTACCAGTTTGAAATGCTGATGAATCATACCAATTCCCAGATCAAAGGAGTCTTTCGGCGACCGTATGGTGACCTCTTTCCCATGAATCATTATCTGTCCTTCATCCGGATAGTAAATACCCGAAATCATATTCATGAGAGTGGTCTTTCCGCTTCCGTTTTCACCAAGAATTGAGAGAATCTCTCCTTTTTTTAATGACAGGCAGACTTTGTCATTGGCAACTACCTGGCCAAACCGTTTTGTGATATTTTTAAGTTCAATGGCATTATTTTCGTTCACCCGGCTAACCTCCGTTTCATTTTTTCCTCATTTTTCCATTGTCTCATACAACCCAAAAAGCGGGCCAGATAGTCTGGCGCCGCTTTCAGTTTATATCCGGCGAAATCTTATTTATCGATGGTAGTAATGCCATCAATTAAAATATCAAATGCCGGTGCGGATCCGTGCTCAGATTCATGGAAATAACCATCTTTAATATACTCAACATCGCTTCCGTCTTTTTTATAGGTCTCCAGTTTTTTGCCGCCTACAGTGAAGGTGGAGGTATCAAATACATGAAGAGTTCCTGCCTTGATGGCATCTTCCACTTCTTTTACCTTCTCCTCTGTTCCAGGAGCTACAGCATCTTTGTTCAGTTCTGTAATGGAGTTTGCTCCCTCTTTGTATCCCTGGCACCAGTCAGTCTCAATGGCCTTGCCGTCAATGACACTCTGTACTGCATAAGTTACATATGGGCCCCAGTCGATGGAAGCAGAAGTAAGTGCTGTCTTAGGAGCAGTTGCGATCATGGAAATGTTATATCCAACGATAGGAACGCCTGCTGCCTCACATGCAGTAGGAGCACCGGTTGTATCAGCATGCTGGCTGATTAATACGCAGCCGTCAGAGATAAGGGCATCTGCTGCTTCCTTCTCAAGATCAAAGCTTGCCCAGCTGTTTGTATACTTAACTTCCATGGTTGCTTCCGGACATATGGAACGAACACCTAAGAAGAAAGAAGTATAACCACTGATTACCTCTGCGTAAGGATAAGCGCCTACATAACCAACTTTTACTGCATCCTTATTTACTTTGCCGTCTTCTACCATCTTATTTAACTTAAGACCAGCAACAACACCGGATACATAACGTGATTCATAAACGTTTGTAAAGTAGTTGTGCATGTTGCTCAGTCCGCTTGTTGCAGCCTGAAAACCGGTTGCGTGACAGAACTGTACATCCGGATACTCTTTTGCAGCTTCCAGCATATAGGATTCATGTCCGAAACTGTTGGCGAAAATGATGTTACAGCCCTGATCAGCCAGATCCATTGCTGCATCCTTACAGGTTTCATCTTCCGGTACATTCCATTTAATAATGATCTGATCGTCTGATAAACCAAGAGCCTTTTTCATTTCCATGGCTCCCTTGTAATGAGCTGCCGTATAGCCCTCGTTCTCATCACCAACATAGATAAATCCAACTTTTAAATCTTCTTTGGCAATGCCGCCTTTGGAAGCTTCTGTGGTTTCAGCTTTCGACTCTGTCTTGCCAGCTTCTGAAGCCTGTGTCTCTGTTTTCTCTGCTGCAGTAGTTGCTTTCGGAGCAGAACCTCCGCACGCTGACAGGGACAGTGCCATTACACTTACAAGTGCAAGGCCGATCATTTTCCTCAATTTCATAGACTTTTCCTCCTTAAACATCAGCTGGGACCATGAAAAAATGCGTCAGGAAGGACCAATGGCTCACCTGACGCAATTGTCATACCCTTATTTAATGTAAAATACATTTATTAGTATATCATTATTTTTTCGCTTGTCAATAAGGAACGTTAATATCTGGACAAATTTTTATTAGCCTCTGAGATGATTTCTTTGACCATTTCAGGACATAATATTCATAGTAAATGTTTCCACTTAATTATCTTAGTTTTTTTAATTTACCACTAGATTTTTTATTAAAAAAGACGTATAATATTTTTTTTGAAAATATCCCCATACCATCACAGAAGGAGGTTACACTGTTATGTCAGTGAAATACGTATTTGTCACCGGAGGCGTTGTATCCGGACTTGGCAAAGGTATTACCGCAGCATCGCTTGGACGATTGTTGAAAGCCAGAGGCTACAAAGTAACAATGCAAAAATTCGATCCTTACATCAACATTGATCCAGGTACTATGAATCCGGTTCAGCATGGAGAAGTCTTCGTCACAGAGGACGGCGCAGAAACAGACCTTGACCTTGGTCATTATGAGCGGTTTATCGACGAAAGCTTAACAAAGAATTCCAATGTTACCACTGGTAAAGTTTATTGGAACGTACTGACCCGTGAACGGCGCGGGGATTTCGGGGGAGGCACCGTACAGGTTATCCCTCACATTACCGACGAAATAAAGAGCCGTTTTCACCGCAACCACAATTCCTCCGATACTGAGATAGCTATTATAGAAGTAGGCGGAACGGTAGGTGACATCGAAAGCCAGCCTTTCTTAGAGGCGATCCGACAATTCCAACACGAAGTAGGCCACGAAAATGCGATTTTAATCCACGTGACCCTGGTTCCATATCTGAAAGTTTCCGGCGAACTGAAAACAAAACCAACCCAGGCCAGTGTAAAAGATTTACAGGGAATGGGTATCCAGCCCGACATCATCGTATGCCGTTCCGAACTGCCCCTTGATGACGGAATCCGCAGCAAAATCGCACAATTCTGTAATGTTCCCAAGACACACGTTATACAAAACTTAGACGTGGAAGTATTATATGAACTCCCTCTTGTAATGGAAGAAGAACATTTGGCTCAGGTTGCATGCGAGAGCTTACATTTACCATGCCCGGAACCTGATTTAAAGGATTGGGCCGCAATGATCGACAACTGGAAACATCCGGAGCATGAAGTAACCGTAGCTCTTGTAGGAAAATACATCCAGCTTCACGACGCTTATATTTCTGTAGTGGAAGCTTTAAAGCACGGCGGAGTCGAAAGCCGCGCAGACGTTCATATCAAGTGGGTGGATTCAGAGCTTGTTACCGATGAGAACGCTTCCGAATACTTCGGTGATGTAGACGGAATTCTGGTTCCCGGAGGTTTTGGAAGCCGCGGAATCGAAGGCAAGATATCCACAATCCGTTATGCAAGAGAAAACAACGTTCCGTTCCTCGGTCTCTGCCTCGGCATGCAGATGGCGATCGTGGAGTTCGCCCGCCACGTAGTCGGTTTTAGTGATGCTCATTCTGTAGAGCTTGATGAAACCACCACTCATCCGGTCATTCATTTAATGCCTGACCAGAACGGGATTGAAGATATCGGCGGAACCCTCCGCCTTGGTTCCTATCCATGTGTCCTGGACAAGTCATCCAAATCCTTTGAAGTTTATGGAGAGGAATTAATTCATGAACGTCACAGACACAGATATGAGGTAAATAACGATTACCGTGATGATTTAATCAAAGCAGGTATGAAATTATCCGGTATCTCACCAGATGGACGTATCGTGGAAATGATAGAAATTCCGGAACACCCCTGGTTTATCGCAACCCAGGGACACCCGGAACTAAAATCAAGACCCAACAGGCCTCACCCCCTGTTCAGGGAATTCATTCGCGCTTCTGTTAATCATAGGTAGAATGTATTCATTATTAATATGGAGTCCGCACTCTCTCACTGAGAGGCGGGCTCTTTTTTTATTTTACATACAGACACACCTTACTTAGAATAAAGAATAATAAGATATGCGCGGGATAAAAAATATAAAAAAAGTACTTCATACTTTTCCCTTTTTTTCCGTTGTATAATAAAATAAATGGCAGAGCTCCTATCATCATCCATTGAATTGAATATCGATCTATACCGATAACAGGAAATCCTAAGATAGGAAAAATAAAACTTGATATATAAAAAAGTGTATCATAATGATAATAGTTTAATCTAGTCAAAATTCTGGGAGCTATTCCAGCCATAGTGATGAAAGAGTATAAGAAGCAAAAAAGAGTATAATAAACCGCTGTATATTTCTTATTATCCTTTATAAAATATAAAAGTACTCCTAGGGATACAAAAATAAAGCCCCCTTCATTGAAGAACATATTTCCCATAAAACCTTCAAATAAATAAATTATATTGTCAGTGTAAATGTCAACATAATAACAGACTATAATACCAATAAGCTGCCAAATAATATATAACAATAAATAAGTTTTCCCTTTAGGATGCTTTTCGCGTATACATTCATATAATTGGATAATCACTGCAATAGAAAATAAGGTTACAAATATATTATTGTCTATATAATCACCATTGGAAAAGCAGTTTATTATGTAATCCAATATCCCCATTCCTAAGCCAAACAGATACATACGCAGCAGATAGACTTTTTTATTCCTTGTATGCGAAAAACCTGTTACCATGCAAAAAACAAATATGGGAGCAGACATCCTTCCAATATATCGAAACCAGATTGGAGCATTTGGAAAAAAGAGACCAATGTGGTCTATTGTCATAAAAATTAAAGCTAATAATTTTAAAGCAAATGTATTCACCTTATCACCTCTTAAAGTAATTATATTCTTAGTAAACCTGATAGTAAAACAACCAAAATTAAAAACTAGTTATGTAAGGTTTAACCTAAATTAAAAGAAAGGTACTCTAATAGTTCAACTAAGTATTTTCTACTATGTCTTACTATTAGAGTACCACCTACCGCTTAATATCTATTTCCATAAATAGTTCCATTAAAATTTGAGGGTGCAGAAAATTCAATAAAATAATATTTAGTACTACTTAACTCAGAAAAACTACCTGATGTTGTACCTTTTGAGGGTATCGTTATTGTTTTTATTCCATAGTTTACATTACCTGAATTTGTATAACTACATAATCTAACTTTTAGATCTCCTGATCTATTATTAGTTATTTTATAAGAAATTGAAGTTACGCCTTTAAAGCATTTATTGGTGTATAAAGCACTATGTGTTGCTGAACCCGTAACTGAATGCTTATCACCAATTGTATAAAGTGCACTTTTACTAGGGGTTGAAGTATCATCAGGTTTAAATATTACATCTTCATTTATAATAGGTGGTTGTGTAGAAACTCCCACATTAACAGTTGCTGCAAAAGCAGTTAATGGAAAACACATTAAAAAAGTTAAACATAACATTACAACAAATCTTTTTTTACTCATTATATCCCTCCATGGCAAAATTGCTGATTAATAATAATATTATATATTATTGTTAATATTTATCAAGTTTCATTCTTTATAGTCGATCATAAGTATATGATATATTTTTTTATTTACAATGTCAATATTTTAATTAATTTATTTATTATTTTTGATGAATAAATAAAATTATACTATAATTTATGTTTTGATCTAAGTAATGTATACGTAAAGCAAAAATCATATAACAATACTTGTACGATATTATAAAATATTCCCTATCGTATATATAAGACAAAATTATTTACTTTAGCCTTATAATTACCTACAAATGGTAGTGGTGCAAATCACTACCACATTTTCTTATTCTTAAAATAAGAATTTACTTTATATTATTATTTTCTTTCATTTTTTTCTTGCACTTTTCTCATCTTCTGCTATAATATAATGCAACGTGTGTCTGCACGGAAGACACTTGTTTTTGCATGAGACACACAAAAAGGAGGATAAAATTATGAAATTGAAAAAAGTATTTGCACTGACTATGGCTGCATGCTTAAGCGCCAGTGTAATCGCCGGATGCAGTTCCAGTCCCCAGTCTGCAAAGGATAACGGTGAGAAGGTAATCAAGATCGGAGTTTTTGAACCAACCACCGGAGAGAACGGCGGCGGCGGAATGCAGGAAGTATTAGGTATGCGTTATGCAAACAAGACTCATCCAACCGTGAAGATCGGCGGAGAGGAATTTCAGGTTAAATTAGTGGAGGTTGATAATAAATCTGATAAGACAGAAGCCGTAAACGCAGCGCAGAAGCTTGTCAGCGAAAAAGTATCCGTTGTACTGGGCAGCTATGGTTCTGGTGTATCCATTGCAGCCGGACAGATCTTCGCAGATGCAAAGATTCCTGCAATAGGAGCTTCCTGTACCAATCCTCAGGTTACTCAGGGCAACGATTTCTATTTCCGCGTATGCTTCTTAGATCCGTTCCAGGGAACTGTTATGGCCAACTATGCTAATGACAACGGAGCGAAGAAAGCGGCCATTATCACCCAGCTTGGTGACGACTATTCCTCCGGACTTGGTTCTTTCTTTAAGACAGCATTTACCAAACTTGGCGGAACCATTGTTAGTGAAGAACAGTTCCAGACCAACCAGACAGATTTCAAGGCTATTTTAACCAATATCAAGGCACAGAACCCTGACATCATCTTTGCACCATCTTCCATTACATCGGCTCCGCTTATTATTAAGCAGGCCCGCGAGCTTGGAATTACCGCAACCATTGCCGCAGGTGATACATGGGAGAACTCAACCATCATTGAAAATGCAGGCGACTCTGCCAATGGCATCGTGCTTTCTACTTTCTTTGATGAGGCAGAACCGGCTAACGATGAGGCTGCTGCATTCATCTCCGGATTTAAGACCTACTTAAAAGAACAGAAACAGGACGAAATCATTCCTGCCGTATCAGCTCTTGGTTATGACGCTTACCTCTGCGCTCTTAAGGCAATTGAAACGGCTGGCTCCACAGATGGCACCGCAATCCGCGATGCATTAAAGGGTGTTACCATTGACGGTGTCACAGGAAACATTTCCTTCGATGAAAACGGCGACGCAAAGAAAGATATGGCATTTATTAAGACCGTTGAAGGCGGCAAGTTCAAATTCTTAACAACAACTACAGTAAAATAAACGCACATACCGCGACAAAGCAGTCACGAACGGATGAGTGGGGACGTAATTCTTTCCCCACTCGTTCCATTTGGAGGCTGATTTTATGTATATTCCATACTAAACAGATAGGAGGCATTTTGCCACATGAGTCTTTCAACCTTCTTACAGCAGTGCCTGACCGGTATCTCCTTAGGCGGTGCTTACGCACTGATTGCCATTGGTTACACACTGGTTTACGGCATCCTGCGGCTCATCAATTTCGCACACGGTGACATCTTTATGATGGCAGGCTATTTTATGATTTTCGCAATGGCTACGTTTCCATGGTATATCGCCATTCCCATCGTCTTACTCATCACCGTTTTTTTAGGTGTTTCCATTGAGCGGGTGGCATACCGTCCTTTACGTACCGCACCAAGAATGTCCGTTATGATTTCTGCAATCGGTGTTTCCTACCTGCTGCAGAACCTGGCTACTTACTTATTTACGGCACTGCCAAAGGGCTATCCGGAAATTCCGTTTTTAAAGAAGATCTTTAAAATCGGCGGCCTTTCTGCATCTTTCGTAACATTTCTCACACCAGTACTTACTTTAATCATTGTATATGCCCTGATCGTTCTCATTAATAAAACAAAAATCGGAATGGCAATGCGTGCCGTTTCCAAGGATTACGATACTGCTTCCTTAATGGGAATCAAGATCAACCGCGTTATCACCTTTACATTTGCCATCGGTTCTCTTTTAGCTGCTGTAGGCTCTATTCTGTATTTTACAGACCGTATGACCGTATTTCCATTCTCCGGTTCTTTACCTGGTCTGAAATGTTTCGTAGCAGCAGTTTTCGGAGGTATTGGAAGTATTCCCGGCGCTGTAATCGGCGGATTTATCCTGGGACTTGGGGAAACAGCCCTGGTTGCCATGGGGTATTCCACGTTCAGCGACGCATTTACCTTTGTTCTGTTAATCATCATTCTCCTGATCAAGCCTACCGGCCTGTTTGGTGAGAAGACAACCGATAAAGTGTGAGGTGTCATCTATGAAAAAGAAAGCATTTTCCAAAAACAAGCTTTATACTCTGATCGCCTTATTGTTCATCATCGGTATCCTTGGCTTTTTACAGGCGAACAGTGCGCAGTACAGCTATCAGATCTCTATACTGGAACGAAGCGCCATTTATGCAGTGGTAGCCGTTTCCATGAACTTACTCACTGGTTTTACCGGTCTGTTCTCCCTTGGTCAAGCTGGTTTTATGGCAATCGGGGCATATACGGTAGCCATTCTTACCATCCCGGTTGATACCAGAGCCAGCGTTTACTATGTAGATGGTATCGCTCCTTTCCTGGCAAATCTTCATTGTCCTTACTGGCTTGCTCTGATTATTGCAGGATTGTTTGCGGCAGGAGTCGCCGCACTGATCGGTATTCCGGTTCTCCGCTTAAAAAGCGATTACCTGGCAATCGCCACTCTGGGATTTTCCGAGATTATCCGTGCAGTCATCGCAGCCCCTCAGTTAAACAAGGTGACAAACGGTTCCTACGGTTTAAAGAGCATTCCGGGTTTTCCAAACCTGTTTGTGGCATTCGGACTTTGTGCCCTTTGTATCCTTTTAATGGTACTTTTGATCAATTCCTCTTACGGCCGGGCATTTAAGGCTCTCCGTGAAGATGAAGTGGCAGCACAGGCCATGGGACTGAATCTGTTCCGTTATAAGGAGCTGGCATTTATTATCTCCTCGTTTTTCACTGGTGTAGGCGGAGGTCTTCTGGCCATCTTTATGCGTTCCATTGAATCCAAGACCTTTTCCATTAACCTGACCTATGATATTCTGCTGATCGTGGTTCTTGGCGGTATCGGAAGTGTTACCGGCAGCGTAATCGGATCATTCCTGGTTACTGCAGGCAGGGAATGGCTGAGATTTTTTGACAATCCACTTTATATTGCAGGCGTTCAGATTCCACTGTTCCGTTCCGGCTTTCGTATGGTTATCTTCTCCATTCTTCTTATGGCAGTGGTACTCTTCTACCGCAGAGGTATTATGGGTAGCAACGAATTTTCCTGGAATGGACTGTTCCGGCTGATAAAAGGAATCCCTGGCAGACTAAAAAAGAAAAATAAAGCACAGAAGGGAGAAAACACATAATGTCAGCGACAGCAAAAACCCGTGCAAATGTACTTCATATGCAGGATGTTACCATGCAGTTCGGCGGTGTTGTGGCGGTAAACGGCTTAACTCTCGACGTAAATGAGGGAGAAATCGTTGCTTTAATCGGCCCTAACGGTGCTGGAAAAACAACTGCATTTAACTGTGTGACCGGTATTTATGAACCCACCTTCGGACAGGTGGATTTTATGGGAGAAACCATTCTCTCCAACACTCCAAAGGGAAAGATGCAGAAAATGTATCTGGGAGAAGTAAAACCAAGACCGCTCTCCATCGTACGCAATACACCGGACATCATTACAAAAAAAGGAATTGCCCGTACCTTTCAGAATATCAGGCTGTTTGGTCAGCTGACTGTGTTTGACAACGTACTGATTGCAAAGCATATGAGGGCAAAACAGAACGTATTCTCTGCGACTCTGCGTTTAAACAGCAGGGAAGAAGCCAGAATGCGGGAAGAAACCTCCGCTCTTTTAGAAGAGCAGAACTTACTTCATTTAAAAGATGAAATTGCCTCTTCTCTTCCTTACGGCCTTCAAAGACGCCTGGAAATTGCCAGAGCCCTTGCTACTGAGCCAAAATTTCTGCTTCTTGATGAACCGGCTGCAGGAATGAATCCTCAGGAGACCCAGGAGCTGACTGATTTTATCAAACAGATCCGGGATTCCTACCACCTGACTGTATTAATGATTGAACACCATATGGATCTGGTTATGCAGATCTCCGACCGCATCTACGTTCTGGATTTCGGTAAACTGATCGCACAGGGTACTCCGGAAGAAATCCAGAATAACGAACGGGTAATTGAAGCATATCTGGGGGTGAGTGACGATGCTGAAGATTGATAACTTAAGAGTAAACTACGGCGGAATTGAAGCCGTGAAAGGAATCTCCTTTGAAGTACCGGACAAAAGCATTGTGACCTTAATCGGGGCAAACGGAGCTGGTAAAAGCACCACTCTCCGCTCCATCGTAGGTCTTGCAAAGCCCTCTGCCGGAAGCAGCATCACGCTGGACGGTCAGGAATTAATCGGTATGGATACACCGGATATTGTTGCAAAGGGAATTGCACTGGTTCCAGAGGGACGACGGGTATTTCCGGATATGACAGTAATCGAAAATATTAAAATCGGAGCCTATTTAAGAAATGACAATCTGGATGAGGATATTAACTGGGTCTATGATTTATTTCCACGGCTTAAGGAACGAAGCTGGCAGCTTTCCGGAACACTCTCCGGAGGAGAACAGCAGATGCTGGCAGTTGCCAGAGCTCTTATGAGCCACCCGAGAATCCTTATGATGGATGAACCATCTCTTGGTCTTGCACCACTGATTGTAAAGGATATCTTCTCAATCATTAAGGAGATCAATAAAAAGGGTGTGACAGTCCTTTTAATCGAGCAGAACGCCAATATGGCGCTTCATACAGCTGACGTAGGATACGTACTGGAAACAGGACGGATCACCATGTCAGGACCTGGTAAAGAGCTTCTTGCAGATGAATCGGTAAAAGCTGCTTATCTGGGAAAAAAGAAAGATTAACAAGAAACGCAGACAGATATCTGACTTATTGTCAAACACCTGTCTGCGTTTTTAATTAGTCGATTACCCGTCGTATGGTAACCGGTCTTCTGTAATTCCAGGAGGAAATTTTAATCCCGCTTCTGCGGTTGGCCGCATGAACAATTTTTCCCTGCCCGATATACATGGCAACGTGATCGATTTCCCTGCCGCTTGAATAAAACAACAGATCGCCCGGTTCCATGCTGGAAGACGGAATCGCTTGCCCCTCGGCAGCCTGCTGCCTGGAGGTACGATCCAGCTGGACGCCTGCCGCATGCTCCATTACGTATTGAATGAAGCCGGAGCAATCAGCACCTGTATTGGGGTTTGTTCCGCCCCAGCGGTATGGATTTCCAACGAATTTCACCGCATAGCTTACGACCTGGGTCCGCAGATCCCCATTTTTCTCTGCCTCCGGAATGGTATAGGCAATGGTAGCGTTCTCCGGCGCATAGGCATACGCAATTTGTCCGTTGTATTGAATTTTGACCCAGCCTCCGTTACGGGAAATGTAACGGTACGTTTCGCCCTCATGAACTCTTCCAACAATTTCTGAATTCGTATCAGGCTGTTTGCGGACACGAAGGGTCTCGATGTCTACCCGGAGCATCAGCTGCATATCGTAATATGCGATTGCTCTGGCCTCCTGCCCAGTGGCTAAGTATTTTCCGTATACATAACCGGTTACCTGCCCTGATTTTATTTTATACCAGCCATTCTCTTCCGACAGCACACTGCTGCCAGAGTGGCTTCTTAATTTCCCTACGATTTCCGCATCGTTCTTTGGTTCTTTCCTGATGTTCAAGGAATCCTCCACAACTGCTACTCCAAGGTTGTTAAAAATAGTATTGAAGGTTCCATACCTCACTTTTTCCTGCGTAAGACCGGCCGTGTTCCCCGTCGACTTCTGCTCTCTGGATTGCTGATATTGATCCATATAGACCTCCACGCCTGCTACAGGCGATCCGGTCCTGACATCAGTCTCTGTTCTTGCGGCCTGTACATCTGCTGTTCCCATCCATACGGCACACCCGCAGGCGATGGCAAAGCCAAGTACTTTCCATGCTTTGTCAGTCATATGCACTTTCCTTCGCAAGTTTTTTAATTGTGAAACGGGCGGTGAAAATGCCCTTTTCCTACTGCAACTGAGTGATTTCTGTTCCAGGCAGGTTCTTCAAATATTCTAATCCCAGTTCCCTGTCTTTTCCTATCTGTTCTTTTAACTGCTCAAGCCCCTCAAATTTCCGTTCCGGACGGATGAAGTGTAAAAGCTGTACCTCTATAGTCTTTCCATAAATATCCTGATTTATACCAAAAATGTAAGTTTCTGCACCTACTGGAGAAATCCCCTCTACTGTGGGTTTTTTTCCAATATTGGTAATACCGCCGTAATAAGTTCCATCTACATAAACACGGGACACATAAACCCCAAATACAGGCAGATGTTTTTCCGGAGGAGGAAGGATGTTGGCAGTTGGAAATCCAAGGATGGCTCCGCCGATATGGTTGCCGTGCACCACCTCACCGTGAATGGCATAAGGTTCTCCCAGCAACTCATTGGCTTTTTCCATATTTCCAAGATCCAGCTGCTCTCTGACGTAAGTGCTGCTGATATCCCGGTGCTCGTCCTGCTCTTTTGGAATCACAATCAGTTCATAGCCATACCGGCTTTTTAACTGCTCTAACAATGCCGCATCTCCCGCGCCCTTATGTCCGAAGGAGCAGTCTGTCCCCACAACAATGGTTCTGGCATTCATCTGTCCCACCAGAATCTGTTTTACAAATTCTTCTGGCTCCATTCTGGCCGTTTCTTTAGTAAAAGGGTATTCCACCAGATAGTCAATTCCTACTCTCTCCAGATTGTTTTTTCGCTCCAGGTTGGTGGTGATTACCTTCTGGAGAACTCCGTTTACAAGAGTGCCGGGAGACATGTCAAATGTAAATACTGCCGTCCTGTATCCCTTTTCTTTCTTAATTTCCAGCATTCGCTGCAATAATTTTTTATGGCCTCTGTGACGTCCGTCAAATTTCCCCAGAGTCACCACAGCTGGCTCTTTGATCTGAAACACTCTGGTCCCAGTGATATATTCCATCATCTGCTTCCTCCCAGAAAAACCTTCTGAGGCTTTAAAAGACTTCCTTCCCCATTTGGTTCATAAACTCCGATAAACTCCATGCTACTGTCATAAACACGGACAGGACCATCAGAGATCTGGTATTCTCCTTCTGCCTGGTTACGCATAAAAGGATTGCCGTTATGGACCAGTTTGTCAAATTCCTCTTTCATCACCAGCTGGGGATAGGAAGAAAACACCTTGTCCACTGCAAGGATGTGCTCTCCCAGGCTGCCGTCATCCCGTAACTGTTCGATCTGACTAAGTGTAAGACTGTCCTCTAACACAAAGTCTGACACCCTGGTTCTTAACAGGGATTCCATGCATCCGCCGCATCCCAGTTTTTTACCGATATCATAGCAGAGTGTGCGGATATAGGTTCCTTTGGAACAGCTGACTGTAATGGTCACTCTGGGAAGTTCCATCCGTTCAATCCGGATATCCAGAATCTCCACAGGTCTTGCTTTCCGTTCTACCTCTTTTCCCGCTCTTGCCAGTTCATAAAGCTTCTTTCCATCTACCTTTAATGCAGAATACATGGGGGGAACCTGGTCATAATGACCCAGAAAGCTCATAACTGCAGCCTTTACCTCTTCTTCCCCTGACTCTACGGGATACGTATTTAATACAGTTCCTGTAGTATCCTGGGTATCCGTCTCCATGCCAAGAAGGAGCACTGCCTCATAGGTTTTCGTTTTATCTGTTAACATGTCACACAGTTTGGTTGCTTTACCAAGGCAGACAGGAAGCACTCCTTCTGCGTCCGGGTCCAGCGTTCCTGTGTGACCAATTTTTTTCTGTTTTAAAATACCTCTCATTTTCGCCACGACGTCATGAGAGGTAAAGCCTTTTTCTTTATACACATTAATAATACCGTCTGCCATTGCCTGTATCTCCTAATTAAGCTGCTTCGCTATCTGATCCGACAGATTGTTGATCACGTCGTGAACACTTCCTGTCATGGTACAGCCGGCTGCTTTTTTATGTCCGCCCCCGCCGAAATAAACGGCAATTTTACTTACATCAAGCTCTGTGGTGGAACGAAGGCTCACCTTGTATTCCCTGCATGCAGTTTCATAGATAAAAATAGCACACTCCACGCCTTCTGTAATTCTTAACTGGTCAATGATTCCATCCATATCGGCGCTGCCGACCTCATAAAAATCCATTTCTTTTTTGCTGATGGCACTAAAAATGCATTTGCCGTCATGAAAGGTGATGCTCTCTAATAAAGCTCTCCCTAAAATCTGATTCTGGATATAAGTCTTTCTGTAAAAGCTGTCATCGATAATGCTGGAAAAATTAATTCCTTTTCCCATCATCTTTCCCGCGATTTCCATGGTTTTAGCTGATGTACAGTCATACTTAAAAACACCGGTATCATGAATAATTCCGGTATAGATGCACTCTGCCACTGCTTTGCTGATCCTGCTTTCATCAAGGAGACCATATAAAACTTCACAGGTGGAGCTTGCATCGCCTTTTACTACATTCTCGGTTCCATAACCAATATTGGTTATATGGTGGTCGACACACAGACTCTTTTTCGCTGTGTTTAAGTACTTAACCGCCTCGCCAAAACGAAGCGTGTCACTGCTGTCTAAGCAGATACAAAGGTCATAACTTTCATCTCTGCCAAAGTCACTGACAATGCGGTCAATATTTTTTAAATATGAAAATTTCACAGATGGTTCTTCTAAATAAACCACTGCATGAATATCCGGATAATTTTCTTCCAGATAATTATAAGCAGCCAGACAGGAACCGATACAGTCCCCATCCGGCCTTACATGGCCAATAATTGCCACATTTTTTACATCTTTGAGAATTGTTTCAAGGAAACTCACAATGGCACCTCCTTACTCTTTGATGTCTTTCGTAACCTCGTCAATGAGTCTGGACATATTCACTCCATATTCAATGGACTGGTCCAGTATAAATTTGATCTCCGGTGTATTTCGCAGATTGACTCTCCGGGCAAGCTCCCGGCGAATATAGCCTTCTGCACTTTTCAGTCCTTCGATGGTTGCTTTTCCTGCTTCTTCGTCGCCCAGAATGCTGATATATGCCTTACAGAATTTTAAATCAGGAGTTACCTCAACCGAAACAACGGTAGTCATTGGATGAATTCTTGGATCCTTGATTTCCAGACGGATGATCTGGCTTAATTCCTTCTGTACTTCCATATTAATTCTGGTATTTTTTATACTGTTTTTACGCATTTTATTCCTTTCGCTGTCTGCCCTCATATTCAAAAAGACCAGCCCGTTTTAACGGGCTCATCTTTTGAACGTTCCAGGGGAGTGTTCCTAGCGAGGAACCTCCACCATGGCATATGCTTCAATCATGTCATCTTCCATAATATCATTAAATTTCTCAAATACAAGACCGCACTCATAACCCGTAGCAACTTCTTTTACATCATCTTTAAATCTCTTTAAGGATGCAAGAGGACCATCATAGATCTTCTCTCCCTGACGGGTGATGCGTACGCTGCAGCCTCTCTGGAATTTACCGTCCATTACGTATGAACCTGCGATGGTACCAACGCCGGATGCCTTAAAGGTCTGGCGCACAATGGCATGACCGATGATCTTCTCTTCAAAGATCGGATCTAACATACCCTTCATAGCGGATTCCACGTCTTCAATGGCCTGATAAATTACCTTGTAGAGTCTTAAATCTACTTTCTCTCTGTCTGCGATTGATTTTGCAGTTACATCAGGTCTTACATTGAAACCGATGATAATCGCATTGGATGCAGACGCCAGAGAAACGTCGGATTCATTGATGGCACCAACACCGCCATGAATCACCTTAACCATAACTTCTTCATTGGACAGCTTCACAAGACTCTGTTTTACTGCTTCTACAGAACCCTGAACATCTGCTTTTACAATAATAGGAAGTTCTTTTACATTACCAGCCTTAATCTGGGTGAACAGATCATCCAGTGACAGCTTCGCTTTTGTATCTTCTAACAGACGGTTCTTTCCTTCAGAGATGAATGTTTCTGCAAAGTTTCTTGCTTCTTTCTCATTCTCTGTACTGATGAGGACATCACCTGCACCAGGAACGTCGTTTAAGCCTAAAATCTCTACCGGAGTAGATGGACCTGCTTCTTTTACTCTCCGGCCCTTATCATCCATCATGGCGCGGACTTTTCCGTAGCAGGAACCTGCAGTAACTGTATCGCCTACGCGAAGGGTTCCCTTTTGTACCAGAACGGTAGCAACTGGTCCCTTGCCCTTATCAAGCTCAGCCTCGATGATAAGACCTCTTGCATGACGGTTTGCATTGGCTTTTAATTCTTTTACTTCTGCAGTCAGTAGAATCATCTCCAGAAGTTCTTTGATTCCTTCTTTAGTATGTGCAGATACAGGAACAAATATCGTACTGCCGCCCCAATCTTCTGGAATCAGTTCGTACTCAGACAACTCCTGTTTCACTTTGTCAATGTTTGCACTTGGCTTATCAATCTTATTGATGGCAACAATGATCTCAACTTCAGCTGCTTTTGCATGGTTGATGGCCTCAATTGTCTGTGGCATTACTCCATCATCTGCTGCTACAACTAAGATAGCAATATCGGTAGACTGGGCTCCTCTCATACGCATGGCTGTAAACGCTTCATGGCCGGGTGTGTCGAGGAATGTAATTTTCTGTCCGCTGATATCAACTGTATAAGCACCGATGTGCTGGGTAATACCGCCTGCCTCTCTGGAGGTAACGCTGGTCTGACGGATTGCATCAAGAAGAGAAGTTTTACCGTGGTCTACATGACCCATAACGCAGACAACCGGCGGTCTGGCTGCCATATCTTCTACGTTTTCTTCTTCCTCTTTCAGAAGTTCTTCAATGACATCGATCTTCACTTCTTTTTCGCAGAGTACTTCGTATTCCATAGCGATCTCTTCTGCCTGTTCAAAGTCAATCTCTGTATTGAGGGTAACGATCTTGCCCTTTAAAAATAGCTTCTTAACGATGGCAGATGGCTGAAGTTTCATCTTCTCTGCCAGTTCTTTTATAGTTAAAATCTCAGGTACGATAATGGTCTTGATTTCCTCAACCTTGGGTTCTACATGAACCGGAGGCAGAATCGGTGCTTTGCCCCCTTTTGTTGTTGCTCTTCCCTTGCTGACGTCATCTTTGTCTCTTTTATCAAATCTGCCATTTTTATAGTTATTCTTCGTAGCTCTGTTACTGGTAGGTTTTGCCTGAATCGGAGTGTCAAAATTTTTAGGTGCTGCGTCTCTTCCGGTACGTGCTCCCTGTGGTCTTGGACCGCGGTTGTTATCGCCATCTTTGTCATTCTGATAGCCGCCGCCCTGCGGTCTTCCGTAACCCTGATAGCCGCCCTGACCCTGGGGTCTGTTTCCCTGGTAGCCACCCTGACCCTGCGGTCTGTTTCCCTGGTAGCCGCCCTGACCCTGCGGTCTGTTTCCCTGGTAACCGCCCTGACCTGGAGGTCTGTTTCCCTGGTAACCACCCTGACCCTGTGGTCTATTACCCTGATAACCGCCCTGACCTGGAGGTCTGTTTCCCTGGTAGCCGCCCTGACCCTGCGGTCTGTTTCCCTGGTAGCCGCCCTGACCCTGGGGTCTGTTTCCCTGGTAGCCGCCCTGGCCCTGAGGTCTGTTTCCCTGGTAACCGCCCTGACCTTCCGGTCTTCCTTCACGGTTTCCCTGGTAGCCGCCCTGACCTTCCGGTCTTCCTTCACGATTTCCCTGATAGCCGCCCTGGCCCTGGGGTCTGTTTCCCTGGTAACCGCCCTGACCCTGCGGTCTGTTTCCCTGGTAGCCGCCCTGACCCTGGGGTCTGTTTCCCTGGTAACCGCCCTGACCCTGCGGTCTTCCTTCACGATTTCCCTGGTAACCGCCCTGACCCTGGGGTCTTCCTTCACGATTTCCCTGGTAACCACCCTGACCCTGCGGTCTGTTTCCCTGGTAGCCGCCCTGACCCTGGGGTCTGTTTCCCTGGTAGCCGCTCTGACCCTGGGGTCTGTTTCCCTGGTAGCCGCCCTGACCCTGGGGTCTGTCTTCACGATTTCCCTGATAGCTTCCCTGTGGTCTTTCTTCACGTGTTGCTGTATTATGATCTATTACTGTACTCTCTGATGTCTGTTCCGTCTTTTTCTGCATGTCATCTCTCTGTCCCATATTCTGTGCAGGCTTCTGTGCAGGTCTTGATGTACCCTGGCCCTGTGGTTTCATCTGTGCATTCTGCGGTCTGAATACAGCCGCTATTTTTTTCTTTGGTGCTTCGGAATCATCACCGCCTGGTGCTTCAGTACGTGCAGGTGAAGTTCCCCTTCCTGCGCCTACTTCCTTTTTTACTATTGATGCCTGTTCATCGGTGATATTTGAAGAGCTTTTTAAATTTATATTATGTTTTTCCAATATATCCAGTATCTCCTTACTCGTGTCTTTTCCCAGTTCTTTTGCCAGATCATAAACTCTCATGCTTTCCTCCATTCTGTGCACATTCTGCAGCACATACTGGTAGATGTGAAGGCTCATTCTCACACTCACTACCTGCATTTGTATTCATTAGTTTCTCGATTGCCTTTGCAAACCCATTATCCACGACAGCAAGAGACGCCCTCATCTCCTTACCCATAGCGTGACCCAGTTCTTCCTTTCTTCCAAAGAAATAAATTGGTACCTTATAGTAAGTACACGTATTGGTAAACATCTTCCTTGTATTGTCTGAGGCTTCCTCAGAAACGATCACTAACGATGCTTTTCCTGCCTTAACGGATTTCTCAGTCATGAACTCTCCGCTTGAAATCTTTCCGGCTTTCGTTGCAAGCCCGATCAGATTCAGAATTTTCTGTCTGTTATCCAAACTGCTCCATCTCCCTTTCCAACGCTTCGTAAACTTCTTTTGGAATCGACATTTTAAAGGAACGCTCCAATCCCTTACTTTTTACCGCTTTTTTGAAGCATTCCATAGATGGACATAAATAAGCTCCCCGTCCATTCTTACGCCCGGTTCCATCAAGAACAAAGCTGTCTTCCGAAGTTTTTAAAACACGTATCATCTCTTTTTTATTTTTCATCTCACCGCAGCCGATACACTGTCTGAGCGGTACCTTTTTTGTACTCACGTCTCCATCACATCCTAATTATTATTCCTGGTAGCTGTCTTCGGACTCTTCTTCCTGAAATTCACCCTGCAGCGCTTCCTCAAAGGAGCTGCTGCCGTTGTTTGCACTGTCCTGATATTCCAGACCAAGTTCTTCAAAAAGACCAAGTTCTCTTGCCTGTGTTTCACTCTTAATATCAATCTTATAGCCAGTAAGTCTTGCAGCAAGTCTTGCATTCTGACCTTCTTTACCAATTGCCAGTGACAGCTGGTAATCCGGTACAATTACCTGTGCCTCTTTGGATACTTCGTCAGCCACAACGCAGATTACCTTTGCCGGGCTGAGTGCATTCTCAATTAAGTAAGCCGGATTGTCATCCCAGTTAATAATATCGATTTTTTCTCCCCTTAATTCGTTTACAATGGAATTCACTCTTGCTCCGTTTAAACCAACGCATGCACCTACCGGATCAACGTTGGTGTCGTTGGATTTTACGGCGATCTTGGTTCTGGAGCCAGCTTCTCTTGCGATTGCCTTAATCTCTACCGTTCCATCCTTTACTTCCGTTACTTCAGACTCAAACAGACGTTTTACCAGATCCGGATGAGTTCTTGATACAGAAATTCTTGGTCCCTTGGGTGTATCCTTTACCTCCAGAACAAAAACCTTGATTCGCTCTGTAGCCTTGAATACTTCTCCCTTTACCATCTCCGTTTCATTTAAAATGGCGTCTACCTTGCCTAAGTTGATACTGACGTTTCTTCCCAGATATCTCTGTACAATACCAGTAACGACTTCCCGCTCCTGACAGTACCAGTCATTAAACAGTGATTTTCTGCCTTCTTCGCGGATCTTCTGCAGAATCACGTTCTTCGCATTCTGTGTGGCAATTCTTCCAAACTTTTTCGAGTCTATAGGACAATGAATCACATCTCCGAGATCGTATTTGGGATCTGTCATCTTTGCCTCTGCCAGGCTGATCTGCAGCAGAGGATCTTCAACTGTCTCCACCACTTCTTTTTCTGCAGAAACGTTAAAATCACAGGTATCGCGGTTGATGCTGACTTTAATATTATCCGCTTTTCCGAAGTGGTTCTTGCAAGCAGTAAGGAGGGAATTCTCTATTGCTTCCAACAGGGTCTCCTTGCTGATACTGTTCTCCTTTTCCAGAATATTCAGTGCTTCTAACAGTTCCTTATTCATTTTTTTATCCTCCTAATATCTCTTACTGTTTAGAAATCAAATGCCAGCCGGATCAATGCGATCTCAGGCCGGTTGAGCGTAAGCTCTGCTCCATCTTCCTGGGCAATGGTTACAGTGTCCTTGTCAAAGGATATCAGCGTACCAGTGAAGTCCTTTTGTTTGTTCAATGGCTTATACAGCTTAATATCCACATCTTCTCCGATGCTTCTGTTAAAATCCTTATCTTTCTTTAAGGGTCTGCCAAGTCCTGGGGAACTGACCTCCAGAATGTAGCTGTCTGCAATAAAATCCTTTTCATCCAGCCAGTCTCCCAGCCTTCTGCTTATAATTTCACAGTCATCAACTGTAATTCCGCCTTCTTTATCAATATAAGCCCGTAAATACCAGTTTCCCGCTTCTTTTATATATTCCACATCAACCAGTTCGAAATTGTTTTCTTTCATAAGGGGCATTAAAAAGCTTTCTGTCTTTGCCTCATACTCTTCTCTTTTAGCCATTTTCTTCCCACCTTTCCAAACAAAATGGAAAGAGTGGACTTCCGCCCACTCTCTATCAGTCAAACATGCTTGTTATCTTGAATAGTATAACACCCTTTTCCTTGCATTGCAAGGCTTTTTCTTGTTTTTTCTGATATTTCAGTCTATTATTTGAATTTCTTAAATTGTTCCGATTACGAGAGAGGACAAAGTTTTCTTCACAATCCCTTTATTTGTACATATTATAACACTATATCAGAGTTAGTTCTGTCAAATAAGGAGGACCCATGAAACCAAAACTGGAAGTTTCCGGGCTCAGTTACTCCTATCATTCCCTTGAGGGTGAGACACTGGCCCTTTCCAATATATCTTTTACTGCTGACAACGGGGAATTCCTTGCTGTAGTCGGTCCTTCCGGCTGCGGGAAATCGACCCTGTTATCACTTTTATGCGGACTGCTGATTCCCGATGAGGGCGAAATTTTAATCGACGGCGTACCAAAGTCTGAATCAGGTGTTAATATAGGCTACATGCTGCAGCGTGACCATCTCTTTGAATGGCGCACCATAATGGGAAATGCTGAGCTTGGACTGGAAATTCAGAAGAAACGAAACAGCAGTTCCAGAGAGAAGCTTCA
The DNA here is from genome assembly GCA_015057705.1 of Paenibacillaceae bacterium. Taxonomy (GTDB): domain Bacteria; phylum Bacillota; class Clostridia; order Lachnospirales; family Lachnospiraceae; genus Lacrimispora. The sequence goes on along the minus strand of SVDU01000001.1, from coordinate 338,522 downwards.
TAACATGCTTCATACTTACGGTCTTGGCAGTTTTGAAAATGCAAGACCGTCCGAACTGTCCGGCGGTATGCGCCAGCGTGCTGCTCTGGTCCGCACCCTGGCACTGGAGCCGGACCTTCTATTATTAGATGAACCATTCTCCGCTTTAGACTATCAGACCAGACTTTCTGTCTGTGATGATATCAGTACGATCATAAAAAGTACTCATAAAACTGCCATCCTGATTACTCATGACCTTTCTGAAGCCATCAGTGTGGCTGACCGGGTAATCGTCCTGACAAAAAGACCTGGCAGAATCAAGGCTATTGTTCCCATCTCCTTCGGCAGTGAGAACATCCGACCTCTGGACCGCAGAAATATGCCGGAGTTTTCTGTTTATTTTAATCAGGTATGGAAGGAGCTGCAAAACCATGATTGAAACACACCCTACGTTAGCTCAGCAGGCATTTATTGAAAAAGAGAAACTGCACCGCAGAAACGTAAGAGTATGGCGCTTCATGCTGCTGGTTCTTCTGCTCTCTGTCTGGGAGTTATGTGCCAGACTGGGCATCATCAATGACTTTATCTTCAGCTCCCCTTCCAGAGTTACCATCTGCTTTCTTGAAATGGTAAAGGATAAAAGTATCTTCATGCACATCGGAGTAACCGTCATGGAAACACTGGTCAGCTTTGTTCTGGTGGTTGTGTGCGGCTTCCTGATTGCCGTTCTCCTCTGGTCCAGCCGCAGCATATCGGAAGTTCTGGAACCGTACCTGGTGATGTTAAACAGTCTTCCAAAATCAGCCCTTGCCCCTATCCTGATCGTATGGCTGGGCAATAATATCAAGACGATTATTGTTGCTTCCATCTCTGTGGCTGTATTTGGGTGTATCATGACACTCCATACTGGATTCTCACAGACAGATCCGGATAAGATAAAGCTGATTTATTCTCTGGGGGGGAATAAAAAGGATGTGCTGTTAAAGGTGCTGCTTCCGGGATCGGTGCCCCTTATTATTAGTAATATGAAGGTAAATATCGGGCTTTGCCTGGTTGGGGTCATTATCGGTGAGTTCCTGGCGGCGAATAAGGGGCTGGGATATTTAATTATTTATGGCAGCCAGGTGTTTAAGATGGATCTGGTTGTGATGAGTATTGTAATTCTTTGTATTGTTTCTGCAATTTTGTATCAGGGGATATCTTTGTTGGAGAAGAAGATTAAGTTTTGATTGTAAATTTATGAATAAGGAGTTTTTACCAATTGGGGATTTTTATTTGGTAAAAGCTCCTTAAATTATTGACTAAGGCTCAGTGACTTAAAATAGGAAATATAATTTTATATTTATTCTTTTTCCTGTGTATGCCCCTTTGCTTTAATCCCCTTACTTTAATAAATTCTGCCTGATTAAAGGAGCGCCCACAGTATATGAACCACATACTGTAAACGCTCCTTCTATCTATCCAGCTATTTTGCTGTTCTTCTGCATATATCATATCTATTATACCTGATATCCATTACCTCTTAACAACACTTCCATCTGGATAACGGGCAAATCTTCCCATCTCCCTATCATGAACCGGCTCATCATCATGCCATGGCCAGCCTCCGAACTGTGTTCTCTGATAATCCTCATATGCCTTTCGTATTTCCTGCTCAGAATTCATAACAAAGGGTCCAAATTGAGCGACTGGTTCATTAATGGGTTCCCCTTCCAGGAGTAAAAGGTAACTGGTAGTATCTCCATTCACCACCGTAATCTGATCTTCTCCTGAAAGTTTGATGCGGGTGGAAGGATCAATATCCCTGCCATCAATGGTGATGGAACTGCTTCCCTTATAAAAATACAGGTTACGGTTTAAGGTCTTAGAACCTGCAGCGATTTGAAACTCTGCCTCAGGCTCCAGTATGACAAGCTGGATCCCCACATGATTTTCTTCCCTTGCTGCCCATGAATTTTTCGTTGGCTCCAGGCTCTTTTTGTCTTCATATTTTCCGGCGATTAATCGGATTGTCGCTATCTTTCCCTTTTCATTGGTATGCTTAATTACTGGAATCTCTTCTGCCCAGAGCATCTTATAATCCGGGTCTGCGAATTTACTCTTTGCCGGTAAATTCAGCCAGATCTGAAATAGCTCCAGGGGATTTTCCTGATCCTGATGAATCAGCGGGAACATCTCCACATGCTGGCATCCTGCTCCGGTAGTCAGCCACTGGACGTCTCCGTTTCCATAACGTCCTTCTGCTCCCTTGGAATCAAAGTGGTCAACAATCCCTTCCAGAACAACGGTAACAGTCTCAAAACCACGGTGAGGGTGAACTGGAAATCCCGGAACCTTTTCTCCGTGATACATACTAAAGCCGTCTTTTCCGGAAAAATCATTCCCCATATTTCTTCCTGCTAACGAAACTGCAGGTCCCTGCACTTCATTCCCTGCCGGGAACTGATCCTTGTGATGCATACATGCCAGAAACGGACTATCCATTCCCCATTGAAATCCTATTTTTTCAATTGCTTTTATTTTTTTGCTCATTTTATTCACTCCTTGTGTTTATTTTTTTTAACAGATGCACTAACATTTCCTTTTCCTCTTCATTCAGTCCGGTAAAACTCTCTGCTAAATCTTTTACATGCCTGGGGAAGATCTCTTCAATTTTTTCTCTCCCCTTTTGCGTGATTGCAATAATACTGGACCTTTTATCATTTGGATTGGGATGTCTTTCTATCATGGCATCTTTTTCCAGATTGTTAATTACCACCGTCATATTTCCGGAGGTAGAAAGTATACTGTCGATAATCTCGTTAATTGTTAAATCGCCTTTGTGGTACAATGCCTCAAGAACTGCAAACTGCGCTGATGTGAGGCCTCCCTGACTAAAAATGGCACCCGCTCTTCTGTGAAGTGCCTGGGTTGTTCTGCTAAGTCCAATAAATGCTTTTAAATTGGTATCGTTTTCTTTTCCATAAGATATAGTGTTTTTTTTCATGGTTTTAATATATCACTAATTAGTGATATTGTCAAGTTTGATTTTAAAATACAAATACGCATATCTTGGATCGTCAATAGGACTTTAACTTTTAATGGAGATATAAATCGATTTGATATTGCATTTATAAGATTTACTGATGAAAAGATTTTAATCTAGAGATTTGATTCTGTTTATAATAGACTGCCAATGCATCCTGTCTTTCAAAATCCGTATTACTATAACTTTGTCTTCTTTTACTACAAAAAATATAAGATATGTACTATGCGGCTTATAATATACTTCAAGCCCTTGAATCAACAGTCCTGTTTTAGCATAGGCCTTTGAAAAAGGGCTCAATTTCGATATTGCATATTTGATATTTTTTGAAAATACCTCTGCTGTTTCCCGATATCTAAAAGTGTTCAAAATATACCGTTTAATCTGTACAATATCATTTCTTGCATCAGATGTCAGGAATACTTTATAATTTATTGAATTTTCCATACGTTCTCCTAAATAGCGTCAATTTCTCTCCATGCTTCTTCAATCGTAAACATGGAACCACGCTCCATACTTTCAACTCCTTTTTCCAGTTCTGACCTTAATGCCTGTATTGCTTCAGCCTCCGTGTAATTTGTCTTTACGGATACTTGTACCAGATTAGATTTTGCCATTATTTTTCCTCCTATCACATTTTATTTTAATCTTATTATACTTTAAGTCGGTATTAAATACAAGACTTGTATTATATGTTGTAACAGGGACTATCTTTATTAGAAAAAAAGTATTAGTTTTCGTTTGACTTTCTAATCCCCCAAGAGTATATTTTAATTTTGTACGGTACTGACCGAAAACTCTACCGCAAATCTACTAAATCAGGTGAACCGACATGAATTCAAACTTTTTAAAGCAAAGCACCGAGCAGCGGCGGGATCTCATTCTCAACGGATCCGTCTTTGGAACCATTTTATTTCTTTCCATTCCCACCCTGATGATGGGTCTTATCCAATCCGCCATACCAGTCATTGATGGCTTGTTTCTTAACAATCTGGTAGGAACCAATGCGGCAAGTGCCGTCACCTACTGCACCCCCATTGTAAACATGGTCTCTGCCCTGGCGCAGGGAGTGAGCGTGGCCGGAATGGCCATTATCGGCCAGTCCAATGGAAATGGTGACTTTAAAAACAGCCGGAAGATTTCCACTCAGATCATCGTATTTACTTTTTTACTGGGCTTTTTCCTTGCACCAATTTTAGTTGCCCTTGCATTTCCCATATCCGCCCATGTAAATAAAGAAATTTCCCGCAATGTCTTTCTTTATCTTGCATTGAACGCCTGTGTGACACCATTTTCCTTTATGGAATCAATTTATAACTCCATAAAAAATGCCAATGGCAGGCCGGAGGATACATTTGTCCGGATGGTGATCATGCTGATATTAAAAATAATTTTCAATGCCCTCTTTATTGCAGTTTTCCGCTGGGGTCTTGTAGGATCAGTTATGGCTTCCCTGGCATCCAACTTTTTAATTACGGGATGGATGTATTTTGAATTGTTCATCAAAAAAACTGGTGAACGCTTTATCCTGACCGGCTTCCGGTTTGACTGGTCCATAATTCATACTTTACTGCGCATCGGCTTTCCTGCCATGCTTTCCAGTCTGATGCTCAACCTGGGCTTCTTTCTGATCAACATTGAAGTGGAAAAGTACGGGGCTGTTGTTTTAAATGGGCAGGGAATTGCCAATAACATCACATCCATATGTTTCATACTGCCTTCCTCTTTCGGCTCCGCAGTCACCACTATGGTCAGCATGAATATCGGAGCCAGGCAGCCGGATAAGGCAAAAAAGGCCTGTCTGGATGGGTGTATCATAAGCGCTATCATTGCTGCACTTTTAATCGCTCTGGTCGTCCCATTGTCTTCAAAACTTACGGTGCTGTTTACCAGAGATGCCTCCGTCCTGGCCGTAGCCAACCAGGCACTTCATATATATACCTACTCCGTAATCGGCTTTGGTATCTGTATGGTTCAGCAGGGCGCTTTTATCGGCCTGGGAAAAACCCGGATCACGCTCTTTATCAGCCTTCTGCGGGTATGGCTTCTGCGTTACATATTTATATTGGCAACCGAACATGTTCTGGGCTTTTATTCGGTATTCTGGGGAAACCTGTTTTCCAATTACATGGCTGCACTTATTACCACAATCCTCATATTAAGGGTGAAATGGGTATCCGACATAAACTACTGACAATTAGATAAATTAGCAAAAGGCGCTTTGCAGCATTTAAAAATACCGCAAAGCGCCTTTTCAATCCCTAATTAATGATTTAACATAAACAATAGCTCATCTATTATGCAACCATATAACAAAATAATAATACTCATAACACTAATGGTTACCCTGTAAGAAAATATTTTAAATCTCTTTTTCCACTCGAACCAGTCTTTTTCATTTTCCCGGTCTTTTCTTAAAATAGACACTGCTCCCATTATGAGTCCCATACTTCCGGCTGCAAATAAAATTGCTTTCATGCTTTCTAAAGAAGCGATCAAATTTCCTTTTGAAATTACAAAACTGATTACACCTGTTACCACCGCCAAAATACCGCTAACCATACTGCTGTACTTCAGGCATTTATAAAAATCCAATCCCACTGTCTTTAAACGTTCCATCATATTCAACCTATTTATTATATAAGTGACAGGCGACAAAATGTCCCGGTTCTACTTCTGTTAATTTCGGTGCATCACATTTACACTGTTCAGTCGCTTTCCGGCATCTGCCCTGGAATTTACAGCCTGGCGGTGTGTTAATCGGACTTGGCACATCACCTTCTAACATAATTCTCTGTCTGGAGTCTTCAATTTTAGGATCAGCAATGGGTATCGCCGACATTAATGCTTCCGTATAAGGATGGAAGGGGTGATGATAAAGAACTTCAGAATCTGCAAGTTCCACAATCGAGCCCAGATACATCACGGCGATACGGTCTGAAATATGCTTTACCATTGCCAGATCATGGGCAATGAACAGATAAGTCAGCTTCATTTCCTGTTGAAATTTAATCAGCATATTGGCAATCTGTGCCTGTATGGATACATCTAGTGCTGAAATAGGCTCGTCACACATAATAAATTTGGGTTCAACAGCAAGTGCTCTTGCAATCCCGATCCTTTGCCTCTGACCACCTGAAAATTCATGGATAAACCGGTTGGCATGCTCTTTATTCAAACCCACTAATTCCAGCAGATGAGCGATCTTTTCCTCTTTTTCCTGCTTTGTTTTAGCCAGCTCATGGATTTCAATTCCTTCCCCAATGATTTCCGCAACGGTCATTCTGGGATCTAGAGACGCATAAGGATCCTGAAAAATAATCTGGACATCTTTGTTAAAGGCCTTTTTGTCTTTTCCTTTTAATTTATGTACATTTTGTCCCTTATAGTATACTTCTCCATCCGTTGCGCGGTACATTCCTACAACCGTACGGCCGCAGGTTGTCTTTCCACAGCCGGATTCACCCACCAGGCCTAAGGTTTCACCCTCTTTTATAGTAAAAGAAACATCATCTACTGCCTTTAAAAGTTCATGCTTTCCCACATTAAAATATTTCTTTAAATGTTTTACTTCTAAAATATCATGACTACTCATTTTATTCACCCTCTACTGCTGTAACACCATTTTCGTTATCAGTTATGATCTTTTTGTCATCGTAGAACATTTTTTTAACAGACTCTGGTACTTCCTGATCATGCAGCCAGCAACGTGTATAATGACCAGCTTCAAAATCAGTTGTCCCAGGCATCTCTTCCAGGCAGACATTCATACAGTAATTGCAGCGTTTTGCAAATGCACAGCCTTTTGGCGGAGAAATAAGATCTGGAGGCGTTCCTTTAATTGTCTGTAACAGCTGTTTATTTGCCCACTCTAATTTTGGCACACTGCCAAGAAGCGCTAAGGTGTATGGATGCTGTGGATTGTAGAAAATCTCATCTCTTGATCCGCTTTCAATCACCTGTCCCGCATACATAACGGCAACTTTATTGGCAGAACCTGCCACAACTCCAAAATCATGGGTAATTAGAATCACTGCCGTATTTCTTTTCTCTTTCAGACTTTTAATCAGCTCCATTATCTGTGCCTGAATCGTCACATCAAGTGCTGTGGTAGGCTCATCGGCAATCAGGATTTTAGGATTACAGGCAATCGCAATGGCAATCATAGCCCTTTGCCGCATGCCGCCTGAAAATTCAAATGGATACTGGTCAATTCTCTTTTCAGGATTGGGAATGCCCACTGCCTCTAATAACTGAATGGCTTCCTGTCTGGCTTCTTTTTTACTTATCTGTTTATGCTGTACAATATTTTCAATAATCTGTTTTCCGATTTTCATGGTTGGATTTAAGGAAACTAAGGCATCCTGAAAAATCATGGAACATTCACCACCCCGAAAGGCTCTTTGCTCCTTCTTATTCAACTCTAAAACATTCTTTCCTTCATAGAGAATTTTACTTCCCTTTTTAATTTCTCCCTGAGGACCTCTGACAAGAGACATAATCGCTCTGGATGTAACACTTTTACCACAGCCTGATTCTCCAATGATGGCTAATACTTCTCCTGCTTTTACATCAAAGGAAACTCCTCTTACCGCCTGTACTTCTCCAGCATAGGTGTGAAAAGAAACTTTTAAATCTTCAACTTTTAATAAGGGTTCCTGACTCATCCTGATTTCCTCCTAGTCTCTAAGCTGTGGGTCAAGTGCATCCCTTAAACCGTCGCCTAAAATATTAAATGACAATACAAGTAAACATAAAAGTATACTAGGATATAATAAATGGGCAGGATAAAAAGCCATGGCTTCCTGACCTGCTGAAAGCAGTGTTCCCAAACTAAATGCAGGGGGCTGAAGGCCGATTCCCAGGAAAGAAAGCACAGTTTCATCAAAAATAATATAAGGAATGGATGTAGCCAGATCCAGAATTAACAAACTCAGTGTATTGGGAATTAAATGTTTGATAATTACTCTTCCTGACGATGCTCCCAAAGCTGCCGATGCCATGATGTATTCGCTTTCCCGAAGCTTTAAAATCTGACCTCTTACCATACGGGCTGTACTTGTCCAGTTTGTGATACACAATGCAAATAACAGAGGCAAATAACCATTTCCCAATACAACTAAAATTATTAAAGTTACAATAAGATACGGGATACTGTTTAATACCTCTACAATACGCATCATTATATCATCTACAAAACCGCCCAGGTATGCCATAACAGCTCCATAAATACAACCGATCAGCACCTTAAGACTTGCTGCTACCACAGCGACAATAATGGAAAATCTTAAGCCTTTCCACAAACGGGAAAAAAGGTCTCTTCCTAAATAATCAGTTCCAAGCCAATAGGTACTGTCAGGCGGTAAATTTTTAATTTCCGGCATTAATGTTGTATAATTCTGACCGCTTATGGAAGGTCCGATTACAGACATAACAAAAAGAATGAGGAGAACGCCCATTGATAACAGGGCTAATTTATTCTTCTTTAATCTTCGCCACGCATCCTGCCAGTAACTGATATTCGGTCTTACGACCTCATCAGCATCAAACTCAGACTGGTCGGCGAGTTCAAATCTTTTATCTACCATTGAATTCATTTTCTTTATCCTTTCCGTTATTTCGAAACACCGATTTTAATACGGGGGTCCACAATAACATATAAAATATCTGTTACCAGCATTGTTATAACCGTAATAATGGCATAAAATGTTGTTCCTGCCAGGACAATGGGTATATCTCTTCCCTGAACAGCTTCTATATAATATCGTCCCATACCCGGAATGGAGAAAACGCGTTCAATAAACAGAGAACCAGTTAAAATACCTGCTACCGTAGTCGGCAATACAGTGATAATTGGAATAAATGAATTACGTATCACATGATTTTTCACAATCTGCAGTTCAGAAAGTCCTTTTGATCTGGCTGTAAGGGTATATTCCTGATTGATGCTTTCCAGCATACTGGTTTTGGTAAGTCTTGAATAATAGGCAATAAAACTGCAGGAACCGGCAATGGTTGGAAGGATTGTGTATTTCCAGCCTCCGAACCACAATTCTTTTCCTTTCGGCCAGCCAATAATAGGCAATTTCAGGAATGCTCCATTTGCACAATATTTTTGAAGCAAAAGTGAGATAACCAGCGAGGGCATGGATACTAAAATCATGGCCCCGACTAAAATCAGCTTGTCCCAGAAAGTCCCCCTCTTCATAGCTGCGATAATTCCCAATAAAATGCCTAACGTCACACCCAATAAAATCTGCTGAACACTGAGCCTGATGGTTACCGGAAGTTTAAGCTTTAAATTCTTGGCAAATGTTTCGCCTGGTCTGATAATGGATTCTCCGAAATCGCCATTGATCAGCAGCCCTTTCATGGTAATTACATAACGCTCTGCAACTGGTTTATCATATCCATATTTTTCTATAATCTTAGTCTGCACCGTTTGCGGTAATTTGGCGATTTTGGAAGTCAGCGCATTTCCAGGAATAGCGGACAGTAAGAAGAAAGTAGCCGTCACAATCAAATACAGGGTAATCAGCATTTCCAATACTCTTCGGATGATGTATTTTACCATTTTCATTCTCCTAATCTATAAAGTATACCACACAGCACACCCCGTACAGTGATGCGCCATGTGGTATGACCTTTAAATCTATTTATTCTTCCACAATATAAGCATATTTGAATTCATGCTTTCCACCGAAAACAGGGTATTGGAAACCATGAAGGCGATTGTTTATATAACTGTGTTTGTCGCGATAAAGAAGAGGTTTAATTGCTGCATCATCCTTGATCAGAATGCTTTCTGCATCCCCATACAGTTTGATACGTTTATCATTGTCCTGCTCTTTTGATAACTGATCCAGAACCTGATCATATTTCTCACTTGAGTATTTACCGTAGTTACTGCTTCCTCCAGTTCTGAAGATATCAATAAATGTCATTGGATCATTGTAATCTGCTCCCCATACCTGCATACATAAGTCAAACTCACCAGCAACCTGCGCAGCATGTGCAAGACCAAAGTCACCCACAATATTTAAATTTACTTTCACACCTAAATTATCCTGAATCCGCTGAACTACATATTGTTCAATGTCTTTTTCAATGGTTGTTTCTCCATATCCTAAGAATTGAAGCGTAATTGTACTTAAATCATCGGTGTCCTTTCCAAGTTCCTTTAATCCTTCATGGAATAACGCCTTTAATTTCTCCGGATTATTAGCATATTCGCTATATTCCTCTTTAATTGGTTCTGCTACTTCCGAACGATATTCTTTGTCTCCGACTTTAATGTTCGGAGTTACAAGCCCATAAGCAGCTGTATATCTGCTGTTGTAGACAGAATCAATAAATGTCTGGCTGTCAAATGTATAAGCAACTGCTTTTCTTATTTTTGTATTCTGCATTAAACCGCTTGGACATGACTCCTGTGTATTAAATGCAAAATATTGTGAAGCAACATCTCCGTCTGTATAAAGCTGACATTTGCCTTCACTTGCCGACTGATCCCATTTTTTCAAATAGTCACCGGAAGCTGCCACATAATCCAACTGGCCTGCTTCAAATAACTGGAACTGGGTGGCAGTTTCATCAACCTGCTGCAGATCAATCTGATCTAAGTAAACATTTTCCGCATCCCAATACTCCGGATTTTTTACCAGAACAGTGCTCTGATTGGCTGTATATTCCTGTACCATATAAGGCCCGCAGGATAAGGTCTGCATTGCATCGGTACCATATGTATCACCATATTTTTCAATATTATCTACGCGGATCGGATAAAACATGGTATAAGATAATTTGTCGACAAAATAAGGTTCTGGTGTTTCAAGCGTAAATTTCAAAGTGTAATCATCTACAACCTCTACACCGACCTGATCAAAGCCACATTCTTTGTTGTAGTATTTCTCTGCATTTTTAATTGGAAATGCAAAGAATGAATAGGCACATGCCAGATCAGCATTCAGCACTCTTTCTACCGCATCTTTATACTGGCTGGCAACTACTTCTACCCCGTCTGACCATTTGTTTTTTCTTAAATGAAATGTATAGGTAAGACCATCATCTGAAACCTCATATTTTTCACAGCCTGCATTTTCAATCACACCCTTATTCTCTCGGAATAACCCTTCACAGGTTGCTAAGAAAAACGAACCTGACTCAGAATCTCCTACCTGTGCAGTATCAAAAGTAATCACATTAAATTGCTGCCCATGTGCAACCTGTTCGGATGCCAGTGTCTCTCCATTGGGTCCTTTTTTATCACTTTGTGCTGTTTTTTGAGTTTCTGCAGTGTTCCCGCCCGTGGTTTTTCCAGATGAGCCGCCGCAGCCAGCCAGACTGGAGACAACCAGACCTGATACAATTAACATACTTAAAATTTTTTTTGATTTCATTAATATTCATCCCTTTCGTTTCACTTTTATAATATTTGATGATACGTTTATGTACTCCCATATTGCCTGTTGGCATCTATGGGATTGAATCATCTCTATTAATCTTTTTCATACCAACCCTCCTTAAAAATTTTTATAGATTAAACGACCAGCTGACTGCTTTTCGCATACTATACAGATATTTAAAGACATAATGCTTCCAGTTTCTCAACAATTCTCTTTACACACCCATCTTCAAACGGGCTGTCTAACCCAACCTCTTTCAGCATATTAGTAAAGAAATCACTGGCTGATAAATTACAAAGTTTCAAGTAGCTGTCCCAGGCTTCCTGATAATTTTCATCCATTCTTATTTTGTACTGGAATGCACAAATCTGAGCAATACAGTAATCAATATAATAGAAAGGATCGTCATAGATATGAGGCTGCTTCTGCCAGAAGCCTCCTTTTTCAAAGTAAGGATATCCGGTATAATCCAAATGCGGCCGATATTCCTTTTCAAGCTGAATCCATGCTTCATGCCTTTGAGCAGGAGTCATCTGAGGATTTTCGTAGACAATATGCTGGAATTCGTCCACCATACATCCGTAGGGAATAAATATGGCAGCATCCTCTAAGTGCATGGAACTATAATCTTCCGTCCGGCTGCCAAAGAATTGGTTCATAAAGGGAGCTGTGAAAAATTCCATGGACATGGAGTGAATCTCTGCTGTTTCCATGGTGATATCCGCATGTTCTTTGATGGGATCTTTCCCTGACAGATACCCCTGGAACGCATGGCCGCATTCATGAGTAATTACATTGATGTCTCCACTGGTTCCATTGAAATTCGCAAAAATGAAAGGCGCGTTATAAACAGGAAGGTAGGTCATGTATCCCCCTGCCCGTTTTTTCTTTCTGCCCAGCACATCAAATAATTCATTCTCAGACATAAAATCGAAAAATTCCTTTGTTTCTTTGGAAAGTTCTCCATACATGTCTTGCGCACTTGTCATAATCTCTTCCGGCGTACCGACCGGTTCTGGATTGCCAGTTTCAAAGAAAACACCTTCATCGATACAGGATAACTTTTCAATTCCTAATCTGTTTCTTCTTTTTTCATGAAGCTTTTCAGCAAATGGTACAAAATATTCCTTTACCTGCTTTCTGAAATTTTCTACCATAGCTTTGTCATAACAATTTCTCCGTACACGGTCATAACCTAACCCTACGAAATTATCATAGCCTAATTCTTCTGCCTGTTTTGTACGATTTTTTACCAGCTTGTCATAAATAGAATCCAGTTTGTCTCCGTTGGCTTCAAAAAAAGAACTGTATTTTGTATAAGCTTTCCGGCGTACTTCCCTGTCTTTATGGGTTAAATACTTTCTTAATAAGGAAAGGTTCAGTATTTCCCCATCCCAGTCGATTTCTGCACTGGCGATTAATTTATCGTATTCGGTTGTCAGTGCATTCTCTTCCTGCTTAAGGGGAATCAGTTTTTTATCAAATGACCTGATATTCAGCTGAATGTTCTTAAATGCAACGGTTCCTATCTTTTCTTCCAGATAATTCCGATAGGGAGATTCATACATCTGCCGCGCATATCTTACATACATTTCAATCAGTTCAGGCTCAATTTCATCATAATAATTCCGTTCTTTTTCATAGAATTCATCTGTCGTATCAATATCATGTCTGATACTTGCAATTATGACCATCGTATCAATTTCATCTTTGAACTCATAATATCTTTTATGAATCTCAAACTGAGCTTCTCCACTTGCTGCAGCTGCGAAATCCTTCATAATTTCTTCAAACCGAAGTTTTTTTTCTTCTAAATCTACTCTTTGATATGGCATTTCTTTAAACTTCATTTTAATCCTCCAACAATTTATTTTTCGTTACTTCTAATAAATAATTGACTGCTTCCTTATTCATTTGATAATAGACTTTATTATCTGATTTCTCTATATTAATAAGTCCCAGCTTCATAAGTGTATTCATGTGATGGGAAATGGTAGCCGTGGTAAGCTTTAGTTCTGCCGCAATTTCCTGCCCGTAAGCCTTTTTATTCCGAATAAAACACAATATTTCAAATTTACTGGGATCGGACAATAACTTTAATCCATTGCTCAATTCTTGATTACTCAATTGTCTTTTCGATACTTTATAATTACAGTCAAATAGTATGCCCACATCCAATATATGATAATCCCCCACATTTTCGTCATTACCATAAAAAATAACCCGGTTGCAAGCCATAATCTGTGTTCGTATAAATGTGGGCTTGCTGGGATAACTGTCTTCTTTAATATTATAAAAGCTATTCATTAACTTATAGAAACTATGTTGCTTGAAATATTCCATCCAATATTCCGTAGCTTTTTCTTTTAATTCCAACAATATTATTTCTTGCTTTTTTAATTCTGAAACTGTCTTTTCAAGAATTTCATAAAGAATTTCCGCATGTTTGCTTGAATGTTCTATTAACTCCAATAATTGCCACTTTTGTGCCGGTTCACATTCCAGATTATTAATCCTGTCTGTAAATGATACTGTTTTATTGTTTTCATAAACGGTAGTTCTTAGGTCGACATCATCAAATGATAGTTCTAAGGTATTATCATCTTTTATGGTACTCATATAATTGTTAATAAAATGAATTACTTCATTCTTATTGTCAGAAAAATTGGAATGTCTCACACATTGATATAATATCTTTGCAATACATATATTTTCTGATATGAATGAGGTAAAGTAGAATTTAATAACAGGATTGTTCACATCCGTTTTTCTTTCAATCTCTTCCTGAATAAATGATAATTTATCTAATTGGTAAGAGATATCAGCCTTTTTCTTTTCATCTGTTCGCTTTAACAGATCTGTTTTTAAGTTCTGATAAGATTTTTTATTGATAATTCGAAATAATAATTCTATACTTTCCATATAGTAGTCAATATCTTTTATAACTGTACACTCTATGCTCATTCCATACCTCATCACTTTAAATTGTCAACTTGATGCCGAAATGCAGTTCAATTTTTTTAATTATATCATCTATTAGAAGGTTGTCAATGAATACATTAGATAAACATCAAATATGATACAATAAAGTTAATAAGAGAAAGTTTTTCTTTTTTTATACAAAGATATTTCTGAAAAAAGTAAGGAAAACAAACAAAGCGAAAGGGAATGATAAAAATATGATAGATAATATTTATCTAAAATCTCCAATCATAACTGAAAGATTATGTATTAAAAAGATTACTGCAGATGAATTACTATTGATCAGAGCTGAAACAAATTATGACGAAACAAATAAAATGACTTGCCGGCCAATCATAGAAAGAGAAGGAAATGAGTTGGTTGAATTTTATAATCATATTATTAAAAAAGAAAATAACCTTATATTTTCCATATGGATAAAACAGGATGTGGAATTAGTGGGCAAAGTATCGTTTAACGATTACAATCCAAGAAACAGAAGTATGGAGTTAGGATATTATATGATTCCCAGGTTCAGAAAATACGGATATATGAGTGAAGTTCTTACAAGTATGTTTGATATTTTATTTAAGAAAATGGAGTTAAATAAGATATATGCTCAAACTTGCAGCTTTAATATAGAATCCATTCAATTATTGGAGAAGATGGGCTTTAAGAGAGATGGAATTTTAAGAAATCATCATGAGCTCAATAATATATTTTATGATGACTATATTTTTTCAATATTAAATAAAGAATGGAATGATCGTTCCCAACTGGCTTCTTACTTAGGAACTCAGCTGGTATAAAAAGATGGTATCTGAGTTCCGCCAGTTCCACAAGCATGAATCATAGTAATTTACTGGTTTTTGTACTTATGATTGTGCTTCGCCATGAGAAATAGGTATCTGAATTTCTGTAACAAATTTTTTCGTATCGTCAGTTATCCCGTAATCAATCATTGTAATTAAATAACGGATTGTATTAAGACATTCAAACTGACGAGTACTGTAATAGCGGTAGCCCGTTTCATTGTCTGTATATTCTGGCTGTAAGAGCCCGGACTTCTCATAGTGACGCAGAGTTCCAACACTTATATGAAACATTTTAGCAACTTCACCGATTTGAAACAATCCGCTTTTCTCCATTAGGCTTCTTCTCCATTCTTAAATAGAACCTTTTAACTTACCTGGGCGCTTACTCAGCCAGATAAATACACTGATACATATAACAACTGACAGAATTGACCCCACGGGAGCTGCAATTCCCATTGGAAAAAGTGTGTCTGCAAAGTATATT
This sequence comes from Paenibacillaceae bacterium, assembly GCA_015057705.1. Classification (GTDB taxonomy): domain Bacteria; phylum Bacillota; class Clostridia; order Lachnospirales; family Lachnospiraceae; genus Lacrimispora. Next base: position 322,853 of record SVDU01000001.1, on the reverse strand, counting down.
GATGCCAGATAGGCAAGTGGAATACGGGCGCATATAATGGAAACAGAATTATGGATAAAGGATATTCCGGACAAACCATATGCACAGAAATACCCGCTGAAACAAAAATGAATTCCTGCAAAAATGCAATCCCAGACATAGCTGCTCATATACTGTCGGCCCAGCAATATTACTTTCGTATTATCTGTAAACAATCCCATTACTGATCCAGCAGAAAATTGCATGATAACCGCTGATATTGTACCGAATACTACCGTGATCAGGATTCCAATCCAAAGTGTCTGACGGGCACGATCATGTTTCCCGGCACCTGCATTTTGCGCGGAAATTACAGAGACGGCAGACAGCATGGAGGACGGAACCAGAAATAAGATACCGATTATTTTTTCCACAATGCCCACTGCAGCCGCATCATTTAATCCCCTGTTATTAGCAATCACTGTAATAACAAGAAATGAGATCTGAATAAATCCATCCTGCAACGCCACTGGAATGCCAACTTTAAGCAGATTAATCATCACTGCTGTTTTCGGTTTAAGATCCTTCAGGGAAAGGCTGATTCCCATTTTCCGCTTCCGGATAAAGATCAGTGAAACAATTACACTGATTGTCTGTGATAAAGTTGTACCAAGTGCAGCACCTGCTGCCCCAAGTTTAAACACTCCGATAAAAAGATAATCCAAAACGATGTTGGTCACACAGGCTATGCCAATAAAATACATCGGGCTCTTAGAATCGCCCATCCCCCGGAAAATAGAACTGATAATATTGTATCCCGTAATAAATGGGATTCCAATCATACAGATTGTAAGGTATGTAACGGTCTCCCCAAATGCTTCCGAAGGTGTTAACATGACGGCAGCAATTGGCTTCACTGCCAGGAGCAGTCCCATCATAATTATGACAGACAAAGCCATAAACAAAGCAATTGTATTCCCGATAACAGAAGATACCTCCTCATGCTTTCCTGCCCCCACTGCCCGTCCAATCATCACGGTTGCTCCCATTGCCAGACCAACGATCATGACCGTTATCATGTGCATAACCTGACTTGCGATGGAAACTGCTGTAATGCTGTCCACTCCGTTAAATTGACCGACGATAAACAGATCCGCCATTCCGTACAGTGTCTGAAGAAAATACGACAGCAGGTACGGTAAGGAGAAATATACAACGGTCTTAAATACACTTCCTGTAGTTAAATTCTTTTCCATAGATCAATTGCATCCTTTACTTCATTTGTTTTAGTATATCATAAAGTCTGCAATCGTTGTAGAGTCAATACAAAAACACCATAGCTTTTCAACTACAGTGTTTTTGCAATCTTTATCTCATATTTTTGCCCCACTCTTTCCCATTGGATTTAATCAATTTTGAATACCAATAGAAAGAATCTTTTTTAATACGTTTCATGCTAAGTTCCGATACATCCTTGCACTTAACCAGTTCATCATCTGTAGTATCAATGTAAACCAACCCATAACGCTTCTTAATTCCATTACCAGTTGATAATAAATCCGTAAATGACCATGGGTTATATGCAATTACCTCACAGCCATCCTCAATGGCAAGCCCCACATTATAAATCTGATCTCTAAGAAATTCAATTCTTTCTGTATCATGCACCTGTCCGTCTGCATCCTTGGTCTCGTTTGCTCCAAATCCATTTTCTGTAATCATCATTGGAAGTCTGTAGTGATTCCAAAGATAACGGAGCGAATATCGCATTGCCTGGGGATCGATTTCCCAATCCCAGTCCGTATATTCCACATAGGGGTTGGTACATAACGCATATTCACCGGGGACATTGGGCCACTGCATCTGACCTTTGATACCAAACTTATTCAGTCCATACTCCTGTCTCTCACTGTCAATTTTTGATTCATATGCTGTGTTGCTTCTATAACAGTTTACAGATATGAAGTCGATTTTAGCCTTCTTCATCAGCTCTAAGTCTTCTGGACGGATATCTGGATGAATGTCGTGGGTTTCCCAGTATTTTTTTACAAAATTACTGTATTCTCCATAAACATACGTGTCATTCCAGATCTTCTGGGTTAATTCTTCCGCATTCATGGCAGCGATCTGGTCGCCGGGATTACAGGTCTTTGGATAGATGGGAACATAACCTGGAACAGGTCCGATTTTTCCGCCCTCCACCATTTCATGACAGTGAATAACTGCCTTTGCATGGCAGAGATTCATGATATGGTTAATATCCCACTTTTCTCTTTCCCAGTCCGTACAGCCCACACTTGTGCCCAGCCAGTGACCATAGCAGATCTGCATATTCTGCTCATTCAGTGACAACCAGTATTTCACTCTGTCACCAAAATTTTCAAAACAAACTTTGCAGAGATGTTCAAATGCATCAATGGTCTTTCTGCTTCTCCAGCCGCCTAATTCCTCATATACCCATACTGGAAGGTCATAATGGTAAATGGTCACGATAGGAGTAATGTTGTTTTTAATGAGCTCATCAATCAGGTCGTTGTAGAATTTAATTCCTTCCGGGTTAACTTTTCCGTCTGAATGAGGAATAATTCTTGACCAGGAAAGGGAAAAACGATAAGAGCTGAACCCGCATTCTGCCATCAGTGCCACATCTTCTTTATATCTGTGAAAATGATCCGCTGCGATTGAATTATCCGCATACGGCTTCTTTCTCGTGCTGTTTATATCGATCATGGCCGGTGTTCTTCCGCCCTCTGCAACTCCGCCTTCTACCTGCCATGCAGCGCTTGAAGCACCCCACATAAAGTTTTGGGGGAATTTAGGATCTTCTTTATAATACATGTTGCACCTCCAGTTTTTTAATACAATATGTCATTCGTTTCTTAGTTGGCCCCCGCCTTCTTTTCCGCTCTTTTTCCCAGCACTAAGGTAATTACAAATGAAACCGTAACTGCAGTCACCATAACCACTAATGAGACAATCAGGTTTTTACCTGTTCCATCCGGGTTGATATAAGCAGGAATTGAAATAAATCCAGGGGTTGATACTACGTACTGGGTCATACCGAATAAACCAGCTATGAGGCCCCCAAGACCACCGCCGATCATTGCACCCAGAAGGGGATATTTCTTTACAAATAATACACCGTATACACCTGGCTCAGTAATTCCGCACAGTGCGGTAATACCGGCTCCTGTTGCGATACTGCGGGATTCTGCATTCTTTGCAATTAATGCTGCAGCCAGACAGGCACCGCCGACAGCTACATTAGCCGGAGCCATTCCTGTACAGATTAACGGGTCGGAACCGATTTCAGCTATTAATAAGAAGACTACCGGATACGTTGCGTTGTTCATTCCAAAGAACACCATAAGGGGAGTCGTAATACCAATGATCATAACTGCGATTGCCGGAGCTACTCTGTAAACAGTCAGTACGCCGTCTGCAAGCCAGGTTCCTGCAAGATTTCCTATGGGACCCAGTACTATCAGTGTGACCGGTACTGTAACCAGCATGGTAATAAGGGGTACAAAGATCGTCCGCAGATAAACTGGTATGATCTTCTGTAAATATTTATAAATGACGGACATGAATAAAACGCCAAGGATTACAGGAAATACCGTTGAGTTATATGCGATCTGTGCAACCTTAATGCCGAAGAAGTCAAGAGCTTCTGCATTATTGATGGTGGAATATAACAGGATTGCTCCAAGAAACGCTCCAAGGTATCCGTTAGATTTTAATTTGTTTGCTGCTGAAAAACCGATAAATACCGGCAGGGAATAAAAAGCCGCCTGGTTTACAGCATAGAAAATCTTGTATGCTCCATCTTCAGAAGACACTCCAAAGAGTGTGGTAAGAAGCGTTAACACGGCCCCCGTAAGGCCACCAGCGATCAGTACGGGAATCACCGGAGAAAATGTGCCTCCGATAAATGCCATAATGCCTGCAAAAACATTTCCTCTGCCAGCTTTTATATCCTGCTTAACTGCATTTGAATCCCGAACTTCACCCCCTGTTTTAATGCCGTCACGCTTTTTAAATTCTGCAAAAAGTGCCGGTACATCCTGTCCGATCACAAACTGGTACTCTCCGCTCTGTACAATCAGGTTAAGAATACCCGGGATTTTTTTCGCCTCATCTTTATTCAGTTTTGTCTCATCATGCAGCTGAATACGCAGGCGGGTCATACAGTGTGTAACATTAGCAATGTTTGATTCGCCTCCGCAAGTATTGATTATATCTGCACATATTTGTACATAATCTTTTTTTGCCATGATTTTTCCCCTCTTCTTATAGTCTGCTTTTTGTTTCACCATACCCTCATTAAACTATTGGATTTACACCAGCGCGCCTTATATATTTCCATACCAAGATTATATCAGATTTGGACAAAACCGCGGGTTTCAGAATATGAAACCAAATTTAAATTTTAATTATTTTACCCTGATTTTATATTGTGTCTCTATTATTTTTGATATATAATCTGGGCATGGATGAAAATAATAAAAAACAGCAAAATGCATTTAGTCTCAAGGGCTTTAGTATTACCTCTTCCCTGCTTGCTATCATTAATAATTCCAACGAAGACGATATTAACTACGTTTTAGCAAATTATCTGTTGGAGCGCATTGATATTCTGGATAAAATCAGCATTTATGATGTGATCGATTACTGTTATGTATCAAGGAGTACAATACACAGATTCGTAAAAAGCATCGGCTTTGAAAGCTTTACACACATGAAGGATAACATCAGACATATGCGGGTTCATTCCAGAGCATTTATTGACTTCGTCAACCAGTCCTCTTTTCATGATTACATCATGACTTCCATGGTTGACATGCTGACGGATATCAATGATACCATCGACCAGCAAAATATCGAACTGCTTGTGGATCTGATCAAAAACAGCCGTAATGTTGTCATTTTGAATTATGATACCTCAAGCTCTTCTGCCAAGGAATTCCAGCTGGAGATGACTTCTCTTGGCAGGCTGATTAAGCTTGTCACCAATATTTCCGGCAATGCCGGAATTCTTCCCGCTCTTACGGAAGATGATCTGCTGATTACCTGCTCTGCGTCTGGAAATTATGCCATTGCGACCAAGGATGACGTAAAAGATGTGAAGGCACGTAAATTTCTGATTACATTAAACCACGCTAAACAGTTCGAGGAATATTATGACACCATTATTTTCCTGAGTGACAAGTTTCAATCCTGCGATTACATTTCCAATGGAATGCAAAACGTTTATACCCGTTATGGCATTAACTACTTTTTTGATTTGCTGTTTAACCGATATGTACAAAAATATATAATAGACAGGTAAAAGTTGAGATTCCTTTTACCTGTCTGTTTTTTATGCCATAATGACCAGTTTAAAGATAATATTAAGGAAATATATGGAAGTATATAGATTCTGTTAATATTATTGAGCGGCAATCTTACAGGGTATACAATTATTTTCTCAGAAACGATTTAGTTAAAAAGTCTTCGAAATCATTTTTTAAGAGAAAGAAGGATATAACACAATGGTTACAGAAAAAGAGGGTAAGGAAGAGAATATTGCAAAGCTGCCTGCGGATCAGGTCTACGCTGCACTAGGAAGCAATGTCCGTGGACTGAATCAGTCACAGGTGGCAGAACGGCAAAAAAAACTTGGCAAAAATCTAATTGAAGAAAAAAAGAAAAAATCTGTAATACTTATCTTTCTGGGAAATTTTATTCATCTCATGGCGATTCTGCTCTGGATTGGCGGTGCTGTGGCATTTCTTGCGGGGATGCCCCAATTAGGAGTGGCTGTCTGGCTGGTTAACGTCATTAACGGTGTTTTCAGCTTCTGGCAGGAACACCGGGCCGGAAAAGCCACAGATGCATTAAGAAACATGCTGCCTTCCTATGCGCGCGTCATCCGTGACGGGGAAGAACAGAAAATACTGGCAGAAGATCTGATTATCGGCGATATTATACTGTTGGAGGAGGGGGACAAGATCTCAGCCGATGCCAGATTAATAGAAAGCAGTGATTTGCAGGTGGATCAGTCAACTTTAACCGGAGAATCCAACCCCGTTCGGAAAATCAAGGATGCTGTATTAAAAGATGACCTGACAAAAGCGGAAACCCCAAATCTGATTTTTGCAGGCACCAATGTTGCCGAGGGCAACGGAAAAGCCGTTGTAATGGAAATTGGGATGCGTACGGAATTTGGTAAAATTGCAGGATTAACACAGAATATGAAAGAAGTCCAAAGTCCCCTGCAAAAGGAACTGAACCGTTTAACAAAACAAATTTCTGTTATTGCTATCTCATTTGGCGTATTCTTCTTTGTAGCAGCTTTGTTACTGGTGAAGGAACCGATGGCCTCCTCCTTTATCTTTGCTCTTGGTATGATTGTAGCATTTATTCCGGAAGGCCTTCTTCCAACTGTTACGTTATCTCTTGCCATGGCAGTCCAAAGAATGTCAAAGCGGAATGCCCTGGTGAAAAAGCTTTCTTCTGTGGAAGCACTTGGAAGCACTACCGTGATCTGTACGGATAAAACAGGAACCTTAACCCAGAATGAAATGACAGTAAACCATTTATGGCTTGCAGACCGGGAATATGAAGTAACGGGTGTTGGTTACAGCCCCAAAGGTGAGATCATGACAGGCGGAAAAACAGTAAAAGCCAGTGAGGATGAGGATATGAATCTTCTGCTGACTGGTGCTGCACTATGCAGCAATGCAAGATTGCTTCCCCCAGGAGAAGAATCTGCCCGTTATACAGTGCTTGGTGATCCTACAGAGGCATGTCTTGGCGTTGTTGCAGAAAAAGCTGGGATTAACGTGGCAAAACAGGCGGAACTGACACCAAGATTAAGAGAACTGCCATTTGAATCCCGCCGGAAACGAATGACAACCGTGCATCATCTTCAAAGAACCATAGAAGGCACCAGACTGATTGCCTACGTAAAAGGTGCTCCAAAAGAAATCATGAAACTAAGTAATACCATTCGCAGAAACGGGTCTGTCACTCCCATGGAAGAAGAGATGCGAAGGGAAATCATGGAGGCCAATGACAATTACGCCAGGCAGGGATTACGTGTTCTGGCTGTGGCATACCGCCTTCTGAAAAAAGAAGATAAGATTCCAACAGCCATGAGCGCCTATACACCAGATCTGATAGAACAGGATCTGACTTTTGTCGGGTTGGTAGTCATGGCAGATCCGCCCAGACCGGAAGTAGCTGCAGCCGTTGAAGAATGCCGGTACGCTGGTATCCGCATTATTATGATAACAGGTGACTACGGATTAACGGCAGAAAGCATTGCTAAACGAATTGGTATTGTAAAAGGTACCAATCCAAGGGTTGTATCAGGGCTGGAACTGGAAGAGATGTCTGATGAGCAGTTAAAGGAATATTTAAAGGATGAAATAATCTTTGCCCGGGTGGCACCGGAGCAAAAGCTGAGGGTTGTAACGAATTTGCAGGAGCTGGGTGAGATTGTTGCAGTAACCGGAGATGGTGTAAATGATTCTCCTGCCCTGAAAAAAGCCGATATCGGAGTGGCTATGGGAATAGCCGGAACTGATGTGGCAAAAGAGGCAGCGGATATGATTTTAACGGATGATAACTTTGCTTCCATCGTCCATGCCATTGAAGAAGGCCGGGCTGTTTACAGTAATATCCGAAAGTTCTTACTGTATATTTTAAACTCCAATATGCCGGAGGCCGTACCATCCGCATTGTTCCTGTTTTCCAGGGGGGTGATTCCCCTTCCTCTGACTGTCATGCAGATTCTCACCATTGACTTGGGGACGGATATGATGCCTGCACTGGGATTAGGGACAGAAAAACCGGAAAAAGGAATTATGGATCAGCCGCCCCGTAATCCAAAAGAGACTCTGTTAAACAGACCGCTGATCATAAAAGCGTTCTTATGGTATGGAATGCTGGGATCTCTGGCCTCTGCCTTTTCCTATTTCTTTGTCAATATACTGAATGGCTGGCCGGATATGCCGTTAGCCAACGGAAATAATCCGGTTTATTTCAGGGCTACTACCATGGCACTTGCAGCCATTGTATTCAGCCAGATTGGAGCTGTGTTTAACTGCCGTACTGAAAAACAGTCTGCTTTTCAAGTGGGATTATTTAAAAACAAACAGGTTAACTTAGGAATCCTGATCGAGATTATATTAATCTTTGCCTTAGTTTATCTGCCGCCATTGCAATCCGTTTTCCATACGGCTCCTCTCCTGCTTTCTGACTGGCTGCTGTTATGCATCTGGCCGCCGCTGGTATTACTGCTTGAAGAGGTAAGGAAATTTTGGCTGCGTAATAAAGAACGGCAGGAAATTAAAATCATAGAGAGGTGATCGTTATGAAAGTGATTGTAGTTGGCTTAGGAAAAATGGGAATCGGCTTATCCAATAATTTAATTAAAAAAGGACATCAGGTAACAGTCATTGATTCAAATCCGGAGGTTCTAGACAGCCTGGGAAGCGATTTCGCAGGAATTAAGGTTCTGGGATTCGGGTTTGACCGGGACGTTCTAAGCAAAGCCAGGATAGACAAGGTAGATGCCGTAGTATCCTGCACGCAAAGCGATGAGATCAATGCCGTAATCGCCAGAATTGCCCGAACGATTTATCGTGTCCCTCATGTGGTTGCCAGATTATATGATACGAAAAAGGCAGAAATATATCACAGACTTGGTATTCAGACTATATCCACCACTTCCTGGGGCATTGAACGGGCAACCCAGTTTTTGACCTATCATCAGCTGGACAGTGTCTATGACATTGGAAATGGTACTGTGAATCTGGTTCGCATTGAAGTTCCCTCTCTCCTGGTCGGTCATCAGGTAAATGAGATCACAGTGCTGGGTGAAATACAGGTTGTATCCATCAGCCGGAATAACAAAACTTTTTTACCCACTCTTGGTACAATTCTGGAGGCAGAAGATATCCTGTATATTTCAGTTATTATAGCTGCAACGGATAAGTTAAAATCCATGCTGGATCTGATATAGATAACAAGGCGAACTGTGAAAAATGGAAAGAAAGGATGCCACGAACGCTATGAAAGTGATTATTGTAGGAGGGGGCCAGGTCGGAACCTATCTTGCTTCCCTGTTATTATCCAACGGACATGAAATAAAGGTAATTGAACATCGGAATAAAAATTTTAACAAACTATTAAAAGAACTGCCTTCGGAAGTATTAATTAACGGCTTCGGATCAGACCCTGCTGTACTGGAACAGGCAGGTATCGAATCTGCAGATGTTATCGCAGCGGTAACCGATGCTGATGAAATCAATCTGGTCGTATCCACTCTGGCTAAAATGGAATTTGGTGTTCCAAAGGTGGTTGCCAGGGTGAACAATCCCAAAAATGCCTGGCTTTATAACAGCAGTATGGGCGTAGATGTTGGCGTCAATCAGGCCGATTTAATGGCTCACTTTGTAGTAGAAGAAATGGATTTAGAGGATATGTTCACCATATTAAAATTAAAACGGGGTGATTATTCCATTATCCAGATGAAAGTCGCAGAGTCTGCCAGGGCGGCTAACCAGTTACTGAAAGACCTGTCCATACCTAAAAAGACAGTACTGATCGCCATTACCAGAGATGATGCCTTAGTCATTCCAAAAGGGGATTCCCAAATCCTGGTGGGGGATGATATTCTGGCATTAACTGATGAGGGAAGCCGGAAAGAATTGAAAGAAATATTTGGTTAATTATTTTTTATGGAACTGCTGTCACTGATAATTCTTCCGGGCTGCAGTTCCTTTTTATTATTACTGATTGCAAATCACTAAATCCAGGCCTATACTGAAGAAAAGAAATCTCTTTAAAGACAGAGTACAAAGGAGTGTTAATATGAATCTGGAAATTTATGATACAGCAGACTCGATCTATGTAGAAAAAGAGAACCACACAAAGGTCAACTATTTTATTTTCGATGAATATGAAATTCATCTCAATAACCTTCCCCCTCATTCCATTCAGGAATGGCACAAACACAATAGCATAGAAGAAGTTATATTTGTAATCTCCGGTAAATTAAAAATTTTGTGGAAAGAAGCGGAACAGACAGAATGCCGGATTGTTTCAGAAAATTCAATCGTCAGAGTGAAAAATTCAATTCACACACTGGAAAATGATTTTGATGAGGACGTGCGGTTCCTGGTCTACAGAATGGTACCTGACGGTGTTGATAAACGCAATATCATAAAAAATGATAAGGAGCTCATCCTATAGCAATAAAAATGAGTTTTCACCGCACAGAAATCCATATTGGCCGCCTGTACGGAGGAAACTCATTTTTTACTTTTTAAATGTTTGATGCCACCTCAAACGCATCCCAGATCGCGTACATAATATTGGAAACCTTTCTTGCATCTCCTAATATGTAAAGATCCCTGACTTCATATTTTAATTCATCATAAAGTCTGTTTTCGGAATCATAACCAACTGCAAGCACAACAGAATCCGCGTTTAATTCCTCTTCTCCTGCACCAGTCTCAATTAGAACCCCCTGCTCAGTCGTACGAATTGCTTTGGAACCTGTATAGACGGATACCCCTTTGCTTTCAATCAAGGATAAAAGCATACTGATATTGGCAAAACACAGCGGACCATTTAGTTTTAACAAACCGTTCTGAGCTTCCACTATGGAAACTTCTTTTCCGTTATTTCTAAGCCACAAAGCCAGTTCACAACCAACCAGACCTCCGCCCAAAACCACTACACGGCTGCCCGGATCTCTGGTCCCAAGAAGAACTTCTTCGGCTGTAAATACCTTACTGTCATCTAAAAGACTGAATACCTTAGGTCTTGAACCAGTTGCAACTATGACCGTATCTGGCTTGGCTTTGCGAACCATTTCAGGAGTTACCTCTGCATTAAAATAAACCGGTACTGACAGATCTTTTAATGTGTTCTCATACCACTTTGCCAGTGCGTGATCATCTTCTTTAAAATCCGGTGTTCCTCCTGGAATTAAATTTCCTCCCAGGCGGTCTGTTTTTTCATAGATCACTGGCTGATGGCCTCTTAAACTTAACACCCTGGCAGCTTCGCATCCAGCCACTCCTCCGCCAATAATCATTACCTTTTTCTTTTTCAGAACTGGCTTTAATTCTGTAATCCGTTCTCTTGCGCAGGCAGGGTTGACAGCGCAGTTCAGCCAGCCGTAATGAACCATACGGCCAAGACAACCCTCGTGACAGGAAAGGCATGGACGAATCAGTTCTGTCTGACCGAAACGCAGTTTATTTACATAATCAGGATCTGCAAGCAGCGGGCGTCCAAGTCCGATTAAATCGCAGCTTCCGTCTTCAATAGCAGATAGAGCCAGATCCGGGTTATCCATACGACCGGCACAGATAACGGGACCATTTACTGCCTCTTTTATTGCTTTTGCATAAGGAATGTAAAGTCCCTTCTTCTGATACATTGGCGGATGATTCCAGAACCACGCATCATAACAGCCCACATCCACGTCAAGGGAATCATACCCGTACTGCTCCAACAACTGCGCTGCTTCAATCCCCTCTGGCAGGTCACGGCCCTTTTCTTCAAATACCTCTCCGGGAAGAGCACCCACACGCCAGTCTTTTATAAATGATTTGGGACTGTAACGAAGCGTAACTGTGAAATCATCCCCGCAGGTTTTCTTTATTTCTTCCACGATTTCTCTTGCAAAGCGAAGGCGGTTTTCCAGGCTCCCGCCGTATTCATCCGTTCTGTTATTAAAAAATGAGATTGCAAACTGGTCAAGCAGGTACCCCTCATGAACTGCATGAATCTGAATACCATCAAATCCCGCATTTTTAGCAATTGCTGCTCCTTCCCCAAACCGTTTCACAATCCGATGGATTTCCTCTTTTGTTAAAGCTCTGCAAGGGATATCTACCCAGCGGTTCATAATCTCTGATGCAGATACCGGCTTTAAATCCGGATCAACAGGAGGTGCAACCCGTCCAAATCCAGCACTTAACTGGAGAAATACTTTGGCATCATAAGCATGAATCCGTTCTGTCATTTCTCTTGCAGTCCGGGTAAAATGCAAGGGATTAATGGTGGGACAGGGAGTACTTGGCATGGAGTGATGCTCTGCTTCATTATCAACGAAACATACTCCTGTGATAATAAGCCCTGTTCCGCCCTTGGCCCGCTCCACATAATAATCAACCCCTCTCTGATTAAATCCTCCCACGGAGTCACCAAGACCCTGGGGACCCATGGGTGCCATAACAAAGCGGTTTTTCAATGTGACATTGCCGATTTTAACCGGTTCAAAAAGCTTTTCGTATTTGTTCTGCATATTTGTCCTCTCCTTTTATTGTTGCTATGAAAAAATAGTATCAAATACAAAAGGAAAAGGGTATGTCTGAATCTATAAACTTTTACCTGTTTCTTATGGGTTTTACTAAGATATCTTTTGTTAAATCAAACAATTTTATCTTTGTTTTTTAATTGTTTTTAACAATCCATTCTGGAACCCTCATAAAAATAGTGATATAATATTTTCCATAATGAATCATAAACTCATATGAAAAGAGGACGTTTATGGCAAAGCACATAAAAAATCTGGCGGAGTTTTTAAAGAATTACAGCTGTCATTGTCATATCAGTAATGATTTTACCATCAGATCATGCCGTTGTCTGGATGGCTTACCTGAGGCTTTCTGCTCCGATATGGTTTACATCGCACACGTCTCCGACCTGCCTGACTCTCTCCCGCTTTCAGAAGCTGTCAATCTTTTACTCATTGGGGATAAGGAACTCCCTCGCTCCTATGGCATGGAAAATAAAATCAACTGGATTGTCTGTGATCCCAGACTGGTGACATTGCCAAAATTAATTAACCTGACGGAGGAATTCTTTTTCCAGGAACTGACTCTTTACCAGTACAAGGAAGAGATGATCCAGGCATTAGACGATCCGGATGCCATGAAGAAAATGCTGGAAGTGACCTTTAAGTATGTTGGAAATCCTTTAAGAGTGATCGATTCCGCCCACAATCCGGTGGTCTCCTGCTGGGGTGTGGAACAGTTGGATGAGCCTCAGTGGATGGAATATAAGGAGAATCAGTCCTTCTCCCAAAAATACAACGATATCTGCAACGCTGATTACGCATTTCAACGTCATATGATCAATTCCCCAACGCCATATATTATGAATTACCCGGATATTTATAAACACCGCCAGCGTATCCTTCGCATCAGACAGAGTCATATGAATATTGCTTTTGTAAGTGAACTGGAGTACAACCGCCCCTTTACGGAATTTACCAGTGAAATACTACAGATCTACGCCCATTTTGCAGGAATCCGGCTTTGTAATGATGCTCATTTTTACTGCTCCTACGATTCCCCATTATCGGATATATTTCTTTATGTTTTAAAAAACCAGCAGCCCAATCCGGAAAAGATCAGGCAGCTAATGAAGAAATCCGGACTCCATTTTAAAAAATACATATACTTAATCTATATAACAGACAATGACCTTTTTGACTCCAGAGAGAAAATGGTTTATATTTGTACACTGCTGAATAAATTTTTTATCGGGGGGCTGACTCAGATGTTCGATGGTAAGATAGTGATCCTCCTTGATTCTGATCAATGCACGAGGTCTCCTCTTGATGATGACCGGCTGCAGAATTTTCTGCAGATACTAAGTGCAAATCATTTGTTTGCAGGAGTAAGCCGCGCCTTTTTGGACCTTTCACAGGCAGGTCATGCCTTAGAGCAGGCAAAAAAAGCCTTTGATTTTTCAACACAAAAGAAAGGCCTGGGACAATTGTTTTATTATGAAGATTATATTTTAGAAGATCTGGCAGAAACCTATCTGCTTCAAAACCCGCCTGTTCACATAGTTGAGCCTGGTATTTATGATCTGATTGAATATGACAGGCTTCATAGTACAGCCTTAATGGAATCACTTACCTGTTACCTGGAGCATCAGCTGGATCTGCACACTGCTTCGGATTGTCTGCATATTCATTTTAATACACTAAAATACCGCATTCAAAAGATTAAAGATATCACCGGCCTTGATTTAAACAAGATTGATATTATTATAAGAGTCAGGCTCTCCCTGATTATCCTCAAAGCCATAGAATAGCGCATCAGGTTGATGGGGAAGCATAAAAACGCTCTATGGGCAGATTACTATATGTTCCTGCTGTCTTTTTAAAAATTCCCCTTGGTATAATACTGCCTTGTTTCAGTATTTCAAGAGCTTTCGGGCAGTCTCCCTCCGGCAGACGAAGGCATAGCCCACAGCCGGCAGTAATAGCTTCCGGCATGGGCATAACCTTTACTGATATCTTTTCACCCAGCAATAGTGACTCAGCCATAATTGAATGATGTGTGTTGTGAAATGTGAACAAAATATCTTCCATGAGGCATTCCTTCCAGCTTATATGTTAATGACAGAGCCTGCATAAGCCATACGCTCTGTAATTGTCATCATGTTTACAATCTTACCAACACCAATGGAGTCTTTCACAGAATAATAATCCGCGCACGTTCCGCAGATTTCAATCTGGGTACCTGCCTGTTCCAGTTCACGCAGATCATCTAATGTATTGCATCCCTCCACCGTTAGGAGGACACCTGAATTAAAAAATAAGACAGCCTTTGGCGTATTCTTTAACTGGGTGAGAGAAAACAAGAACCCTTTTATAAGTATTTTTCCCAGTTCTTCACTTCCCTGCCCCATAGAATCTTTGCTGATGACAACCACCAGTCCGCTTTCCTCCTTTTTTACAGGAGTCTGCTCTCTGACAGATTGAATCAGTACTTGTTTCTGTTCCTGTACCGGAACCTTAATTGTAACTTGATATCTGCCAGGTTCAATCTTTTCTTCCATGACGGTATAGCCGTTTCCTTCTGCCATATTTCTTAAATTCTCGCATGCAGGCTGATTATCTACCAGCACCTGTAATTCTCCGCCCTCTGAAGCGAGTTCCGCCGCTGCTTTCTTAGCCAGGACTACCGGAACCGGACAGGCCTTTCCCATAGCATCAATTATTTTCATACCAGTTATCTCCTTGTATTCAAATTTATACATCAACTGCATATATCCCGAAGAGCCTTTACGGCAGATTCCACTTCTTCCATGGTGTTCATATGTGAAAAGGAAAAACGTACCGCACCTTTGTCCCTTGTCCCCAGAGCTTCATGCATAAGCGGAGCACAATGAGCTCCCGCACGAACGCAGATACCATACTTTTCATTAAGCTCAAATGCCAATTCACTGCTTCCAATATGGGTTGCATTTAAAGCCACCACCGGAGTACGTATGGTGCACTCCAAATCACCATAAACCTGAATAGAGGATATTTTTCTTAACTCTTCCAGAAAATAATCTGTCAATTCTATTGCCTGGTTTAAAAACAATTCTCTATTCCCGCCTGCATACCGGACGCCTGCCAGAAG
Source organism: Paenibacillaceae bacterium (assembly GCA_015057705.1). GTDB lineage: Bacteria > Bacillota > Clostridia > Lachnospirales > Lachnospiraceae > Lacrimispora. The sequence goes on along the minus strand of SVDU01000001.1, from coordinate 307,464 downwards.
TCCTGCAATCCCGTGGCTGTTTTGAGTGCCGGCCTCCAGCCGCTCTGGCATCTCCTCCGGACCGGTTTTGGAATATGTATTGCTCCCGCTTCCACCCGTCAACATCGGAGATATGGAAAATTCCGGTTTTACACATATGCCCCCTGTTCCCTGAGGGCCATATAGTGATTTATGTCCACTGAAACAAAGTGCAGTTATGTTCATTGCTTTCATATCAATGGGCAACAGCCCGGCAGATTGGGAGGCGTCTACAATAAAATAGATTCCTTTTTTCTTGCAAAGTTCTCCAACTGCGGAAATATCATAACCATTCCCAGTCACATTGGAAGCATGGGTCATTACAACCGCCCCGGTATCCGGCCGAATTGCATCCTCTACTTGTTTTATATCCAGTCTTCCTTTTGTGTCCACTGGAACAATGGTATAATCTCCTGTCCGGTAAACAGGCCGAAGGACACTATTGTGTTCTGCCGCAGTCGTCACAATATGTTTGCCAACAGAGCCAATTGCCTGATTTAGTGCCATGGTGGCATTTTGGCAGAATGCCACATCAACCTCATTCTCACCGCCGAAAAAACGGGCAATCTCCTGTCTCGCATTTGTTATACATCTGAGTCCGGCAAGGGAAGCATTGTTCACTCCTCTAGATGGGTTACCCTGGGTAAGCATTGCGGCTGTAACCGCATCAATTACACACTGGGGTTTCGGCAATGAAGTAGCAGCGCTATCAAAATACATCATAAATTCCTTTCTGGCACCAGTTAAATACTGGTATCGTCATTGTTATTCCTTATAATAATTGAGAAGGTATGTCTGAAACAATTTCTGAACAGGCTGTAAAATCATTTCTTTTTTTGACAGCAGATAAAAGTTCCGTTTAATAACAAAATCATTTAATTCAATGGTTTTTATTAATCCCATTTGTGTATACATGGCTGAGGATACCCGGGATACAAAGGAGATACCGGCTCCGCTGGATACAGCCTGTAAAACGCTGTGAGTGTTATTAAAGCAGCAGACCGTATTTAACTGTTCCAGAGTCAGATTGAGATGAAGAAGGAAATTCTCCAGTTCCTTCTTAGTCCCGGATCCATCTTCCCTCATTATAAACGGCTGGGTCCGAAGGAGCTTGATTAACATTTCTGGTGACAGATTCTGCGGAGTTGAATAACAGGCAGGAACTGCAAGTACCAGCGAATCGTGATAAAATGGTACCTGAACAAACTTGTTTCCAGAGAGTCTTGTACCCGTAATACCAAAATCATAAATGCAGTTAGAAAGCATCTTCCCTACCTGCTCACTGTCACTTTGCCGAACCTTGAACAGGATATCAGGATAGCTCTTCTGAAATACGGCTATCAGTGAAGGCAGTAAATACTGTGCCGGAACACTGGATGCCAATAACGATATTTCCCCTCTGATACTGCTGCCTCCCTGTGCGACGGAATGAATAGCCTCATCACGCAGCGCCAGCATATTTTGAGCATATACAAAAAAATCCAGCCCGCTTTTAGTCGGATAAACTTCCTTTGTGGAACGTATTAACAGCTGCGTACCTAATTCCTTTTCCAAAGCATTAATATGGGAACTAATCGTAGGCTGAGATAAATAAATTGTATCAGCCGCTTTTGAAAAACTGTTCAACTTAGCCACATAAACAAAAGCTTCCAGTTGTTTTAAATCCATAGTGACACAACCTTTCAACCAAAAAGATTCATTCCAGTATGTAAGTGATTATCCATAAATAATCATGTTCTTATCCTGACGTGAAATTACAGAGGCAACCTTAGAGCTTACTATATTTAAATCAGCCAAATCCTTTAATAACCCTTCCGTGTCCCGGGGATCTACACTAAGCAGCAAACCTCCGGAAGTCTGAGGATCAAATAATATTTCCTGCATCGGCTGAGATACCTGTTCAAACCGCAATTTGTCCTGCAAAAACTTCCGGTTTTTCTTACCTCCGCCTGTAATTAAATATTCCTCCGCCAGGCGGTACGCTTCTTTTATATAAGGAATTTCTGAGCATTCAACCTGAATGGTATATTCATCTGTAACCATTTCGTTTAAATGTCCTAAAAAACCAAATCCAGTCACATCCGTACAAGCGTGCAACCGGTATTTTCTACCTGCATCTGCTGCATATTTATTTAATGTCTGCATGCTGTTAACCGCCTGCTCATAGCTTTCCAGGGAGGCTTCTCCGGCTTTATAGGAAGATGTTACAAGTCCCACTCCCAGGGGCTTGGTAAGTATGATATCATCACCCATACAACAGGAATTGTTTCTCATAATCTTTTGTGGATGGACGATTCCAGTCACAGAAAGACCATATTTTGGTTCCTTATCTGTAATGGAATGGCCTCCGCTAAGAACCCCTCCTGCTTCTTTTACCTTTTCAGCTCCTCCCCTGAGTATCTCACCTAATATAGCCGGGTCTTCATCCTCGGGAAAGCAGACAATATTAAGTGCAACTTTAACTTCTCCCCCCATTGCATAAATATCACTTAATGCATTTGCTGCCGCAATTTTTCCAAATAAATAAGGATCCTCCACCATAGGAGGGAAAAAATCAAGGGTTTGAATAATCGCCAGATCTTCCCCCAGGCGATATACTGCCCCATCATCAGAAGTATCAAATCCCACAATAAGATTCTGGTCGTCAAAAAGAGGGATGTTTAATAACGCTTCTTTTAACATGCCCTGAGGCAGTTTAGCAATACAGCCTCCACAAGAGGTAAACTTATTAATCTTACGTATGTCCATAACTTCTCCTTAAACCAGTCAGTATTGTAGATTGTCTACAATCTACATTTAAATCATAATGGAAATTTTGTCATTTTACAAGAAAATATTGGTTATAATGTGGTTTGCATTTATTAATTTTATCTATAAAGCAACCATGTTTCAATAATAATGTATCTACTTTTCATAATAACCATAAAAATCAATTATAAATACAAACAAAAAATGCACAATTACCTGAAAGTAACTGTGCATTTTAACTTTATCTCTTATTATAACATTTATGCTTTTAATGCCGCTCCAATGGCTCCTGCATAGCGGGAGAATTGAGAAACATTTACGGGACATCCGGTTTGCAATTCCAGTTCTTTACGGATTCCTTCCATTTGTGCCAGACCTCCAGTTAAAAGAATGGGAGACTCAGTCCCCACTCTTCCTGCCAGTGCCATTACTTTTGTCACCACAGACTGAATAATTCCACCGGCGATTTCCTCACGGGTTTTCCCTGCTGCCAGCAAGGATACGATTTCTGAATCGGCAAAAACGGCACACATACTGCTTAGAGAACAACGTTTTCCTTCGGTTAACAGCTTTGGAAAATCAGACAAATCCACCCCCATGCGGTGAGCAGACATCTCAAGAAATCTCCCTGTCCCGGCGGCACATTTATCATTCATCTGAAAGGACAGCACCTTACCATTTTCCACCGAAATCACCTTGGAGTCCTGGCCTCCAATATCAATAACTGTGCGAACTCCTTTAAGAAGGTAATCTGCACCTGACCCATGGCAGGTAATCTCTGTTATTTTTTTATGGGCGAAATCAATTCCCACTCTTCCGTATCCAGTTGCTGCCACACGTATCTCATACTCCGCTGTTTCTGTCTGTTCCAGAAGCTCCAAAAAGACGGTTCTGGCAGTTTCTTTTGGATTCCAGCCTGTGGGCTTTACGCAGACCGCAGCAATGGAATCTTCTTTTAACAGGACTCCCTTGCAGGCGGCTGATCCACAGTCAATTCCTACAGTTATCTGTTTCATTGTTTACAACATCTCCACAAATGCACCAGCTCTTGTTGAAAGCTGTCCGATATCTGCTGTTCCATAATCTGTTTCTAACTGCAGGTAAGGGATGTTTCTCTCTTCTAAAAATGTCTTTACTGTACGAGACTCTACCGCATACGTATGACACGCCTGCAGAGTCATTTCTACTACTCCATCCACTTTAAACTGTTCACACAGCCTTCCTAACAGTTCAAACCGGTTGGGATTGGGTGTCATAATGGAGCAGCCAATCTGCAGGTAGTGCTCTGCAATGTTGGTGATTGGATCTCCTTCTTCTAAACACTGCCGATCCATCTGCTTGGCTCCGGTACAGTTTTCATAAGCAACTACAACACCGCCAGCCTCTTCAATTACTTTCACCACCTTCTCCGTTACTCCTCCCATCGGGCATCCGGTGATGAGAATCCGGGGGGCATCTATAGATACCGGTCGTTCTCCTGCTTCATAGCCTGACTTTATTTGATTGATTGCATTCTGGATTTCTTCTGTTTTTTCCTTCCAGTCAAATTTAAACTGGGAACCAAATAAAATCTGAAGCTGGCGCAGGCCAGTAATTGGAGGGGGACACAAGGTGCTTAATTCATACAGCTCCTTTAAAAGTCTCCGCTCTTCGTTGCGTTTATGAATGGCATCTCTTAGCATATTATCGGTAATTGTCATACCAAAGTCTTTTTCTACCCGCTCTTTTAGGCGGACTATTTCTGACCGCCAAAGTGCCTTTGATTCCGGAGTAAACTGATTGCGGGGAAGCTGTAAAATATGTAAGTTTTTCTTCTTAGCAAGCAATTCATACATCTTTACCTTGCCGTCACAGGTTGTTTCTCCAACCACCAGATCTGCAAAATACATATAAGGGCATTTATCCGTAATTGCAAAGCCGTAGCTTGATTTAATGAGCGGGCACAGATTACCTGGCAGATCTTTTTCCGCATCAGGTATTGTCTCGTCACTGGTGGAACAAAGGCTTACGGAAACCAGCCCGGCCGCCATGAATATCTCAAGAGGTGTGTAAGTACAAAACTGTCCCACTACTCCCTTGCCTGAATCTTTAATTTTCTTTACTGCAAGAAACCCATTTTTTCTGGCCTCAGCAAAACTATCAAATATCTGTGGCAGTTCCCTTTTCATCTCGATCATTGTAAGACTCCTTTCAAATAAAACCCTCTGATTCCCATATCAGAGAGATGATTTATTTCAGATTATAATCCAGAAAACGTTTCACTCTCTCATCTTCCGGGTTGTCCAGTATCTCCTCTGGTGTCCCATCCGCAATTATGGTACCCTCTGCCATAAACAAGATTCTGGTGGCTATCCTTCGTGCAAACATAACCTCATGAGTAACAAGAATCATGGTGGCGCCATCTTCCGCTACTTTCTGAATGGTGTTTAGCACCTCTCCTACCAGCTCAGGGTCCAGCGCTGAGGTAGGTTCATCTAGTAATAACACCTCTGGATTGAGAGCCAGCGCCCTGGCTATGCCTACCCGCTGTTGCTGGCCCCCGGAAAGCTTGGAGGGAAAGAAATCTTTTCGCTCCAGCATACCAACCTTATCCAGCAGCCTTAGACCAATTTCCTGAGCTTCCCTTTTACTTTTTCCCTTCACGGTTATCAATGCTTCCATGATATTTTCAATGGCAGTTTTATTTTTAAATAAATTATAATTCTGAAAAACCATGGCAGAATGACTTCTCAGCTCCATAATCTCTTTTTTAGAATGTTTCTTTGCATCAATTTCATGACTGCCGATGCGAATGATTCCATTGGTTGGCTTTGTTAAATAATTCAGGCACCGAAGCAATGTTGATTTTCCCGTTCCTGAAGAACCAAGTATTGCTACAATCTCACCTTTTTGAATGGATATATTAATATCTTTTAAAATATCTGTCTCTCCGTCAAACGACTTCCATAAATGACTTATTTCGATCATTTTCAGTACCTTTCCGTGTGCTTATTCGTGTATCATTTTGGTCATATCGGAATACATCCATTTAGTAACAATTTTTGAAGTGGTTCCATCCTCCATCATTTTATCAAGAACCTGGTTTACTTCCTCACAAAGTTCCTCTCCTTTGTCATTTTTTTGAAAATAATAGGCAACATTATTGGCTAACAGCCTGTTATCCAGAATATGAAACTTCATGTTCTGAGTCTTTTCATATTTATGTACCAGGCTGTCTGTGGTAGCCATGGCATCGATCCTCTTCAAATACAGATCCTGATATCCCGTATCACTGGTTTCATAAACTACTACGTTCCAACCATAGGTATCTGCCATTTTTTCCACAGACACCTGAGAAGCCTGCCCCTGTGTCACTCCAATGGTGACGTCTTTCAATGCCTCAAAGGTGTTGATATCCGACTTATCTTCGTTGACGATTACACACTGGGCATCACCATAATAGGGATGAGACGTGGTATACTTGTCCATTCTGGCTTTTGTAGTTGCAAAACAATTTGCTGCCACGTCCACACGTCCGGCATCCAGTTCGCCAAATAAAGAGGAAAATTCTGCCTGCTTAACTTCAATATCCCACCCAGTACGTTTTCCAATCTCACTCCACATCTCTGCATCAATGCCGGTCCAGTCTTTTCCATCACTACTCAGCAGACTATACGGCTCTCCTGTGCCTCCGGTAGCAATAATAACTTTACGCTTCCCTGCAGCCTCTGTGGCTTCTGATTTTACGTTTTCTTCTACTGCTTTCTTTCCATCTGCTGCTTTGGAAACAGCCTGACTGCTGCAACCAGAAAGGGTCACTGCCAAAGCAGTGAATAGAATCGGTATCATTTTTTTCATTTTCATTTCCTCCCAATTTAAATTCGTCATTAGTACATTTCCATACATTTTCTATCCATAATCTTATGAAGATGAGAAAATCCCAACACTAAAAGCCAGTAAATAATCATAACTGCAAGATAAATTTCAAAGTAACGAAAGGACTGCGCGCCCTCGCTCTTGGCCTGTCCCATAATATCTCTGACACCAAGCATGAATGCAAGAGACGTGGCTTTTAAAAGATTAATCAAATCATTAAACAGTGCGGGCAGTGAAACACGAAATGCCTGAGGCAGGACGATTCTTCTGATTGTCTGAAGCTCTGACATCCCCATCATGGCGGCAGCTTCCTTTTGCCCTGAATCAACCGATAGAAGGGCTCCCCGAATGCTTTCCGACATAAAAGCACCGGTATTTAAACTTAAAACCAATGCCACTGCCGTCAACGGCTTCATATTCAGAACAATTTCACTGACCCGCGCCAGCCCATAGTAGAAAAAATATAACTGAGCCACCAGAGGAGTACCTCTTAAGATGGACAAATAAAAACGGGTAATGGGATAAAAGATCCTGATCTTGTAATATGCAATCACTGCAATTGTAACTCCAATGATGATGGAAAAAACAGCAGCCGTCAGGGTCAGCAAAAGCGTCACCTGTAATTTTGATGCTATAATTGGAAATACGCTAAAGAAATAAGATAAGTCAAACAAATTTTGCACTCCTTAATCTTTCATTTTATATAGCATAATTATAGCATTACGCCATATGCGAAACAAATTCAAAATATATATTAATCTTTCTCCCATCTATACGTAATACCAATATATAAAAACTCCAATGTCGGTAATAACCCTTTATGGAGGTAATCAAAGACCACCGGCATGGTAAGCCGGTGGTCTTTGACTATTACTTTATGAAGCGTGTGATCCTTTTACAGTAATTTCTTTATACTTATGATTTTTGTGTTAAATATCTCCATGTCGTTTCCGGCACCAGTCTTTCTGCATCCTGGAACCTGCCTTTTTTAACAGCTTCTCTGACTCTTGAAGCGCTGATCACTTCTTCTCCCTGTATTTTTCGTTCAATCTCTATGACTTCTATTCCATATTCAGGGAGAATCTGTTTCATTGCTGTATTATAAGAACCAGTTACTCTGCATATCGGCTCTGTTCCTACGAAGCGTCTGGTTATCTTAAGGGGAGGGGCAATTATTTCGGCAAACATTTCCAAATCAAATTCACAATTGGCTTTATTTGCAAACACCTTTTCTTTCAGATAGTAGGTGGGAAAAGTGGCGGCAGAAACCATATAATCAGAAGCCTGATGAACTATGACCCGATTTAAATCTTCCGTTCCCTTTAAAACCATCTGATAACGGTCTTTCGCGCCATAAAAGGTTCGCTTATCCGATAATACAAACACATGCAGATAGTCACACTGTTTCAAAGCTTCTTCTATTAAATACCGGTGTCCCAGTGTAAACGGATTACAGTTGGCTACGATTGCACCAACTATTCTCCCATAATCTTTGGCATCGATTGGTGTTATTTCCTGTATTGCCTGGATAAATTTCTCAAAACCCTGTTTTTCATTCTCCATAAACAATACAGATTTTGTCTGGAACACGGTATAAAATCCTAAACTCTTAAACATTTCCTCATTCTTTGGTTTTGTATATAGGACAAGCCTGCTTCTTCCATGCTCAAACTCATACTGAATCAGCTGGGATACCACACTGCCGGATAACCCTTCTCCAATATGATGAGGATCTACTGCAATGCACTTTAACACATTCTCTTCCACAGAACCTGCTGCAATGATTTTGTAATCATCGTCAAGTATACATGCACTATATTCAATCCCCTCATCATAGTTAAGATCCTGACTGGCTAAAAATATTTTTAATTCCTCCAGTGCACGGCCCTGTAATGGTCTTCCTTCCAGCATAATTCACCTGCTCACTTTCCTGCCCACGCCTCCTCAATCTCAGATAAAAAAACAGAGGCCGCCAGCAAATCGGCGCACCCGCCGCTGCTATAGTTTTTATGAATAAAATAGGTGTCAAGTTTTATTAATTCCTCAATAGCACCTTGGGAATAGGCACCGCCTGTAAGCAAAAATTCCTGAGACAGTTTCTGTACTTCCTTAAGCCCCTCACGCCTGCACCTGGACAGGATATTTCCATCTTCCACCTGACTCATCAGGGTAAACAGTGTCTGGATTTTTACCAGATTCCAATGGCGTCCCTCTTTCTTCCCCTGTCTGATAACCGGTAATGCCAGGTTTATAACTGAAGGATAACCATCTGCCGCCTCTCCCCTGATGCCTCTGGAACCATAAGTACATAAATTCTTTTGACCATGGGTATCTTTACTGTTCTTAAACTGTATGGAGTCAAGTTCATTTAATAAAATATTCCGAACCATTTTTTGTTCCTGCATAATCAGACTACTTATTGACACCTGACCATACTTTTTAATACAGCTTCCGGCAGCCGCACATAAGATACCCATGGTAAACACAGCCCCTTTATGGGTATTGACCTGTCCGGTTGCTTCATACATCGCATTTTCTGCCTGAATACCAATCTGACGGATCTTTAAAAAGCAGCCTTCTGGTTTTTCAGACATATGAATTCCTGTTTCAGCAAATTTACGAAAATAAGGCAGCAAAGCATCTGTGCTTCTTTTAAATGTAAGCAGATTCATATCCCGGTGGGCTCCATTACTGAGCGGATCCACAAGCCCGGGCTTTGGTGCCGTATAAACCTCCTCCAGCAATGCCGATCCTGCCATGTCTCCAATCCAGTGGGCATAAGTACCATATTTCTTCTGATCTGTATCTATCATCTAATTATCTGCCAAAGTATATTCTTTCACCTTGCGCACTACATCTAATATGGTTCCATCCCGGCTTTCGATAATCCCTACAACCTTATCATCAAATACCACTTTCTCCGGCTCTCCAACCATGGAATAGGCAATGTCCCGAAGTTCTTCAATTGTTTTAAAAGGAAGGTCCACTCCTTTCATGGCGTCAATTAAGTCCTGTCGCTTTGGATTGATGGCAATTCCATAATCAGTCACTACTACATCAATACTTTCTCCCGGAGTAGTCACAGCAGTTACTTCCGTGCAGACAGCGGGAATTCTTCCCTGTAACAGCGGAACGATGACGATTGCACATTTGGCTCCGGCAGCGGTATCCGGATGGCCTCCCTGGGCTCCGGTTATCTCTCCGTCTGAGCCAACCACCACGTTACAGTTGAAGTTAATATCCACTTCAAGAGCAGCCAGAATGACAAAATCCAGTTTATTCACTACTGCACCTTTATTAAACGGATTTGCATACTCTCCAGCAGAAATACGGAAGTGTTTTAGATCTTTTACTGACTCTACTGCATCAAGATCGAAATCCTGGGTATCCAGAAGACAGTCTACCTGATCATTTGCTAACAGATCACACATGGGTTTTGTCAGACCGCCTACACCAAAACGCATGCGAATATTGCGTTCCTTCATAATTTTAGCAAGTGAAATGGTAGATGCAATGGAGGCTCCTCCCACGCCGGTCTGATAAGAAAATCCATCTTTAAAATAAGGAGTATTAACAACAAACTGGGTACAGTAATCAGCCATCATCAGCTTTCTCATATCTGTGGTGGGTTTTGCAGCACCTGTGGCAATCTTATCGGGATTTCCGATGGCATCTACCACGACTACATAATCCACCTTTGTCATGCTGATGTGTGCAGGAAAATTGGGAAAAGGAACCAGGCAGTCGGTAATTGCTACGACCTGGTCAGCATAATCTCCATCTACAAGAGCATAGGAAAGAACACCACAGTTACTCTTGCCTCCGATTCCACGGCAATTGCCGTAATCGTCACAGGTGGGTGCACCGATAAATGCTATGTCAATTCTGGTTTCTCCGCTTTCAATAGCACGAACCCGGCCTCCATGAGAACGCATAACGGCCAATCCTTTTAACTTTCCGTTGGAAATAGCCTGTCCGATTTTTCCTCTGACACCGGAAGACTGGATATTGGTTATGGTTCCGTCTTCAATATATGGAACGATTGGATCGTGAGCCTTACCAAGGGAACTGGCGCAAATGGTGATATCTTTAATGCCCAGCCGGTGTACTTCTTCCATTACCATATTTACAATATAGTCACCTTCCCGAAAGTGATGATGAAAGCCAAGAGTCATACCATCCTTTATGTTACATTTAATCAGTGCATCATGAATGCTGTCTACTAATTTACTTTTTGTATTATCACTCACACATCTGGTTACCGGGCCATCTTTTTTATAAGTATATCCGTCTCTGTAGTGAATTCCCTGGAATATTTCCTTTCCAGTGGCTTTCAGGATCTCATCCGGGATATCTCTTCCAACTGCATTTATCATTTTACAAATCCCCCTTATATACACCCGATGCTTTCGCCATATAAATGGTACGTATCGCACCGTCATAAAATGCGATATCAATCATCTTTCCGTCAACGGTAAATACACCGATTCCCTTTGCCTTCTTATCATCAATTTCCTTGACTACCTTTTCTGCAAAGATAATGTCTTTCATTGTTGGTGTAAATATTTCATGTACAATACTGATCTGTCTTGGATTTATAATTGATTTTCCGTCAAATCCCATTAAATGAATGGATTCAACCTCGTTTCGGAAGCCTTCCATGTCATCTAAATTCGTATAAACAGTATCAAAACACTGGACGCCGGCCGCTCTGGCTGCTATGATCATATGCTGCCTTGCACCCATGAGTTCCACACCGGTTCCGGTAATGCGTGTCTGTAAATCTTTGGTGTAATCTCCTCCGGAAAGGGCAATACCAAAAAGCCGTTCTGAGGATTCACAGATTTCAAGAACCTTCATTACTCCTCTGGCCGATTCAATGGCTGCCATAATAAGGGTTCTTCCCTCGGGAATATCAAACTCTTTTTCTGCGGCGGCAACCGCTTCCTCAATCAGCTTCACATCCTCTGCCCGCTCTGTCTTTGGAATTCGGATGGAATCGCATCCGCCTGCTACCGCACAGCGGATATCTTCCTTCCAGTAAGGGGTATCCAGGGCATTGATGCGGACCACCCGCTCACATCCATGATAATCGATTTCTTTCAGTGCATGATAAAGGGAAAAGCGTGCAGCATCCTTCTGGTTTTCAGCCACTGCATCCTCTAGATCCAGCATAATGGAATCCGGCTTATAAATGTAGGGATCTTTGATTAAACCCGGCTTCTGGGCATTTAAAAACATCATGGTTCTTCTCAGTCTTTTCTTCTCCGGATTCATCATCGAACAGCACCTCCCCATGGAAGATGATCAAATTGTCCGACAGAACGGAACAACGCCCCTTCTACACGCGCTTTTATTGTACAATCCAGTGCTCCTTTGTCTACGATAGAGATTTTCACCTGACTGACTTCCAAATTCTTAAGCGTTTCCATAACAACCTTTTTGATCTGATTACCAAACTGATTAATAACCACACTCTCCAGGTTAAATTCTATGCCATTATTACCAGGTTCTACCGTAACCTGGCAGTCGCTGGATTCCAGTGTTCCGGCCATTGCCGGCTGCACGATTTCCATATTGTTCCTCCTCTTATTTCCGTTTTCTGTTGTAATTGATTAAGCTTCCTGCTTTTACAATATCACGTTCTTCCTGTGTCATATCCGTGATATATAAATGAATTTCTTCAGCTGAAGCTTCTTTTATCACATAGGCTGTAATATCTGACATATTTCCGCTTTCCAATGCAGTGCGTACTCCAGGGACAAATATATAATCGCCTGTTTCAAATTCCGGTTCTTCCTTCATCTGAAATGGCAGCATTCCCCAGTTCATTACATTGGAACGATAGCGTTTAGTCGCATATTCTCTGGTTATGTTGGCAAGTCCGCCAATGACTCTCTGACAGCTGGCCGCCTGTTCCCTGGCTGAACCATCTCCCGGCTTGATTGCATAAATCATACTTCCAATCTCTGTATCAGATAGTTCCACGGTTTCCATACCAGGTATTTTTTTGATTGTATCATAGATCTTTGTAAGCTCCGGATCCAATTCTGCCGGAGAGTTTCCTGCAGTTCTTGCTTTTTCCAGACGGTCAATGCTTTTACTTCTTTCCACATAAGCCGGATCTCTTCTGGATAAGGTAAATTCAGCAAGTCCCAATGGATTGGAACGGTAAGAAGCGGTTTCACCGGAAGGAATTAACTCATCTGTAGTTGTAACCTCATCCATAATCTTTGAGCAGACTTTTAAGAGAATATTCTCTGTCAAAGCGCTCATTTCCGGCCAGTCTTTAATATTGGGACCGCATACCAGTTCTCTCTCTTTTTGTTCCTGATTAAATCCCTGGTAGATTCTCTTTTTATATACAGTGCTGTCAAAATGATAATCCGGTATATTTTCCCAACAGTCAAACGCTTCCGCCGAAGTAAGCACGCCTCCATTTGCTGCAGTCGCTGCAATGGAACGGGCATCCATGAGTGCAACCGCTGCCATCTGACCGTTTCCAGGCTTGGAGCCTTCCCGGTTGGGGAAGTTTCTGGTGGTGTGGCGGATACTCAGCCCATTATGAGCAGGAGTGTCACCGGCGCCAAAGCATGGGCCGCAGAAAGCAGTCTTTAATACCGCTCCTGCCTCCATTAAGTCTGTCACAGCACCTTTTTTCACCAGATCCATGTAAACAGGCTGTGAAGAAGGATAAACAGAAAGAGAGAACTCCCCATAGCCGCAGTCTCTCCCTTTTAATGCATTGGCTGCTTCTATAACATTGGTATAATTACCTCCTGCACAGCCGGCGATAATTCCCTGCTGAACCTGAAGTTTCCCATTGATAATTTTATCGGTAAGAGTAAATGGAGCCCGTCCTTTGCTTACTTTCTCTGCCTCTTTTTCTACCAGGCGGAGAATGTCACCCAGATTTTCATTCAGCTCATCAATTTCATAGGTATTGCTTGGGTGGAATGGCAGTGCAATCATAGGTTTAACCGTGCTTAAATCCACATATACACAGCCATCATAATAAGCCTTGTCTGCAGGTTTTAATTCCTGGTAATCTGCCTCTCTGCCATGGACGGACAAGTAACTTTTTGTATCCTCATCCGTACTCCATATAGAGCTTAAACAGGTTGTTTCCGTTGTCATTACGTCAATTCCATTTCGGAAGTCCGTGCTCATGGAGGAAATTCCTGGTCCCACGAATTCCATGACCTTATTTTTCACATAACCATTTTTAAATACTGCACCGATAATTGCCAGGGCAATATCCTGGGGGCCAACTCCGGGATTTGGTTTTCCAGTCAGATAGACTGCAATAATATCCGGGTAAGCCAGATCATACGTATCGCAAAGAAGCTGTTTTACCAGCTCGCCTCCGCCCTCACCAATTGCCATGGTGCCTAGTGCACCATAACGGGTATGGGAGTCTGAACCCAATATCATCTGACCTCCGCCTGCATGCATTTCCCTCATATACTGATGAATAACTGCAATATGAGGCGGAACATAGATGCCGCCATACTTTTGAGCCGCTGACAAACCAAAAACATGATCGTCTTCATTTATAGTACCGCCAACTGCACACAAAGAATTGTGGCAGTTGGTCAGTACATAGGGAATCGGGAATTTATCCATACCGGATGCTTTGGCAGTCTGGATAACTCCTACAAATGTGAGATCATGGGAGGTCATGGCGTCAAATTTAATTTTTAAATGGGACATATTATCAGAAGTGTTATGGTTCTTTAAAATATGATAGGATATTGTCCCTTTTTTTGCATCTTCTTTCTCTGAATCTTTCAGAGCTCCTGATTTCAGGTAATCTTCCTCAGAAACAATTTCCTGACCATTCATCAGATATACACCGCTGTCATAAAGTTTTACCACGTGTTAATCCTCCTGCTTTCTAACAATTAAGTTGTTTCATCGTCCCCGATCAGCAATATGTAAATCCTTCCAGTATCAGGTTTGCGGTCCGAAATCCAAATGTATCTTCCACAATTGTTTCATTTCCTTCCACATGGAAATCAACACCTGCTTCCAAAATACCGCCTGCATGCCCGATACGGATAAATTTTGTATCTGCTCCTGGTCTTAAAACCTGATTTACCACACTGCCCGGAATAATGGCAGCCGCCGCTGTACACATGGCACCAGTCATGGCGTAGGTGGGGTGAGTCTTCTGCATGGACATCATACGGGATAACAGATCAATGCTGTCTCCCTTTATGGTACTTCCGGAGTTGGTCACATAATCATCCGGTTCTGCCACAAAAGTCATTTTAGGGATTCCAGGCATCTCCCATGCTGATTTCTTATAGTCGGTGATTAATCCCATTTTAACAGCTGCAAGCCCTCTGACTGTCTCTAAAAGATCCAGTTTTTCCTGATCAGAATCCAGCTCTTTTGGAAGTTCTTTTCCTGTCATTCCCAAAGCAGAAGCCTTTACAAATACCAGAGGATTTGCTGCATCAACAATGGATACTTCTACCTGCCCAATGCCAGGAACCTCCAGCAGATCCACCGCATTGCCGGTAGGCAGCAGCTTTCCGGAAACACTTCCGGCAGGATCAAGAAACTTCATTTTAACGGGAGCACCGGTTCCCGGAACACCGGCAATGGCAAAATCACCATCGTATTTGACTGCTCCGTCTTTTACCTGTACCTCTTCTTCAATAATTTTCCCTGTATTCGTATTGAACACTTTAACAATTGTGACAGGCTCGGTTATTTTTACAAGTCCCTGTTCAACCGCAAAAGGTCCCACTCCGGAAGAAATATTGCCGCAGTTTCCTTTATAGCTTACAAGGGGTTTATCCACTGATACCTGTGCAAAGGTATAATCCACGTCTGCATCCTCACGGCTGGATACCCCTATAATTGCAACCTTACTTGTAACAGAAGCTGCACCGCCCAGACCATTAATCTGTTTGATATCAGGACTTCCCATGATTTTCATGAGAATTTCATCCCTTGCCTGCTCCTCAGAAGGAAGATAATTCTCCAGTATGTACACACCTTTACTGGTACCTCCCCGCATAATGGAACAGGGAATTCTTCTTCTTTGCCTATCTAACATTATGTATCCTCCAATTATCGAATAATTCCATAAATTCCGATTGTTGCTAAAATTGCATTTGCGATTACGCAAACAAATGCGATTAAAAACAAACGGCCGAACAGTTTATTCTGCTCCTGATCTTTGTCCTCAGCGCTTGACGCTGTCATATATGCGGCCAGAATCAGTCCGCCTCCGGTAGATGCCGGGCTGAATGCTGCTGATAAGGAAGAGGTGATTACCACACTGGCAAGCTCTGTAAAACCTGCATTTCCAGTTCCTAATGACTGTACAATCGGTCCAAGTGTGGGGATCATGGAAGGCATTACCACGCCTGTGGTTGAGCTGAAAAATGACAAAATAGATGAACTGATTCCAATGATTGGAGCTGCTGTCTTTGGAGTCATGATTGATAACAGACCTTTGGACATCAGATCCAGTCCGCCAAGTTCAATAACAACGTTCATTAACACACCAACGCCACAGATTAAAATAAGGGTTCCCCATGGTACCTTTACCAACGCTTTCTTTTCATCCGTTACGCCTAAAATTACCAATGCTGCTGCAACAAAAAATGAAGCAAGCCCTACGTTAATATTCAGACCAACAACCATGACTACCATAACCAGTACGCCAGTGATTGTGATCCACTGCTGTTTATTAAGATGCTCTTTCACTTTTAATGATATATTGTCTTTTTCCGCAGGTTTAATTTTCCAGATCTTATAATAAACAGAAAAACCTATCATAAGAATTGTTGACCATAAAATGCAGTTCCACATAACTGGAATTTCAAATCCGGTAAAACCTGCCTCTGTTCCAAGCTTCTCCATCAATACTCCCGGAGGGGTTAATGGGGACAGAGTAAAACCATTGGCTGCCACTTTAGCCGCCAGAGCGAATAACAATGGATTTTCTCCCATACTGACTGCAACCGTTACTGCTACAACTGTCATTAAGTTTCCTACCGGTATATTTCCAGGTCCGATAATTGTCAGAATACCAGATACAAGGAAGATAATGACCGGAACCAGATAGGTTCTCTTTCCTGCAAGCCCGATTCCTTTTTTTGCAACAAGTTCCAACGTACCATTCACCTGCGCAACGCTGAACAAAAATGATACACCAACCAGTGTAATAAACAATTTCGCATCAAAACCGGCCAGTACCTTGCTGTCACTTAGGCCCCCCAATCTGGCAAGAATCAGCGCTGATCCGATTGCCAGAACACCAATATTGCACTTTTTAACAAACCCAATTGCCACTACTACAAATAAAAATAGTATAGATATAATATCTATGTAGTTCATGCCTGTTCCACCTCATTATTAAATTTTATCTAACGGTTACCATCTCTGAATTATAATTCGATCGATATGGTAAATATAACATTTTCTTAACTATATGTCTAATTCATGTTTTTCATATAAACTATAGTTTTTAACCATAATTTTATTGTATTTCTGATTTGCTTCAGGTAAAATGGAGGAAGAGGTGATACCATGGATTTTAAAGATTTGAGTTATGTTTTAGCGGTTGCCAGGTTTCAGAATATAACAAAAGCTGCCAATTCGCTCTATATATCCCAGCCTACGCTTACCAAGTTCCTGCAAAGTCTGGAAAGCAGCCTTGGACAGAAGCTGTTTAAAAAAATTGGAAACCGTTTCATACTGACCTATGCTGGGGAACGATACGTAAAAAAAGCCGGAGAAATCCTCCAGCTGAAAAAAGAATTGGACAATGAACTGTCAGATATTATTAAGAGCAACATCGGGGTGTTAAATATTGCATTTCCTGTTATGCGGGGAACTTATATGCTCCCCTGTACCCTTCCTATCTTCAAGAGTCTGTATCCAAATGTCATTATTAATATTAAGGAGTCCGCTTCAACTACTCTGGAAAGCATGATTCTCTCCGGCGAGACAGATCTGGCCTTTTTCAATAAACCGGTGAAAAGTCCTGAGGTTGATTATGAGGTCATCAGCCATGAAGAAATGCTTCTTGTCATGTCAAAAAGACATCCGCTGGCAGATCAGGGAATAACCAGGGATGATTGCAATCACCAATGGTTTGACTTAAGTCTTCTTAAGGATGAAATATTAATTCTTCAGGAGACCGATCAGCGTTCCCGTCAGACAATTGAACGTGTCTTTCAGCAGGTTGGTTTCCAGCCTGATAAAATGCTGATTACAAGTAATATCCGGGCAGGAGCAGAGCTGGCTTCCAGAAATTATGGAGTTACTTTTGTTACAGATACTCATTTAAAGCATATGAATTTCCTTGATAAACTGATATGCTTTTCCTTTGGCGCCCCGAATACGATGGTTGACTTTGTAGCCGCTTACCGGAAGGGATCGTATTTGAATTATCATGCAAATGAATATATTAAAATAGTAAAAGACTTCACATAATAGAATCAAAGAATGCAAAAAGCTGCCCGGCGTACAAATGCCGGACAGCTTTTAAACGAGTATTACTTCTTTACAACAACTCTCTTATTAATATCTTCTTTCTCTTTCCCATCTGGTTCTGCACCGATGCCTCCAAATGGCATCTGCCCGATCAGCTTCCATCCATCCGGAATGTCAAACAATCTGGCAACCGCCTCGTTAATAACCGGATTATAATGCTGAAGAGATGCTCCCACACCCACTTCCCGCAATGCAGTCCAGATATTAGACTGAAGCATACCGTTGGACTGATTCGCCCAGACAGGGAAGTTATCTGCATAGAGAGCAAATTGCTCCTGATAAGACTTTATAAGTTCTTCATCGATAAAATAAAGAATGGTTCCATACCCGTTCTTAAAGGAATCAGTCTTACTTTTATCCACCTGCCCGCCAAATGCTTCATAGGCACTGTCCCACAGCTGATCCTGCTTCTCTCCTAGTGCAACCACAACTCTGGCACTCTTCATATTGAACGCATCCGGTGTTGCTTCTGTTACCTTTCTGATAATATCCAGTACTTCTTCTTCTGATACAGGAAGCTCACGGTTAATATTATAATAGGTTCTTCTCTTCTCAAGGCTCTGAATAAATGACATCATGTTTGTTCCTCCTTATTTTATATGAAACCACTATGGAATCATCTCACTTCTCACGTGTTTTATTCATGTAACAATTATTATAGTAAAATACTACCATATTATTCTACGTAAGTCAATATGGTTTTAATAAATTATATTTAACAAAATTAATTATCAATAAAAACTGATATCGATTACTCTGTCCACCCAGTCCCTGTAAAAAGAATTTTCATGGGAAACCAGCAAAACAGTACCAGAAAATTCCCGTAATGTCTCTCTGAGAGCCAGTTTTGCCTGTACATCCAGATGATTGGTTGGCTCATCCAGTATTAAAAAATTATAAGTTCTTCCTGTCAGCAGACATAGCTTAACTTTTGCCTGTTCCCCTCCGCTTAAGGTTCCCACAGGCTGCAGCGCATGTTTTTTTGATATCCCGTTTTGAGCCAGTTTTTTTCTCACTTCCATTCTCTCCAGTAATGGAAAATGATCCGACACGATTTCTATGGGTGACAGATTGTCATTTTCCCATACCTGATCCTGCTCATAATACCCGATGACTGCCTTTGAAGAAAAACAATAATAACCGCCTATGGCAGGAATCTGATTCATCAGGGTTTTTAACAGCGTCGATTTACCCGCTCCGTTAAATCCCGTTATCACCACCTTTTCCCCCTCTTTCATAGAAAAGTTCACACAGGATAAAACAGGAGAACCGTAACCTACCGTCAGATTTGATACCTTCAGTTTTCCTGCCGAAGGAAGCGCCCCCTGATCAAACCGGAAAAAAGGTCTGATTTCTTTTTGATCCAATGACTCCATTCGTTCCATATGGTCAAGCTGCTTTTGCCTGCCCCTTGCCATTTTCGATTTTCTTCCTGCTATATTTTTACGGATAAATTCTTCTGTCTTTTTAATCTCTTTTTGCTGTGCGCAGTATTGCCTTGTATAATTTTCTCGAAGCTGGGCCTTCTTTTTCAAAAATTCTCCGTAAGAGCCAAAATATTTCACCACTCTTTTTTGATCAATATCACAAATCCAGTTTGTTGTTTTAGTCAGAAACCCCTCGTCATGAGAGATCACCATAAATGCCTGTTCGATCCCGCTTAAATAATCCTGAAGCCAGACTATATGATCATGATCCAAAAAATTGGTGGGCTCATCTAAAAGCAGTACATCCGGCTTTTCAATCAAAAGCTTCGCCATAATGACTTTCGCCCTCTGACCACCGCTCATTTCTCCAATCGGACGGTTAAACCCAAGGGAAGAGAGACCCAGCCCCTGACAAACCAGATCTATCTGTGAGTCGATCCGGTAAAAATCACGATGCTCCAACTGTTCCTGGCAGACAGCAGCCGTCTTAAGCGCTCCTTCCTGCCCTCTGGCTGCACGGTCATACAGCTCATTCATCTTTTTCTCCAGAGTATAAAGCTCCTCAAATGCTGTTTTTAAAAATGCTTTCATTGTCATACCATTGTCCATGCTGGCATATTGATCCAGATAACCCACTTTTATGCCGGGATACCACACCACTCTGCCCTGATCCGGTATGATCTGTTCTGTGCAAATTTTAATCAGGGTACTTTTCCCTGTACCATTCTGCCCTGTAATTCCAATATGTTCTCCTTTATTGAGAACTAAATCTGTTTCATAAAATAACTGATTATCTCCAAATGAGTGAGATAAGCCTGTAATCTCCAATAAACTCACGTCTTACTTCCTTCTTTCCTGTGTTCATTTCAAATACAGACCGTTTCCTCTTTTAATCCTTAAATCCCCTTTGCTGAATTTTAAATAAAAAAAAACAGAAGACCTGGATTATAACTCCTCAGCCTTCTGTTTTTCCTTAATACAACAAAAGGCCATGAACAAATAAAACATTGTCCATGACCCTTCACCGCAAAAAGAAGCAGGGAAAACAGGCATCAAAAGAAGAAACAGCCTGTAACGCTGTTCTTATTGCTGCACTGTTTCCCGATGAATCTTATAAGCGTATCAGTAACCGTCATACTCTGTACAATGTTTCACCGGGTTGATTTGTACAGAGCTCATTCGTCTTGTCAATTGATCGCTAATAAAAAAATTCATATCTGCTCTCCTTACCTTTGATTAAATGACTATATCACCATCTTGTTTTTCTGTCAACCCACACACATCTCTATCGGACTTTCCTCGTGCAGGGATCAGTTTCCACACAAGTATACTGATAACTGTCAGGAAAACAGCACAGAAAAAATAGGGCGCCTTTCTCCCAGCAAGCAAAAAAACACTTCCTCCAATAAAAGGACCAATGATTCCGCCCAGACTGGTGCTAAGCATATACTTTCCATAAAAATCTCCCATTACCTGCTCCGGAACTCCTTGCACAAAAAGTGCATCCAAAGAATAGTCCTGTGCCGTAAGTGCTATCTCATACAAGGTCCAGACAATGGCAAATAACTGCAGATTGGGGCTGAAAACCAGCAAAACCATGAAAACAGCCGCAATCAGAGTAGCGGAAAAAATTGTTTTCTTATAGCCCAGCTTATCTCCAATCTGCCCAATCCTTGGACTTAAAAAGGCAGTAATAATTACCGGCATCATAAAGACTATTCCAATCGCCTGCATATCCACGTGATATGCCTCCATCATATATGGAATCACTAAAACTCCCACCAGCCTGGCCGGTATACAATATAAAAGATTCAACAGCCAGATCTTCTGTTCCAGGGGAGTATAGACCACTTTCCCAGTCCTGGAAGCTGGTTCACTTGCATGAGAAGGCTTCTTTATAAATACAAGAATCAGCGAAACAAATGCAAAAGCAGAACTGATTAAAAAGATCTGGCTCCAGCCCTCTAAAAAATCAGTGCGGTTTAGCACATAAAATGTCAGACCGATTCCTATGATTCCGCCCAGCTGCCGATTCCCGCTATACCTTCCAAGACCCTTTGCAAAACTTGTTTTTTCAGCTGTAATCAGGCTGACGGCTGAAATTGTTAAGAGTATCCCTGCCGCTCCCTGTACCATTCCTGCAATCATTAAATATCCCAGACCTCTTGCCTGGGAGAATAAAAAATAAGCGATCCCGTACAGAAGCATGGCACAACCCAGTACCAGAAAACGGCTGTAACGGTCTGAAATCTTCCCAATCAGTAATCTCATTACCAACGCTGAAAATGAATAAACTGAATACAGAATGCTTAACTGAAACACGGTGTAGCCCAGCTGTGTGGTATAAGCAGGCAGTAAAAAGTCAAAAACCAGACATGGCAAAGAAACCAGAATAATTGATAATGCTACTTTTTCATACTTCATAAACTCCCCCTTGTTAAACAGAACTAAATGCCTGGTCTATATCCTTTGTAATACCGGAATCCACAAAACCACTGTTTGCCATATCAGAAAGGACCTTAACTGCCTGACTATGAGGCATTCCAGCCCGGTAAGGACGATTCTCCGTAAGCGCCTGATACACATCAAGACATGCCATCATACGGGAATTAAAATCCAGTTCAGCCCCTGTTTTACCAAAGGGATATCCCCTCCCGTTCAGCTTTTCATGATGGTTGGCTGCCCATTCTGTGATGTCTTCAAACCCCCTGATTTTCTCAAGTGCTACTCTTGTATAATAAACATGTTTTTTTACTGTATCAAATTCCTCAGGTGTCAGCGCACGGGGAACGTCAAGAATACTGTTTGGCACAGCCAGCTTCCCTAAATCATGTAAATCAGCTGCAATAATCAGCCTGGCTGTCTCCACCTGATCCTTATTATAATATGCTGCCATCCGGGCTGCTTTTTCCGCCAGACCCTTGGAATGGCGTCTGGTAAAGCTGGATTTGCAGTCAACAATTCTGGAAAACACACCAGTAACCTGACGGATTTTATCCAGAGATATGTCCATCTCAAAGGACGGAACCATCTCATCAAGTGCCTGCTCAATCCTGTCATTGCTCAGATTTTCCCAGACTGACTGATCTTCCACCATCTGCTGAAGAACTCTTGCAAGTCTGGGACAAACCATTCCAGCCTCACAGATGGAAAGCCATCTTAGCACCTCTCCACGAGAATAAGCTCCGTCTGTAAACTTGAAATAGTTTTCAAAACTGTCAGCCGCTGCAATAATCTGGGAAATGAGGGGAATCTCATCTCCTTTTAACCCGAAATACCCATTTCCGTCATAACGCTCATGATGATAGAGAATTACATCCTGATGTTCTGTCAGAAACGGGTAGTCTTTTATATTCTTTTCTCCAATCACACAATGGCCTCTGGAGCCTTCAAATCTGGTTACTGCATGATCCCATTCCCCGGGAAGTTTTTCATAAAGGCTTGATTCACTTAAACCGTTATCATGTAGGATGGAAAGCGCAGCTGCATCATAAATCTCTTCCTCTGATAAATTCATCCTCCTGGCTATGCATACGGTTAAATAAGCCGTTCTCTTACCATGATTGGACTGCATTCCCAGCCGGTCCATCTCCACAAAGTCCAATGCAAACGAGACAGCTATTAAAAAATCATTTAAGCTGAATTGCATATCGTATCGGCTCCTTCCTTATCCTAACCAGTAGATTTACCTGTCTACTGGTAAATTCTGTATAAGTTTATTGTAAATCAGCCTGGGGTGTCTGTCAACAGGAATGGGCTTAACCAATGCTCCTTCCTTTGCCATGGGGGATTAATAAAGGTGTTCCAAATATTGGGTCCGTTGAGATCTCACACTCCAGATGAAAGACTTTTCTGACTGTCTCTGCAGTCATAACCTCTTCCGGTGCTCCCTGGGCATACACCCTGCGATTACTTAATGCAACCATGTGATGGCCGTAGCGGCAGGAAAGATTTAAATCGTGAAGCACCATAACGATGGTGCGTCCTTCTCTGGCATTTAGCTCATAAAGCAGATCCAGTACCTCAATCTGATGGGCAAGATCCAGATATGTGGTGGGTTCGTCTAAAAGCAGGTACTCCGTTCCCTGGGCAAGAGTCATTGCAATCCAGGCGCGCTGGCGCTGGCCGCCGGAGAGAGAATCTACGGTTCTGTCGGCGATACTTATCACATTGGTATCTTCCATGGCTTTTTGAACCATTTCCTCGTCTTCTCTGGTCCATTGCCCCATAAAATTCTGATGAGGGTATCTGCCCTGTCTTACTAACTGGGAAACTGTCAGCCCTTCTGGCGCCGTAGGACCCTGAGGCAATACCGCCAGTTTTCTCGCCACAGCCTTTGTGGACATTTTAAAGATATCCTGTCCGTCCAGAACCACGTTTCCTTTGCCTGGTCTTAAGAGACGGCAGAGGGATTTTAGCAGCGTTGACTTCCCGCACCCGTTGCTTCCCACCAGTATAGTGATCTTTCCTTTTGGAATGTGAAGATTTAATTTTTCGATAATGAGCTGGTCTCCGTAGGACAGAGATAATTGATTGGTCAATAATTCATTCATGTGTTTTCTCCTGTCAGTTGGACTGATTGCGGCTGCGGTAAAGCTGGTAAATGAAAAACGGGGCTCCGATGGCGGCAGTAAACACTCCTGCAGGCACATCAACCGGCAGGAATACCGTTCTGGCAACCGTATCGGAAACCAGCAGGATCAAAGCACCAATCAGTGCCGAGGCAGGCAGCAGAAAGATATGCTCTGTCCCCACCAGACGGCGGCCCATATGGGGTGCGATAAGACCGATAAATCCAATGGCTCCCACCACCGCTGCCGCGCCTCCTGATAAAGCAGCGCTGAGTAAAATAATAACTGCCCTGTGTCTCTGTAAATGAGCTCCCAGACCAGCTGCCACTTCATCTCCCAGCCCCTGCACATCGATATGGCGGGAGTATGCAATAGAAAAGAAAAAGCAAATGGAAAACCAGGTCAGAAGAAGGCGCACATCATTCCAGTCCGCACCGTACACACTGCCCACCATCCATAAATAAGCCTTATCCACTGCCGCATTTTTACTTTTAGAAAGCAGCAGGGTGGTCAGTGCGCTTGTTACAGATGAAACACCAATCCCGACCAGAATCAGCCGTATGGGGGTTACTCCTTTCTTAAATGCCAGCACGTAGACAAGCAGGGCTGCTGTAAGTGCTCCCAGAAACGATGCCAGGGAAAGGAAAACCGTTCCTCCATCCGGAAAATAATTGAGGAACAGAACGGCAAAAAGACTGCCTCCTCCGGTGATACCAATTACATTGGGAGCGGCTAACGGATTTCTTATGGTACCCTGAAGCAGAGTTCCGGAAACTCCAAGTGCTGCTCCTGCAAGAACCGCAGTTGTGGCACGGGGAAGCCGGACGGTCTCCAGAATCATTTTCACCTGACTGTCAGACTTTCCGAGAATTCCAAGAAGAACAGTATCTGGAGAAAGAATCAGAGATCCGGCGCAGACGCAGGCCGCATAGGAAGCAGCCAGTAATATGGCAAGTGCCAGAAGCTTTCTTTTTGGTGCTGATGCCCCTTTTGCAACTGCAGTTTTAAATCGTGATTTCATTGTCTGCCTTTCCCTCCTTTTCTTGCGATATAGATGAAAAATGGTGCACCAATTAAAGCTGTCATGACTCCTACCGGGGCTTCGGAAGGCATGACGATAAATCGGGCCATAATATCAGCACATAATAGAAGGGCCGCTCCCAGCACAGCGCTGTAAGGAATAATCCATCTGTGATCCTGCCCCACAAGATTTCTGGATAAATGTGGAACTACCAGACCTACAAAGCTGATGGAGCCTGCTGCCGCTACGGAACTGCCTGCTAATAGTATAATGGAAACTCCCATCATGATTTTGACCAGCAGGGTACGCTGTCCCAGTCCTTTTGCAACGTCATCTCCTGAAGACAATATATTTACAGGAACCGAAAGCAGCAGGGCCAGAAGCATACCTGCTGCCATATAGGGAATCACCATCATCTGCTGCTTCATGTCACGGCCTGCAATGCCCCCTGCCAGCCAGGATAAGGTGTTTCGGATTCCCGATTCGCTTAAAACCAGAATTCCCTGGGTAAAAGAGGAAAAAAGTGCAGTAATGGCAGATCCGCCCAATACGATCTTAACAGGTGTCAGACCATCTCTCCCTACCGACCCCAGAACGTATACACAAACGGCAGAAAGAGCCGCGCCTGCAAAAGCTGCCCATAAAACATCTTCCGCCGGCAGATACCCTGTAACAGAGGAAGCAAGCACCGCAAAAAAAACGGCGCCTGAATTAATCCCCAGAATACTTGGAGAAGCCAGGGGATTTCTGGTCAGTGCCTGTGTCAGCACACCGGAAACCCCTAAGCTCCCTCCCACCAGCATGGCTGTGACTGCTCTTGGAAGCCTTGTATGTATAACCAAAATATGCTCCGTTAAACCAGGATCAAAATGAATAAACGCCTGAACTACCTCATGAAGAGCAATGGAATAAGTACCAAGAGATACGCTGGCTCCAAAGCAGAGCACCATTCCTGCAAGAAGTCCGGTTAATACTGCTGTTTTTTGTGTTGTAGTCCGCAGCCAAGCCATATGCCTTTCTCCTTTTCTCTTATTCTACTCCGTAAAATGCATATACTTCCTCAAGCATATGCATAGCTGCCTGAGGGCCGCCGCCGCTGTTCCAGAATACAGAATTAACGGGATATACCTGATTATCTTTTACTGCTGTCAGATTGGACCACAATGGATTGGAGGTCCATTTATCCCGGTTTGTCACATTTTCTGCCTCATTTAAGTTGGTCTGGTCAAAAATCAGATCCGCCTCCATCTGTGGAATTGCCTCCTCAGACTGAAGCATAACACCCCACTCCTCTTTCTTATGACTTTCCGGACGTTCAATCCCCATGTCATCTAATACCGTAGCAGCAAAGCCTGTATAAACGATTCGGGCATGATCCGCCCTGAAATCAATGACAGCCACCTTTGTATCCTTGATTTTATCTGCGGCCTTTTCTTTAAAATATGCGGTTTTTTCATCCCACTTTGCAAAAAACTCTTCTGCCTTTTCTTCTTTGTTCAGCGCTTTTGCACAGATATTCAAAGTATCCTTCCACTGATACACCTCTTTTACCATAACAGTTGGTGCAATTTCATTGAGCTGGGAATATATTTTTTCGTGGCGGACTTTAGATGCAATAATTAAATCGGGCTTTAACGCAATAATTTCTTCCAGATTCGGCTGGGTTTCTATTCCTAAATTCACCACGCCATCCATCTGACCCCTTAAGTATTCGTAAACCGGCTTTTCTGCCCAGGATTCTACTGCACCAAGAGGGGTTACGCCAAGAAGGAGGGCACTGTCCGTTGCTCCTTGAAACAGTGTTACAACTCTAAGAGGCGTTCCTTTTATCTCCGTTGTTCCCATGGCATGTTCAATGACTCTGGAAGACTCCCCTTCCGTTGTCTCAGCTGTTACGGTTTCTGTTTTTGTACTCTCCTTACTCTGCCCGGATGCCCCGCATCCAGTTAAGAGAACTGTAAGTACCATGAATCCGGAAAAAAGTTTCATAAGCTTCACTCTTATACACTCCTTTGTTTGTATTGATTTATTTTCTCATTAGTTAGTTTATGCTAACTTGCAGAAATACCTGTACAGTCTATCATTGGATCCACCTTCTGTCAACATAAGGCAACTGAGATTAAATATCAATAAAACAGGAGAAAAATGCATTACACACCTTTCTCCTGCTTTATCAGTAATAAGGATAGACATACTCCTGCTCCGGTTTCTCCGCTGCCACAATGGTTTCTGCTTCTATGGTGGGATACCCGTCTTTTACCAGCAGTTTACCCGTAACCGTAACCCAGTCATTCTCTTTAAAACCAAGTCCATTTAAGTCTTCTGCCATCAGGCCCATAGGTGACATATCAGCAGAACAGCACCACATAGACAGACGGACCAGCGCAAATTCATTTTCCCGCCGGTTTTCCAGATCAAGAAACACAAAACCCTTCATGGTAACTGTATACCCCTGGTATTTGTCTGCATGAGCTCCCAGCTCTGTCATCCATGCATAATAATCGTTATCTGCGATATTGATGGTTTTCGCTTTTTCATCAATACCGTTTAATCCGGCTCCTTTTAAGAGCTCCGGCTGCTGATTTTGATCCTGCTGACTTTGCGCCTGCGGCCCGTCCTCTGTTTCCCCATCATAACCAGCACTGTAATCCGGTTGTTCTTCCTTTGTTTCATTTTCATAATAATCATACCCTGCAGATTCCTGAGCACTGAAGCTATCGTAACCACTCCCCGCCCTTTCCGGGGAAGAACCTGGAATACTGGCGTTTGAATAATTCTTAACTGCAGCACTGCCCTCCGGTGGAGCTGGCGGAACTGCCAATATAAGAATCGGAATTCCAAGAACCAGACAATGAAACAGGCGACATCTGTATTTGGGGCTGAAAATTCTTCCTGCCCCCATTGCTGCCCATAGAACCATAATAGCAGATAAGCCATATAAATAGGGCTTCATTCTCGGTGTCACATAGGAGAGATATCCGCCGGTCACAATCAGCCGGAACAGCAGTATCCCAAAAATAAGATAACAGGCAGTCTCGGTCAATGCCTGAATATTAATTCCCTTTCCTCTCAGTTTCATATGCGGATTCCTCCGCTTCCAAGCAATGCAAACACACCGACTGCACCAAAGCAGATCAGGAATGTTGTAACAAAAAGGCGGATAATAAACTTCTTTTCGAATCCGCCAAGAAGCATCGCTCCGTTTTTCAAATCAATCATGGGGCCAAACACTAAAAATCCCATCAGCGCCCCTGCCGGGAATACACCTGCCATGGTTCTTGCCACAACTGCATCGGAGGATGAGCACAAGGACAGTATAAATGCCATAGCCATCATGAATGCCACGGAAGCTAAGATGGGAATTCCTGCTCCGGAGCGGGTCATGGAAGGCCAGACTTCCTGCAGTACTGTAGATACAAAAATACCAGTAAGCAGATATGTACCAACTTTGAAAAATTCATTCTGGGCATGACCCATCATCTGATAAAACCGTGACATCCTGGTGTCTTTCAGCGCCTTTATCTCATAATCTCCGTAGGTTTCTCCTCCCTGCATTACCGGATCCGTTAACAGAACCGTTTCAGGCGGATGCACCAGGTAGGTCAGACCAGTCAGCACGGCACATAAGATTCCCAGACCGCACCTGGCTGCAATAATCTTTAAGTTTCCATTAAATGCATACCAGGTAGATAAAATCACAACCGGATTTATCACAGGGGAAACCAGCATAAAGGTTACTGCAGCTGATAGCGGAACTCCTTTTTTTACCAGACCTTTAAACACCGGTATGGAGGCACAGTCGCAAACCGGAAGGAAGAAACCTGCCACAATAGCAAAAAGCTGCCCTAAAACCACATTCTTTGGAAATTTACTCCGTATCCAGTCCGCAGATACATAGACCTGTATGGCAGAGGAAAGTAAAACCCCGATCAAAAGAAAGGGCAGCGCCTGTAAAAATACTCCCAGAAACAAAGTAATAAATGATCCTAAAAATGAATTGGCTGTCAGATAAAAAATGGCTGCAGCAGCGACCAATAGCAGCCATATCTGGGATTTTACCTCATACTGAAACATTTTTTTCTTAAAATGATCCCATTTTCCTTCTGTAAATACATGAATGTCAGGATTAATCTGAAAAAGCTCCCTTGCACTTAGTTCTGCATTTTCCTCCCTTAAATACGCCAGATTGCCTGCAGCAATCTGGGACATGGAAATCAATCCGGAATCTGCAATTTTGTGCTTCAGTTCTTTTTCATCTCCTACATAAATAACCTTTTCCACATGGATGACCGGCTTTAAGTGAAACTGAAGAAACATCTCCTCAAATCGGTGAAAATGCTCCAGCCCATTCCACTCAATTAAGATTAACTCTGCCGGATCCTTCTGGATCTCTTCATAAATGGAATCAGCCACAGCATATGGTGATTCCTCTATTTCCGCCTTAGAATAATAAAGGGAGCGCACTCCTTCCACTTCGGCAAGGGGTGTGTCTCCCCGCTCAAATTGAATCACCAGGACTTCCTGTTCAGAAAGCTCTTCCCGGATTAACCGGTTTATCAGCGTTGTTTTCCCGGAATCAAGAAATCCTGTGACTACCCACGCAGGTGTTACCATGGTGTCATTCTCCTTTAAACAATGATATAATCTGATCTTCCTTTATTCCCGTCCCAATAAAACACACACTGTTTCCTTCTCCCCGAAAGCTTTGTATCTTAAGCATTCCGGGTATGTAATGAAAAGAAATGCTTCCCGCGGGACCTTTCACGATCCCTTTTCCTCTAAGAATCATTCCATCAGCCTGACTGGTCACTCTGTTTATTTTCTCCTTCAGTTCCGCCTCTGTAAGGACTTCGTCACAATTAAAACTTACCGATAAGAAGAGCTCTCTGGTAAAACGAAACAGAGGCCGCACCGCGCATTCTCCCTTTCCGCCGGAACGAATCTTCCGGTTAAGGGTTACGGGGGTTTTAAGGTCTTCCATCAAAGACTCCGTAAGAGATACCCTGTCTCCCTGACGAAATACATCTGCAGGAATCCCATCCCAAAAATCCGCTTCAATTCTGGCCTCAGGATTCAGTTTCCGGATTTTTTCCATGGTATCCCGGATCTCTCCTGTTTCCCCGCTTAAATGGCTTAATAGAATTAAGTCACCGAATTGAATCTGATTGATAAATACTTCTCCAAAGTTTTCCCTGTATTTATCAAAATTCATCACATCCACCACAGTAATACAACGGCAGATTTTCACCAGATCTTTTTGGTTCATACAGGCCTTAATAATATCAGAAAGTCTCCCTGCTCCAGAGGGCTCCACTAAAATCACCTCCGGCGCATACTCCTTTACAATCTGTTCCAGGGATCTGTTAAAATCTCCGGTCAGACTGCAGCAGATACACCCTGAGTTTAAACTGGTCACAATTAAACTGTCACCTTTTAAAAGTTCTTCATCAATTCCTGCATCGCCGAAATCATTTTCTATCACCACAACCTTCCGGTTTTCAAAAACGGCAGGGACCATAGTCTGTATAAGTGTGGTCTTGCCTGCCCCAAGAAATCCGGATATGATATATAAATCTGTCATTAATCTACTCCTTATCGTGACTTAACCTTTCACTCCAAGCAGCTTTTTTCCAATAAATATAAACAGAAGGAAAACCACACCAACTAAAACAATGGTTCCTCCCGGCTTTAATCCCAGATAATAAGCAGCAAAAAGACCGATTATCATAAATGCCACATCAAAACCAATGGCATAAAGAACCGTCTGCCTGTAATTTTTGGAAAACTGCATGGAACAGGCAGTTGGAATCACCATCATGGACGAAACAATTAAGGCTCCTACGGTTCTTGCCGCAATGGATACCGTAACTGCCGTCAATACGGTAAATATAAAATTCACTATTTTGACAGGAACGCCGGCAAGTCTTGCACTCCTCTCATCAAGAGCAATGTAAAACAGTTCTTTATAAAGAAGTACAAACAGCAAAAGCACCGTTAGCGATACTCCGATAACCAGAAACATCTCCATGTCGCTGATTGCCACAATACTGCCAAAGAGAAAACTGTTAAAATTGGCAGAATTCTTTACAAAACCAGACAGTACACCTGCCAGACCGATTCCGGCAGACATAATAATGGCAATGGACATTTCCGAATAACGGGGCAGTTTTCTTCGTATTGCCTCGATTCCAAGAGCGGCCATAATACAGGCAGCAACTGCTCCGGCAACCGGATTAATTCCTATAATGAGGCCGAAAGCAACTCCTGCCAGAGAAGTATGGGAAAGGGCATCTCCGATCATGGAAAGCCTTTTTAATACAATTACCACACCGATACAGGGAATCACCATGGCAAGCAGGATTCCCACTACAAAGGCCTTCTGCATAAAGGCATAATTAAATATCTCCATCACAGTCAGCCTCCCCCGGGATTGTTATTTGTCGCATCACGCCGTTTTCCAGCCGAAAGATGGTATCTGCCAGTCCGCCCAGCCGCTTCCTGTCGTGTGTTACCATAAAAACAGTCATGTGATCATTGCGATTGAAGTTTTGGATCAGCCGGTAAAATTCTTCCGTATTCTTTTCATCCACACCGGTGGTGGGCTCGTCAAGAATTAATAGACGTGGCTTGTTAACCAGAGCTCTTGCCAGCAATACCCGTTGCTGCTGACCGCCTGACAGCTTCCCGATCAGGCGTTTTCTGTATGGTTCCATTCCCACCTCACAAAGAGCTTCCGTCACTTTTTCCTTCTCTTTTTTTCCAGGAAACCGAAACAGCCCGATCTGGCTGTATAAATTCGCCTGAATAATCTCCTCAACAGAGGCCGGAAAGTCCTTGTAAGTATCCATTCCATTTTGGGGAACGTATCCCACGTCCTTCCAGTCACTAAACTGGCGGATATCCTTTCCCAGCAGTTTAAAACTTCCTGCTTCTCCGGTTAAAGACAACTCGCCTAACAGGATTCGGATCAGTGTACTTTTTCCAGCTCCGTTATCACCGGTGAGGGCGGCAAAACCGCCTTGGGGAACGGTAATATCCACTCCGTTTAAAACCCCTGTTCCACCGTAGGAAAATGTCAGTCCTTTCATTTCAATCGCGTTCACATTCTTACTCCTGTTCTTTTTATTCCAGCGCTTCTTTTAAAACAGTCAGATTCTTCTCCATTACAGAAAAATAATCATCACCATTTTTTAACTGCTCGTCAGTCAGTCCTTCTAAAGGATTTAACACCTCTGTTTTTGCGCCTGTTTCTTTTGCAATGGTCTCCGCCACTTTGGGGCTGACCAGATCTTCAAAAAATATGGTTTTTACTTTATTTTCTTTTACAAAGTCTATCACTTCCGCCATTCTTGCCGGATCCGGTTCAGAATCCGGTGACAATCCCTCAATGCCCATCTGAGTCAGTCCATAGGCATTGCAAAGATACCCAAATGCCTCATGGGCAACGACTACCGACTTATTGGGCAACGGAGATAATGTATCTTTATATTTCTTGTCCAGCTCATCAAATTTGCTGGCATAAGTATCATAATTAGCCTGATAATATGCTTCATTAGCCGGATCTGCCTTAACAAAGGCATTCTTTATATTCTCCATCTCTTTCTTTGCATTCACTGGGCTTAACCACACATGAGGATCGAATTCTCCGTGCTCATGATCCTCACTTTGTGCCTCTTCATGTTCTTCCCCCTTTAACAAAGAGATTCCTGAAGATGCCTCTGTAACAGTCAGATTGTTGTTTTTAAGACTCTTTAACACATCATCCACCCAGTGCTCAATTCCAGCTCCGCTATATACAAATACATCTGCTTTTTCCAGACCGGTAATATCCTTTGTCGCCGGCTCCCAGTCGTGAGGCTCTGTTCCTGCTGGCACCATATTTTTAACGTCTACTTTATCGCCGCCGATCTTAACGGCAAAATCATACATGGGATAAAAACTTGCCATTACATTCAGCTTTCCGCTGTCATTTACTTCTTTTTTCTGACCACATCCAGATAACAGCAATGCAGAAGCTGCCGCTGCTAACAGAATTACTTTCGTTCCTTTATTCATGAATAAAATCCTCCGATTTTTCTGTTTAATTCAAATTCCCGTATGGATCAACCGATTCAATTATTCATACGGATCTTTAAATCTACGAGAGAAACCGGACTGAGAAACAGTCCTTCCAGATAAGGAAGCATGGAATACTTTATAATTGGTAAGGAAACAGCGATTACTGCAACTGTTCCAATCGCTTCAAAAATTACACTGAGCGCCGAAATACATACTTCTATCTCCTGACAGACTCTGCAATGTCTGCCTGTGCAGTCATGGGAAAGATGAGTGAATACAAAAATCGATGAACCCAGAAAAACCACAGTGAGAATCAAAGCTGTCAAAAGGGCTGCCCATTGTCTGGGATTTAATCTGCCTTTCATAATAAATCCTTTCTTTTATCTGTCACTTACTGCTGACAGCTGCTGCAATAGCCGTAAAGCACCATGTGCTTTTGATCCAGCTTAAATCCATGATCATCATGGATGTGGTGGTAGAATTCATCCAGCCTGGAACATTCTAAGGGAATCATGGATCCGCATTTTAAGCAGACCAGCTTTCCTACATTCCGGTTTATCTCCTCACCAATATATCGAAACTGAGCCTTGGATCCGTCAACGGATGGAATTTTTACAACCACGCCATCCTCACACAAACGTTCCAGGGCCCGGTATACAGTAGTCTGTCCTACATGAATCCCATCTCTGCGCAGACTTTCCATAAATTCTTCCACAGTACAGAATATCTCTTTTTGTTTTTTTAAGCAGCTGACAATTATTTCCTGCTGCCTTGTCCGGTATCTTCCACGTTCTGCCATATTCATCCCCTATTTTCGAAATCAGAAATCATTTTCATATTATAACACTCTCCTTTTAAATGTCAAGGCGGATTTTAATAAAAAAGGAAACCGCTGCTCCATAAATGATATCTCACTTATGGAGCAACAGCTCCCATTTGCTACTGTAAAAAACGTATTTTCCTTCAGCCAGATCTGTAATCCGCACTCTGTCAGAATTTATTCAGCAACGTGCTTTCTCTTTAAATTCATACGTATGACTACTATGCCTGAAAGTGCTGAGATGGTAAACAGCCATAATGCAATCTTATTTACAGATCTGCGATCGTCGGTTTTGGGCAATCTCCCAGGATGCTGCTGTGCGTCAGAGCCTGCCATATAGCCAAGCGGCACCTGCCCCCAGATTTCGTATAACTGCTGAGGGGTATAAACATGATTGTCCGGGCCAACCATGTAGCCGAGAGGTACCTCCCCGTATATGTCATACAACTCCTGAGGGGTCATCTCTTCTCTGGTTTTTGGCGTATTGACGACTGTTACCTCTGATTGTGCCGGATCCGTGGGCTTCGGCGGGGATACTTTTGGACCTCCACCACTGCTTCCACCGCCACCGCTTCTGGATTCATTGATGTAAGTGTTGGTAAACATAGCCACTGATGTGGTAAGAGTGTCCACCGTTCCGCTTCCTCCTGTGGAGGCGGCAGTATACCCTTGCAACCTATAATCAGCTTCTGTCACCTGATATTTCGTGCCGTCCGGTAGTCCTGTGATAGTGATGCTTTCCCCGTCAGCAAGAGAAATTTTATCTCCGCTCTGAATTGTCCCTCCACTAACGCCATTTCCTGTGTAGGTATAGGAACCCTCTGCCGTGAAAGTCACGGTGAAATCAAACTTCTTTTTTATATCACCTCCGCTTCCTGCAACCGTTTTGCTGACAGTCAGGCTTCCAGGCAGCCATTTCGTGTTCACAAATGAGGCAGTCTGATTTTCATTTGTGATAATTGTGCCGGTCTCATGATTGGAGTTCATCACATAGCCGTTCTGGGAATCATTATTTTCATTTACAGTGTAAACAGTATCCTTTGGCAGCCCTGTTATGGTGATGCTTTGGCCATGGGCGAGGAATATATGACCGCCACTGCTAATCGTTCCGCTCTCACCTGACCCGGAATATTCGTACCCGCCGTTATCCGGCGTACCATCCGGTTTTGTAAACGTTACAGTGAAATCGAACTTTATATTTTTCTCTGCATTACCGGCAACTGTTTTTTTGATGGTCAGACTTCCGGGCAGCCACTTTGTATTGATAAAGGAGGCTGTCATGGTCTGTCCGACTTTGATGGAACCGGATTCTCCTGTGCTGGAAGTTACATATCCGTTACCGGAATCTGCTTCACTAATCTGGTAGGAAGCACCGTCCGGAAGTCCGGTTATGGAAATCCCTTCTTTGTCCTTAAGCTGGAACGTCCCACGGTTGCCGCTGATTGTCAGCTGGCCGTTTTCCTTGCCTCCGGAACCGATGTAATTATAGATGCCGTCAACACTTCCTCCAGTGAAATCAATGGTGAAATCAAAGGCATCTGAGGTACTTGCCCCATTGCCTTTTACTGTCTTGTCAATTGACAGTCTGGTGACACTGTTAATTGGGTAATTCATCACGGTGAGAATCGCTCCCGGCGTTTTTCCAGAAACCGTAGTGACCGCTTTATTATCGGACCCCTTTCTGACAGTCACAGTATAAACCATATTATCTGATTCATAACCGGGTGGAACTGTTGTTTCCTTTAAATAATAGGTAAATTCAGGGTCTCCAAAATTTCGAGGTGCAGGAATCGGAACAATCCGCAGTGTACCATCTGTACGCACAGAGCTGTTACAAACAGGATTTTGAAGTTCCCGATCTGAATACAACGTGAACACGGCACCGGAAAGCTTCTGGCTCAACTCATTAACCTTGGAAATATCCAGATAACCATTGCGTTCCAGGGTAGCACTTGCATGTGAATCCTGAACTGTATAAGAGGAGTTGGTGCCGGTGCCATCAATGGCGCTGCCCGATACCGTTACCTGATTCTTCAGTTTTGCACTGATATTGCCGGTCACTTCGGTCTGATAAACGATTTGATACAGTTTTCCCTCTGCCGGAGTAAAGTTCAGAATACGTGAAGCTTTCTCGTAGGAAATCATACTTTGAAGCTGCTCTTCATTCAGTTCATTCCCTCCTGAGGAAGGAAATGCTCCGTTTACCTGCCTGTCATATTCTGTGACCTTTAAAGTGGTAAGATCAAGAGAACCGTCCTGTTTCAATGAAAACTCAAGCCCGTCCGGAATCTGATCCGTAATCTTTACATTTTTAAAGGCCGGAAGGTCATATGGATTAAATTTAATTGTCCACTCCACCGGATTTTTGCCGCTGTTCACGGTTTTTACCAGAAATGCTGTAGGTACCTGGACTGTCTCTGACTTTTCAGCCACCCAGCTGGCATCACTATCTGCGGTAATTCTGACTGTGTTGGTAGCGTTCTGATATGAATCAGATTTTCCGCCGGAATAAGCGCTTTCTATGTATTTCAAATACCCTTCCTCAGAGAGCTGCGCCTTTATCAGAATGTAATAAGCCTTATTTAGCTTTTTGAACACAAATTCAGCTGTCTTACCAGAAATTACAGGATCACCTTCTAAGATATCAGATGTGTCCATGACCAGGTTATTACTCCCATCATAAAGCTGATATTTTGCATCGGATAAAAGATCAACAAATGTCCAGTTATCAGGCAGCACATCCGTTACTGTTACATTGCCAAGCGTTCCGTTTTTCGTCTTTGCTCCAGTCAGGTCATAACCTTCCGAATTGATATTCAGGCGGAAAACAGCCGTTTTATCTTCCGGATTAAAACCGTTTGCACTGGTACCAGCCATATTCGTTCCGGCTTTCAGTACCTGCTTGTTTAAAATATTGCTGTCGTAAGTGGTTTGAGCATCACCGTTATCTAAATGTGTTCCGTCATAATACAGAGATGCCGTGTTATAAACGGTTTTGCTTTTGTTTGCAGCAAAGATATCTGGATCCATTACCTGGGTTTTAAACGTAAAACTATAGGCTTTATCTATATTGAATCCGCTGACCGCCAGTAACTCACCAACAACGACTCCGCCCGCAGTCACTTCCTGTATCTCTTCTGTCAAAAAACCTGATCCGTTAAAACTGCCGGGAACAAAACTTTGTCCGAATTTTGCATTTAGTTTTTTATAGTCCGTTCCTATTAACGCACTTAAATTGGTATCCTCAAGTGCCACAGAATCTCCATAGATCAACAGATCGTACACCTTGATCTGATTCACATCGGTGAATCCGGTCTGATTTTTTAAGTCAACGGCTGCCTTCCATTGGATCTGGCGATTTACATAATCGGGCGTTCCAACTGCCTGCTTCGTGATTCCGTCAATTCCAATGCCAATATTTCCTGTTTCATCATACCACGTCCCGCCAGGCATTCCATTCCAGGTTAAAGTTGCCCTATTTTTATAGTAGGTTGTGGTACCTACATAATTCTCTACAGGAACTTCACTTTCAATGGTCAATTTCACTGTTTTGGTAATCGTACCGCTTAGGGTGTATTGATGATTCGCTGGCTCAGTACTGATGGTTATGGGTAATGGGATTCCCGGGTCCGTTTCAGAATCATCATTCCAGCTCCACTCTGCCGACTTCCAAATCAGATTACCGGGAAGCGTATCTGTTACAGTCACATCTTCTAATGGAATTTTGTCCTGGTTTACGGTGATCGTCCAGGTGATAGTTCGGTTAGTTGGATCGTATGTACCGCCCGACATGCCGCCCCCAGCAGAACCGGTTTTATTAATCAACGTTTTTTTTGCTATCAGGATTGAAACCTGATTGGTATTTTCAAGTGTACCGCCTTTTCCAAACTGGGCGGTGTTTTTAATTGTACCACCTTTGATCAGCGTATCAGGTGGAATCTCTGTTGTGAAAGTAATGGTCTGTTCTCCGATGACATCTGTGTCAAACGTATAAGAAAGTGTTTTGTCGCCAGGGTCATACACATTCTCATCGCTGATATAATTATCGCCAATTTTAAATGAGTCCGGAACGTAAGCGCCTGCATTTTCTAAATTATCCTGAAATGCATAATCCTTTAAAGAAATGCCATTACTGCCTTTCGATGCATTTACTACTACTTTCCAATTGATTTTCGTCTTATCAGCAGACAGTTCACCCGATTTCACCTGGGTCTGTGTGACCGGAATCTCAGGAGCCTTGACGGTATATTCCTTATCTATAATAAAGACTTTATCATTAGGACTTCCTTCTTCCACATCCGTACCTGTATATTTCATGGTCGCTGCAAATTTACAGACAACATTTCCTACACCATCTTCGTTCAGGACCTCCCCGTCAAACACAATTCTAATTCTGCCGCTTTCAAAATAAAGTGTTCCTACCTGCTCCCCCTGGTAGGTCAGATACAGCTGCTTTGAAGCCGGAACAATGATATTAATATTCGTATCTAAATTAAATACCGCTTCATCACCTGTTACAACACATTCATCAGATGAAAGGCCATCCCCCACGACTGGTACGCGAAAGGAACCATTTACCTGAAAGTCTTTACCCGCAATGATCCCCCCATCAACATTGTCATTCCCATCCTGTGTGATTTCTAATTTCACATTTAAAAGCCGGTCCGTTACATCATTCCCGGCTGCCTGGTCCACGAAAGGCATAAACTCCGTCAAAAAAGGCGTTGCCCCAGGATCTTTTATTCCTTCAGATGGGGTTGCTATAGAAACCTCCGAATCATTTCCCTTTGAACCGTTTTCACTGGTTTCTTCCGTGGGATCGGTATCTTCCTGCTGGTCTGCCTCACTTGGGCTTGCTTTGTCATCACTGTTTGTGATTGTAATAATATTGTCTGAAGCCTCAGCTTCATCAGCCAGAACACTGCTAACAGGAAGAAACATGTTCAGCACCAGCAGCGCAGTCAACAGCCATGCCACAAAACATCTTTGTTTCCTTCTCTTCAATTTTCATACCTCCTTATATCCATCATTTCATTCAATTAATTTTGGGTGAAGTAACCTATTATGATTATATAGACAGGCCTGAAGTGACGCTTGAAACTTTTTCAAAAAAGTTACTTCTTTTTTGACGGCAACGGAAAACTTTGTAACTTTTTGTCAATAACTCTGCATTTCCAACAGAACTTTTCTGTCATGATTCATTTCCGTTTGCGGTTACATAAAAATAGACAATCGTAATAATTTATGTTACTATAATTTTCATAAACATACATAAGAAGTAGGAGCTTAAATATGAAAACCGGAGTGCTGTTGGAAACACTTATTAACATTCCCAAAATATCTAAAACAGATTTTGCTATCTATTTAAATATGGCCCCCAGCAGTCTCAGCAAAATATTAAATGGCTCGAGACTTCCTTATTCAAAGGAAAAGAAACAGTTTAGCCGG
Source organism: Paenibacillaceae bacterium (assembly GCA_015057705.1). GTDB lineage: Bacteria > Bacillota > Clostridia > Lachnospirales > Lachnospiraceae > Lacrimispora. Next base: position 267,978 of record SVDU01000001.1, on the reverse strand, counting down.
ATGGCCGCTGGTTATTTTGCAGATGCACTTTACTGCCATGACTGCCATATAAAATTAAAAGAGATTTTCCCTGTCATCTATGATTTTCATTCTAAATTTGAACTGGAAAACTTTTTATCCCTTGCAATTGCTTATGCTATTAATAAAGATTTGGATGATGAAAGCGGCGCTTTTCTCAACTTTCCCAACAGTGAATTAAGTTACCTTGGAATTAATAATATTTTGAATATGCTATGTATTCTTACTTCGGAATCTATTAGCAGCAGTTCCGGAGAGGAATTGGAATTTTTCAACACGATTTCTATTTACAGCCCTTTTTTTTCCGATATCATTCAACGCGTACAGTTATTGGATACCACTGCAGATAAACCTGCCATATTTCATCAGTTCCTGACTTCTTCCACAGATGAATGTGTCCAGAAGAACGATAAACAGAATTATCTTTCTGCAATCGTTCACGCTCAAAAATATGTCGATTTGTATTTATGGGAACTATGTGAGAAACCAGACAACCCCTACTTGCTGCTGAAAGGGAAATACCTTCTTATCTTCAGCCGGCAGCCAGATGGAGCACCTTTAATGACTTATATCAGACAAAAAAGCCATATCGTATCCTGCCTGACCGCTCTTTTAAATATAAAACGCATACAAATGACGTTCAGCCAAAGTGAGATCAAACAAATACTGACGGAACATCCCTCTCATTTATCAAAGCTCCTTGAACGGCAGCCAAATTCATTATTTACCTCTATCCCTCTGGGATATCTGGTTGATGAAGAGGATTTAAAAAATTTTAAAGCTGACGAAAAAATAAAAACATTGATGATAAACTTCTTTCAGGAAGTCCTGACAAATGATACTGAGTTTATTATTACGATTGATGCAATGATGAAATTCTGTATAACAGGAACGGTTGTTGTACCATTAATCGGCCAGATTAATATTCCGGCGGACAGACGGATTGACTACTTAAAACGGTTAAACGGTTTTATCAGAAACAAGCAGTTTAATAAAATAATTATTATTAACAGCACCTTACCTGAGATGATGGTTTTTGGTTCAGAAAGTAAATCCATGATCTATCTTCTTGACCATAATCTGCAAGATAAGGTTCATACATTCCCTTCACGTGAAATAAATGATAACCTGCAAAGAAATTTTACCGTAAACCCGAAAAAAATTGTAAATTTCAGTGTTGAACTATGGAATAGCTATCTGGATGAGATGGCCATTAAAATTCAGGAACTCATCTCCTGACAGCTTTAGAAAATTAGACAAAAAGAGGTGCACGGTCTACACTCCGTAACGGGAAGACCGCGTACCTCTTTTATTAATAATTCGTCCGCTTTCACTGATTAAATTCATTTTTTACTTCTTCCAACTATTGACATTCAATCTTTAACCTGCTATTATGTTCATAATTTATAAAATATAATATTTTTTGAACATAAAAGGAGGAGCCTATGCAAGCAATTATCCTGGCTGCCGGTATGGGTCGGCGTCTGAAACAGTTAACCGAACATCAGCCCAAATGTATGGTACCCGTCAATAAAATTCCATTAATTGAACGAATGTTAAAACAGCTGGACCAATATAACCTGGAAAAAATCATTCTTGTTACGGGTCATAAGGGGGAGCTTCTGCGTTCCTTTGTGGAATCCCTTTCGCTTCATACTCCGGTGGTTTTTATTGATAACCCGGTTTATGAAACAACCAACAACATCTACTCTCTTTATCTTGCCAAGGAGCATCTCCTGGAAGATGATACTCTGCTCCTGGAATCAGACCTGATATTTGAGCAGGAGGTATTAACCCAGATCATTAAGGACCCCCGCCCTAATCTGGCTCTGACCGCTCCCTTTGAAAGCTGGATGGACGGCACCGTTGTACTCATTGACCAGCAGGACAATATCATGAAGTTTTTAACCAGAAAAGACTTCCGTTTCGAAGACATTCATTCCTACTATAAAACGGTTAATATATATAAATTCAGTCAGAACTTCTCCTCCACCCATTATGTTCCTTTCTTAGAAGCATACAGCAAGGCATTAGGAAACAATGCCTATTATGAGCAGGTGCTGAAAGTTATCTCCCTGCTGGACGATCACGATTTAAAAGCATCCCGTCTGGAAAACGGTTTCTGGTACGAAATCGATGACGAGCAGGACTTGGATATTGCAGAATCCATATTCACAGATTCCCAAAGCAGACTGCTTCGTTTATCTGAGCGATACGGAGGATACTGGCGCTATCCGGGACTGTTGGATTTCTGCTATCTGGTAAATCCTTATTTCCCTAACAGCCGTCTCATGGGTGAGATAAAAGCCAGCTTTGAAATTCTTACAACCAGCTATCCCTCAGGACTTGATATTAATAACCTTCTTGCTGCAAAATCTCTTGGACTTGATAAAAGCCAGGTATTAACAGGAAATGGCGCCACAGAGCTGATAAAACCGCTTCTTCGCAGCTTTGAAAAACCGGTGGGTGTTCTACGTCCTTCCTTTTCAGAATATGAAAACTGTGCAGCTTCTGTAATCCCTTATACCGTTTTCTCCAGGGATTTTACTTACACAGCTGAGGATCTTATGGATTTTTACCGTGATAAGGAAATCGCCGCACTTGTTTTAGTGAATCCGGATAATCCTTCTGGGAATTACATAAAAAAAGGTGATGTGCAAAAGCTTATCCGCTTCTGTCAGGAACGAAATGCTCTTCTGATCCTGGATGAATCCTTTTTGGATTTCTCTAATCAGGAGGAAGAACCATCCTTTATGACACCGGAGATCTTAAATGCCCATCAGAATCTGGTTCTTATAAAAAGCATCTCAAAATCCTATGGTGTACCGGGATTGCGCCTTGGACTCATGGCATGCGCAGATCCGGATATCATTGCTCTTGTACGCAAAGAGCTTCCCATCTGGAATATTAATTCTCTTGCAGAATATTTTCTTCAGATATTTGAGAAGTATCAGGGGGATTACCGGGATGCCCTAAAACAATTTCAGGAGACCAGAGACGAAATGTATGGCTTACTGGGTTCCATAAGACAGCTAACCCTGTACCCGTCCCAGGCCAATTTTATACTCTGCGAGGTAAAAGACGGCTGCTCTGCCCATCAGATCGCCGAGCTGCTTTTAAACCGTTACAACATTCTTGTGAAGGATCTCTCCCACAAACCAGGTATGGAAGGAAGAGAATGTATCCGGATCGCAGTCAGAACCAAAGAAGATAACAAGCGCCTATGTGACGCACTAAAACATATATTACGATAATATCAGGAGGTAGTTAAAATGAATGCACAGGAAACAGCAAACGAAACATGGAAGCAGATCTGGGTAAGAAAAGGAAAAGCGGAGGGAAATGATTTACTGGCCTTTGACGGCTATGAAGCTACTCAGGTAGATATGGAGGAAGTGGCCCGTCAGATAACCAAGCGGCTGGATATCCAAAAGAGTGATAAGGTTTTAGAAGTTGGCTGCGGCGCAGGTGCCCTTGCCCAATACCTGGACTGCGATTACACCGGAATGGATTATTCCCATACACTGGTTAAAAAACACATTGAAATACTGCACAATTCCGTCCTCACCGGAGAAGCTGCCGATTTACCCTTTAAAGATCATACCTTTGATAAGGTGATCTGTTATGGTGTTTATCTCTATTTTGACAATAAGGAATATGCAAAAAAAGCCACAAGCGAGCTGTTAAGAGTTGCGAAAAAAAGTGTGCTCATTGGGGAACTTCCCATTCGTTCTCACCGCGAGGAACATCTTCTGTTTACAAAGGATGAATTTGAAGGCTGGGAAATCAGCGACGGCTTTTATGATCCTTATAGAAATGACCGCTTTAATGCTATTTACCGCTATACCCTATAATTATAGAAGAAACAGTTTCATAAGCCCGCCTGATTCAGTGGCGCAGCTTATGAAACTGTAATAAAATTTTTTATGGTGTCACTCTGTTTAAATCTCTTGGGAAAAGAGAAGACAGACGTACATTATCCTGATCCAGTAACCTGCTGGTAAAACGTTCCAGCCCAAGTCCTCTTCTTCATAATCGGATTCCAGCACCTCCATCACATGACGAAGCATAGCCGTTTCCATTTCCATGATGTCTCCATGAGCATTCAAAGATACAAGCGCTATCAATCGTCGTCCCTATTCAACCTGGAAATTTGTTGATTACGATTCATCATAGCCACCTCTGCAGTTATATTAATAGGTAACAGAATATCACAGATCCTAACACATGTCAAATGCCATTTACCTATAATATCAATCCCAATTCCATGACCTTTTCCATCAGTAAGGGCTGAATATTGGGATAGGTCCAATTCTCTGGCAGCTGCTCCGTAATGATTACTTCTGCAATTTCATAATGGAGCTCCTCTTCAAAGGAATATATTTCAGCAAAGTAAAGCATACCAAGACTTTCTTCCCTTAAACACTCACCCTCTCTGGTCTCACCGCACACAGAATATACACATAATGGAATAATATCAAATTCCACTGCACCGGTTTCTTCCCATAGTTCTCTCCTGGCAGTATCGTTGATATTTTCAGACTCTTCCCGGTGTCCCCCCGGCACTTCATATGTATCTCTGTCTTTATGTCTGCAAAAAACCCATTTACCCTGATTTCTGGAAATAATTACTGCAAACTTTAGCTTCTCATCCTCTGCCTCATCATAAAATCTGACCTGTGTCTCCATGATTTTCGATGTCCTTTCCCCATTTGTTCCACTGATTCTATCATATCATGAAATAAAATATGACTAAAGTAAAAAATGGTAAAATTTAGATATAGCAAATTTCCAAAAAATCGTTATAATGATATCTGATTATATGATTTGATCCGATAATCAATATCAAATAAGTATATTAAAACCCAATTTTTACAAGAGTTAATTTTGTAAATATATTGCTATATTTAATTAAAAAGGCGCAGTTTAACCAAAACTACGCCACCATTTTCAGACTAATTTCGACATGATCCATTATATAATACGACATTATTGTTTGTCAATACAAACAAAAACAACATTAATAATTGAATTTACTGAATCTTTAACGAAAAATTTATAGCATTTTAATTGAATAATAACTATTCGCCGTCAAAAAACTCGTCACCAGAAAAGGAGTAATATCAATATGCCTCGCAGAGGAGAGAACATTTATAAACGCAAAGATGGTCGCTGGGAAGGCCGGCAATTAAAGAACGATGGAAAATATCAATATTTTTATGGAAAAACCTACCGTGAAGTAAAAGATAGTATCAAATCTTATCAGGAAAATGGAAATAAAATAAAAAAAGAGCTGAAAACTGTGGCAAGCGTATCATCACTTTTTGAGTTATGGCTGGACAGCGATCTTTTGAAAAGAGTAAAACCTTCTACTTACGAAAGCTATTACCATTGCGTAACAAAATATATTATTCCTTTTTATACAAGCTGTAATTATTATCAATTAGCAGAAGATACAGTATCAGAATTTGTTAAATTCATGCATAATGATAATTCTATCTCCCAATCTTATAAAAGAAAGATACTGGCTGTCTATAAAACTGCCCTCAGAGAAATATTGAAAAATAATCCTGATTCAATCAAATTATTGAATTACATAAAATTTCCGAAGTCAGAACAAAACGAAGTTCAGGTATTTACAATGAAAGAGCAGTGTCTCATAGAAAAAGCAGTTTTAGGCTGCCCAGATAAACGTACACTGGGGATTATCCTGTGTTTTTACTCAGGAATACGTCTGGGGGAACTTTGTGCCTTAAAATGGTGCGATTTTGATTTTGAAAATGAAACTCTGTTTATTAATCGAACGGTTAGCCGGACAAAGAATTTTTCTGATGACGATAATAAAACTTTGCTTCTAATTGGTACGCCAAAAAGCAGAACTTCTTCAAGGAAGATTCCTCTGCCATCATTTCTCATTACATTATTTAAAGAATATTATCAATGTTCGGGCAAAGAAAAATGCTATTTTATGACTGGCAGGGAAATCCCTATTGATCCAAGGGCATACCAGAAACTCTATAAGAAAATACTAATAAAAGCAGGTGTGCCAGACCGCAAGTTTCATGCCATACGCCATACATTTGCTACCCGTGCGCTGGAACTCAATGTTGATATTAAAACAATCAGTGATATATTAGGACATTCCAATGTTTCCATTACCATGAACATTTATGCTCATTCTTTGATGGAACAGAAAAAAATAGCAATAGACCGATTTAATAATATGCATTTAGCCAGCATGGAAACCGGACAATACGCCGTCATAAACTCCGTCAATGAGAGCCGACTTTCCAGTAAAAATGCGGATTTCTGATGAATATGACACAGTTTTGGTTAAACTGCGAAACTTTGTGTCCACAAACTGGATCTTTGAATGTATGGGGGGAGAGACCACATTTTATATTCATAATACATCTGTAAGAATTCATTGGGAGCATACCAGATCAGATCAAACCTTTACTCAAAAGATAAACTCAGGAGGAATTTAGTATGAAGAAATTCAAGGATTTCAGCATTACAAGAAAGCTTCTCACAGCCTTTATCAGTATAATCGCCATTATACTATTTGTGGGAATTGTCGGAATTGTCGGCATGGTTCGAATCAATATTATGGATACATATTTGTATGAACACCAGACAGCGCCTTTACGCGAGCTGATCAATGCCTCAACCAGCTTAAACCAGATACGTGCTGACTCGCGTGGAATGATTGTCTATGCCGGTGATGCAAAAGAATTAGAGACACTGGAACAGACATACAATTCCCATAAGGAAACATTTTTAAAAAGCTTTGATATATATAAGGCCAGTATTACAAACCCTAATACGATTCTTATTGCAGAAGAATTAAGACAGCTGTTTACAGATACCTATGTACCTGCCATAGATAAAGCAATTGCAGAAGCAAAACAGGGTAATTCCAAAGGTGCACTTGCTATCTTAACAGATCAGGAAGATGATATTGTCAAAATATTCGAAGATTTTAATCAATTGGTTGAAAAACGTATGGAAGCCGCTCAGGATACCAGCCAGAATAATGATAGGACTGCAGGCTTTTTGACTCTCGCTCTTATTATTATCGTAGCAGCAGGAGCTGGTGCAGCCCTTTACTTAAGTTTTAGAATTTCTGCAATGATCAGCAAACCGATCACTCAGATAGTTGAGGCTGCTAAAAAGATCGCTTTGGGACATGTAGATGTAGATTTAAATGAAATTGATACCAAGGATGAGACAGGCCAGCTTGCAAATGCCTTTACTGAAATGATTCATGGAATCCGCAAACAGGTATTAGTTGCTGAAGAGATCAGCAACGGTGATTTTACTCAGGAAGTTCCCCTTCGTTCCGATAAAGATATTCTTGGCCTTGCTCTTCGTAAGATTGAAAACGATTTAAATAAAACACTTCTTCTGATCAGTACCGCTGCAGAGCAGGTCAATACCGGCGCAGAGCAGGTATCCTCAGCTGCACAGGCTCTTGCCTCCGGATCTACCGAACAGGCAGCAACCGTAGAAGAATTGAATGCTTCCATTGCAACAGTAGCAAGACAGGCAGACCAGAACGCAACCAATGTCCGCCTTGCAGCCGGCTATGTACATCAGACCGGTACCGGTGTGCAGGAAAGCAACAGCCACATGCAAAATTTAAATGGTGCCATGGAAAAGATCAGCAACGCTTCCGAGAGAATTTCTAATATTACAAAGGTAATTGAAGATATTGCATTCCAGACAAATATTCTCGCTTTAAACGCTGCCATTGAAGCAGCCCGAGCTGGCAATGCTGGAAAAGGCTTTGCTGTGGTAGCAGATGAAGTACGCAATCTTGCTACTAAATCCGCAGAAGCTGCTCAGGAAACTGCAACTCTCATCATGCATTCTGTGGAAGCTGTGTCAGAAGGCGGACACATGGCAAGTGAGGCTGCAAGAATTCTGAAAGAGGTTTCTGAAAAATCCAGACTGGTAGAACAGGCGATTCAGGAAATTGAAAACGCCTCTGCTCAGCAGGTGATCGCAATTGAAGAGATTAATCAGGGTCTTTCCCAGGTATCCTCGGTTGTCCAGACCAACGCAGCAACTGCAGAAGAAAGCTCTGCATCCAGTGAAGAGCTTGCAGCTCAATCCGTTACACTTCAGCAGGAGGTCAGCAAATTCATATTAAAAGGTGACCAGACATTCTCCTCCTACGAATATAAAGAAACATCATACCCAACTGCCAGAAGCATGGACAGTTTCGATAAATATTAATCGTACATATCAAAAGGAGCAGGTCAGGAATCCATTGTGATTCCTGACCTGCTCCTTTTAAATTTCCACATCCAAAGCTTCTTCAAACCATTCCAGACAGAGTGATGTCCAGGTCTCCCAGGCCTCATCTCTCTGCTCCAGTAACCCCAGGTAGAATGCAGCCTCACTCCACTCATCTCCTGACCAGAAATCCGGAGACTCCTGCCAGTCATTGATCAGTTTTTCACAGGCGCTGTCTAATTCTTTTACCTTATCTTCTGCCTGTAAAAGCCGCTCTGTCACAAGTCTCATCTTCCAGTCAGAATAAGCCTCCTCGCTGGATATCTCCTTCAGCCGGTGCCTTTCCGCTTTTGGAACGGCTCTGATTCCGGCAATTAAAGCCTGCTCTTCCGCTTTGATCTGGGCTGCGATGCCGCCCCCTTTTGCTTTCCTTGTGCGTTCCAGATAATGTCCGTAAGAAAATGGATAATAAAAGACCGACTGATCCTCAAAGATCAACATGGACTCCGCTACCCGGTCCAGAAAATAACGGTCATGGGATACAAACAAAATGGTTCCGGTATAAGCCTGAAATGCAGATTCCAAGGTTTCCTTCGCCTTGATATCCATATGATTGGTTGGTTCATCCAGTATAAGAAAATTCGGTTTGCTTTGTAAAAGTTCCGCCAGAATAAGCCTGGCTTTTTCACCTCCCGAAAGAACATCCACACGTTTTCCAGCTTCTTTTCCTCCGAATAAATAAGCTCCAAGAATACTTCTTACCTCTTTTTCTGTCATTACAGGAAATAAGTCATGAAAATGTTCTGCTACGGTCTTATCCGATTGAATCTCGGAAGACAGCTGGTCAAAATAGCCGATGGTAATCTGATTTCCCAGGGAATAATCTCCGGACAAACCAGGAATCAGACCAGCAGCAGTTTTTAAAAGAGTACTTTTCCCTGCCCCGTTTGGTCCAAGTATACCAATCTTTTGTCCTCTACGAATGCGAAATGTAAGTTCTGCAAGAGGTTTCTCATAACCAATTTTTAAATGTTCTGATTCAAATACCCACTTACTGCCGAATATAGCGGGGGATATAGGCTCTACAAATAGAGAAACCTCATCCTCCTCCGGTTTTTCCACCGGTACCAGCCGCTCCGCCGCCTTTCGTTTTGCCCGGGCAAATGCAGCTTTATTGGGTTTGTGTTTAAATCGCTCCACCAGATCATTTAGCCGTTTCTTCTCTTCCTGCTGCCGCTCATAAGCCTTTGTCTGCAGGCGGATTCTCTTTTTCTTCTCTTCCCTGTACTGGGTGTAGCTGCCTGCATAACGGGTGAGCGTTCTGCCTGACAGTTCATAGATTACAGAAACCGTCTGATCCAGAAAGAAGCGGTCATGGGATACCATAACCACTGCTTTTCCATAACCATTTAAATATTCTTCCAGCCACTGTATGGTCTGAATATCCAGATGATTGGTAGGCTCGTCCAACAATAGAATATCGGGTTTTAAAAGAAGATGCCTGATCAGAGCAATTTTAGTCTGCTCTCCTCCTGAAAATTCTGACAGCTTTTTCTTTTTATCTGATTTTTGAAATCCGAATCCAGTAAACAGGATATCATATTCCCGTTCATATTCATATCGTTCCTGTGAGTACTCACTGGAAAAAGAGCAGGAAGAGAATATCTCTTCCTCCACCGTCCGATCCTTCTCTGTAAATGCCTGCTGCTTTAAATATCCAATGGTTAATTTTCTTGCTGTTGTAATACCGCAGTTCTGACGCTTATCATCCCGATCCAGCTCCAGTTCTCCTGCAATCAGCTTTAAAAGAGTGGTTTTCCCGGCTCCATTGCTTCCAACCACCGCTATTTTTTCACTGCCGCGTATTTCAAAATTTATATGAGACAGAATCACATTTCCGCCTGCCGAAACCGTTCCTTCTGTAATCTGGTACAGCATATTAAAATTCCTCAATTTATCTTTTTGTCTTATTCTATCACATAACCAAAATTATACAAGCACCCTGCCCTTAAAGAGAGACATGGGTTTTTGCATGGGCCTTTCGATCCCGAATGGATTTAAGCACAGGTACCAGAAAGGTAGCGATAAGGCCTCCTGCAAATCCATTGTTGTAAAGGTTCATCCCACCGTAAACAATTCCTACATTAAGAGCCGCTGAGGAGTGTAAAAATCCGGCAAGAATTCCAGCTCCAACTCCGAATTCACCGGCAATGGGCGCCAGTGTGGTAGAAAGAAGAAGGGCAAGCTGGGCGCTTGGATCTGTAATGCTCCATCTCTTCGTATACCCACCAATAATCACACCGATCATGATTGGAAGAATATTACGGGTATGCTTCCCAGTTGCACTGAATCCCACGATGGTAAAAATCCCTCCTATGGTGGGACCGTTTAAATCACCACCCACCGAAATAATAAGCAGAGTGGAGACAATCCCGTTAATCCCCATATTAAGAAGCGTAGGCGCAAATCCTTCGGTTTTAACATAATCGGTTCCGCTGAGCCCGTAGGATTTTAAGATTTCCACATATCTTTTCCAAACCTGGTTGGATAATAAGAAGGAAAATATTATCATTCCGAAAAATAAAACAATCAAAAGTCTGGTAAACAATAAATTTTGCCCAGTCGACCAGATCAGACGTTCCTCTATTCTGATCCCAAAGGATTTCATCAGAGAAACAATAATCGTGGCAATGATCCCGCAGGCAAACCCCACATTATAAAGGGAATAACCCAAATGGGCATAATGAGTATGGGTAGAAAGAGGCGGAAGCACGAACCCGATGCTCATACCCACAAGAATACTTAAAACCAGCCGGACCGCCAGGGGCAGATTACCAATCTGCATGATCTGGGTAATAACCGGAGACAAACAGGTTCCGTAAAACCCTACATAGATATAACGTGTTATGGAAGTTTTATGATAATAAGAATATAAACAGATTCCCATCATAATGGCCCAGATGTTTAAGATATTTTTCCCAAACAGCGAAAAGCCAAACATGAGGAAGCTTGAGGTAATGGTATGACCGCTCATATCCATCCCCAGAAAATATACGATTGCAATGCTTAATAACGTTAATACACCTGCATTAATAAACGCAGCTCCAATGCCACCTATGGCAATGTAATCCGTAATCAGGAAATCCGGCTCCTGTACGATTGTGATGATTCCCCTACAGATTTCATCAAACGGTTGCAGGCATAATCCTGCAACAATAAAATAAATCGGCACCAGGGCAAGAATCTGGAATTTGATCCGTCTGGATAACGAGCCGTAACTTCTGAATCTCAATGAAGGTTGTCCTGTCATGTCGTTTTGTTTCCCTCTCCTAGTTTTCGTTACGAAATCATTTTATCATTAATAAAAAAGAGGTTCAACTCTTTTTTTGAGTGGAAACCTCTTTTTTTCTTCATTATTTTACAATTTCTCTCATCACTTTTGTCAGCTGAATTATCCCAGTAGGGATGATGGCAAGCCCGTAAACAATACCAACCTGTAATCCGCTTAACGGTGATACAGAAAACAGTTTTCCCATGACAGGAACAAACAATACTACACTCAGTAGTGCAAACCCCAGAACAAAAGCTCCCAGACTGTACCAGTTGCCTTTAAATCCCAGACGGAAGATGGAATGGCTGCTTCTGCAGTTAAATCCATGGAAAAGCCGTGCCAGAGTCAGCGTGGCAAATGCCATGGTACTGGCAACCGCTGCACCCGACTGTCTTAATCCCAATTGAAACGCGATCATGGTACAAACGGATATGAGAGCTCCCTGAAGCATAACCTTTGTCATAAAATCTTTTGTCAGTATGCTTTCTTTTGGGTCTCTTGGCTTTTGGCTCAGCAGACCGTGTTCAGCCGGCTCCATACCGATTGCAATGGCGGGAAGTGAATCCGTTAACAGGTTGATGAATAATAAATGAACCGGAGCGAATGGAATTGGTAACCCCATAATTGAGGTATAAAGGACTGAGAAAATACCAGCCATATTGCCTGATAATAAAAACTGAATGGCATTCCTGATGTTCCGGTATACGTTTCTTCCATTTGCCACAGCTTTTATGATGGTGGCAAAATTATCATCTGATAATATCATGGAAGCGGCATCCTTTGATACTTCCGTACCTGTAATTCCCATGGCAACTCCAATATCTGCCTTCTTAAGTGCTGGAGCATCATTCACTCCGTCACCAGTCATGGAAACGATATTGCCTCTTCTCTGCCATGCATCCACGATCCGGATCTTATTCTCTGGGGAAACCCTTGCGAATACAGAGATGTTAACAATTTTTTCATCCAGCTCCTCATCTGTCATTGCATCCAGTTCCGCACCAGTCACTGACAGATCTCCCTCTTCATAAATGCCGATCTGTTTTGCAATGGCTGTTGCCGTTATTTTATGATCTCCGGTGATCATAACCGGTCTGATTCCTGCATTTTTAGCATCTGCTACTGCAGCTTTTGATTCTTCTCTGGGCGGGTCCACCATGGAAACAAGACCCAGGAATATAAAGTTATTTTCAGAATGAAGGGAAAGAATGTGGGATTCTTCCACCTCTTTATAACCGAAGGCCAAAACCCGAAGTCCATTTTCAGAAAACAATCGATTCTGTTTTAAAATAGCTTCTTTGTCTGCTTGTGTCAAATCTCTGATTCCCTGAGAAGTACGGATGCTTACCGTCCGGTCTAACAGTACATCAACTGCTCCTTTTGTCAAAATGGTAGGAACACCGTGAAGCTTGTATTTGGTACTCATCAGCTTACGGTCTGAATCAAAGGGAAGCTCTTCCAGCCTGTGCATGAGATCCCGGATGGTATTGTGGCTGACGGATATTTTACCTGCCATCTCAAGGAGGGCATATTCGGTAGGATCTCCAATTCCTTTGCCGTCAGCAATGGTGGAATCGTTTGTCAGCACTGCATCATAAAGCAGATAACGGTGAAGCTGATTGGTTAATTCCAGTTCCTCTGGTTTAAATATCTGATCATCTAAGTAAATTTCCTGGACAGTCATCTTATTCTGAGTCAGTGTTCCCGTTTTATCAGAACAGATTACAGAAACACAGCCAAGACTTTCCACTGCTTTGAGTTCCTTAATAATAGCATTTTCTTTTGCCATACGCTGAGTGCCCATGGCCTGAACTATGGTAACAATGGAGCTTAAAGCTTCCGGAATCGCTGCAACTGCCAGGGCGACCGCAAACATCATGGAATCAAGAAGGGGCATTTTGCGGTAAAGACTTAATAAGAACACGGCCGCACAGATGACCATAATAACCATGGCAAGGCGGCTGGAAAACTGATCCAGACTGATTTGAAGAGGAGTCTTCTTTTCCTTCGTCGCATTCATCAGACTGGCGATCTTACCGATTTCTGTATTCATACCGGTATCAGTTACAACAACCACCGCTCTTCCATAGGTTACCAGACTTCCTGAATACACCATATTGGTTCTGTCCGCCAAAGGAACGGAAAGCTCCAATGCCCCATCTTCTTTATCCACATTGGTGGACTCTCCTGTCAGGGAGCTTTCATTTACCTGGAGAGAATAATTATTTAATATCCTTCCATCTGCCACTACCATATCACCGGCTTCCAGCATCAGGATGTCTCCAGGCACAACTTCTCTGGAAGCAACTTCCGTTTTCTTACCGTCTCTCATGACTCTTGCATTGGGTGAGGATAAAGATTTTAAGCTGGCAAGGGATTTCTGCGCCTTTTCATGCTGAACCGTACCTAAAACAGCATTTAGAATAATAACTGCCATAATTACAATGGTACTTTCCACATTTCCTGACAGCATGGAAATAACAGCCGCCGCAATTAATATTACTACCAGCAAATCCTTAAACTGTTCCGCAAAAACTTCAATGGTACTTTTTTTCTTTCCTTCCTCCAGAATATTTTCCCCTTTTTCCTGAAGAAGAGCAGACGCTTTCCCGGAACTTAACCCTTCTTTTTGTGTGTGAAGCTCCTTTAATATCTCGCTTTCGCTTTTCTGATACCACTCGTTCAAAGTAATCCTCCATTCTGACACCTAAGGTGCCCCGCATCAAAAATGTGTAACTTCAGTCTGATTATCTCTGGTATAAAAGAGTAAAAAAAAGACTTCTAATGAACCCTCTGAAAAAATTCAGAATAAGCACATTAAAAGTCTGGTAACCATAATCTGGTACGCACCGCCAGACTGTATTCTTACAGCCAGGATGTTGACGGTACATTTAAACTACTCCCTTTTAACCAATAATTCAATTATAATCAAATACCGAAAGCTTCATGAGTAATGATTATACCCGGGTATGTTTCATCTGTCAAGGGATTTCATTTTAATCTATATGTATAATAAATTTTAATTGTCTCTTATTCACAAAATCATACCTAAATATATTAGTTAAATTAACCAAATATTTTATTTTTTATATATTTAAATTTACATTCTCATTTTTATCTGATATCATATTTAATATAAAATTATTTTCTATAATATCATACCAGTTAATCTAGTCTTTTTACATGAATTCATTTACAAGGTTGATTCTCAGCCGCAGATAAAATCCACAAAGCAAAGTACTTATGAAACCGTTTAAAAAAGGAAGGAGGTCTCTGTTAATATTTATATCGTATGTAGGTAAGTGTATCAATCTGTATATGAAACAGGAGGGGTTTTATATGAATGAATTAAGCAAGAAGGTCTTATCGTTAATTACCACTGCAGCCATTTGTTTTTCCGGAATATTTACTTTTACAGCTTTTGCAGCTACGGATTACTGGCAGGATTATACCGACGGAGGCGGAACCGTTAATATGGTGAATGGTTCCGGAGGAAATTTCAGTGTAAACTGGACAAACTGCGGAAACTTCGTCGTTGGAAAAGGATGGGGTGCCGGATCTCCCAACAGAATTGTCAACTACAATGCCGGTGCATTTTCACCATCAGGCAACAGTTATTTAACGTTTTATGGTTGGACAAGGAATTCCCTGATTGAATATTATGTAGTTGACAGCTGGGGAACCTACAGACCTACCGGAACTTATAAGGGAACCGTAAACAGCGATGGAGCCAGCTATGACATCTATACAACCATGCGTTATAACGCTCCTTCCATTGACGGCTATCAGACATTTCCACAGTACTGGAGTGTCAGACAGTCCAAAAGACCTACTGGCGGCAATGCTCAGATCAATTTCGGAAATCATGTAAATGCATGGAGAAGCAAGGGCATGAACTTAGGTAATTCCTGGTCCTATCAGGCCTTTTGTGTAGAAGGATACCAAAGCAGTGGTTATGCAAATGTAACCGTCTGGTAATTCTGTCTACATTTCTAATAGCCGTTTATTAATAATATATACTTACCTACATACTATGCAAATATTATAGAACCAGATCGGAAAAAAGACTTAGAAAGGGACTTGTCTATGAGGAAAAAGCTGGTCTTGCTTTTGATGGCTGCCGCTGTTTTTTCCTGGGGATGCTCCAAAAAGGAACCGGACCATCTTGTACTGGTGGAAGGCGGGACTGCCATTGCAGTCTCAACCGGAACTACCCAGGAAGCGCCCGCAATTGAGGACTTTTACATAGGGCAATACGAGGTAACGCAAGAGGAATGGACTAAGGTTATGGGAAGTAATCCTTCCGCGTTTAAAGGCCGTCATCTGCCTGTTGATTCAGTAAGCTGGTATGACAGTATTGAATATTGCAACAGGAGAAGTGAAAAGGAAGGTCTTATTCCCTATTACAAGATTGAAAAACAAAATCCGGATCCGGAAAATATCTGCGATCATGATGATGTCAGATGGACTGTTATAACAGTGGAAGGAGCCAATGGATACCGGCTTCCCACCGAA
Source organism: Paenibacillaceae bacterium (assembly GCA_015057705.1). Classification (GTDB taxonomy): domain Bacteria; phylum Bacillota; class Clostridia; order Lachnospirales; family Lachnospiraceae; genus Lacrimispora. The sequence continues at coordinate 251,873 of SVDU01000001.1, read as the reverse complement.
GCGGAATGGACTTATGCCGCAGGCGGGGGATCAAAAAGTCAGAACTTTATATATAGCGGAAGTTCTGATGAGGAAGAGACCGTATGGTATTGGAGAAATGCGGGAAAAGAGTATTTAAAGGGAGACTGGTACTGGCCTGATATCGAAGCCAATGAAAATCAGACCCACCCTGTTGGAAGTAAAAAAGCCAATGAACTGGGAATCTTTGATATGTCCGGGAATGTTCGGGAATGGTGTTTTGACTGGTATCAGGATACCACAATTCCAAATGGATTTTACCGGGTATGGAAAGGAGGCGGCTGGGTGGGCGATGTGACCAGCTGCAGGATATCCTACCGGGGTAAATATGAACCAAACGGCATAGGGGCTGATATGGGTCTTCGTGTATGCAGGGACAGAGGGTAATTCTGTCCCTGTTTTTTATTTCGGCTGCTATTCCTCTAATGACAGCTTCGCCCCTTTGACCGCATGTATTCTGGTTGTATCAAATACAGGCAGATCCGTATCCTCCTGCTTAATTAAAAGCCCGATTTCCGTGCAGCCCAGTATCACACCCTGTGCTCCCCGTATTTTTAACGTCTCAATAATTTGAAGATACCGTTCCTTTGAAGTTTCTAAAATGGAGCCAAGACATAATTCGTCATAAATAATGCTGTTTACCACTTCAATCTCCTGGGCATCTGGAATCAATACCGTAATGCCGGCATTTTCCAGCTTTTCTTTATAAAATTCCTGTGTCATGGTATATTTGGTTCCCAGCAATGCCACTGTGGTAATGTGATTCTGCTTCAATTCTTCGGCTGTCACTTCTGCAATATGTACAATGGGAATGTGAATTCTCTTTTGAATCTGAGATGCCACTTTATGCATGGTATTGGTTGCAATTACAAGGAAATCGGCTCCTGCTTTTTCAAGAGACTCCGCTGCCGAAGCTAATATATCCCCGCTCTTTTCCCAGTCGCCTTCCGCCTGGCAGCGCTCGATTTCTGAAAAATCCACACTGTATAACAGAATCTTTGCTGAATGAAGACCTCCCAGTTCCTGCTTTACCGTTTCATTCATGATCTGGTAATAGGTAACTGTACTTTCCCAACTCATACCTCCAATGATTCCAATTGTTTTCATAATCTGTCTCCTCGTTTAAAAGTATTTACTGTATTCCTCTGTTGGAACAGGATTTTCCAGGCCTAATACTCTTGGCCACAAGCCGGTATCTGCAATGATAAATCCCATTACCATGCCCATGTGGGTATGCAAATGCCGAAACTGTGCCAAAACAAGGGTAAACCTGTTGTATTCACAGTCCCTTGGCATACAGGTTAATTCGTCATCGGTGAGTCTCAGAAGATAATCGGTAAGCTTACGGTTAATCTCTTCAAAATAGTGATTTATTTCCTCTCTTGTAAGCTGTTTAACTGAGATAATATCCAGATTGTTTAAATCTTTCTCATGGATCTCCGGTTCCCCATATTCTTTATCTCTGGGATTTATAAACCATAGATCCAGGGAATGCAGCATATGATAAATATGTTTCCAGCACGGCATTTTACAGTATTCCTTATTCCACAATTCATCGGGAACACAATCAATTATATTTTTTACTTCCCATAGAGCACGATTGGTCTGATCTCCAAAAACAGGAATACTCTCCCTCCAGCCTGATTGCCAATAAAGGGTTCCTGTACCGGTTTAGAGGCCTTTGCCAGCAGAACCGTGGTTCCATAAGCACCAGGCGGAGCTACCACAACCCAGCGTTTATCCTGCTCCGGCTGATACGTATCTTCGATCAGATTAAAATGAAGTTTTTTTGTGTAAAAATCAATTGCTTCATCATAATCCTTTACTACCAGCGCTATGTGTACCAGTGCCTGAGTCATAATAATGTTCTCCTTCGTAATTAAATCTGTATACGATTTCCATCTTTATCGAAATTCTTTCTTAATGCCATTTCCGTTGGAATTATAGATGCCAGCAGTATAACTGTCTGCACACCTATCACAACAGAACCGATTTTTCCCACTGTTTGTGTATCTTTTCCGATAAAAAGCAACATTACCAAGGCAGATGGAATCAGCATGCAAAGTCCTGTGATCCTCCAGTTTTTTCCGCAATGGTGGTGGGCAAAATCCCAGGTGTCTTTGTTTTTCATAGACATGGTAGTTCGGTATCCCACCAAATGATTTATTTCCTTTGGAGGATTTTTAATAAAAATATAGCCAATCACGATCATAATAAAAGGTAATACCAGATTCATTGCAGTCATAAAAATCCAGAAACCCATACGCGACTCTCCTATCTGAAATTCAGGCTATTTTAACAGTGACTTCAACTGCGTGTAAAGTGCTTCCGTTTTTTCCCGGCTCTGATCATTTATGATATGCAGTCCTTCTTCGGTTTCAATCAGGATAAAAGGAGGCCTGGAAGCATCGATATATACGTGGGCAGTTTTTCCGTCCGCATCAAACCGGCCTTTTAGAATGGAACCTAAATCAGAACCATTTTTCTTACTTAATCCAAAAGGCATGGTCTCTTCCAGTGTAATAGTTTTTATTCCGTCAAGGGGAATGGTTTCACCATAAAAGGAGGATATCTTCAGGGTATCACCACCGATTGAATATACAGGGGGTAATGAAGCCCGGTACATCGTAATACATACCAAAAGGAGAACTGGAAACATAACAATAAAGATACCGGCAGCTATAAACAACGTTTCCTTTTTGTTTTTGCGTATATCTTTCTTATCTTCATATCCCGCCTTATAACACCGGGTATTGGAAATATAAAAGGCGATCCCGATATCAGCGATCATGAAGATAAAATAAAAAATAAAATAGGGAGTACGGTAAACGCTGTCTAAGGGAATGAAAAAAAGTCCTGCAGTCGCGAAAAGTATGAGTATCATAGAAACCCCTATCGTCCGGCATAACTTTTGTGCATTATATTTTTCCTTCTCCTCAGGGCTTGACGTATTATACCCGGCAATGAGAAATGAACCACGTCCTGTCAGTAAAACGGCTGACAAGACAAACAACAGTATAAAAATAATCCATACAACAAACATTGCATCAACCTCCTGTCCCCCATAATATTATGTACCTGGTATTTCATTGAAACATTTTAGTCTCTTAATTATCAGGATATTACAAATGGCAGATAACTTCAAGTCATTTGGTTCTTTATTTTTGAGAAATGTGTCTGGTTTGAATAACGAGGACTTAACCTGCGGTTAAATTCTTCTGAAACAGATTAATTAATACTCCATTGAAGTCTGAAAGCGGATCTGATACGATTACTGTATCATATGTTTGATTAAACCGGAGGACAAACCAATGCCATTAAATAGCGTGATTCGGGAAAAAAGGAAAGAAGCCGGGCTGACCCAGGAAGAAATGGCCGATTATTTAGGCGTATCTGCCCCTGCCGTAAGCAAATGGGAAAAAGGAAGCACCTCCCCTGACATTACCCTGCTGCCTGCACTGGCACGTCTTTTAAAGATTGATATCAATACTCTTTTATGTTTTGATACAGAACCTGATAAAGAGGAAGTCAGTCAGATCTGCAAAGAGATTGTGGAAGTGATTCATAAGAAAGGATTTGAAACCGGATTTCTCCTGACTCTGGAAAAAATTCGTGAATATCCGACCTGCGGTCATTTTATCCACACTGCTGCAGTTTTATTACAAGGTGCCATGTTGATGGCAGCCATGAGTACCGTGGAAAAAAAGAAATACAGCAGCCAGATTATATCCCTTTATGAGCAGGCTGCAAAATATGGTGATGAGCAAACCCGCAGACAGGCGAATTTTATGCTTGCTTCCTACTATACAAGAATGGGGGAATCTGATAAAGCCCAGAAGTTGTTGGATTTACTGCCTGAACAAAACGACATTGATAAGCGTCCTCTTATGGCAGAGATTTTAATTACCCAGGGAAAAACAGAGAAAGCCGGAGAATTGTTAGAACGAAGACTGCTTATGTCTGTTCAGGAGATCCAACTTCTATTAATGAAACTATCTGATATTGCGCTAAAGGAAGGACATCCTCAGGACGCAACAATAATATCAGAACGATCAGCCAGGCTGGCAGAGTTATTCTGTTTACAGGAGTATGATACTTATATAGCTCCCCTTCAAACCGCCATTGACCAGAAAAATGTTTCCGAAAGCATAACTCTTCTAAATTCCATGCTGACCTCTCTGATTCACCCTGGGAAACTCGATAATACCCTCCTTTACCGGCACATTAAAATACCGGACCAGACGAAAGATATTCGTAAAAAAATGATTAAAGTAATACTAAGTGAACTTAAAGACGGTGATCAGTATTCTTACCTTTATTCTAACGGAGAATTTAATAAATTAATGAAAACGTTTCAATCTGCACAGGTGAAATAGTGAAATGATACCGATATCAGACAGGGAGATGCCTCCTTGACTGATATCGGCATCATTTATTGAATACGTTGGCAGGAATCAACAATATCTATGAACGTTGATTTATGTTTCTTATACAGTGATGGTGAAGCACTCTGAACTATAATAGCAAATTTATCAAAATCTTTAAACTCTGCCAGAGAAATTGTATAATAATATTTATAACTATCTGTATCGCCGGAATACAGAACAGTTTTAATTCTCCTCTCCTCAACCGTTTCATCTTTCAAAGGTTGTGAAATTGTCTGTTGTAAAGGTTTTGGAATTAGCAAACAGTGAATTATTATCTTTCTCTCCAGCAGGAAATAATGCGATACCAACAACAATAAACCCAAGAAATGCCATGATCAAAAAGGTAACGAATATGCCTAAAACATTGGTGCCTCCATGTTTTTTTATGTACTGTATTGCTTCCCATTCTGTCAATTGGGTGGTTTGGGCCAGAACTTTTAATTCCATCTTCCGGTAATAAGAATTTGCGTAAATACCAACTAATATATGCATAATCAGTCCGATTCCTGGAAAGATGGCCCCTAATAAAGAAATCAGTCCAAATATAACCCCCTCTAAATACATTTTTCTGTATACCAGCCAGTATAAGGGGAAAAAGAATGCCGCCCAGTTCCAGCTGCTAAAGTTTTGCTGCATCATTCTGCCACGCCACTGTTTCTCGTAATATACATAATTTTCTCCTACAAATAATTCAGCTTTCCTTTCATATGCATTCCGTTGTTCTTCTGTCATAAATGCTCCTCCTAAAATTTAAGGTAATCGCTTATTAATTACCTAATTATTATACATATAATTGTTACAAAAAAAAGATCTATGTAATAAATAACACGCTGTATGTAATTTTTGGTATAATCTTGTCGATTTTTTCATTATAATATATTCTGCATGTATCATACAATTTTAATTGTGTAATAATATAAAATGATACAAATTGTATCGATATCTATTTTTCACATTGAGTTTTCTTTTTTTTATGTTACTATAAAATCAATAAATAAATTTTTAGAGGAGGTATCTATGCCAGAAGCGATTGTCCGCATCAGCGAAATCCAGTTAACTGATTTAAAAAATACTTATTATGGAAAAATAGAGATGCCAGCCTATGCAGAAAAGAACTATTTTTCGGAAAAAGCAGATCTGCTTGGTATATATGGACAAAACGGTTCGGGAAAAACTGCCGTGATTGAAGCCATGGATCTCATCCAGATGCTTTTAGCAGGAAAATCACTGCCGGAAGACACGGTCCACTATATTTCCGAAGAATCGGGAAGCTGCAGCATCACTGTGAAATTTCTGATTCGTTTCCCCGACAAGTCCATTCTGGCCGAGTATACGGCAGAGTTCATAAGGGGTAACAGTTTTTCCATGGAAATATCAGGAGAGACGTTAAGTACGGCTGTCTGGAGTGGAACCCGGTTTGAAAATAAGAAGACTTTAATTGATTATTCCTCGTCATCAGACGGTCCTGTCTTTACACCCAAATACCGTTACGAAGCCCTGGCAAAAAGCGGGGAAGACATCCGCATTAATTTAAGCGTGGCAAAAAAGCTGGCCCAGAAAAATACTTCCTCCTTTTTATTCAGCCAGGAAAGCAGAAGCATATTTCAGTCAGCACCGCCAGAGATCACCCAGGATTACACGCCAGTGATAGAAGCTTTATACCAATATGCTTCTTTTAATCTGTTTGTCATCTCAAGCGCTCATTCCGGTTTTATCACCACCAGTTCCAGGCTTCCATTTGCGTTTCGTTTAAATCTGGGAAACCGGATTGCAAAAGGTGATTTAACGATCCGTCTTGATGACCCTTCGGTGATCAGCAAGGATCAGTTTCAGCTTGTCACCCAGATTATTGATGAAATGAATGCGGTTTTAACCTCACTCATTCCAGGACTGACCATCGGAATTCATAACTTCGGAGAACAGCTTCGGGAAAACGGCACACCCGGCTACCGGATTCAGCTGATATCAAAGCGTGGTGAAGTTGTAATCCCCCTTAAATTTGAATCCGAAGGGATTATTAAGATTATCTCTGTTCTAAACGTCCTGATGTGCGTCTATAACCATCCTTCCATGTGCCTGATCATTGATGAACTGGATGCTGGAATTTATGAATATCTGCTAGGGGAAATTTTATCGGTATTTGAAAAAGGTGCAAAAGGGCAGCTTATTTTTACGTCCCATAATTTACGGCCGTTGGAGATGATTCACAAACGAAGCATTCTCTTTTCTACTGCTAATCCATTAAACCGGTATATCCGGCTTCAGAATGTAAAAAGCAACAACAACCTGCGGGACATGTATTTGCGCAGTATCACACTTGGAGGACAGCCTGAGGAGATTTATGAAGAAACAGACAGTGTAGAGATTGGACGCGCATTCCGGCGTGCCGGAAAGGCGGTTTCCTATGATAAACAGGACTAAAAAAGTCATACTTTTTATTGCAGAAGGTCCCACAGATGAAGAAACCTTAAGCCCTGTTTTGAAGAAGATTTTTCAGAAGGAAGACGTCAGGTTTCATATTGTACATGGGGATATGACCAGTAACTGGTCGGTAAATGCCCAAAATGCAGTAAAAACAGTGAATCAGCACATTGATATAGAACGAAAACGTTATGGATTCGACAAAAAAGATATATTAAAAGTAATACATCTGGTTGATATGGATGGCGCATTTATCAGGGAAGACCAAGTGGTTTACGCAGATCAGGGGGAAATCCTGTATTTTAACGATCACATTGAAACCCGTTCTCCGGAAACTGTGATTAACCGCAATTTAAGAAAATCCCAGATATTATCCCGGCTATCCCTCACTGGAAAAATCGGTACCATCCCCTACTCTATCTACTACTTCTCCAGAAATCTGGAGCATATATTTCATAATAGCAAAAAAAATCTGACTGATGAAGAAAAAGTCAATTATGCCGACGCCTTTGCAGACCGTTACTCTTCAAACCCTTCTGCCTTCATCTCATTACTTTCCGGTAATGATTTTACCGTTCCCGGGGATTACAGAGATACCTGGGAATTCATCAGCCAGGGCAATAATTCTTTAAACCGCCACAGTAACTTCCATCTTCTCTTTCAGAAATTTTCAGAGAATAAATAACAGGCAGCAGACAGTTGGATACTGTCTGCTGCCTGATCTTTTAAACAGCTTTTATTCTGTTACAGTTTCTTCTTTCGCTTCCTTTGGCTCTTCTGCTTTTGCAGTTAAATCGCCTGGCTTCATGCTTAAGTTGATTCTGCCCATCTTATCTACTTCCATAACTTTTACAGTAACCATATCTCCGATGTTTACCACATCTTCGACCTTAGCAACTCTCTTATCGGAAAGCTTGGAAATATGAATCATACCGTCTTTGTTAGGAGCAAGCTCTACAAAAGCACCGAAATTCATAATTCTTACTACTTTACCAGTAAAGATCTGTCCTGCTTCAATATCAGTCACGATGCTCTTGATAATCTGTTTTGCACGGTCGATCATCGCCTGATCGGTTCCGCATACAGAAACACTTCCATCATCAGAAATATCGATCTTCACGCCGGTTTCTTCGATAATCTTGTTGATTACCTTGCCCTGCTTGCCCACTACATCACCGATCTTCTGAGGATCAATGGAAATCTGGTCAATCTTAGGAGCATATTTTCCAACTTCCTTGCGAGGCTCTGCAATGGCTTTTGCCATAACCTCATCAAGAATGTAAAGTCTGGCTTCTCTTGTAGTGCGGATTGCTTCTTCAATAATTGGTCTTGTTAAACCGTGAATCTTAATATCCATCTGAATGGCAGTGATTCCCTTATGGGTACCACCTACCTTAAAGTCCATATCTCCAAAGAAATCTTCCAGACCCTGAATATCAGTTAAAACCACATAATCATCATCTGTATCTCCAGTAACCAGACCACAGGAAATTCCTGCTACTGCTGACTTAATGGGCACACCTGCTGCCATTAAGGACATGGAGGATGAACAGATACTTGCCTGAGAAGTGGAACCGTTGGATTCCATGGTCTCGGAAACGGTACGGATTGCATATGGGAATTCCACTTCTGACGGAAGAACCGGAACAAGGGCTCTTTCTGCCAGTGCACCATGACCGATCTCACGGCGTCCCGGTCCTCTGGAAGGTCTTGTCTCTCCTACAGAGAAGGACGGGAAATTATAGTGGTGCATATATCTCTTGGAAGTTTCCATATCATCGATGCCGTCCAATCTCTGGCTTTCAGATAATGGAGCCAGAGTACAGATATTTAAAATCTGAGTCTGTCCACGGGTGAACATCGCAGAGCCGTGTACTCTTGGAAGCATATCGATCTCTGCTGCCAGATGACGGATCTGATTCATGGCACGACCATCCGGACGCTTGTGATCCTTTAAGATCATCTTGCGGACAGTCTTCTTCTGATACTGATAAATAGCTTCTGAAAGCACAGCCAGCCACTCTTCCTTTTCAGCAAAGGCCTCTTCTAACTTCTTGGTGATATTGCGAATGTTTTCTTCTCTTATCTGCTTCTCATCTGTAAAGACGGCAACTTCCATCTCTTCAGGAGTTACGATCTCTTTGATCGCTGCAAATAATTCTTCCGGTACTGCACAACTGGTATATTCATGCTTTGATTTTCCGCACTCAGCAACGATGGTATCGATAAACTTAATAATCTCCTGGTTTACCTCATGAGCTTTAAAAATTGCCTGAATCATAACATCTTCCGCAACCTCGTTGGCTCCGGCTTCAATCATGATTACTTTCTCTCTGGTAGAAGCAACAGTAAGAGCCATGTCGGAAGCCTGCTTCTGTGCCTGAGTTGGATTGATTACCAATTCTCCGTCAACAAGACCTACCTGTGTGGAAGAACATGGACCATCAAATGGAATATCAGAGATGCTGGTTGCAATGGCAGAACCGATCATGGCAGTTAATTCTGGAGAGCAGTCCTGATCAACTGACATAACAATATTATCCAGAGTAACATCATTGCGGTAATCCTTAGGGAACAGCGGTCTCATGGGACGGTCAATAACACGTGAGGTTAATATGGAATTCTCAGATGCCTTTCCTTCTCTCTTGTTAAAGCCTCCCGGAATTTTTCCGACTGCATATAATTTTTCTTCGTATTCTACACTGAGTGGGAAGAAATCAATTCCGTCTCTGGGTTTATCGGATGCAGTTGCAGTTGCTAATACAACGGTATCTCCATAGTGCATCAATGCTGCACCGTTTGCCTGCTTGGCAACTCTGCCCACTTCAACGGTCAGTGTTCTGCCTGCAAGCTCCATACTGAAACTCTTATACATACTGGTATCTCCTTAAAAATAAATTTATATTAACAGTAGAAGATGCCGAAACTACTGATCTGCGCGTAAAAAATTCCGTGTTTCAGGTCTTATTTTTACGCGTACATCAGCGGTCTCGGGGGATACTTCTACTTTTAACATCCTTTTCTTAATAGACAGATAGGGTGGAGAAGTTCTCCACCCTAAATGGTTATTATTTTCTGATTCCTAACTTCTCAATTAAAGTACGATATCCTTCAAGATCGGTTTTCTTTAAGTAATCAAGAAGACCTCTTCTCTGTCCAACCATCATCAGAAGACCTCTTCTGGAATGATGATCTTTTGGATTCTGCTGAAGATGATCTGTTAACTCTGTGATTCTCTCTGTCAGAATTGCGATCTGAACTTCCGGTGAACCTGTATCGCCAGGCTTTCTGCCATATTCAGAAATAATAGCTGCTTTCTTTTCCTTTGAAATCATGTTGATTTCCTCCTTAAATTTAAGATTCTCACCTTGTACCAAGCAATGGATGGAGTGTCCGAAATACCGGGTACCGGCGCGTATTCATACTGATATAGTTTACCACAAGGGCATATAGTTGTCAAATACTTATATCCTCTTTTTATATTGTTGCCGGTTCTTAAAATCTAATACCAGATGCCTTATATTTACAGATCCAAATCCCGGTTAAGCTCCATATATTTTCCAAAATCCGTTTGTTTCATTTTGTTTAAAAGGCATTTTCGAATTTCTTCCATGTTGCTTTTTTTCAATCGTTTTTCTTCAACCAGACATTCTCCCGCCACATAAACAGAATCTACATTGGACGGATTGGCGCTGTAAACAAGGGCCGAATAAGGATCATAGACAGGAAACATATTGGCAGAATCCGTCTCTATCACGACCAGATCTGCCTGCTTTCCCGGTTCCAGAGATCCAGTTATGTGATCAAGCCCCAGGGCTTTTGCTCCCTTTATGGTTGCCATCTCAACAATGTCCTTTGCAGGAAACGCACTTCTGTCCTTTGTTTCATTTTTATGAAAATCTGCACACAGTTTCATCTGGGTCAGTATATCCAGCGTATTTCCGCTTGCGGGGCCGTCTGTTCCAAGTCCAACCGCAATCCCCCTCTGATTCATACCGCTCACCGGAGCAACTCCCTTGGCAGCTTTAGTATTGGACCCAATACAATGGGCAACGGATGCGTGGTTTTCTTTTAGAAGATCTAAATCTTCCTCTGTCATATGAATGCAATGTGCAGCCAGTGTTTCTTTCCCAAGTACTCCAATGCTGTTTAAAAAACTGACCGGAGTCATGCTTTTTTCTTTTTCAAAATATTCCATCTCATAATCCATTTCCGCCGTATGAAGGGTGAAAGGCACTTCATAGGAAGAATCAATTCTGTATGCCTCTTTTAATATACCGGGAGAACAGGTGGTAGTTCCGTGGGGCGCGATACAGCCGGTAATTCTCGGGTGGTTTTTATATTTTTTAATTAAATTCTCCCCATAAGCAATGGCTTCCCCCGGATCCTTAAAATCACAGGCTCCCTCATCCATAACGGTCTGCCCGGCGATTGCTCTAATGCCCATCTCATCCATTGCTTTTGCAGCCTCTTCTTCGTAATAATACATATCCATAACCGTGGTGACACCGGAAAGAAGCATCTCTGCGGCTGCATAGCGGGTGGAGAGATACACCAGTTCTTCATCCATGGATTTTTGCTCCATGGGAATCAGAAAGACCCGTAGACGGTCCTTACAGTCATCTCCAAGTCCCCTAAATGGAATCATTCCCATGTGAGTATGAAGATTTATCATGCCGGGCATTACGATTGCATTTCTGGCATCCAGAATTGTTACATCCGCCAGGACAGCATCTCCCTTTAAGTCCTTCATTTCCCCTGTCATTGTGATCACATCATCTTCAAACATCACAAAACCCGGATTATAGATATCCCCTTTTTGATTCATGGTCACTACTGTAGCATTTACGATTACCGTTCTCACACTTTTCAACCTTTTCCTTTTACATACTCGTATTTTTCCACCAGGGGAATCCCCTGCCTGTCTTTCGTATCAAACAATCCCTTATCACTAAGCTTTAACTCCGGAGAAACCAGCAGAGTTAAGGTTGAAATGGACATAATCACATTGCTGTTTTTATAGCCCATATCTTCAATCTCCCGGCGAACCTCACCCAGGCTTTTAGAAAGCTTATAAAGTCCCTCATCAGAGAGAATACCGCCTACAGGAAGATTTACAAAAGCGGTTATTTCTCCCTCTCTGGCAGTTACATAGCCTCCCTGCATGTGAACTACGCGGTTCTGGGCCAGAAGCATATCCTTTGGTGAATTTCCAAGAACCAGAAGGTTGTGGCTGTCATGACTCCAGGTAGTTGCCACAGCGCCTGGAAGTTTTAATCCATTCTCTACCAGACCATAAGAGACATTGCCATTTTTGCCGTATCTTTCGTAAACTACAGCAAGGCACAGCCCTGCCTCCTGCCAGCAAAGGCAGTGATCTTTTACTGCAATCCTGCGTTTTACATGGCAGATTCTGGTTCCATACTCCTGTACCTGCATGACTGACACTACTGCCTCTCCGTCCTTTATGTTACAACGGTTTAGTTTAAAGTCTGATTCTAAGGCAATTCTGCATTTTACAGACTGGTAGAACTCATCGGGATATCTGGTTTTATCTTCTTTTGTGGGAGTCTCATAAAGTTTACCGCTTTTATAAACTGCCAGAGGATTGAAATGGAGCAGATCTTCTAAAATGACAAAATCAGCCTGTTTTCCAGGTGCTATCATACCCCGGTCATTTAATCCCATTCTTCTGGCTGGAGTCAGAGTACTGCAATAAACGGCCCTTTCTGCAGGCATTCCCTGTTCCACTGCCAGACGAAGAAGCCGGTTTAAATGTCCGGTTACCAGATGATCCGGCATGACATCATCTGTCACAAGTGCCACATTTTCATAAAGCTCATGGGACACAACGGCAGATACCACATCATGGGTTAATGATTTCCCCTGAAGTTCCAGAAACATACCCATATCCGTTTTTTCCAGGACAGACTCCGGCGTCTGCTGGGTATGATCTGCATCCACTCCGGCTCTTACAAAAGCTGCCAGATCCCTGCCTGTAAGAGATGGGCAATGGCCTTCAATCTTAATATCCCGGCTGGCTGTCTGGCATAATTCAATCATGCGTTTAATTTTAGTATCTTCCGGTGAAATTAAATCCCTGTGATTCATCACTTCTCCCAGGCAGATAACCCGGCCATCTTCTAACAGCCTTAAAACCTCTTCCTCTCCCATTACACCGCCGGTTGTTTCATAAGCTTCACCTGCTGCCGGAACGCTGGAAGGGATGGCATAATAGATATCCAGATCCGTTTTTACATTCATGAACCGGCTGATACCTTCCATTCCAAATACATTGGCAATCTCATGAGGATCTGCAACTACCGTGGTGACACCCCAGGGAAGAACCGCCCTGGAAAATTCTGCTGGTCCGATCATGGAACTTTCCATGTGCATATGAATATCAATTAGTCCCGGTATGATATATTTTTCCTTTGCATCTACCACCAGGTCCGCCTCATAACAGGAAGCAGGGGAAACGTCGTAAAACTTTTCCCCTACTACTGCAATGTCCGCCTTTTCAAAACACTGCCTGTATGTCCGGTAGACCCATCCATTCTGAATCAGTAAGTCAACCTTCATATTCTCATTCCTTAGCTGTTAATAATACGGTTCCACTGGTCAATCCAGTCTTTTAAAAGCGGATTTACAAAGGAATAATCAAGAACCTTTGCATTTTCTGCAGTTTTTCCGTATGTCATATTTTTTGCATTTTCTTCTGCAACTTCTACCTGATTATTGGTGGGCGCCTCATTTAACGCCTCACTTGTCTTTCCCTGAAGTTCCTTGCTTAAGCGGTAATTGATATATGCATAAGCCAGTTCTTTGTCTTTGCAGTTTTTGGTAATGCTGATGGTGTTGAAGTTTGCATAAGTTACATCAGGAGTTACATACACCAGATCTGGATTCGCCTGTTTGATGGTCGGAACACCGAAATCTCCTACAATTGCTGCCTTGATTTCACCAGAGGTAAACATATTGATTAAATCAGAAGATTTTGCATAGGTCTTAACCAGGTTTGGCTTTAATTCTTCCAGTGCCTTAAAAGCAGCCTCTCCCTTATCAGTCGTGACATCAACGCCTGCATGATCGCTTGCCATATAAACCATAGCAGGACCAAAGGTAGTGGTGATATCCGGAATTGCCACGCTTCCTTCTAATTCCGCTTTCCAAAGATCATCAAAGTTGTTGATTTCAAATCCAACCGCTTTCGGATCATACATAATGCCAATGCTGTTAATGGTATAGGCAACACCCTGTCCGGCATCTGCCATGGTTTTTGCTGTTCCGATTAAGTTCTTGCTGTTCTCAATCTTAGATAAATCTAAGGTCTCAAATAATCCTTCTTCGATTCCTTTTGCAGTCATTGCCTGGGATAACTCGATTACATCGATGGTGCTCTGAGAATCTGCAGACAGCTTTGTATAACGCTCATTGGTGCTTCCTGTCTCTGTTACAATTTTACAGCCAAACTGGTCTTCGAAAGGTTTGTATACTTCTTCTTCTGAAATATCTTCGCTTAATCCGTAAGTGGATAACACCAGCTTCTTATCTCCGCCAGCTGCGCTCTTTTCCGCGGCAGTACTCTGTTCTGCTGTGGTGCCTGTTCCTGCTGTGGTGCTTTCTCCTGTACTCTTAGCAGCGCCGCAGCCTGACAGTGCGATGGCTGCACATAAAGATAATGCCAATACTTTTTTCATAATTTTAATCCTCTCTTTTTATCATTTGCCGGCTTTATTGCCGTTGTTACTTATTTACAAGAATAAGCTTTGACTCTGGAAGATACAGACGGATGGTACTGCCCTCTTCATAAACCTCTTCTGCCGGTCTGCTTACCAGGAATTTGCCTTCCGCTGTCAGCACTTCATACTGATAGCTTTTTCCTAAAAATGTCCGGACGCCTACTGTTCCAGTAAGAACATTCCGCTCTTCCGACTCACCTGCAATTCTAATATCTTCCGGCCTGATTGTACCTGCCAGAGAATCTCCGTTTTTATCAGACTCTACTGTAAATACTGTACCAGCCTGGGTTTTATATGCATTTCCTTCTTTATTTAACGTGAGGAAATTTTCAAAACCGATAAATCTGGCGACAAATTCCGTTTCCGGTCTCTGATAAATGTTTTCCGGGGTATCAAACTGCTCAATCACTCCCTGATTCATAACCGCTACCTTATCAGAGATGGAGAAACATTCTTCCTGGTCATGGGTAACAAATAAGGTGGTAATTCCAAGTTTTTTCTGAATCCGCTTGATCTCCATACGCATGTTAATCCGGAGCTTTGCATCTAAATTGCTAAGGGGCTCATCAAGGAGCAAAAGCTTTGGCTCAATTACCAGGGCTCTTGCAAGGGCAACTCTCTGTCTCTGCCCGCCTGACATCTGCTGAGGGAAACGTTTTTCAAATTCTGAAAGTCCGCAGACTTCCAAAATATTTTTAACCTTCTGATCGATCTGCTGTTTATCAAGCTTTCTCATTTTTAAACCAAAAGCAACGTTATCATAAACATTCAGATGAGGAAACAGTGCATAGCTCTGGAATACAATACCAAAGTTCCTTTTATGAACCGGAACCTTTGTTAAGTCTTCCCCGTCAAGGGAAAATACTCCGCTTTCAGGCTCAATAAATCCTGCCACAACACGAAGAGTGGTGGTTTTTCCACACCCGCTGGGGCCTAATAATGACACCAGTTCCCCTTCCTCAACTTCCAGATTTAATCCTTTTAACACCTGTTTCTTCTTATCATAACGGACATCAATATCCTTCAGTGTCATATATGCCATATCACATTCCTCCTATTTCGCCAGGGCGGCTACTCCCAGTGTTTTATCTACAATTACCATCATAAGAACGGTAACCGCCATCAATAATACGGATACTGCCGACACCGTAGGGTCATAATTATACTCAATATAATTCATCAAAGTTGCCGGAAAGGTGGATACTCCCGGACCGGAAAGAAACATGGATACCGGTATGTTATTAAAGGAGTTGATAAATGCCAGCATGAATGCAGCAGAGATTCCAGAGGTAATATTAGGAAGTACAACCCGGAAAAATGCACGGAGCTTTCCGCAGCCTAAGCTCCATGCTGCTTCCTCTGTGGAAAAATCAAACTGCTCAAGGCTGGAACCCACCACCCGGATCACATAGGGAAGGGTTACCATAAAATGTCCGGCTAATAAACCCATAAATACCGGCACTCTCAGAGTTAAAACCAGGAACTGATAAAGGACAAAACCGATTACGATTCCCGGAACTATGGTAGGGGAAAGAAAAACGGATTTTATCAGATTTTTTCCCTTTAATCCGGATCTGGCCAGAGCATAGGCTGCTGGTATTCCCACCAGCAGGGCAATGACTGTAGCCAGCAGGGCAATCTCAAGACTGGTTAAAAATGAGATACGGAAGGATTTTGTGGTAAATACCTTTACAAACCATTTCACAGAAAAGGACTCAATGGGAAAGGTGATTGCACTGCCCTTGCCAAAAGCGGTAACTGTAATAATAATCAGCGGCAATATTAAAAAGCAAAATACGAGAACGGCAAAAACAGTGAGCATTTTATTTTTACGCATGGTCTCCTCCTCTCTTGTCCAGTCTTGCTGCCAGTGAATTAAATCCTTTGATTACAGCAAGTGTTACAACAATCATGATCAGGGAAATAACGGCTGCGCCATCCCAGTCTCCCACACTCATGGCTCTCTGGTAAATAAATGTGGAAAGTACCATGTTTTTATTTCCGCCTAACAGCTGGGGAGTAGTATAAGCAGTCAAGGTTCCTGTAAATACCAAAATTCCGCCCACAATGATGCCCGGCAGGCTCATGGGGAAAATCACCTTCATAAAAGCACGGATTCTGTTTGCTCCAAGGCTTAAGGCCGCCTCCATCATATCATCACCAATATTCTCCATGACACCAGCCACAGTGACGATCATAAGGGGAAGAAATAAATAAACCGAACCAATAATAATGGCGAAGTCCGTATATAGCAGCTTAAGGGGTTTTTCCACAATCCCCGCTGTAACCAGTATCCGGTTAATCAGACCGTTGCTCCCTAAAATATTAATCCAGGCAAAGCTTCGGATTACAGAATTGGTCATCATGGGAAATATGGAAACAGACAACAGTATCCCTCTCCATTTTTTCCCGCACCGGCTGATAAAATATGCGGTGGGAACTCCAAGTACCATGCAAAATCCGGTGGTTAAGCACGCAACCTTTACCGTTCTTACAAAGATTTTCCGATAATATTCATCCTGGAAAAATGACACGTATGCGCTTAAGGGATACTCTCCTGTATGAAGAGATGGAATCAATACTCTCAAAAGCGGAAGGAACAGACATACTGCCAGAATCACCAGCCCGGGAATTATCATTACAAATGCACTGCGTTTCTTCATTTTAACCTCTCCTGCTTTCAGCACTCCAAACGTTGCTGTTTCTTATAACTACTTATAAGCACAATTAATTTATATCTATACATTTATTATAATTTATGATATACTGTACGTCAAATACATATAATCTATATTTTCTATGCAGTAAAGCTATAGGCAACAGAGAAAAGGAGAGATCAGCCATGGATTTAAAAGAAGCCAGATATATTCTTGCTATTTCCAGAAATAAAAGCATCAGCAAAGCTGCGGAAACGCTTTTTATTTCCCAGCCGTCCTTAAGCAAATATTTAAAAAATTTAGAGCAGCAGCTTGGAACCCGTTTATTTGACCGGGTGGGAAGCGGTTATTATCCCACTTATATCGGTGAGCGTTACATTCATTATGCGGAAAAGATAGTGGAGTACGGAATGGAATGGAATATTGAATTTGATGATATTATGCACCATAACCACGGCCGTCTAAACATCGCTCTCCCCATCATGCTTGGTAACAGTCTGATTGGACCCACACTGATGAAATTTCACAGGCTTTATCCTAATGTCACCGTCAATATGATGGAGGAAGTCAATTTTGTAGCCGAACACACCTTAACGGATCATACGGTGGACTTAACCTTTTATAATGTGCATGAGTTTCCTACTGATCTGGATTATCAGATTATTGGCAAAGAGGAAATGATTCTTGTGTTATCTGCAGAGAATCCACTGGCAGATAAAGCAATCAAAAAAGAAGGCTTTCAATATCCGTGGATTGATTTAAGCCTTCTGTCCGGGGAATCCTTTATTCTTCTTTATCCTGATCAGAATACGGGAGGAATCGCATTAAAGCTCTTTGAAGAATATGAAATGGAACCGGAAATCCTTCTCCATACCCGCAACAGCGAGATGTCCATCCGTCTTGCCATGGAAGGACTGGGTGCTGCGTTTGCACCGGAAAGTTATTATCATTATTTAAGAAACAGAGAGCCTTCCTCATCTGTCTGTCTTTCCGTGGGAAAAACCAGAAACGATAATACACTGATTGCAGCTTATGAGAAAAACCGTTATCTGCCTAAATACGCCAAAGCATTTTTGGATATTCTCACGGAATATTACGAAACGGAGCATGCTGCCTGTTTTCCAAATTAAAGAAAACGCGTCCGGAAAACCGGACGCGCCTTTTTACATGGTCATCATTGCGACTCCAAATAAAATCATCAAATCAAGCAATAAACAGACACCTGTAACACAGATAGAAAATACAGCCAGATTCTTTTTTTGTGGTGTAACAGATCTGCTGATAATCAGAGTGCTTGACAACAGTCCGAGACACAGACCGATTAATCCGCAAAATGCCCAGCCACCTAATGACAGGATTGCAGACAAAATGTAAGTCCATTTCGGTATATTTTCGAAAGGAACGTAAGGTGCCTTTGAGTTTAAATAAACTCCATCCACAGCTAGGTCAACTTTTCTGCCTATTGCAGTCAGATGAACTGTAGTTCCGTCAAGATCGAGGGGAACATCAAACAGACGAATAAACAGGCTTTTGTTCTTAATTGGGGTTGAAACACCGTCAACCACTGCCTTTGCTTTAAAAGCTCCCGGTTTAAATGCAATCTCATGATTCACTCCGTTTACTGTAACATTCCATTTGCTTTTCATACTAATTCTCTCCAATTTTATGATTTATATAAAATAACAAATAACTTATGTTATTTGATACCAGCTGCTATCAGCTGTAATTTTCCAGCTGTCTGTTCATCCAGATCCCCAAAGTAGGGAAGTCCCTCCGGTGACTGATCATAAAGAACGTTATATAAAACACAGGCAGAAAGATAAGTGCCTGCTGGTGACGGATGGTTTTCATCCTCATCCCATAACTCGATCTCCGGAAACTGGGAGGTACATCTCATAAAAGCGATTCCAGCAGGAGCCAGCATGGCATTAAGCTCTTTTGCGATACTGATATAATGGCTGGCTATCTCTGTCTGCATCTCATCTCTGGACTCCCTATATTTAAGCCCTGCCAGAAGATCGATTGAGATCCCCTCTTTAAAAGCCCATGTCATGAAAAATACCGGCTCTCCCTGTGCCTGGCGGATCAGGGAATCAAGGGTTCTGGCTGCTGAATACATGGTTTCTTCTCCCATGGTGGCAATCCCGCTTTGCTCCTGTAAAATCACATAATCCCATGTGTAATTTTCCAGTGCATCGTATACCTGGCTTCCAACTTCATCCTCCCGGTCAGCGAAATATTCCAGACGATAGGAACCTTCTGTCAGTTCATACACATCAGCCATAAATCCACCGCTTTGGCTTAACTGAGTAAATACAGACGGCAGGTCATTGGTATACGTCATACTGTTTCCCAAAAATAAAACTGATGGCTGGTCTTTTACCGGGTCTGGTTTCTTTAAATTCAGATTTTGTGTAAAATCCATAGGCTGGACTTTCTCTCTTTTCAAGGCGCTGGATATCAGTAAGTATCCACCAATTAACAATGCAGCAAATACTGCAAAAACAATGATAACAATCTTTTTTATTGTTGATTTCATACTCCCACTCCTCTGTTTTTTCTTTTATTTGTATCGGCACAAATAAGAAATAATATAGGGATTATGGGAAATTCGTTACTTTTTGTTAATTTTGAACAATTATACTTTATTTTTAGTAACTAATTATATGTAGTTATAAAAATATAGAGCCGATAACCGCATATTTACTTATGCATGTCATCGGCTCTGGGTCTATACGCCCTTATTATTATTTCATTTCATCCACTGCAGTCTTACCGGCAATTCGTCCAAAGGTAAAGATATCTGTTAATGCGTTGCCGCCAAGACGGTTTCCTGCATGAATACCTCCGGCAACTTCTCCTGCAGCATAAAGATGTTTAATTGGCTGGCCATTTTCATCTAATACATGGGTATTAGTATCGATCCTAAGACCTCCCATGGTGTGATGAACAGCTGGCTTTCTTGGAGTTGCATAGAACGGAGCTTTCTCCACTTTCAGGCTGAATGTATCCTTATGAAACTCCGGATCAAAGCCCGCATCTACATAAGAATTATATTTTACAATGGTTTCCTTAAGAACTTCAGGATCCATACCTACTTTTACTGCCAGCTCTTCAATGGTATCGGCTCTGAATAAAGTACCTGCCTCTACCTGACGGTCTAATTTCTCCTGGCTTGTATTGGCAGCTGTTTTCTTAATTTCATCATCTGCAATCAGATAGAATAAACCGCCCTGATCGATGGCCGCTTTTGTTAATACATCTCTGCCTGAGAACTCATTTACAAAACGTCTGCCGTTTTTATTAACGATTACAAAGTTTTCCGGTGGTACCTGAATTCCACTAAACAGCTCACCAGTATCCGGATCGGCAACAGGCATCATCTGGGTAAATCCCATTCCTGTCAGTGCTGCTCCTACTGATTTACCAAGCTGAATTCCATCACCAGTCATAGCAAAGGAATTGGTGGTTCTTATATTGTCATCGATGGCACTCCAATAGGTATTATATTCCTTTAACATCTTCGTATTGGCACCAAAACCACCGCTTGCAAGTACAACTGCTTTGGCACGAACTGTGATCTTCTGACCATTGACACCAGTTGCTATAACTCCTGCGATCTCGCCATTTTCCAAAATAAATTCTTTTACAGGACTGTCTGTGATAATCTTTCCTGATTGCTCCTCCACATATTTTGTAAGAGCAAGGATAAATGCGGTACCATAGCTTTTCACCGGCTTATGGCCACGGCGCCAAAGAGCTCCAACCGGAGCAAATACAACGCTCTTGTCATACTCAACGCCGATGTGTTCCAGCCATTTTACACTCTCTAATGCTCTGTCAGTAAGGATTTTTACCAGGTCATACTGTCCGTAAATGGTGTTGCCGTTTAAGTCGGTACGTTTTCCGCCAAAATAAGTCTGCATTCTGTGAAGAAGAGGAGAATCAAATAAATGACCTTTTCCAGTACCGAATTTTTCCTGGTATTTGGAAAATTCTTCTTTGAGCGCATGGAAATCGTCTAAATATTCCGGATGGATCTGGCTCTCATCAGTCGCTAACAATGACTCGATGGTATGTCTTTCTCCCGGATTTTCATCAAACTCTCTCTGCCACTCAGGATCAGCCGCATTAACCGGACCACCGGAACGTATGGTATTTCCGCCTACTGCCGGATATTTTTCAAGTACAATTACACTGGAGCCATTCTGTAATGCAGTGGCAGCCGCACTGAGTCCGGCGCCGCCTCCGCCAACAACTACCACATCACAAGTATACTCTTCATCCTGTCTGTTCCGGCTGCTGGCAGGTTTTGGACGTCTCTTAAGTATATCAGGGTTGACTCCGGCAAGCTTCACTGCTTTGGCAACACCATCGATTACACCGTTGCTGGTTTCAGATGCACCAGAGAGCGCATCCACATTCAGAGTCTGTCCCTCAATGATTTTGTCCGGTATTCTGACAAATACCACATCTGCGATACCTTCGGTTTCGCCTTTGGTATCTATATTAATGCTTTCAATTCGTTTTTCGCTGAAGGATACCTTCATAGGAAGATTTCCGCTGTGACCGATTGCGTTTACTTCATACTCGCCAGGAGTAAAGGAAAAATCCTCTTCCTCATTAAGCTGATTTGCGATGGTGGCAAAACGCATAAAGCGAAGGAAACAGATATCAAGGAAATCGATAGTTCCTTCATTAACCAGATCACCGGCTTCATCAAATGCCTTGCTTGCATTTCCAAGTAAAAACTCATAACCTGGCATTACATTTGCATCCACACCCGGTGCATCCAGGATCTGGCGAAGATGAAGCTGGGCACGGGAAGATCCCTGTGTTCCTAAAGAGGCGCCAACGATCATTACCGGCTTGCCTGCAAGTGGGTGGAGATCAAAGCTCAGCCACTCAATCAGACTTTTAAGTCCGGACGGAATGGAATGATTGTATTCAGGAGTAGCCATAATAACACCGTCACACTCTGTGATCTTATTATTGAACATCTGGATCACATCACCGTAGGACTGGTTATCAGACTGATTAAACATGGGAACATCTGTGATATCAAGTACTTCAATTTCTGCTTTTGACTCAAAATGTTTTTTCATAAACTGAAGGAGTTTACGATTATATGATTTTTTTGCATTCGTTCCAACAATTGCTATAAATTTCATTGATATGAATCCTCCTACTCTTGCCAAGTGAATTTTTTTGCGCTTTTCTTCTGAACCTTTTCTGCCAAAAGTTTCGTTGTGATATCCGTAAACAGAACAAATTCCCTGAAAATTTCATCAAGCTCCGTTAACTTGTCCGGATAGATGAGATCTCCGGCATTATCAAATGCGCCTTGTGATTTTCCTAACAGGAACTCGCTGCTTGGCATAATTCTGGCTGCCAGCTCAGGAGAATCAAGAATCTGTCTTAAGTGGGCCTGTGCACGGGAAGAACCAAGAGTACCATGGGATGCCCCTACAATTAAAACCGGCTTATCTGTAAGCGCCTGACTTGTATAGCTGATCCATTCAAGAGCACTCTTTAAAACTGCAGGTATGGCATGATCATACTCCGGAGTTGCTATAATAACACCGTCTGCATTTAAGATTTTATCGGATAACTCCTCTACCTTTTCAGGAACTTCTAAATCCTCTGGTTCCATAAAGGCTGGTAAATCTTTAATTTCATATAATTCAATCTCCGCCTCACTGGAAAAATGTTTTTGCATAAATTGAAGCAGCATGCGATTAGTTGACACATCTGAATTCGTGCCCACGATTGCTAAATATTTCATAGTAATCTCCTTCCTATCCATTAAGTTCTCACAGTTGTAATTATGTGTTTGATATAATTTTAACACATCGTACCTATATTATCTAATAGTTATTTATTGAAGTTTGATAACAAATTTGTTATAATCAAAAATAATAGAAAATAAAGCAAATTATTTCTCAAAGAAAGGAATAAAATGTCGAAAATCTCTTCTCAGGAAATTCTGTATTATATTGATGCCATTTTAAAATACAGTAACTATGGCAAGGCTGCCAAATCCCTTTATATTTCTCAACCATATCTGACGCAGGTGATTAAAAGAGTGGAAAATGAATTAAACTGCGAACTGATCACCCGGAACAAGCTGCCTTACCGGTTAACCGAACAGGGAAAGATCTATTATCAATATCTGACCTCATTAGAAAATAATTATGCAAAGCTGCTAAGGGAAATATCCGATGTATCAGATATTGACAAAACGGTTATAAAAATAGGGGTTCTTCCCAGCCTTGGCACCTATCTTTTACCTCTTTTTCTGCCCGATTTTCTAACCCTCCATCCAGACTGCAGAATAGAGCTATTAGAAAGTCTGCCTGAAAAAAATGAGAAGCTGACCCAAAACAATGAACTGGATTTCTGGATTGGGCAAAATTCAAGAAATATTTCACCCAACTTAAACTCTGTCAGCTGGGGCAGACACAGATACCGGGCTGTGATCCCCCGCTGCAGTGATCTGTATCAGGAAGATACAGCCGGCATTTCGGAAGGCAGCATCGACATGAGTAAAATCTTATGCCAAAAGCTGGTTCTCACCTCCAAAGGTTCCGCCATCAGAAAACAGATTGATCAATTGCTAAACCTTTATAAGGTTGAACCCAACATTATTATGGAGAGCACAGAGATCAATACCATTTTAAAGCTTGCCACTGGTAATTTAGGAATCACTTTTATTCCAGAAAGCGTCTATGTGAAGGAAAGTCCGTCGGAATATAATCTCTATCAGATACCCATAGACGAACTAAGCTTAGACTACTTCATAGCATACCACAATGAAAGAAAACTATCCAACATTGATCATGACCTGATAAATGCCTTTTTGATTCATGGGCAGAACAATTCCGATCTGGGAGAATGAAATGACAGAGTATACAAAGATTATATATCTTATGGGAACAAAAATATCTCTTTATATTATGGGAGAAGAAACAGAAATGCTGGCAAAAAAGGCGGAAGAAATGCTAATCCGTTATAATGAGATCTTTAGTGCCAACAGTGATCACTCCCAGCTTGGGGTAATTAAAAAAATGGCTGGGATCTCACCCCAAAAGGTGGATGAGGAGCTGTATGAACTGATAAAAGCAGGGAAAAAGCATAGTCTGAATGAAAATTCATTTTTAAACATTGCAATTGGACCGTTAATAAAGCTATGGAGAATCGGTTTTACCGAAGCACATGTACCGGATAAAGAGTCTATAGAAAAAGTGCTGGAACTATTAAATCCTGAGAATATACAACTGGACGATGATAACAAAACCGTATATCTGCAAAAAAAAGGAATGGAGATCGACCTGGGAGCCGTTGCCAAAGGTTATTTTGCAGATAAAGTCATGGAGTTTTTTAAAGATCACGGCGTGGTTTCAGCTATGGTAGATATGGGCGGCAATGTGCTGGTGCATGGAGACTCCCCCTCCGATGGCAGTGACTGGAACGTGGGAATCCAGAACCCGTTTTTGCCCAGAGGAAATGCGGCTGCACTGGTTAAAATAAGAAATCAGTCCGTTGTAACATCAGGAATTTACGAAAGAGTCCTTGAAAAGGAAGGCAGTAAATACCATCATATTTTTAACAGCAAAACCGGCTATCCAATGGAAAGTAATATTGCTTCTCTGACTGTGGTCGCTGACCGGTCCCTGGACTGTGATATTTATACCACAGAATTGTTTGGACTGGATGCAGTGTCAATCATTCGTAGAATGAACAAGATGAACGATTTGGGTGCTGTCGTAATAACCTTAGATGGAAAACTGGCCTGCACGGAAAATCTTATGGGACGAATTCATCCATTCAGTATGTAACTTAAAGCCCACCAACAATCGCATTCCCGCCGATGGTGGGCTTTTCTTGTGCAAGCTAATAATGTTTCATTGACAAACAAATCAATTGTATGCTAGGATAACAATAGTAAGAATAATTATTATAAAAAAGGAGAAGTAATTTATGTTTGAAGTAGAAAACAGTCCAAAGCGTTATTATAGAGTCATGCACAATTACCAGGAAGCCCAATTGCTTTTTGCTGCAATACGTTTGAATATTTTTTCCTATCTTGATACACCTCAAACTGCACAAACGGTAGCAGAAGCGATCAATTGTGACAAACATCAAATGGAACTCATGCTGTTATCACTGGTCTCCTGTGGTTTGGTGAATAAGCAGGAAGAATATTATAGAAATACACCAGAAACAAGAAACTTTTTATCCCGCAACAGCAATGTGTTTCTTGGTGATACACTGTTATTTCGGGAAAAGATGACCTCTCTTGGACAACTGGAGGAAAAGATAAAGTCAGTTTCTTCCGTAAATAACGAGACTTATAATTTTTCTGAACTTGCCCGTTTGTCTATTCCTGAAATGTACTCCGGACGTGTACAGGCATTTATGAATGAAGTAAACAAGCTGTTTCCTGATCATAATGAGGGTCTCAACATTCTGGATCTGGGAGGCGGAGCAGGTATTCTGGATGTTGAACTGATCAAACATTACCCGAACAGTAAAGCTACCGTTATGGAAACGCCGGATGTATCTAAGGTTACAAGGGAAATTGTGGAGAAATATGGGGTACAGCAAAAGGTTCAGGTGATTTCAGGTGATTTCAATCATGACCCTTTAGGCGGACTTTATAATATGGTTATTGCCTCAGGCGTTCTGAACTTTGTTGAGGGTGATTTAACTGATTTTATAAAGAAAGTGTCTGATTCATTAGAATACGGTGGTTATTTGTTTATTATAGGGCAGTTTGCAGAAGAAAAAGACGCTGTTCCTGCTAATATGTTAAGCTGGTTGTCTGGGTTTCTGGATGGCATCCCCTTACCTCCTGGTGCTCAGGATATAGAAACAGCATTGCAAACGTGTGGTCTTACTCCAATCGACAGGGTGAGGGTTGCTATGTTTGAGGGTTACATTTACAGAAAAGAGGAAAAGAATGAATCTGTGAATTCAAAAGATGTAATCAACTCATTTATTGAATTAACGGAAAGTATTTCAAATTCTAAAACGAATATTCTCAATTTTGGAAGTGAGGATATGACTTTTCATCGCGGAGAAATTCACATGATTAAAACAATTGGAGATTATCCGGGAATTCACAGCGCTGAGCTTGCGAGGAAATATGGTATAACAAGACCGGTTGTTCATAAGACTTTACAGAAATTATCAGAGAGAGATTTAATCGTCAAAAAAGATGATCCGGAAGATAAAAAACGTTATTTACTTTATTTGACGGAAAAGGGAAATGCTACCTACAAGGCTCATGAAAAATATCATAATAATAATGATCAATCACTTTTTGATTTTCTCAATGGTACTTCCAGTGAAAATTTAGCAACTATTAAAGGATTTTTAGAACATGCTATCGGTTTAATACAAAATCACTCGTAATCCGAAAGAGGTGAACAAAATGAATCCAGATCGTAAAATCATGGTTATTGGCGGGCATGGTAAGGTTGGCCAGTCTATTACGAAAGAACTGAAAAACTACAGTTTGATCCTGGCAGGACGAAATGAAGAGAAAATGAAAAAGTTCATTCAAAAAGAACAACTAAAAGCAGAAATCTGCGTAATGGATATTCTTAAAATTGATTTTGCACTATTGCAAAATGTAGGCTGGGTTATTGTTTGTGTCGATCAGGAGAATACCCTCCTGGTAGAATATTGTGATAAAAACGGAATCGATTATATGGATGTCACTGCAAATTCAGAATATATTGATAAGATTCGTAAACTTGAACTTAAGGGCACAAGCAAGATTTTGCTTGGAATTGGCCTTGCTCCTGGACTTACAAATCTCATGGCAGAAAAATTTGTACAAATGTATCCCACAGAAAAATATATTGATATACAGCTTATTTTAGGGATGGGCGAAAAACACGGAGATGCCGCCATAAAATGGACTCTGGATAATTTTACTAAAAACTACAATCATCGCATTCATGGATATATGAGACCATTTACTAAAAAAAACAAAATGGAGAGCATGCAGAAGCGATTTTATTCGTTTAATTTTAACTTTGTTGACCAGCATATGTTAAATAATAAATATAAAGATAAGATATTTACTACTTATCTGGGATTTGATCAGTCTATTATAACTATATTCTTATATTGGGCAAATAAACTTGGACTTCTCAAATTGTTAAAATATAAAAAAATATATAATATGGCAGAAACATTACTTAGGAATCCCAAAATTGGTTCAGATATTTTTATCGTGTCTATTCAGTCCGGTAAGAAAAACCTGTATGCGTGGGGACATGACGAAGGAAGATTTACTGGACTGATTGCTGCTGAATCAGCAAAGCGAATGGCAGATCCCACATTAAAAAAAGGAATTATGGAAATATCAGATATTTTAAATATAGAAGATATCGTAGACAATGATTTGTTTCAGTTTTGGATTGCCAGATAATGGATCTTCATATTTCAAAAGCAAAGCATCTATGATAAGATTAATTTTATAACTTATATTTTGGTAATTTAATTCCAGGGAGGGACAACATGAACAAAGAAATAAAAAAGACTGCTATCGTAGGAATGGGTGCACTAGGTATGTTATATGCAAGCCAGATCAGCTCTGCATTTGGACCTGATTCCGTCTATTTTCTTGCTGACCAGAAACGAATTGAGCGCTATCAGAAAATGACTTTTACAATAAATGGAACCCCCTGGGCTTTTCCCATGAAAGCACCTGAAAAAGCATTTCCAGCAGATTTGATAATTATAGCGGTTAAATACAACGCCCTGCCATCAGCACTAGATATAATAGCTTCCTCAGTGGGTCCTGATACCACCATAATCTCAGTTATGAACGGGATTGACAGCGAAGCTATAGCAGGCAAACGCTATGGCGAAGAAAAAGTACTCTATTGTATCGCCCAGGGAATGGATGCCATGAAGTTCGGTACCGATTTAACCTATACCAGGTCCGGAGAATTATGTCTTGGCACCAGAATAAAGGGACAGGAAAATCGGCTCGATGCCTTAACCAGATATTTTGATTCCGCCAGAATCTCCTATCGTACCGAGAACGATATTTTAAAACGGCTTTGGGGGAAATTCATGTTAAACGTTGGCATCAATCAGACCTGTATGGCATATGAGGTCAATTATGCCCAGGCTCTTACTCCAGGTACCCGATACGATACATTAGTCGGAGCCATGAGAGAAGTAATATTGCTAGCACAAAAAGAAGGCATTACCCTGACAGAAAGCGACCTGGAAGCTTACATAGAACTCTTAAAAACCCTTTCACCAGAGGGAGTTCCATCCATGCGTCAGGATGGGATCGCCCACAGACCATCGGAAGTAGAGATGTTTTCAGGCACAGTACGCAGACTTGCCGCTAAACACGGTCTTCCTGTTCCCATAAATGATATGCTTTATGAAAAAATCAAAGATATGGAATCCAATTATATTTCTTAAATCCAACCCAGAAGCAAAAGGAGGAGGTATGATGAGCAATCGGATTTTACTTTTAGAAGATGACATCAGTTTAGTAGATGGATTGAAATATTCATTAAAGCGCAATGGCTTTGATGTTGAACTTGTCCGTACAGTAGAAGGCGCCATAGGCTGTTTACCTAAAATCGATCAATATGACTTACTAATTCTTGATGTGACATTACCGGATGGAACGGGTTTTGAAGTATGTGAAAAAGTGAGAAAACAGGGATATCAGATTCCGATTCTATTTTTAACAGCTTCCGATGAAGAGGTAAATGTCATTCGTGGGCTGGACAGCGGCGGCGATGACTATGTAACAAAACCTTTTAAACTGGGTGAGCTTTGTTCCCGGATTCGGGCCTTACTGCGCCGAGTGGGAAAATCCAGTCGAAATAACCTTACTGTAATAGAATGTGGTGATATTTGGATTGATCTTTTAGGAAGCCGGGTGCTGTTAAATGAAAAAACTCTGGATTTAACCAGTGCAGAATACCGTCTTATCTGCTTATTAGTAAGAAATTCTAACCGGGTCATTACCCGTAATCATATTTTAAATGAACTGTGGGACAATACAGGCGACTTTGTGGACGATAATACTCTATCCGTTTACGTTCGCCGGCTCCGTGAAAAAATTGAAGCTGATCCATCCCAGCCGGAGCATTTAATCACCATCCGGGGTTTTGGTTATCAGTGGAATGAGGTGTCTGTATGAACCTTTTTCAAGATAAGCAAATCAAACATTATACCGCGTTTATTTTAACTCTTGTTTTGCTGATTTTTCTTTCTGTCATTGGTTTGAATGCTGTTCAGGTAAAAGCCATGCATGGTCTGTTTCTATCCCACGACAATGCTGTTGTGACCTCTCTTTTCCAACAGGGTGTTTCAAAAGATGTAATTGCCAAAGCCATTACCAGTACAACAAGCAGTCAGGAGGGTGCGACTCTGCTTGCTAATATAGGTGTAACAGAGCATACCGCAATTGAATTTCTTCCCTTCATTAATGATTTTCATAAGATTTCCATATACTGTATGCTGCTTTTTAGCGTGATTCTATCCTGTTTGCTTTTGGTTGGTTCCTTTATTTTTTTGTGGAAAAGAGAGCAACTCTATCTAAAGGCAGCAAAGGTAATTACCAATTTTACAGAAGGCAATTTTTCTTACCACATGCCGCAAATGAAAGAAGGAACCATATATCGTCTCTTTGCCTGTGTAGACCAGCTTGCTATAATCCTGCAGTCAAAAAACGAAGCGGAGAAGAAAGCGAAAGATTTTTTAAAAAGTACTATTTCAGACATATCACATCAGCTGAAAACACCACTTGCGGCTCTAGCCATGTATCATGAAATCATTTCTGAGGAACCGGATCATGTTCAAACCGTAATAGAATACTCCCAAAAAACAGAATTAGCACTAAAACGTATGGAACAACTCATTCAGGTCATGCTGAAAATAACCCGATTAGATGCCGGCAGTATTATCTTTGAAAAAGAAAGCTGTCGTTTATCGGAATTAATTGCCCAGGCTGTCAGTGAACTGACAACAAGGGCAGCCCGTGAGGGAAAAGAAATTATGGTAGATGAAATACCGGAAGAAACCCTCATTTGCGATAAGCAGTGGACCTGCGAAGCGATTGGAAATATTGTTAAAAATGCTTTGGATCATACCGATGGGGGAGGAAAAATCCACGTTACCTGGAAGCGGAACCCTGCTATGCTGCGCATCATGATTTCAGATAATGGCTCCGGTATTGCACCGGAAGATTTACATCACGTATTTAAACGCTTTTACCGCAGCAAAAAATCTCTGGATACCCAGGGAATCGGTCTGGGCCTGTCACTGGCAAAAGCCATTGTTGAGGGTCAGGGAGGCATTATCTCCGTTCAAAGCGCACTGCAGGAAGGGACAGTTTTTACGCTTTCCTTCCTTACGTAACTGTAAGCTGTTATTCACCAGATTGTAAGATGTACCTGTTATTCTCTTTTGAAAGGAGGTACTAATAATATGGAGATTTTAGAAGTACGGCATTTATCAAAAACCTACGGGAAAGGTGAAAACCAGGTAAATGCCCTGAAAGATGTCTCTTTTACACTAGCACAGGGAGAATTTGCTGCAGTAGTTGGAGAATCAGGTTCCGGTAAAAGTACGCTGCTTAATTGTATTGGAGCCCTGGATACCCCTACTGCCGGGAATATCTATATGGACGGAAATGATTTATTTTCCATGAAAGAAGAACAGCGTACCATTTTCAGGCGGCGTAATATCGGCTTTGTATTTCAGTCTTTCCAGCTTGTTGCAGAATTGACTGTGGAGCAAAATATTATGTTTCCCATTCTTCTGGATTACAGAAAACCCGATCAATCGGCTGTGAATGAAATTTTAGAAGTCTTAGGGCTTTTAGAACGCCGTCATCACTTGCCTGGCCAATTATCCGGCGGTCAGCAGCAGCGTGTTGCCATTGGACGGGCACTGATCACAAGGCCCAAACTGATCCTGGCGGATGAACCCACCGGAAATCTGGACAGCAAAAACAGTCAGGATGTAATTGATTTACTGGTCAGGGCATCCCGCCTTTATCAGCAAACGATTCTGATGATTACACATAACAATCATCTGACCACCTCAGTAGATCGCGTGCTGCGGGTTTCGGATGGTGTTTTGACGGATTTGGGAGGCAAAGAGAATGAAAAGTTATCTTGACCTTGTTCCCATTTCAGCCAAAGTCCATAAAAGGCAGAACAGAATGTCTGTATTCTGCATTGTCTTAGCGGTGTTTCTGGTCACAGCTATTTTTGGTATGGCCGACATGTTTATACGCAGCCAGATTATGCAGGCCCGTATAGAGGACGGTAACTGGCATGTGATGATCCGAAATATAAACGAAGAACAAGCCACCCTGATTTCTGCACGACCGGAGATAACCGCATCTTCCTGGTATGGTGTCCTGAATTTCAGGGGAGAACAAGGCTATACTGTCTCTGGAAAAAATGTGATTGTAATGGGAAGTGACAAAGACTGGATTACTAAGATGCAAACTCAGGATATTCGGGACGGAGCGTTTCCACATAATGACCATGAGGCTATGGTCACCGAAAACGCAAAGACAATGCTTGGCCTGCAAATCGGAGATCCCATTTCAGTCAATGGACCAGACGGAACCAGCTATGAATTTACCATCTCTGGCTTTACTAAAAATGCTGCTAAAACAATGAAAGAGGACTCCTACGCAGTTTGCCTGACTACCCAGGCATTTCGCTCCTTATATCCCGGAGTATCAAATGGTCAGCCTGCCGAGTATAACAGCATCTTTTTTGTACAGTTTTCTACTCATAGCAATATACGAAGTACAATTGCTGATATGAAGTCTCAACTGGGACTTTCGGACGAACAGGTTTCGGAAAATACGAAGCTGCTGGGCTTACTTGGTCAAAGCGGAAATTCTTTTATGCTGCAAATCTATAGTTCCGCTGCTGTTTTATTTCTATTAGTTTTGATGGCAGGCATTATGATGATTGCCAGCAGTCTAAATAGCAATGTGGCACAGCGCACAGAATTTTTTGGTATGATGCGCTGTATCGGTGCCACACCAAAGCAGTTGATGAGATTCGTCCGGAGGGAATCCCTGGGTTGGTGTAAGTTTGCAATACCCCTTGGCATTTCTATGGGAACCCTTATCATTTGGATCTTGTGCGCCTCACTACGTTTTCTCAGTCCGGAATATTTTGCCGGAATGCCGGCATATGGAATAAGCCTGCCCAGTATTATGGCCGGTATCTGTGTAGGTATCCTGACGGTTCTACTGGCGGCTCGTTCACCGGCAAAAAGAGCTGCCAGTGTTTCGCCATTGGCAGCCGTATCCGGAAATGCGTATTCTCTGCAGCCTGTGCGCAAAACCGCAAATACTACACTATTTAAGATTGATACTGCTCTTGGTTTCCATCATGCGAAAGCCAGTAAAAAGAATTTTGTTTTAATGGTAGGTTCCTTTTCACTAAGTATTACTCTTTTTTTGGCGTTTTCGGTCACGGTTGATTTTATGCATCATTCCCTTACACCCTTGAAGCCGTGGACTCCGGATTTATCTATTGTCAGCCCTGATAATACGTGTTCCATTGGTAATAATTTATTGGAAAAACTTAAGGAAAATCCTGCAGTTAAGCAGGTATACGGACGAATGTTTGCCTACAGCGTACCGATTACGGTGAATGGTCAGGAAAAAAAAGTGGATTTGATTTCTTATGAGGAAAACCAATTTAGATGGGCTAAGAATTATTTACTGGATGGGTCTTTGAATGCCGTTCAACATAAAAACAATACGGCACTCATTGTTTTTGAACCGCAAAATACCATAAAAACTGGAGATACGGCAACTTTGTACATAGGGCAGCAAACGGCGGATATAAAAATCGTCGGCTCTCTCTCTTCCAGCCCCTTTAACAATGCAACTGACGTCGCAACAATGATCTGTTCTGAAAATACCTTCCGGCAGCTGACCGGAGAAACGGATTATACAATTATTGATTTGAAGCTATCTAAGAACGCTACGGAAGCTGATGTGAATGAAATTCATAGAACAACTGGTATGGATGTCACCTTTTCTGACGAACGCTCCGGTAATCGCAGCGTAATAGGTTCGTATTATTCCTTTGGATTGTTTATCTATGGCTTTATGGCTTTGATTGCTTTAATTACCATATTCAATATTATAAATAGCATTGCAATGAGTGTCTCCTCCCGTATGAAACAGTATGGAGCATTTCGCGCTATCGGCCTGAGTAACCGCCAGCTGATAAATATGATTGTTACCGAAGCCTTGGCCTATGCGATTACAGGGTGTATCTTCGGCAGTGTTTTCGGGTTAATACTGAATAAGTTCCTGTACGCAAAACTGGTAACTGTTCACTGGGGTGAACAATGGAATATTCCATACTTACAAATGACCATTATCATAACAATTGTCTTATTATCCGTTATCCTGGCTGTACGAGGTCCAGTAAAGCGCATTTGCCATCTGTCCATTGCAGATACCATAAGTGCACAGTAATACAACTATAATATGATGCCAATTATGCCCAGATTCTTACGCCTGATTTTATCTATAAACAACTGCAAGAGTGAAAGATCCAAAAGTCCCTCACTCTTGCAGTTATAATTTAAGATTATATGCTTTTTATTTCTATTTCGTTGTCATTAACTACTATGGCATCATTGTTACTAATGGGTGATAACTTTAACGTGGATGAATAGGTGTCCACTATTTTCTGTGCGCTTTTCTTAAAGGGGGGATTGGTATAGTGTGGCACAGGATAAATCTCCACCACCCCTAATCCATCAAATTTTTTTAAGTCTGGCGCTTTCTTTACGCTGTCCATATCTTTTGCATATTCAATATTTGCTGATGTAATCATTGCTCCGGCAGACTCTCCGATATAAAGTTTGCCAGCGTTGACTTCATCAATGATTACTTGATCAGCACCAGTTCTTTTTAATTCCTGTAGTAAAAAAAACGTATTGCCCCCTGTCACATAGATGAAATTGTTGTTTCTTATTTTGGTGGTGATTTCAGCAGATGTGGCAGTCGAAATATCCAGTTCATCAACAATCAATCCCATCTTCTCTAGTGCCTTTCTTCCTGCATCTACATAGAATACAACTTTTTCCACTTTACTTGCAGTCGGGATAAAGGTGACTGTTTTGCCGTTCAAATCTTTCTCAAAATCTTCGAATATATCAGCTACATCCTCAAAGGATGATACTAAAAATAGTTTTTTCATAATTTTTTATTCCTTTCTTTTTGCTTTTAACCGTAGTATAATACATAATGGTGTCAATATATGAAACCATTTATTTAAAAAGAGGTTAAAAAATATAACTATGAAAAAATCAGAACGACTTAATGACATGATGATATATCTTAACGATAAAAAGTCTTTTAATCTTATTAATATAATGAACCGATATTCCATTTCTAAAAGCACAGCACTTCGGGATATTCTGTCTTTAGAAAAGATAGGTATGCCTATTTACTCAACACCAGGACGAAACGGGTATTATGGTATTCTTTCCAATCGGTTATTATCTCCCATTGTTTTTACTATAGACGAAGTTCACGCATTATATTTTTCTATGCAGACGCTCAATTCATATCAATCAACCCCTTTTCATCTGAATATCCAAAAGTTAAAACAAAAGTTTGAAGCATGCATATCAGAGGAACGAATCAATAAACTGAGAAAAATGGAATTGATTTTTAGTTTGGGAAGTTATCAAAGTAAAAATGAATGCAACTGCTTAGAAGATATTTTAAACATGGCTGTTGATGAAAAGGTATGTCAAGTCTGCTACACAAAGGGAGAAGCCCAGAAGCACTATTATGTTCAGTTTTTTGATATTACCTCTGCCTATGGACAGTGGTATGCAACCGCATATAATTTTCAAACGAAAAAACCCCAGGTATTTCGATGTGATAAAATCCATTCTGTAAAGTCCTCCGATCAGTACCTGTCCCGGCCGCTTTCAGAATTGCTGATATCCTCTAATGAAATGTTTCGAGATAACGATGCAACCGACTTTTTAGTTGAAATTTCTGACAAAGGCGCAGATATCTTTCACAAAGAACATTATCCATCAATGGAGTTGTATCATGAAGAAGGAAAATACTATATCAAAGGCTTTTACAACAAGGGGGAAGAGAATTTTATTGCCAGTTATTTTATAATTTATGGTACAACCTTATTATCCATTCAGCCAGATAATTTAAAAACTCTTGTTCTGGAACAATTGGAAGCGATAAGAAATCACCTTTCCAGTAAATGATATGCTTTATGAAAAAATCAAAGATATGGAATCCACTTATAATTAACAACTGCAAGAGTGAAAGATCCGAAAATCCCTCACTCTTGCAGTAATCAGTTATGTATGAATCCAAATTCATATTCAGGCAGCAGACATTCCAACAGAATCCATTCTTCCGGCGGTATTTTCCCTATCAGGTTTCTTTCTCCATCATTTGGCATATCCTGAAGCACAATTTGCAGTTCTCCTCTGTAATGTGCCAGATTGTCGTTTACCGCAACCACATCTCCTTTGTGAAAGAAATCCCCCTTCGCTTCTCTGTAAGGGATACTTTTATTCCTATATGTTTCTCTGGGCCAGGACGAACGTATCATATAATCAGATGCATCTCCTCTTGACAGATGTCTGTATTCAAATATAAGCTCTATTTCAGATTCTGTACAGTCTTTCACTGTCTCAATATGAAACGTAATCTTACTGCAATCCACTTCAGACATAAGTTTTAACTCTTCTTCTGATGCAAAGCAATTACCTATAATTACATCATCAATTATATTGGTGGCTAACAAATGCCTCATTTGCAAATCTATAGGGAGATCGCGGTGGATTTCGCAGGTAGGCAGCCCTGATTTTACCGGCCATGGTCCAAAAGCGTTCTTATTCTGGCTTGAAACAAATGCCGCTGTCCTGAATCCGCTTTTTTTATATTTCTCAGTTAGATTCAGAAATCGTTTCCAGCCAAGCCCTGAATATCGTTGCGGATAAAAATTATGACACGTCACAATATTCCAACGATCAGCGCCCCGCTCCACCAATAAATCCAGATCCATATTAGATGATCCATTAAATTCAATCGGTATCATATAGGGGTTTCTGGTAATCGCAATATCTTCCATATCTCCGAAATGTCCATCCAATCGAATAATATCGACTCCTAAATCAGCAAATGGTTTTATTTCAAAGGGAGTCGCTCCCAGATATTCAAATACCACCGGATTCGTATCAACGGCAACTTCAAACCCGTATTGGTGTGCAAGTTCCATAAATTCTGCAAACTCATTTATTATCTCTTCTTTTGATTTTTTAACTGACAGCAAACAGGTGAAAATTCTATTGAAACCATACTCTGATGCCAGTTTCATATAGTTTTCTATTTCACTTTTTGTGCTGTGTTCCGGGTAAATTGAAATACCTAACTTATGCATACTATCCCCCCCTGTAAATAATTTCAAATTATTGAATCCCTACATCCATGCTTCCAGAGCGAAACCCTTCCAAATCCAAAGTAATATAGGCAAAGCCAAGTTCTTTTAAATAAGAGATCACAGCATCCCTGTCCTTTAAAACACTGTCAAAAGAATCCTGATCCACTTCAATCCGCACAATATCCTTATGCAGCCGCAGCCGTACGTTCCCATTAAAGCGGGATCGGAGAAATTCCTCCCCCTCACCGATTTTTCCTAAAATATCATAATCTATTTCTGTATTATATGGCAGTCTGGTTGCCATACAGGGAGCAGATGGTCTCTGTGCCACAGAGATTCCATATTCCGCAGCTAATGCCTTCACCTGCGCCTTGGTGATATGAAGCTCTGCCAGAAGGCTGATGATTCCCAGCTCCTTTAAAGCTCTGATACCAGGACGGTACACATGCATATCATCTTCATTGGTTCCATCCATAATAACAGGAATATTTCTTTCCCCTGCAAAATCCTTCAAACTCAAAAACAGCTTTTTCTTGCATAAATAACATCGGTCTACTGGATTGAAGCGAATCTCCTCCTGCTCCAACTCATCTACAGTAATTATTTTGTGAATTCCTCCCAGCTCTTTTGCCACATTGGAAGCAATTTGAAGATCGCAGGATGGATGGAGCCTGCTGTCAAATGTAACAGCATACACCTTTTTCCCCGTCTTTTCCACCGCTTTTGCCGCAGCTTTCAACAGGAGACTGGAATCAACTCCACCGGAAAAAGCAAGACAGATGTCTTCTTTGGCGTACTCCGCCATCGCCTCTTCCAGTTTTACCCTGAGACTTAATAAGTTTTCATCCATATGATCTTATTCCTCCCTTTGCAGATTCCGGTAAATAGTCTGGTAATCCAAACCGCTCTTTCGGCACAGGACTTTTACACTCTCATATTCCGGATAATAAAATTCCCTGTCTTTATATTTACACACCTTAATCTCTGCTTCTCCCCATTGTGTCATCACCGTTCTCTTTTCACGAGGCAGAACCGTTCTGTTAACAAGGTGTCGTCTTATACCAATGGTTGTCGTCTGAATAAACAGGATCTCTTCCATGGATTCGATCTGGTTTTTTTTACAGATGACAGAAAGCATATATGCGGGCCGGTTCTTTTTCATGAAGATTGGTGTATACCAGACATCGGCCGCACCTGCGTCAAGCAGAGACTCCATGGCAAAGCCAAGTGCCTCACCGCTGCAGTCATCAATATTGGACTCCAAAACCCACATCTCATCTCCTGACGAATCTTCCTCCTCAGAAAGAATCATGGCGCGAAGAATATTGGCCTGCTTAAATTCCTTTTTCCCTGCCCCCATTCCAGTCTTAAGAATCTGACAGGATGACGGCAGTCTGTCTTCTGTTTTTAAAGCCGCCGCAATCGCCGCACCGGTAGGGGTAACCATCTCTCCCTCATTATCGGTCAGACGCAGTTTTAAACCATATGCCGATGATATATTCGCTGTAGCTGGTACAGGAACAGGAATCACTCCATGCTGGCAGCGTACACTTCCAAATCCCTCTGCCAAAGGTGATACAACGATTTTATCTACTCCCAGATTATCCACACAGACAGCAACACTGATAATGTCAATGATTGAATCAATCGCTCCAACCTCATGAAAATGTACCTCTTCCAAAAGAATTCCATGAGCTTTAGCCTCTGCCTCCGCTACTATATCAAACATCCGTCTTGCCATGGCTTTTACCCGTTCATCGGCTGCCAGACGATCTATAATTTTATATATATCACCTATGTTCCTATGTTCATGAGGTTGATGATTTTCATGGCTGTGGTCATGTTCATGACTATGATCATGTTCATGGCTGTGATCGTGTTCATGAATGTGATTGTGTTCATGACTATGCTCATGATCGTGATTATGATCGTGATTATGATCGTGTTCATGTTCATGGCTATGCCTATGCTCCGTCTCCAGATGAACATCAAAATCGTACGCATCCAGTCCACATTTTTTAGTTCTTCCAAAATGAAGATGGTATCCACTTAAATTAAGGCTATCCAGCGCTTTCTCCAGTACTTCTTTATCCGCACCCAGATCCAGGAGAGCTCCCACCGTCATATCACCGCTGATTCCTGAATTACATTCCAAATATAATATTTTTTTCATTTTATCTTACCGCCAGTCGATTAATCTGTGTCGCAATATATCCTGCCCCATACCCATTGTCAATATTTACTACAGAAATGCCATTCGCGCAGGAATTGAGCATGGTTAAAAGTGCTGATAATCCATGAAAGCTTGCCCCATATCCCACAGATGTGGGTACCGCTATTACCGGGCATTCCGCTATCCCTGCTATGACAGTTCCCAAAGCCCCTTCCATTCCGGCCGCTGCCACAATGCAGTTGGCTTGTCCAATCCGCTCCCGATTAGACAACAGGCGGTGTATTCCCGCCACACCCACGTCATAAATCCGGTCCACGTAAGAACCGAAATATTCCGCTGTCTGGGCTGCTTCCTCCGCAACCGGTATATCCGCAGTACCGCCCGTACAGACTGCAATGCAGCCGGTTTTTTCTTTATTCTTCCGTTCTACCTTGAGAATTCTTGAAATAGGATCGTAGGTAACTTCAGGAACTGCCTCTTTCACTAACTCAAACTGTTCTTTAGTGGCTCTGGTTCCCAAGACCTCTCCGTCCCGTTCAACGAATTTTCTGTAGATCTGCACCAGATATTCATCTGGCTTACCCTGACAGAAAACTGTTTCTCCAAAGCCTGAGCGGAGAGCCCGGTGATGATCCAGTTTGGCATATCCCAAATCTTCATAAGGCAGATCCTTTAACATCTTCTGTGCCTCATCTACCCCCATCTCACCGTTTTTAACCAGGTTAAGCATTTCTTTTATGTCCATCCTTCTCACCTTTCCTCTGCTGTACCTAAATGCACTTAAAACAGCTTTTTTAACAGTATATCCCGAATATATCCACCATATTTCTCCTTGGTGAGAACTACTTCATATCCCTGCCTTATTACATTATTTCTGCTATAGTTATTATCAGGGTGAACGGTACACATCAGATATTTGTAGCCCATTTTTTTAAGATCTTCTTCTCCCCGCTGCATCATGGAATACTGTAGCCCATTACCTCTGTAGGAAGGAAGGATTGCCACTGATTCCATATGCGCCACCTTTTTAAGTTCCTCCTGTGCCAGCCCAATATCCCTGCCTAAATTCTCTTCTTTCATTCCAGGCAGCGCAACAATAAAAACCCCTGCAACCACGCCGGAATCTTTTTCCACCGCTTTATATCCAAGACCGTTTCCTTCTTTCAGAATACGGGTAGTATATTCACTGTCGTCAGCGACGAACCAGTGCTTGTTATCAATGTCATCCCATACTTTTCCAATGATATCAGCCATCATTTCGGCATCTTCGCCAGATGCCCGCTCAATATTAAATTCCATATTTTCCCTTTCTGTCAGAGAAGGAGTGGGGAAGGAACTGCCGCTTCCGTTGTTACAACCTGTGCTTTCCCTCTGGGAACATCTATATCATTACTGCCTGTTATGTAACTGTAAACTCCGGCACAAAGCAATACAACAATTAAACAAAGTGCAATGAACATGACCTTATTATATAAATTTTTATCCTCCATACCGCTCCCTCCTTTTTCTGGTACAACAGTCTATGCAGGCTGTCTTCTTTGCATCACATAGTCAGCGTAATTCATCCATTTTTTGTAAAACGGCACTGGGGATAATTGGAACAGCCGTAGAATACACCAAATTTGCCGTTTCTTTTCTTTAATAAGCCGCCACACTGGGGACATATGAATTCTTCCCCTGTCCCGGGAAGCTTTCCCATCTGCTCATAGCACTGCTGATTCATCATGCAGTCTAAAAGGGCCCGGTGTGCCCCTTCTGTGGGTATATTAAAATGTTCGGAAATATCCGTAAGCCGGTGGCGATACAACTGGGGCAGACGTTCCTTTGCCATATATAAGGTATCAATATAATCATTGGGTAACGATATTCCCAGAAGTTCTTCCGATACCCTATATAAAAAAAGCAGATCAAAGGACTGAATATTATGCCCGATTAAAACTTCTCCCTCTATAAAAGAAAGAAATTCCGGCAGAACCTCAATAAGCCTGGGCGCTTCCTTTACCATCTCATCTGTTATTCCGTTAATTTTTGTTGCACCTGCCGGTATATGAGTCCCCGGATTAATTAACCTGCTAAACTGATCCGTTATTACATGATTCCTTACTTTCACTGCAGATATCTCTATAATGGAGTCTTCCTGTGTATCCACTCCCGTTGTCTCAAAATCAAATACTACGTAATTTTCTATGTATTGGTTCAAACGTCTGCCTGTCAATTCTATTCCAGCCATAGTTCCCTCCATTTCTGTATGTAACAGGACTTAATCCTTTTATCTTTTGTAACATTTCTATTATAACGTCTCCAGATGTGTACATCAAGTTAAAACGAGGAAAACGTTTTCTATAAGATTTGAAGAAGTAAATTTCACCACCACCTAATCATTACTATTTTAAATAAAATGAGGCATTAATAATTTGTTTTTCATCCCTCTGCCACTTATCTCCGATTTTCCGTTCTATACTATTTGAGGCATGGCAGCTAAAAAATCTTTTTCCATGCCCCATTACCCTGTAACGGCAAAAAATCCCCTGAACATCTCTGTCCTGAGGATTTGAATTTTGTAAATCGAGAGTCTTCACCCTGTCTAAATTTCACTAATCTTAAAATGAGTCTCACTTGGCATATTTGCCAAAATATGGTCAGCCTTTTACTGCACCTGCCATCATCCCTTCGATAAAATACTTTTGAAATGCGACAAAAAGCAGAAAAATTGGAATGACAGAAAAAACGGAACCCACGATTAAAAGACTGTAATTATCTCCATATGGATTAATCAGTGTGTTTAAGCCTAACGTCAGTGGATATTTATCCGAAGACCGGATTACCAGCAGAGGCCATAGATAATTGTTCCATGCATTCATTCCATTTAAGATTGCCATAGCAGAAAACGCTGGTTTCATAAGCGGAACAATAAGCCGGTAAAAGATGCCGTACTCCGTAGCACCGTCAATTCTCCCCGCTTCCATCAACGACCTTGGAATGCTAAGCAGATACTGCCGGAAGAAAAAGATGGTTGATGCATGAGCCAGGAATGGCAGAACAATCGCTGTATAGCTGTCCATCAGCTTCCAAGAGGAAATCTGTTTATACAGGGGCAGCATAACAACTTCCAGAGGAATGGATAAAATAAGGAGCACCAGAATAAACAGAAATTTTTTTCCTTTAAAATCGTAGGCAGCAAAACCATATCCCACAAAAGAGCTGATAAGCAACGTGCCAACCACTGTGATCACAGTCAGAGTAATACTGTTAAAAAACCATCTCCAGTATTCATGCTGCCCTGAAAACAGCAGAACATAATTATCCAGATTCATTCTGGAAACGTTTAAGTCCAGATTCAGGCCATATTGGAGGAGATCCCCTCCCGGTTTAAAGCTGGCCACAAACAGGACCCAGATGGGAAGAAAAATACCCACAGCAAGAAGGGTAAAGAAGAAATAAAAAACAACGGTTACCCCACTTTTTTTCATGCCTCTGCTCATATCAGTCCCTCCCCTCTTCAAACGTTCCAGTAACCTTCAACTGAATTAAGTTCACAATCATAACTACAAGAAGTAAAATAAGACCAACTGCGCATGCATAACCCAGCGCCCGTTTCTCCACTCCCTGTCTGTATAAATATCCCACGATTGTAAGTCCGATGTTATTGGGAGAATTGTTTCCTTTAAACAGCATATTGCTCTCTAAAAACATGGAAAGACCGGCATAGATGCTGATGGTCAGTACATAGACGGTGGTGGGCTTTACAAGGGGAACTGAGATTTTTATAAACTGCTGCCAGCCGGACGCACCGTCTATGGAAGCTGCTTCATATAAATCCGTGGGTATGCTCTGTAAGCCTGCCAGAAAATATAAAATATTTACGCCGGTCCATCTCCAGCAAGCCAGGAGAAGAAGGGCAAAAAAGCTTGTGCCTGCCCCTTTTAACCATTTAACCGGACTAACACCCAGCATTCCCAGGACCTGATTAAACAAAGAGGTGTTAGATTCTCCAAACATCAGCCTAAATATGGTACCTGCAACTACAACCGAGGTAAGAGCCGGTATAAAATACACAGACTTAAAAAACTCCGTCTTTTTTATCCACCTGCTGTTTAACATGGTTGCAAACAGCATGGGAAATGGAATCAGTAAAATCAGTGTTCCGGTCATGTATTTAAAACTGTTCCATAAAGCTTTTCTAAATATTTTATCCGTTAAAAGTCTGGAATAATTATCAAAGCCTACCCATTTATTTTTCAATACATCCTGAAAACTTAAAAGTACCCCGTTGCAGACAGGAACTAACCAGAACAACAGCACGGTTATAACAAAAGGGCAGATGAATACATAAGGAGCTATTTTTTTTGAATAGAAGAATTTCTTCATTTTGTCCTCCTTCCAGTAATGATTTCTACACAGCAGCCGCAGGGGTATCACTCCCTGCGGCGTTCCTGATCTTATTTTTTAAATTCATTTTTTAAGGTTTCCTGGGAAGAATCAAGGACTTCTTTTACATCCTTACCATCCTCAAAAATACTGTTTAAGGTTACAGTACACAATTCATTGTTGATAGAAGGATACTTCTCATCGGTATACGCTCTTAAAAGTCCGATGCTGTCCTTTGTTTTTAAAAGAGTATCAAAGGGGTAATTGGTAAAATACTGAATGAACTGGTTATCGGGATTCTGGGTCAGGGACTTATCCGTCCACACTGCCGTATTAACAGGATCAAATCCAAGCACATTCCATACTTCACGGTTGGAATCCTCGGAAAGCTTGATATAAGCCATAACTTCCGCAGCCAGCTTTGCATTCTTGCCTGATTTTACAATAGCGGTTCCTGTACCGCCTCCGCCGATAGTTGCTACCTCTTTATCATTCTCATTCCAGACAGGCACGGTTGAGATAGCAACCTGCTTCTTTAAGTCTTTCATGTAGTTTACAAATCTGGATGTCTG
Source organism: Paenibacillaceae bacterium (assembly GCA_015057705.1). Lineage (GTDB taxonomy): Bacteria > Bacillota > Clostridia > Lachnospirales > Lachnospiraceae > Lacrimispora. The sequence continues at coordinate 208,020 of SVDU01000001.1, read as the reverse complement.
CCAGAACGGCATGATCTGCACGGCATACTCTCCTGTATTGTAGGAAGGATAAGCCTCTTCATTATCCGGCTGTCCTCCCGGAACAGTTGCAAAAGCTCCAGTTTCCTGCATTCCTTTTATGTATTCCAATACTTCTGTCAGTTCCTTGCTGTTTAAGTTTAAATTTCCTTTCTCATCAACGTAATCTCCGCCTTTTTGAGCCAGCATCAGGTTAACCATCCAGGAAGCCGATGTCTCCACACAGGAGAAATACTTTCCAGTGGCTTCGTGATATTTCACTCCGGCCTCTTTAAACTGATCCCAGGTTTTGATGTCCTGATAATTGATTCCTGCATCTTTCAAAAGCTTTTCATTGTAAAATGCCACCGTAGTACCTACATGAGTGGGAAGACCATATTCCTTTCCATCTTTGGAATAGATTCCAAGACGGGATTTTACAATATTATCGCGGTAAGGATCGATCACATCATTCAGTTCCATTAATCCAATATTGCCAACCATGAAGGCCGGAAACTTACCAAGCTCAATGTCAACAACATCAGGTGCCCCTTCTCCCGATTCTAATGCAAGAGACAGCTTATTATGCATGTCATCGTATGGCATATTGCTTAACACCAGCTTCACCTTTTTATCCGGATGTGCCTCATTCCACTTTTCAGCCATGTTAACGTAAAAGTCCTGATGCAATTCAATAAATGTCCATACATTTATGGTAGTGACATCGCTGCCTGCCACCTCCATTGACTTTTTTCCAGCAGAGGCTCCTTTGCTTTCTGCTTCACCCGAACTGCCCTTAGCACTGCAGCCTGCTGCCAGTATCACTGCCATGGCTGCACATGCAAGAGCCCCCAATACTCTTTTTTTCATGAATGAATCCTCCTTCTTAATTCTTTCTTATCAACACAGATTCTGCCATCTGCATGATTCTAAAAAACTCCCCCCAGGGAGGTATTGCCGGCTTATTAAACGTTTCATATGTTTTTTGACTAATCCGGCTCTTTTTGTGTTTATCTCTGTTCACGATGCTTGATTTTTACTAAAATTCATATATATGATTGCATACTAACACATGAAAAGGGTAATGTAAAGTATTTTTGCATAATTTTAAGTAGTATTTAAATCGTTTAACCATGTAATTTTATATAATTTCTTGTTTAATTCTGTCGAATTTTCTTTTCAGCATAAAAAAAGAACGTCTGCCTGTGTTTAACAACAGATAAACGTTCTAATAAATACTTAAATTCTATTTGATATTTTTCACTGACTTCCGCATCAGAAGCATACATTCCACCGCGCATACATTTTCCTCTGTATGTTCCAGCTCTCCTCCATTTAACAGTTCGATCAGCCACTCGCTGGCCTTATATCCAATATCATGGAGCGGCAGACTGACTGTTGTCAGGGGCGGATGGTAGTATCCTGAAAGTTCTCTGTCGTCATATCCGGCAACGGATATTTCATCGCCTATGGTCTGTTTTAATTCCTCCACCCTGTCGTAAACCCCGCCTGCCATCAGATCATTCATTGCAAATATGGCAGAAACCCCTTTTTCAAGAAGTTCAGCGGCGCAGCGGTATCCGGACTCTCTTGTCCAGTCACCCTCTGCCACAAGACCTGGATCGTAAAGAATTTTATTCTGGAATAAAACCTGCTGATATCCCACCAGCCTGGCCTGGGCATGAAGGCTGTCCGGCTTTCCGGTTATGACCCCCACCTTTTTGTGTCCCTGATCCAGAAGATACGTTACAATAGCAGCTGCTCCACTGACATCATCCACCACAACAGAGGGGATCTTCCTGCTTTTGGAATATCCGTATGCCATAACTGCTGGAATTGGCAGGTTATCCGGTATGCAATGAATCACACGCTCATGAGCTGCTACATAGATAATTCCCTCTACCTGCTTTTCCATCAGCTTTTTAATTTCCTGCCTGACCAGTTCATAATAATCGTCTTTGTTATAATAAGTATCATTATATTTTTTAAACAGTCTTAGATTGGTTAAGAGAATCTGGTATTCCTGCTTCTGACAATAATCCGTGATTCCGTCAATAATATCCGGTATGCTGAAGATAGTCATATCTTCAGCAATTACACCGATGCTTCTGGTTTTCTGCATCTTTAAATTTTTTGCCACAATATTGGGCGTATAATTTAGCTGTTCTGCCATTTCCAAAACCAGCTTCCTGGTTTTATCACTGGCACCAGGTTTATTATTCAAAATATTGGAAACTGTAGCCACTGATACGCCGCAGCATTTTGCCAGCTCTTTAATTGTCGCCATTATTTCCTCCAGAGATCTTTTTATTTATTAACTCAGATTTTTAATTAATTGTCAATATACAAATATTAAACGTTTCATAAAAACGGCTTTTTATTTTTTTGGTTTCATATATTTATACTTCTTGACATTTATTATTGTTTTTGTTACCATGTCATTGTATAAACTTATGGAGAAGGAGTTTATTAACCAATGAATAAGATAATGCAGTCTATTAATGGCAGTATTTTAATACTATTTACAGCAGGCATGATTCTCATCCTGCTCTCTTTCTCTGGCTTTATTACATCATTTCTCCCTCCCGTCACGTTTGAAGATCTTTTGAATGGAAGAGAAATCAAAATCGGGAGTCATGTTGAAGGTAATGTGGTTTATGCACTGGACTATTTTGCCTCTGATACCACTTACGAGAAAAACAGCGAAGGAATCATCGTTCCAAAGAAAAACTCCGGTAACTACTATATCATTCCTTTTTACGGCGGTTATCTGGGACTGAAAACAGACCATGACCAGAATTTATCTTTTGACAGACTGACAGATGAAACTTATGCATTCTTAAAGGGGGGGCAAAAACCCCGGATGGAAATATTTATTGACGGTCAGGTAATACCTATGAAGCAGAAACTGATTCCATATTTTCATAGATACTTATCGGATGCGGGATATAGTGAGGAGGAGATAAATGCAATGGGATCCCCTTTCTTAATCCAGCCCAGAGCCTTTATCATAAGCCGGATTTTGTTCGCAGCCGGAATTTTGTTTCTTTTTCTTTCAGTCCTGATCTATAGACGGATCTACAGGCGGTTTAGCATTTTAGAAGAATTCTCCAAAGATATGCCTGTCACATAAGACAAAGAAAAACAGACAGCGAAATCGGCTGAATTTTCGCTGTCTGCAATTGGATTACGAATAACAGAATCGAATTAGATAGGAAAGCCGATCTTGGAAGTATTTGCATTGCATTAACAATAACACCTGACTATGCCCCTGACAATGGGGTGTGCACTTTTTGTCATTATCGTGTCGTTTTCCGCTTTAAATCAATCTATCATTTAATTTTAAATAAGCTCTGTAATTCTTAACAAATTCTTTTCTTCTGCTATGGCTGATATACAAAACATCTCCATTGGCCATTTCAACCTCATCCCCTTTTACAGTCTTAATATGCTGCATATTGACGATATCATGGCGGCTGATACGGGTGAACCAGTCTTTGGGAAGCTTTCCTTCCTCTTCATTCAGCCTTGCCTTAATCCGCATTTTTTCGTTTTTTACCACAATGCTTGTTTTCCGATAATAAGATTCCAGATACAAAATCTCCCTCATGTTGAAAACATAAGGTTTTCCATTAAAAAAAGCAGCATATTTTAAAAGTTTTATAGAGTTCTCCCGTATTTCGGGGTATAATAAAATCATATTATACTCCGTTCCTTCGACAATCATTTTAAGCCTTTGATCAATTAATAAGGCAATTTTCATAAACTATCCCCCTGTAATCTATTTACGGACAAATCGCCCTTATTCAATAACGTTTGGTCAATATTATAACGCCAAAGGAGACTTTACGAAACCATGAATATTTACAGTAGATTTTCTCACACTAAAAAGGGACTAACAATCACAAGGAAAGGAGACTTGATATGAAATCAGATAAAAATAAAGACTCTGCCGGGAAGGCGGAACGGGTCACTGCAAAAAACAACTATGACATTGACATTCAGGCCTGTTCCTCCATGGATTTAACCGGACTGATACCGGCAGAACCGGCCTCAGATGAAGAACGGGAAGCATACCAGGATCTCTACCCCTATCTTCCCAAAGCAAAGGTGAAAGATAAAAAGCAGTGATTCCCAAAAGAAAAACCCAGCCGGATATCCAAAAGACATCCGGCTGGGCCATTCTTATTTTCCAGTATTTATAATTGCATCCACAATATCCATATAATCACTGCAGTACTTCTCATACATAGGCTTTACTGCATCCTGAAATTTCTGCTTCTCGCCCGGCGACAGCTCTATAATCTGACACCCTGCCTGGCGTACCTTTTCCTCCGATTTTTTTTCACGTTCTGACCACAGCCTTCTTTCATACTCTGCCGACTCCAGTGCACACTCTTTAATTATCTCCTGATCCGCCGCAGATAGTTTGTCCCAGGTAGGCTGTGAACAAAGCTGAAGTTCTGGTACGCGGTTATGTTCGTCAATGGTGTAATACTTTGCCACTTCATAATGACTGGTGGATTCATAGGAAGGCCAGTTGTTTTCCGCACCGTTAATTACTCCGGTCTGCAGGGCGGAATAAACTTCCGCATAAGACATCGGTGCAGGACTTGCTCCCAGTGCTTCCACCATCCCAATCATCATCTCTGATTCCTGAACACGGATTTTAAGCCCTTTCATATCTTCCAGCTTCCTGATGGGGCGGACGGAATTGTAAAAATTTCTGGCACCGGCATCATACCAGGACAAAGGCACCAGATTGGAACCTTCAAAGGAATTCATGAAATCCTTTCCAATGGCTCCGTCAAGCACCTGCCACATGTGGTCCGCATCCCGGTAAAGATAGGGAAGCTGCAGTACGTTCAGCTTGGGTACAAACTCTGCCAGCGGAGACAAGGACATTCTCATAAAGTCAATGCCACCAAACTGAAGCTGCTCGCATACTGACTTTTCATCTCCCAATACCCCGCCTGCCTGGACATTGATTAAAATCCTTCCATTGGTTTTCTGGCTGATCAGTTCTGCAAATTTATATGCTCCCTGAGTTGTTGGATAGTCTTCTGCCTGGTTTTCCGCATAGGTAAATACATATTCAGGGGTATTCATATCTAAATCCCCAATCGTAACTGGCTGTTCCGGTCCTATGCAGCCAGAAAGAACTACTGCCATAACAACACCCACCAATACACCTGGTAGTTCCCTTCTCATAAACCCCGTCCTTCCTTAACGCTGTCATAATAGAATTCTGTCTCTTTTTAACATCCTATTAACATATTTTATTATATCCGGCAACTTTTCGCAAGGAAACGGTTAAAATTTTATATATTCAACAATATTCGCCCCTATTTTCTGTTGAATATGCTCATACGGTATTCTGTTGGGCTGATACCGGTAACCCTCTTAAATACCTTTGCAAAGTAATTGGAATCATTATATCCTACAGCTTCTCCGATCTCCTTTACATTGACCATGGGCTCTGTCAAAAGCTTTTTTGCAGCTTCCACTCTGCATTCCGTAAGATATGTTGTAAAATTTTTATCAAAACATTGTTTAAACAGTTTACAAAAATATGCTTCTGAATAATTCATCACCCTTGCCACATCCTGCATGGATAAGTCACGGACATAGTTTTCCTCCATGTATTGCCGTATAGCCTCTGCTACTTTATGAAGCCTGATCTGCCCATCCCCTGCGTTCAATTCAGCAGAGGGTTTGAATACAGGCTCCATGATTGTCTGCACTTCCTCCCCCTTCTCTTCCAGCAGAGCCTTGTCAGCCAGACGCATGGCTTCATCCAGCACACCAATCAGTTCCTCTTCTTTACAGGGCTTTAATAAATAGTCAAGAACCCGGATTCCAATGGCCTTCTTGGCGTAAGAAAAATCATCAAAAGCGGTCAGAAAAATAATACTGCAGGAACTTTTGCGCCGCCGCATTTCCTGTGCCGCCTCAATGCCGTTGATCCCTGGCATTTCAATATCCAGCACCGCAATCTGGATGTCATGCTCATCAAATAATTCCAGCGCCTCTCTTCCATTTGCTGCCTGCCAGATTGTACACTGGTCTCCCAGCTCCCTTGTCAGGGTTTTATAAAGCACCTTTCTTTCTATTAATTCATCATCTGCAATCAGTACCCGATACATATAAGCTCCCTCTGTCACAGTCTGACTGGTATGGTAAGCAGTACTGCCGTTCCATGCCCCTGTCTGCTGTATATCTGAAAATCCCCTCCATCGTACATACGATGAATTCTCTGATAAATGTTGCCCGCTCCGATTCCTACTCTTGCAGTGGAATGAATTGCCAGGGCTTCTCTTAATTCTCCTAAACTTTCCTCACTCATTCCCACCCCTGTATCTGCAACGGATATTATAATTTTCTGATTTCTTTCCCAGATCCGGATTCTTATAGTTCCTCCCTCTTCTTTTTTTGAAATGCCATGTACCACTGCATTCTCAACAAGAGGCTGAAGCGTAAAGGTGGGAATCATGATCCGGCTGCTGTCCACCAGACACTGAATGTCATAATGGAGCCTGGTGCCAAACCGCATCTGCTGTAAATACATATAGTCACTCACTACCTGAAGCTCCTTTTTTAAGAGCACCTCCGATTCCGGTGTTTTTAAGTTGTACCGGAATAAATTACCCAGGCATTCAATCATACGCTCCGTTGTCCCTGCATCCTCTAACTTTGCCATACAGGAAATCATGTTTAAGGTATTAAACAGAAAATGGGGATTAATCTGATTTTTTAACAGCTCAAGTTTGGTTGCATCCAGTCTTTTTTCGATCTCCATCTTCTCAATTTCTTCCTTGTGAAGAAGATCTGCCATTTCATTTTTCTCTTTTAATGTGGTAATATACTGGTTGGTGGAGTGCTTCATCTTATTAAAGGCACGTACCAGTTCTCCAATTTCATCCTGATTTTCAATTTCCACATCCTCATTACTGAAATCATTTCCCGCAATTTTTCTGGAAATACACGCCAGACGCACCACGGGAACCACCATATCACGGTGCATCATGCGGCTTACATAAAAGGTTCCGCTGATGCTTAACACTGCAAGTACCAGAATTATGACCGGAAACCGGTATAAAATTGGTACTTTGGTATGATAGGCATCGGAGCCTTCTCTTAGTGTACTCTGTACCAGACGTTTGCCGTAGTCCGAAAGATAATCCTGCATTCGATAAATACGGTACAGCTCATTAATATACTGGGTTATGGAAAAACCGTTTTCATCTTTACCCAAAAGGAATAAATCTCTCCACTTTCTGTAATTTTCATAACCATTACGGATGGACCAGGTTATTGAATATCGTTCTGTTCCTACCCGGTCATAATCAAAAGGCAGTTCCAAAACACTGCGTTCTGTCCGTGCACAGGCTTTTTCAAATAATACTCTGCTCTCATCTGAACGATCCTTTACGTATTCTTTAAACGCCCTGGTCTCCTCCTCCATGGCCGCCTGATAATCATGACACCTGGAATTATCCTCAAGAATCTGATTGAATCCGTTTAGCGCAAAGTCAAGTATTACAATATTAAATATAATGGAAAGTGCCACGATCAGAATAACCATGGCTGCGATTGTCTTAATCTTCTGCTTTAACGTAAAAGAAAGCCACTTCTCATGCAGCTTTTTTGATCCCCACCGTCCCACTTTCACCGAATTTCCCCCTTCACACTGTCAAAATACCTCTAAAAGTTTTCCGCTTTTATCATTATAGCAGATCTGGACTGTTTGTGCACCTGCGGTTTTTTCTAACAGCTGGCAGCCAAAACGAAACCGCAAAGATACGTGGTTTACACACGACGTACCTTTGCGGTTATTATGGAATTATTGCCTGTTATTTATTAGTGAAGACGGAACTTACTCATTAACTCCCGTAAATTCTCTGCCTGACCTGAAAGCTCCTCACTGGCTGCAGCACTCTCCTCTGCTGTGGCGGAGTTACTCTGTACTACAGATGAAATCTGTTCAATTCCAACCGTTACCTGAGTTACTTTATCACTCTGCTCCTGCAGTTCGTTGGCAGACTTTTCAATGGCTGTTACCATATTTCTTGTCTCCACCAGAATGCCGTTTAAGGTCTCCCCAGTTGAAGAAGCAACTCCTGTTCCCTTTTCAACTGCTGTAATGGTATCTGCTACCAGACTTGAAGTGTCTTTTGCAGCATTGGCACTTTTACCTGCCAGATTACGTACTTCATCAGCAACCACAGCAAACCCTTTTCCTGCTTCTCCTGCTCTTGCCGCCTCGACAGCTGCGTTCAGTGCAAGAATGTTAGTCTGGAAAGCGATATCTTCAATCAGCTTGTTGACCTTTTCAATCTCCTTGGATTTCCTGGTGATCTGTTCCATGGACTGCATCATCACCTGCATCTGTGCGTTGCCGTCTTCCATAGCCTTACCAACCTGTCCGGCCTGGCTATTAATGCCTTCCACTGTCTTAGCCGTATTTAAAAGGCTGTTTGATATCTCATTAACGGAAGAAGATAACTCCTCTACGGAAGCAGCCTGTTCCACTGCACCCTGGCTTAAATTCTGTGCACCCTGAGATACCTGGGCACTGCCCTTTGCAACCTCATCTGCAGACATATTGATGGTTTGCATAGTATTAGAAAGCATATCTTCCGCCTTCATTATGGCTTCCTGAATTACAACATAATCGCCATTAAAGTTCATATCCTGGGAACGGCGGAAATCACCGGAAGCAATCTTGTCCATAGATGCCGCAATGGTATTGTTATACACTCTGACACTGGTAACATAATTGCCGATTTCCTCAGCAAGCATTCCGATCTCATCTTTCCGTTTTATAACGGGAACATCGCTGGTTAAATCTCCATTGGATAAAAGCTTCATTCTGTCTGCAATTGCTGATATGGGACTTGCAATGGAACCTGCAAACCAGAAAGCCAGGAAACAGCCTGCAGCAATTGATAAAACCAGAAGGATTCCCATACCTAACACTACATTGTAAATTGAGGTAGTGGTTTCATGAATCGGTGCTACAACTCCAAGTGACCAGCCATCACTGCCGCTTATGGGGCTGTAGTAGCAGTATCTGCTTACACCCTTATACTCATATTTACCGATTCCGGTGCCGCCGGATGAGATCTTCTGAAACATCTTGCCAATGGAAGCGTAGGAAGAATCAGTTTTTGCTTTTTCAATCATGTTGCTACGTTCCTGAACAAGATCCGCATTGTTGCCGCCGATCAAAGTTCCGGTACTGTCTAAAAGAAATGCATTTCCTGTTTTACCAATTTTAAAGTCTTTAATCAGATTGCTTAACACACTTCCGTCATAGGTACCTACAAGAATTCCAAAATCATAAGGAGTAGCCACCCGGATTACAAGAGCATTGTTGCTGTCATATTCCGTAGTTGAAATAGTGGTCTGTCCGTTTAATGCTTTTGTTATGTAATCCATACCTGCGAAGCTGTCTCCGATGTGCTCCCCGCTGGCACTGCGGGTTACTACGCCTTCCTTACTGATTACCTCCAGATCTTTATAACCATAAAGGGTACACTGATTACTTAAGTACTCTGTAACCACTCTGGAGTTAATTGACTTTAAGCTTCCTCCCTGAGCACTGGCTTCAATGCTGACCTTCATCTGGTCTAAATTCTGAACAATCAGATTATTTACCAGCTTTCCTGTTGCTTCCAGATCACTCTTTACAACATCTGTAATACCACCATAACTTACCGAAATACTGACAATCATGTTGGTCACGGAAAGACCAAGAATAATTGCAATAATAAACATCAGCATCTTCATCTTCAATGATTTCACAGATAATTTTGCCTTAATTGATGCTCCGCCATTCTTTTTCTTACCCAACCCCATTCCTTTTGCCTTTTGGGTCTTCCGATTCCACTTCTTATCCCCCGGTGTTTTCATAGTCTTATGCTCCTTGTCTCATCTTTGATAAATGTGAACCATGACATTTCATAAATGGTTTTTTTCATTATACGATATTTTGTAACTATTTGTCAACGTATCCATAAATTGACTATGGCATTTTATTTATCTTTTAATAAACAAGAGTCTATTATCTTAACAAAAAAGATATCTCACTCCATTTTTCACAAAGAAAAGGATTCAGATATCTTTTTCTAGCCTCCATGCTCCCCGGTTATTTAAAAAAAGTTTGAATCAATACCATATAAAGAGCCGTGCCTCCGCCGATACTCAAAAGAGAATTCCCCTTCCATATATGCAGTACAGCTATGACTGCGATGGAAAGAGCCTCAGGAAGGCCATAAGGATGGGCCGTAAAAGAAACTCCTCTTAAGCAGTAAACCACTAATAAACCTATGGTAGCATAAGGAAGAGTGTTGCCCAGGTAAATCACATATTTTGGTGTTTTCTTTCCTGCTGGAAAAAAAAGAAAAGGCAGAAACCGGGTGAGCACCGTAGCCAGAATCATAGCCAGCGTAATTAGTGCATAACTGATAACATTATATTTCAAATTGGTTCCTCCTTATCTTTACTCTTCCAATAACCAATGGTAATGACAGAAATAATCACCACCATGGCAGGTACGATAAAAACATCCTTGCCAAAAAGAATAACGCACAAAACAGAAGAAATAACTCCGATACATGCCGGCCCATGATCCTTACAAGATTTCCATTGATCAATAAAAATCACAGTGAACAGGGCAGTCAGGGCAAAATCCATACCAGAAGTATCAAACCGGATCATGGTTCCTGCTATGGCGCCCGCAAGCGTTCCAAAAACCCAGTACAGCTGGTCCAGTGCTGCTATAAAAAAATAAACCCAGTGTCTGGAAAGATGGTCTGGCACCTGTTCACTGCAAAGAACTGAAAAGGTTTCATCTGTCATGGAAAATATGAGATAGGGCCTGAACCTGCCGGCATCTTTTAACTGATCTACCATAGACAGCCCATAAAATAAATGTCTGGCATTCAACATCACAGACATGAATAAAGCGTACCAGGGATTTACCACTGCTGTAAAAAATGTAATTCCAAGATACTGCAGACTCCCGGCATATACAAATACGCTCCATAGGAGTGCCCAGAAAATGCCAAAGCCATTTACTCTCATTAATATTCCAAAGGCTGCACCTAATACCAGATACCCCGCCATAACGGGCAATGTTTTGGGGAAGGCATATTTCAATGCTTCCTTTTTTTTGTACTGATTCTCCATAATGTATTTCCTGTCGTTTTTGATTGCCTTTTTCCGGCATATTTTTTATTATATTAAAGTACCATTATTAATTTGTCAACAACAGGAGCGTATCATATGAACTTTGACGATATGTATGATTCATGCAGTCTGTGTCCCAGAAACTGCAACGTTAACCGCCGGCAAAGCACTGGATACTGCGGCTGCACAGATACAGTCATGGCTGCCCGCGCTGCCCTCCATCACTGGGAGGAACCATGTATCAGTGGAAGCCGGGGAAGCGGAACCGTCTTTTTTTCAGGCTGCACCCTGCGCTGCTGCTTTTGTCAGAATTGCTCCATCAGCCAGGAACATTTTGGCAGAGAACTGACAGTAGAACAGCTTTCCAGGATATTTTTAAAACTTCAGGATGAGGGTGCCCACAACATCAATCTGGTAACTGCCACACAGTACCTTCCATCTGTGTTGAAAGTCCTGGATCTTATTAAATCAAAACTTTCCATTCCGGTAGTCTACAACTGCGGCGGATATGAATCAGCAGAAGTGATTAAAGCACTGGATGGGTATGTGGATATATGGCTTCCTGATTTAAAATATAAAAGCAGTGCCCTCTCTGCCCGTTATAGCAATGCAGCCGATTATTTTGAGAAAGCTTCAAAAGCCATTAAACAGATGATCAGCCAGACCGGGGCTCCCCGGTTTGACCCCTCCGGTGAACTGATGGAAAAGGGTGTAATCATACGCCACATGGTTCTTCCGGGAGCAAAAGATGATTCTATTGCTCTGCTTTCCTGGATAAAGGATGAATTGGAAAAAGGAATGTATTATATCAGCCTGTTAAGTCAGTACACTCCGTTCTATAAAAGTGTTCAGTATCCGGAAATCAACCGCAGAATCACCTCATATGAATACAATAAGGTTCTAAACAAAGCCATTGAACTGGATCTGGTGCAGGGATTTATGCAGGAAAAAAGCAGTGCAAAGGAAGAATATACACCGCCGTTTGATTTAGAAGGGATTATCATCGATTAAACAGATAGAAAGGGATACCGATTGTTGATTTATCATCGATATCCCTTTCTATATTATCTCGTCCATTGGAATCAATACCTCTTTTCCATCTCATGTTTACTTACAAATTATGTATGTGTTAAACATGCTCTATATAAATTTTTTACGCTCTCCGTTGCTACAACCAGTTTCTAAATGGATTCATCTTTTGTTTTACTACGAATCTTGTAGTGCTTCATTCAATTGATTCGTCTCCACTGGTCCTTCACATCGGTAGATTGTGTGGGGGCTTTTTGTTTCATTCTTTAAATGAAACGGATCTGCTCTTTCTGGTGGACTGTACCTCCTTTCATTAGATTTCCTCTTCTTTGTAACTTTGGTTTCCCTTTGTTATGTCATAATTATAGCCTGTATTCCGTTATTTGTCAATATACTTTTATTTATTTTATAACTTAATTGTTAATTTTTAAATTGCATATAATTATTTAGATTATATATGTATTATTTTATATAAATGCAGAATATATTTTCGATTAGATTAAGACAATTTTTGCTGTTTTCTGTCGAAAAAAAGGAAAACGCAGAGTTAAATGTTAATTTTCGCTCTGCGTTTTCCCTCTATTCGGTTCTTAATCGGAATCGTTCCACCAATTCACGCAATAGCTGAGCCTGTCTGGAAAGTTCCTGGCTGGAAACAGCACTTTCCTCTGCTGTGGCTGAATTGTTGCGGACTGCTAAAGATATCCGGTCCAGTTCTTTTGTTATCTCTTCTACTGCTTTGGCTTCCTTCCCTGCAGCTGCAGAAATGGAGTCCACTGCTTCCACTGCCATAGCCGAATCCTCTAACACCTTCATCAGAGAGTTGGCAGTTTCATTCAAAAGACTGTTTCCATTCTCAACAGCCGATATGGAACTCTGAATCAGGTCTGTTGTATTCTTTGCAGCCTCTGAACTCTTGGCAGCTAAGTTTCTTACTTCACCTGCAACCACTGCAAAGCCTTTGCCAAATTCTCCGGCTCTGGCAGCTTCGATGGCTGCATTCAATGCCAGAATATTGGTCTGAAAAGCAATGTCTTCAATTACTTTAATAATTTTTTCAATTTCTCCGGAAGAAACACGTATTTCATCCATGGCTTTTGATAAGTTCTGCATGGACATATCACAGTTTACCACTTCGGTCCCGGTCTGCTGAACCTGCATGGAAACATCTCCAGCTTTTTCGGCCAGCTTCTTAATATTTCCAGACACATGATTTACGGATCCTGACAGCAGCTCAATGGTTTTTTCCTGGGCATCTGCTCCATCTGCCAAAACCTTGGACCCCTCTGCTACCTGACCCGAACTTGCAGCTACCTGACCGGCTGACTGATTCACTTCATACATAACTGCATTTAAGTTTAACGTGATTTTTTTTACTGCTTCTTCCAGTTTGAAGAAATCTCCGGACAGCCCCATATCCACATCCAGATCCAGATGATTGTCCGAAATCTCATGAAGAGCCAGGGAAATCCGGTCAATAATTATTTTTAAATTCGACGACATTTGCTCAAAGGACTTCGCAGTCTGACCGATCTCATCTCTTGATTCCACTCCGGAAAATCCACTTAAATCTCCCTCTGCAATCTGTTCCGCTGCTGCAGATAACTTATGTAAGGGCTTTAACTGTTTCTTTATAACTGCAGTGATCATAAACAAAATTATGATCATGGCTGCCACAGATATGACTGTCATCAGGGTAGCCATACGTTCAGCCTCCCGGTTCATATCGCCGGCATTTACCGCTGTAACAGAATACCAGATGGAACCGTTTAACTGGATTGGCTCAAAAAAATAATATACTTGTCCCTTACGATCTCCATCAATTACATGAAACGCTTCTCCTGATGAAACTCCTGCTTTTATTCCTTCCTTGCAGGATTTGGTGCTGACAAAATCAGATACATTGGTTCCGGCAAGTCCTTTTCCCGTACTTTCAGATATGATGGTTCCGGCTTCATTCAGAATAAAGGTGAACATACTTGGATAGGAAGCGGCTGTTTTTACCTGGCTGAACCGGTCCAGTCCCACATCCACAGAAACCACACAAAGCATCCTGTCATTGACACTTACCGGCACTGCCATGGTAATAATCATCCCACCATTTGACTCATAAGGCTCTGTAATAACCCGCTCTCCCGTCTCCAGCACTTTCTGATAATAGTCTTTTGATGAGTAATCTTCATAATTACCACAGCTTGTAACAGTTCCATCCTGGCTGGAATAGATTCCGTAGCTTCTGGCAGCCGAACTCAGCCCGTACTGCTCGAACATAATACTGATACCCTTAATATCCTCAGAATACATAACAGAGGATCGAATGGTTGAAATCATATAGTCTTCAATTCTCATTCCATTGGTATCCAGTGTTACTTTGTCTGATATCCGGCTTTTATAAAACGGCTCCGCCGTATTACCTGACTTGATCCTAAGACTCAGCATTAATTTTCTGTTATCCGATGAGTTTTCCAGATAATAGGTGATCCGGTTGGATACCTGGTTTGCTGTATCAAAGATCTGCTGGATATCTTTCCCGTTTTCTGATGCCAGGGTTTTTAGTTCCCCAAATGCTGACTGCTGCATCGCGCGCTTTGTCATTCGGGATGTAAATCCGATTAACATACCAAATACAACCACCAGCATAATTCCAGCCATAAATGCAATTCTTGTTGAAAGATGTGTAAATCTGCCCCCGTTTCCTAACCGTATTTTTTTCCCCTTTCCTAATCGTTTCCACATCATTGCGTAATCCCCCTTCCGCAGCATGTCTGTATGTCAACCAGATTATACCATATTTATACAATAATTGTAATGTTTTTTTGTTATTTTTCATAACAATTAACCAATTTACATCACTTTTATTATGGTTTCATAAGGAGCGAGTACAGATTTTACCACGGAATATTCCGTTTTAACACATGCAGTCTGGGGGATCTCACTGTTGTTGACAATTACAAGTGTCCGGCAATCCGGATACCAGGCACATTCCGTCTCTGGATTATCCGTCAGATAGTTCTGATCCAGATTTCTGTTTCTGCTGTAAAGGATGAGATTTAACAGCATTCTTGTATTGATATTGTTAAATGAAAAGCTGCTTAAATAAATTCCGACTCCCATTCCAAATGGATGATACGTAATGGACGGGACATTATTTTCCTCTGCCAGGACAGAGGTTTCCTGATCGGTCAGGAACAAACCCTTTTTCCCATTTATCCGGGCTCCCTCTGGAATCAGTCCTTTAATTGTTTCTATCTTATATTCCATGCGCCCATGGCACACTCTGGCACCTGTATCCTGATCAATTCCAAGCACCTGTGACATGCGGAAAAAAGTCTGATATCCGTCTGCCCCAGAGGGTTCATTCACTCCCAGAAATACACCTCCATTATGAACAAACCGGGCTGTTTCTTCTACTATTTTATCCTCTTTCCAGGCATCCCCTCCACTCCAGGCAGTCCCGTACGCCCCTGCATTAATAAGAACATCAACATGATTTAATGCCCCGTTTTTAATGTCTTCAAAGCTTATAAACTCTACCTGCAATGGAAGCCCGGATAAGGCTTCGTTTATGTGAATGAGATCATGCATATATGTTTCGTGAAAATGTCCGGATAAAGTCCATGACCTTAATTTTCCCCAGGCATGGACAACAGCTGTTTTTATGGGAAGTGTATACACTTCTCCTGCTTCATGCAATCCTTTAAAGGTACGGAATTCATCTGCTATTTTCTCTATACAGCTGCAAAAGTCCGGATAATCGGCAGTCAGATGAAGATATCCGCCTAGACCGATCCGGTCAATCTTCTGGCGCAGGAGTGCACGTCTGACTCTGTTCCAGTATTCAAGGGCATCCTTTGTGGGATTGCCTCCCGGCGCAAATGTAGGCGTACCGTTTAACCCAACAGGAAACAGATAAGGGTGAAGCCTCAGTTCGTGGGTTTTAACCGGTACGCCCGCACAAAGTCTTGCCTCATAGCCAGAGAATACACATTTGATAAGCCCGTCAAAACCAAACTCTTTAAACCTGCTGTGATAGGGCTCCAGACCAATCCAGCTGTCATCGTAAAAAACGCAGGCCTGCTTTCCATAGCTGTGGACCAGATCTACCAGCTGTTTTCCATAATTCACCACAAAGCGGTTAATGAATTCCATATAATCAAGCTGACGTCTTCCCGGCGGCATATGGGTTACGTGAAATTTCCCCTGATTAACAAAGTCCTCGGAAACCAGACTATAACCGTATTCCTCTTCAAATTGTTGCAGTGCCGCCGGGCTTACCGTAAAATCATAGGAACCCCAGTCACTGAACAGATTTCGTTTTCTCTCGCTGCTTCCCCACATCCAGACAAAGTTATAAAAGAGAGAGGTAAAACGCACCACAGTTGTGGTTGGATGCTCCTCACACCATGTTTTAAGCCAGTTGTATAAATAGTTTCTTGTTTCCTCATGCCTTGGGTCCAGAGGCATCAGATGCTCTTTCTCCCAGTGATTGGTCACATGATTATACATGGAGATCTCTTCCCATATCCGATATGCCAGAAAATTCACGGTGTATTGATGAAAAGGCATAATATCCCTGATTGTTACTGACTGGGTCTGGGGATCATAGCTCCATAAATCGCTGCTTAACTCTATGTTAGACGTTCGGTCATATACCTGCCAGTATTTTATGGATTCTTTGCTTTCATTGATACGAAACTGCTCTTTGTAAAAATCTTCCAGCAAAGAAATCTCCAGGTTATCACCAGTTGCTGATCTTGGCTCAGTCATTAAAAAAGTCTGCTGAAGCTGCTGGGGATGAGCGTTTGCCCATTGGTTGTGATCCCGAATCAGACAGATTGTGGAATAAATTCCATATCCTGCGTTGATCAGTTCGTCAGAAAGTACCGTTCCATCACTGTCACGTATCATATCTGCACCCCAGCGTTTTGCAAGCTCCAGGGTTAATTCTTCATAGCCGGATTCTCCGGGAAGGGTAAAACTTCCTTTTTCTGTCTCACTCATAAATGTTCTCCTTTATTTATTGATAACCGGACATCTCCCTTTGGGGGATCCCATACAGGAATCTTCTTTTCGTCCGCTGATATCACACCTGATTTAATCAATCCCTTCCATACAAAGCCAGCCATTTTCCACCCACCGTAATCATTGGTATGAGTATAATCCGAGGGATAAAACCATCGTCCAGACTGGTAAAGACCATGTTCTTTTATAAATTCCATACTCATTTCGTGGAGGTCCACTACAGGTACTGCCATATTTTTTGAAAGCTGCATAACCTCTTCCCCATATTCTTTTAATCGGTCGTCGTAAATTTCTCCATTTTCCAGCCAGCTGTTTCTGGCCAGTGGTGTGATGAATACGGGAATGGCTCCCTTTTTCCGGATTTCTTCAACATATCGAATCAGGTTATTCCGGTAGCCCTCTGCTGCACCCAGATGATCGAGTTTCTGGTCATTATGACCAAATTGGAACAGGCAGATGTCTCCTTCACTGATATACTCCATCAGAATCTTATAATGCCCCTCTGTCCGGAAGCTTTCTGTAGTAAGACCGGAGTGGGCATGATTGGAAACCGCATAAGCGCCGTTTAGAAATGCAGGAAGCATCTGACCCCAGCCCCCATAACTCTCTGCGGGATTGTAAGGATAATCGGCAGTCTGATCGGTCACAGTAGAATCTCCCGCCAGATAGATCGTCCTCCCCTTCCATTTTTTTATGTCCAGCTTTTTTAAACGGACTGACCTGCTGATTACAGTCACTTTTACAGCCCCATCCCGAAACCGTTCAGTTTCTCCTCTTGGTATAAAATCCGTAATGGTTACCGGAAAGGACTGGCTCCATTCTTCCTGGGCTTTTAAGCTGCCCCGCCAGACCAGCTGCCTCCTGCCCACAAACAAGAGTACCTCTTTTTCTTCTTCCTCAGCGTAAAGGGTAATCGTCATGAGATAATTTCCCTGTTGCTTTACATCTGCCTGGAACGATAAGGGGAAAAATGCTGCTTTAGAATCAACATAACAGCCTTTCTGATCCTGTTTTACTTCAATTTCCTTTAGAACCTCCGGTCCAGGAATAAATCCGGTATTAAGCTCGGGCAGGCTGCATGAATAGGAAAAGCCAAACCCTCCGCCGGATTCATAATACCGGGATGGTTCTACTTGAATTCCAGTGGTTTTCCTGTCCTCTGTCTGATAAAAAACATATTGTGTCATAATAACTCCTTTTCCGGCTTTTTAAGAAAGGGCTGCTGCCAGATCCGCAACAGCCCCCATGTTCTTATTGAGCGATAAAATCACCGGAATCAATCAGCTTCTGTTTTTCATCCAGAATTTCCTGATATCCGTTGTCTAAATACTCTTTACAATACGCATCATACTTTGCATCCAATTCCTCCGGTTTGCAAGTAATCATATCTACATAAAATTCCTGCCACATGGCAGTTAAGTCTGCCGCATATTCACCTGTTGATGCAACACTCTTGGTGAAAATCGGACTGATCAGCCCATACTGTTCCACTTCTTTGGCATAATCATAGGATTGTTTCACCAGGTCTTCATAACCAGCAGGAGCTAACATCCTGGTATTGGCTTTCAGATTTTTCGCATCATCGCCGTAGTCAGTCATCTCAGTAACCAGACACCAGTAATCCTTGTTGTTATTGTTGGAAAGCTTGGATTCTCCCTTAAAATCCTTGACAGGCACAGCAATCTTGTCGGAATCCAGTGTATAATTGGCTCCTTCCACACCGTTTTGTAAATAGAAGAGATTCTCAGGCTGGGACATCCAGTTTAAAAACATCCAGACTGCCGCTCTTTGCTTTTCATCTGTTTTAGAGTTGATTCCCATTACCATTCCATATGGAGGATATTTATAATAATACGGATGGCTGCCTTTGGGTGACAGGGCTGTAGGACTTAAAACAGAAACTTCAGCCCCTGGATCGTTTGCCTTTAAACTGTTTATCACATCTGTGTTTGCAGAAATATAAAAGGAATAAGTTCCCACATTTCCAGCAACAAAGTCGGCTTTCCATGCGGCATCATCCGCATTTAGGTAAAACTCAGGATCAAGGATACCATCATTAAATTCCTGATTCATGGTTTTTAAGTAATCTTTCGTCGCACTCCAGGTAAGAGGTGCTACATTAAGATCCAGATAAAGATTCAAGTCCTTTTTATCGGGTGAAGAGCTGATAAATGGATACTCGTAGGTATAGCTCTTATTCACGATCTGGGCTCCCAGCTTGCCAAGTCCGGCTTCCTTCCACGCTTTGGCCGCCCCTTGAAGTTCCTCTCTTGTGGCAGGCTTCTGTTTTCCTACTTTATCCAGCCAGTCCTGCCGGATCAGAGTCACCCAGTTATAATAAATTGGATTTCTCTGTGCAAAGAAGAATGTATTTTTCCCATCCAGCTTTCCGTATTGATTGATTATTTTTTCTGCATTCTTATAGTAATCAGGTGCATAGTATTTTATTTCATCAAGGTCCAGTTCCTGCATGGCGCCCTCGGAATTGTAGTTAACCGCCTGGGGCATGTCGTAATGGAAAATAATATCAGGGGCATTGCCGGCAGCGATCATCTGCATGTAATCTGCAATCTCTTTCTGCCTGTTGATTGCCACATACTGGACTGTCACATTGTATTTATCGCCAAATTCTTTTTGAATCCAGTTGGTGTAATAATTATTTGCGGGATCCCAGCCTTCGAAGCCTCTGTCATACACAGGGATCTTGATTGTTACCTTCTCAGGAAAACCCTTGGAATAATCTGTGTAACTTTTTCCCTCTGATTTTGATTCGGTTTCTGCTGTCTGAGCCGTTTCTTCTATCTTTTTCTCTTCCACGGATTCAAACGCCTCCTTTTTGGCGCTGCATCCGGACATCAGCCCTGCTGTCATTGCAAAAATAGTCCCCCACGCCGCTGCCCTTTTTAAACTCATCCTTTTCCTCATGAATATCCTCCTTTTCTTTCTTACCATTATCATCAGCCTTTTACTGCACCTATCATGGTCCCCTGTACAAAATATTTTTGTATAAAGGGATAGATACAGATAATGGGCAATGTTGCAAAAATAATACAGGAAGCCTTTAAGACCTCCGGATTGGTGATCTGACCTGCCGTTAGTCCTCCCTCTGCTTTAAAGGATTCACTGGCAGCAACCACCAGATAGTAGAGTTTTAACTGCAGCGGGCGTAAATCCACCCTTTGCTTGATATAAAACAATGCATCAGAATAAGCATTCCACCGTCCTACCGCGTAAAACAGAGAAATTGTCGCAATAATGGGTTTGGAAAGCGGCACCACAATATAGCTTAAGATTTTAAAATGGCTGGCGCCGTCTATTAAGGCTGACTCGATCAGGCTGTCTGGTATGGAGGCCTTAAAGTTATTTTTCATAATCAGGAAATTATAGGCTGCAAAAGACAAAGGTAAAATCATGCACCACCAGGTATCCAGCATATGCAGATCGTTCATCAGTAAATAATCGGGTATGGTTCCGGCTGTAAAATACATGGTGAACATAATTAAAAATGTCATAATTTTTCTGCCCTTTAGCTGAACCCGGCTTAAGGCGTAGGCAGCGCTTATGGTAAGAAATGTCCCGATTGCAGTGAAAGAAACCGTTACGATTACGGAAACATATAAAGATCTTACAATTGATGTATCCTGTAAAACTTTTCTGTAAGCATCAAAGTTGATTTCTTTTGGCACCAGAAAGATCTTATTTGCAATTACATATGCTTCTCTGCTGACGGACTTTGCAAATATATGGATGAACGGAAGCAGACATGTCATAGAAATTGCAATGAGCAGGATATGAAAAAATACATCAACCACAAAATCCTTTTTTCTGGTCCTGGTCCATGCCCAAGGCTTTTTATATTGATATTGATTCATCTTTCCCCCTCCTTATATCAGACCATCTTCACCCAGCCGTTTGGCTATGAGATCAGCCGCCACCACAAGTGTCAGACCAATTACGGACTGAAAAAGCCCCAGTGCAGTTGCTTCGCTGAATTTTCCGCTTTCAATTCCCCACCGGTACACCAAAACCGGAATGGTGGTGGTATATTGTGTCGCCTTGGCATTGGCAAGAGCAAATACCCGTTCAAAGGATCCACCCATCAGCTTTCCAAGATTCATAATCAGCAGTGTTACAATGGTGCTTCGTATGCAGGGAAGTGTTACGTGAATACACTGTTTTAACCTTCCGGCACCATCCACTCTTGCTGCTTCATAAAGCTCGGAATTCACACCGGTGATGGCGGCCAGATAAATAATGGTTCCCCAGCCCATGGACTGCCACACACCAATGAGCACATAACTGATCAGCCACCAGGTATTCTCCTGAAGAAACGGAATAGGACTATGACCGGCATTCTTTATCAGGACATTCACCACACCGCTGCTGACGGAGAACATGGAATAACCGATTCCTCCAATAATGACCCAGGACAAAAAATGAGGTAAATACAAAAGTGTCTGCATGATGCTTTTAAAGTATCTGTTTTTGATTTCATTAAGGATAAGTGCCAAAATTATTGGCATGGGGAAACCAAATACCAGATCCATGATATTCAACAACAAAGTGTTGGTTAATGCCTGACCAAAATCCCGTTTGCCAAAAACCTTATGAAAGATGGAAAATCCCACCCAGGAACTTCCGGCATACCCCTTTGCCACCTTATAATCCTTAAATGCAATGGACAGGCCGCTGTATGGCAGGAATTTAAAGACCAGTATAAAAAGCATCGGCAGAACCATAAGTACATATAGCTGCCAGTCCCGCTGTAAATACCGTAGATAACGATTCTTTTTTTTCTGCTTATTGAAACCGAAGCCTGCCTCTATTTCAGATTTCACCATAAAATCCCCCCATCTCCGTAATTTTCTATAACTATATTATAAAAAATGCACAATTTCGTTTCCAATCAAATGAATCTATAAACTATGCATTTTCAATCATTTATTAGAACAGGTCAAAAAGAGTCATCGCCTTATTTCACTATTATCCGGGAATTTTTTCATATTTTATTGAATTAAGGTCTGATTATTGATTGAAATAAGAATTAGATATCATGTATAATTATAGGAGAAAAATAAGGAGGTATCAGGAATAAATGTCCAAAAAGAAAAAGACTGTTATTGAATTCAGGGATTATGATTTACCGGCTCATTTTCCTGTACTTCTTCTTACTGGGGATCATTGGCGTATCTCTGATGTACCCTCAGGACGGCTTCATATTCATAATTGCCTGGAGATCGGGCTGTGCGAGTCTGACAGCGGAACCATTAAATTTGAAGATACCATTTATTCCTTTTACGCTGGAGACATCACTGCCATATCCTGTGACATCCCACACACCACATTCAGCTCACCCGGAACCAATAGTAAATGGTCTTATTTATTCGTGGATATGGGCGAACTGCTCCATCCATTTTTTTCTGGTGCAGACCTTCATAATGTGGAACTCTTCTCCTTTCTGGATCATCATTTAAACCTGATTATGGGGAAAATAAACTATCCGGTTATTTATTCCATTGTCACTGAAATAATAGAAGAGATGAAAAAACAGGAACCAGGCTATGAGATCGCAGTCCGCGGACTGTTTCTGGCACTGGCAACCAATCTTATGAGAGCTGCTTCCTTAAACCATAAGAAAAAAGACCAGACGCCTGAAAATGCGCTGGTCATTGCACCGGCTCTGGATTTTATCCGGTATCATTATATGGAAGACTTTCCCATGGAGCGTCTTGCTGATCTATGCAGCTTAAGCCCTGCTCATTTTAGAAGGCTGTTTTTATCCATTATGGGAAATCGGCCCTTAGAATATTTAAATACCACCCGAATCAGAAAAGCTTCGGATTTACTCCGCATGACAGAGGAATCCGTTTTAAACATTTCTGAGCGGGTGGGCTTTCACTCCATATCCAGTTTTAACCGGCATTTTCTTGCCATCATGGGAGAGACTCCCAGAGACTGGCGAAAACAAATGTCTATCCTGAAGGATCAGTCTCTGTTTAAATACAATGGCTGGATGTATGCGGAGGTTTTGAAGAAAAAATAATTATTTCATATCTATGACTTCCTTAGCCATGGCTGTCATAGAATTCAATTCCACATTTTCAAATGTAAACAGCAGATAATCAATTCCATTCTCTGACCAGTTTACTGATTTTAACAGCTTGCGTTCTTCCTCATCGGATCCATAGCTGATCATCATTTTCCCTTCTTCCTGAAGTTTTTTATCTTCCTCAGAAGGTTCTTGCCCCTCTGGTAGAAATACATACTGCATTTCAGCCGAATTCAATTCAACGCCCTGATAAACCTCTTTCTGGCCAGCCTGATTTTCTTCAGAAATTGCCTCCTGGTGCACATGGCTGGACAGTACTACCTGCGGATTCTCGCCATAATCAGCGTATGCTTCTGAATAGGTAATAACCTGATTATTATCTTCATCCATACCTTTCACATGAGAAATATTGCCTTTTACAAACGCCATGCCATTTGAGAATTTGTCGGGAAACTTTGGAGATGCTTTCATCTGATCTTTTGATACTTCACGTAATTCCGTTATGGTATTTACATTTTTATCAGTTCCACTGACTAAGCTTGTGATTTTACCGGCTGCAACTGCAGTAGCCGTTCCCAATACTGTAATAATAACCATTGCCGTAAATGCTGCCGCCAATTTATTTTTTTTGAATTTCATGCAATTACTCCTTTTACTTAATTTTTTATGGATTTCCAGAAGCCGCCGTTCTTCGTCCATATCCGGGGTTATGGAATCCAGTTCTGTATTGATAAAACGTTTTAACTGTTCTTCTGAGGTTCTAGCCATGACAAATCCCCCTTTCCTGTTCTCCTTCCAGGATGTCTTCCATTTCCAGAATTCCCTTTAAGAGCTTTCTTGCCTTGAACAGGCGTGATTTCACTGTACCCTCCATGGTTCCTGTCACCCTGGCAATTTCTTTTGTACTTAGCTCATTGTAATAATATAACAGAATCACTGTACGGTATTTGACATCAAGTTTTCTAAGGGCTTCACGGATCTGTCCAGCTGTTTCAGCCTCTAAAACCGTTACCAGGGGGCCTTTCCCCCTTTCATCTTCCTCAATCCAATCCGATCTTACGTGATCTTCCTCCTGGTCCAGAATCCCTTCAAATGAGAGCTCGGACCTGCTTTTCTTCCTTTTTTCCAACCGCCAGGCAGTTCTCACCAGAATCTGATAGAGCCAGGATTCAAATCGCTCCGGTTCTCGTAATTTGTCTCTGTGAAGAAAGCATTTTACAAAGGTCTCCTGCAGGATGTCCTCACTGTCAGACCGGTTTCCAGTGATAAAATACGCCATACGGTACAGCTTTTTGGAAGAGGAACGGTATAACTCGTCAAATGCAGCTTCGCTTCCGCCAAGCATGAGTTCCACCAAAGCCTTCTTTTCTTCGTTCATAACCTGTTTCCTTTCCTTCTTTAGATGCATCTATATATTTAGAGTCATAATGACCCGGATCGGTTCATTTTTTTATTTATAAATTATACTTCGGCTTGTAACTGCCAGTCAAAAGAAATATAATAGGGCGTGATGGTGTCAATAATGAAAAATCGGAGGATAGACGAATGCCCCGTATATTTTTAGTGGAAGACGATAAGGCAATCGCTAAAAACCTTATGCTTTTGCTGAGTTCGGAAGGATTTACAGTCACCCATGCTTCTACCCAGGGAGAGGCTCTTGCCGCACTTGGCCAGAATAAATTTGATTTGGCGCTCATTGATATTTCATTGCCTGATGGAAATGGATTTATTGTATGTACACAAATCAGGGAAACCCTTCATATACCTGTAATCTTTCTGACAGCCTGCCAGGATGAAGCCAGTGTGGTTACCGGGCTCAATATCGGTGCAGATGACTATATCACAAAACCGTTTCGCCCCCGTGAATTAATCGCACGGATCAGAACTGCCCTGCGTAAAAGCGGGCGTCCCGGATCTGCGTTTGAGATTGGAGGACTCCATGTGGATACGGCCAGTGGTATTGTAAGAAAAAACGGCATGGAAATTTTTCTGTCCGCTTTGGAATACCGTCTGCTGCTGGTGTTTTTAAACAATCCAAAAAATATCATTACAAGGGGTATGCTGTTAGACGAATTGTGGGACGCTGCGGGCGAGTATGTCAATGACAATACACTGACTGTATACATCAAACGATTGCGGCTGAAGATCGGGGACGATCCTGCAAACCCAAAGATTATTATGACTGTCCGTGGGACAGGGTATCGATTGGGGGACGGCAATGCTTCGGAATAAGGAGTTTCGGCAGTTAGCCATACTGTTCTCTGTCATGGCGGGCATCACAGTGATTCTGGGATTTGTGATCAGTACTGGGGCAGGAGTTCTGGCAATCTCTTCTTCTGTTGCCTTTGGTACTGTATTTTTTGCCTTTACAAAATCCAGATACAAAAGTATTGCCCGCATTTCCAATGAGATCGACCTGATACTTCATAATGCTGATCATCTCTATATTGGAGAATTGGACGAAGGGGAACTTTCCATACTGCAGAGTGAAATAGGTAAAATGACGCTGCGCATCCGGGAGCAGAATGAGGCATTAAAAAAAGAAAAGAAACATCTTGCAGATTCACTGGCGGATATTGCCCACCAGCTGAAAACCCCTCTTACATCCATAAATCTCATTCTGTCATTGCTTGAAAATAACCCAGATGAAGATCAGAGAAAGCTGCTGCTTCGTGAAATGGAAGATTTGCTTGTACGGATGGACTGGCTCATTACCACCCTGTTAAAATTATCCCGCTTAGATGCAGGTATCATAGTATTTCACCGTGATCCTATAGACGTAAACTCATTAATCCATGCTGCAGTACACCCTTTTCTCATTCAAATGGAACTGCATCAGATTGATTTGCAAATCAATGAGACTGGCGGACTCATCATCTATGGGGATTTTAACTGGCTTTTGCAAGCGCTGCAAAACATCTTAAAAAATTGTTTAGAAAGTACGGGCGAAACAGGGAAACTTGAGATTAACGGTACAGACAACCTGCTCTTTACCGAGATTGTAATCCATGACAGTGGGAACGGCTTTAAAGAAGAAGATTTACCTTGCATTTTTGATCGGTTTTACCAGGGAAAAAACCAGAATGCCGGCGGATACGGAATCGGTCTTTCTCTCTGCCAGATGATTATAACCGGACACGGAGGAACCATTACCGCTAAAAACCATCCCCAGGGAGGCGCTGTTTTCATCATACGTTTTCCAAAGTGACGAATCTCTCACCAAAAAGTCATCGGTATGTAAGCAGAAAGTTCTATTCTATGGGTAAGCCATAGGAAAGGAGACTCACAGAATGGAGTTCTTAAAAATCGAAAATCTCTGCAAGGTCTACGGGAAAGGTGACAGTCAGGTTACCGCACTGGACCATGTTTCTCTTACAATTGAAAAAGGGGGATTTACAGCAATTATCGGCTCTTCCGGTTCCGGTAAATCCACATTGCTCCATATCATTGGGGGTGTGGATGTACCCACAAGCGGTAACGTATTTTTAGATGGGCAGGATGTATACGCCCAGAACAATGAAAAACTGGCTATTTTCCGCAGGCGGCAGGTAGGACTGATTTATCAGTTTCATAACCTGATTCCTACTCTGAATGTGGTGGAGAACATTACACTGCCTGTCCTGATGGACAAACGGTCTGTCAATGAAGAGCGGCTCGACGACCTTCTTCATATGCTTGGGCTATGGGATCGCAAAAACCATTTGCCCAATCAGCTGTCCGGCGGGCAGCAGCAGCGGGTTTCCATCGGACGTGCCCTGATGAATGCCCCGGCTGTCATGCTTGCCGACGAACCCACCGGAAGCCTGGACAGCCACAATGGGCATGAAATCATTAAACTGCTGAAAGAAAGCAATAAAAAGTATGGGCAGACATTGATACTGGTCACACATGACGAAAATATTGCCCTGCAGGCAGACCGTATCATCGGTATATCTGATGGCAAGGTAACACGGGATCAAAGGGTGGTGCAGCCATGAATATATTAAATAAAGCCACTCTGCAAAGCATGAAAAAGAACCGCACCAGAACGATTGTTACGATTATCGGAGTTGTTTTATCCACTGCCATGATTACGGGAGTCGCCGCCTTTGGCACTTCTCTGCTTCATTTTCTCATAAGAAGTTCCATTGTAAAACACGGAAATTGGCACGTTGAATTTTCGGATGTAGATTCTACTTTCATCCAGGAACGGGCTGACGATAAAGAAACTTCCGGCATTGCAACAGTGGAAAATATCGGTTACGCTGTGCTGAAAGGAGCAAAGAGCCCGGAAAAGCCCTATGTTTTTATTGCAGGATTCAGTGACCAGGCATTTCATACGTTACCCATAAACCTGATCTCCGGCAGGCTTCCCGAAAACAGCGGGGAGGTCCTCGTCCCGGCACACGTTGCAGAAAAAGGAGGTGTCCGGTTCCGGGTTGGGGATACGATTTCCCTTGAAATCGGAGACCGCGTGGATGGAAGCAGGAATCTCAGTCAGCACATCCCCTATCATTCAGGGACTGGGGGAGAAACCCTGGTGCCCAGATCAAAGAAAACCTTTCGGGTTGTGGGAATCTGCCAACGCCCGGGGTTTGAAGAGCATTCCGCTCCCGGATACACCCTGATAACGAAAGCAGACGGCAAAGAGAACACAGACAGATTCAGCATGTTTGTTACACTGAAAAACCCGCGCAAGGTGAAAGCTTATGTAAGCGACAGTGCTGGAAAACAAGATTACTTATTAAATGATTATATTCTGCGTTTCATGGGCATAGCGGAAAACCGGCTGATCAACACACTTCTATATACAGTCGGAGGAATTCTGGTGGCTATTATAATGACTGGATCGGTTCTTCTTATCTATAACTCCTTTCATATCTCCCTGAATGAACGTACACGCCAGTTTGGGATTTTTGCGTCGGTGGGGGCAACTGAAAAACAACTTCGAAATTCAGTTCTCTTTGAAGGGCTTTGCATCGGTATCATCGGTATTCCCATTGGTATTCTTGCAGGAATTGGCAGTATTGGTTTGATCCTTCCCATAGTAGCAGGGAAATTTAAAAATATTCTTTACAGTACCGTACCTTTAACCTTGTGGGTATCCGCCGCTTCAATAGCTGCCTCCGCTGCTGTCAGTCTGGTGACCATCCTGATTTCAGCTTATATTCCGGCGCGAAAAGCGGCAGGCACTTCCGTGATGGAGAATATTCTTCAGACTAATGAAGTGAAAATTCATTCAAAAGATTTGAAAATATCAAAACTATCCCGTCGCATTTACGGGCTGGAAGGTACTCTGGCTTTGAAAAATTTCAAGAGGAACAAAAAACGTTATCGCAGCATTGTGCTTTCTCTTGTTCTAAGCGTCGTACTATTCGTATCAGGCAATGCCTTTGGATCGACTCTGAAACGTCTTTTGCAGCAGTTTATGGTGGATGTTGACTATGACATTCTGTTTGACGTTCAGGACATGAACGACAGCGAAATGCTTCCCCTTTACAACAGACTAAAGGCCGCAGATGGTGTTTATGAAAGCACCTATCAGGTCATCTGCCCTTATTCATGCACCATCAGAGCTGGTGATCTTTCGGATCAATACCGTCAATTTAAAGGTTATACGAATCCGGATGAAATGGTTCATATTCCATTGGATCTTCAGTTTATCACAGACAGCGAATATCTGGATTTTATTCACCAATCAGGTTTATCCGAAGAAGAATATACCGGACCAAACGGGAAAATGATCGCCATTGCAAAACAGCGGAATGTCAGAACAAATCAACCGGATGAAGTGTTTGATCTGTTTGCAAACCGTTCCATGATCCTTCCGATTACCCCTGGTACAGAAGGTGACCAAAAAGCAGAACAGAATCTGAACATAAACACTACGTTTGTTGATACTTACCCCATTGATCCGCCACCAAAACAGTCATCTCAGTCTCAGAAAGATTTCTGTGTTTTTATGGTGATAGCACCCTATTCACTTAAAGAGAAATTTATAATCCCGGATAGTCCATTAGCCATAGGCATGAACTTTCAATCGAAGACTCCTTCACAGTCAGTGGCGGAAATGGAAACAATTATACAGAGTGAGGGAATTACTTCTCAATACCATTTATACAATGCGTATGAAATACTTGAGCAATCTCACAGCCTTACATTTGTCACAGACGTATTCACCTATGTTTTTGTGATTATGATTTCACTGATAGCCATAGCCAATGTGTTCAACACCATTTCCACAAATATCAGGCTGCGCAGACGGGAACTGGCCATGCTGCGTTCAATCGGAATGTCAGAGCGGGCTTTTAATAAAATGATGGTATTTGAGTGCTTCTTTTATGGCATGCGGGCACTTTTACTGGGACTTCCAATGGCTGGAATCCTATCCTGGCTGATTTACAAAGGATTTGTAATTGCAGAACGGACGGAGAATTTTAAGTTTGTATTACCTTTAGGCAGTATGGTAATCAGCGCATTTAGTGTACTCTTTATCGTGTTCATTACTATGTTATACGCCATTGGAAAGATAAAAAAAGAAAATATTATTGATGCACTTCGAAATGATATGACTTAATAGATTATATCAGGATACCCTCTGTTGACCATTTGGAGAGGATATTGATTGTTAGTACATTAGATGGTATTCTATACATGAAGTTTATTTATCATAGTCATAGGAGGGTAATGGTATGGAATGTGGTATTCGCAAGTGGAAAACAGAGGACTCGACAGCCCTGGCAGCAATTTTGAATAATAAAAAAATTCTTGATAATCTAAGAGATTTGCCATTTCCATACACGGAAAAAGATGCTGAGGATTTCATTCATGCAACGCTCCAGGCTGATGAAAATAAAACCTATGTCTTTGCAATCACTGTTGATGATATCCCAATTGGAAGTATCGGGGTGTACCGCAAAGATAATATCCACAGTCAAACTGCGGAACTGGGCTATTATATTGCAGAGAGTTTTTGGGGACGAGGACTTGGATCCAGCGCTATTAAGCAAACCTGTAAATACATTTTTGAACATACTGATATAATACGAATTTTTGCAGAGCCCTTTGCCTACAATACTGCATCCTGCCGAATTCTTGAAAAAAACGGATTTATATGTGAAGGCGTGCTTAGAAGCAATGCTGTTAAAAACGGGCAGATTATTGACATGAAAATGTATTCTCTAATCAGGCCCTGATTACAGGTTGTTTCCATTGAAGGGATTAAAAAATCAGGGAGTGTTGCAAATCCGCAACACTCCCTATGTTTCTGTTCTATCAGATCACTCATGGAGTTATAAGCTTTTTACAGCTTCTCTTTTAAATATCTCCATAAACTCCTCTCCGGTAATGGTCTCACGTTCCAATAAATATTCTGCTATTTCATGAAGCTTGTTCAGATTGCTTTTTAGTATCTCATAAGCCTTCTGGTGCTGCTGCCGAACAATCCCAATCACCGCTTCATCAATCCGCTTTGCAGTATCTGGAGAGCAGGCAAGAGATGTATCACCGCCCAGATACTGGTTGGTTACTGTCTCAAGTGCAACCATATCAAATTCATCAGTCATACCGTAGCGGGTAACCATTGCCCTGGCTATTCTTGTAGCCTGTTCAATGTCGTTGGATGCACCGCTTGTAACTGTCTGAAAAATCAGCTCCTCTGCTGCCCTTCCTCCGGTAAATGTAGCAATTTTGTTAAGCGCAGCTTCCTTCGTCAGCAGATGGCGTTCTTCTTCATCAACCTGCATGGTATATCCAAGAGCTCCAGATGTTCTGGGAATAATGGTAATCTTATGCACAGGTGCAGAATGGGTCTGGGATGCGGCAACCAGAGCATGCCCTACTTCGTGGTAAGCTATGATCTTCTTTTCTTCCACATTGACGGAGGCATCCTTTTTCTGATATCCGGCAATAACCACTTCCACACTTTCTTCTAAATCAATCTGAGTCACCGTTTTTCTTCCCATACGCACGGCTCTCAATGCAGCCTCATTAATCATATTGGCCAGTTCTGCTCCGCTTGCACCTGAGGTTGCAAGGGCAATTGCGTGAAAATCCACATCATCAGACAGCTTTACATTTTTTCCATGTACCTTTAAAATGGCTTCCCTGCCATTTAAATCCGGCAATTCAACCGGGATCCGGCGGTCAAAACGACCGGGACGTAACAGTGCTTTGTCTAAGGAATCCGGACGGTTGGTAGCTGCCAGAATCACAACTCCTTTTTTACCGTCAAATCCATCCATCTCAGCCAGAAGCTGATTTAAGGTCTGTTCTCTCTCATCGTTGCCGGAGAATCCACCGCCGTCACGTTTCTTTCCAATGGTATCAATCTCATCAATAAATACAATACAGGGAGCCTTTTCATTGGCCTGTTTAAATAAATCCCTGACTTTCGCAGCACCCATACCTACAAACATCTCCACAAACTCAGAACCGGATATGGAGAAAAACGGAACATGGGCTTCTCCTGCCACCGCTTTGGCAAGAAGGGTTTTACCTGTTCCGGGAGGCCCCACAAGCAGGGCTCCTTTTGGAAGTGAGGCTCCAATGGAAGCATATTTACCAGGATTATGAAGGAAATCTACAATCTCCTTTAATGCGTCCTTCGCTTCTTCCTGTCCCGCTACATCAGTGAAATTCTTTCCTGTTTCAGATTCTGCATAAATCTTCGGATTGGACTTACCAAATGACATGGTATTTCCACCCATCTTCTTCTGCATCTGACCGGATAAAAAATTACCCAGAAATACAAAAATCAGAATGGGAACAATCCAGGTTAAGAGAATGGAAATTAACGGTGACATCTGCTGTACAATGGTTTTTTCAAATTCAACATTATGGGAAATCAGCCGTTGTGTCAAAGTCTCATCCGGCCAGATACCCGTCTTGTAAACAGCGTAGACCGGTTTTCCTTCCCAGTCCTTCTTTCCTGTATCAGATTTAAACTGAATCTCCGTTTCTGTTTTGGCAACTGCCTGAATCTTGCCCTGATCCACCATCTCTAAAAAGGTACTGTAGGGGACCTCCGTCACAGTCTTTGACTGAAGCCACGGTACTGCCATGGCATTAAATATAATCATCAGAACCAATACAATCATGTAATAAAAAATAAATGGCTTTTTATGGTTCTTTCCAGAACCCCCATCATCTTTTAAGCCCATCTCGCTCCTCCTTTTTCCTTTGAATCCGGTTTAACACCGATTCAGTAAACAAACCTGCCTGATCTAAATCTTCTTTATTGGGATGGAGCATGGCATCTTCATATGCTAAAATCATCTCCCTGATCTGGGGAGTATTAAGCTGAGCCTGCATCTGTCTGCATTTCTCCAGTACTTTTGGTCCCATCTTACCTCCGCATAAATAGCAGCCAAGGTATTCATTATCTTCCGGCAGAAAAACAGAAACCTGATTTTCCACCTGCTTTAAATATTCTTTATTTTCAAATATTCCGCAGGTACCAAACAAAGCGATCCGTTTGCCATGGAGGTCGGAGAGGAAATCAATTACTTCTGTTGTACAAATTCCCCTGTTGTTCCAGAATCCTACAAAATACGTATCTGCTTCTTCTCCATGGTATTCCTCCAGATTAACAATATCCTTCGATTTACCCGGAAGCGCTTCGAATATCTTCATGGCTACCTTCTGAGTATTTCCGGTTTTACTTGTATACACAACTAAATAGTCCATATATTTCGCCTCCTCTATCAATAAAATATACCAAATCAGGACATTTATCAATAGATTCGAGTAAATGTTAATACAATTTATGGTTCTTTTAGAATTTATACTTCTTCTTTTATAAGAATAAAAAAAGAGGATGATACAGATAAATTTCTGCAACATCCTCCACGCATTTCTGATTATAAATTTGCCGCCGCTTCTTTCATGATTCTTTTCGTCTCTTCGATATCTTCCTGGGTATGAGCTGCTGACAAAAACAGAATCTCAAACTGGGAAGGAGCTGTGTAGATACCATGCTCAAGGAGATAGTGAAAATACTTTGCATACATCCGGGTATCCGATTTTAAAGCTGACTCATAATCCACCACTGGGTGCTCAGCAAAAAATATGCTGAATAAAGAACCTGCCTGGTTTACCTGTGCGCCTGGGAGAACCTCCTTTAAAGTCTGCACCAGGGTATCCGCTTTTTTCTCCAGGGAGGAATAAATATCCGGCCGGTCCATCAGGGCTTTTATTGTTGCAATTCCTGCCGCAGTTGCAATGGGGTTCCCAGATAATGTTCCGGCCTGATAAACTTTCCCCAGAGGCGATACAACTTCCATGATTTCCCTGCGTCCGCCGTAGACGCCCATGGGCATGCCGCCTCCCGCAATCTTACCAAGAGTGGTCAGATCCGGTTTTACCTGGTAATATTCCTGAGCTCCCCCAAGAGCCATACGAAAGCCTGTGATCACCTCATCAAAAATTAAAAGGGCTCTGTACCTGGTTGTAATGTCTCTTAAAAACGCAAGAAAACCTGGTTTTGGAGCTACCAGCCCCATATTGGCTGCCACAGGTTCTACCACAATCGCTGCAATCTCTCCGGGATACTGACGAAACAGCTCTTCCACTGTATCTTCCTGATTGTAACCGGCTAACAGCGTGTGTTTCGTATAGGATTCAGGCACACCGGCGCTGTCCGGTGCGCTGCCAGTCAGAGCTCCGGAACCCGCCTTTACTAACAGGCCATCAGAATGTCCGTGATAGCAGCCCTTAAATTTAATGATTTTATCTCTCCCTGTAAATCCTCTTGCTGCACGGATGGCACTCATGACAGCTTCCGTTCCGGAGCTGACCATTCGCATCATTTCCATGGAGGGAATGCATTCTGTAATCAGTTTTCCAAGTTCCAGCTCTCTTCTCGTAGGAGCGCCATAGGATAAGCCGGAAAGACATGCCTCTCTTACAGCTTCTACCACTGGCTGATACCCATGTCCCAGAATACAGGGTCCCCAGGAATTCACATAATCAATGTATTCATTCCCATCCTCATCATAGATACGGGATCCTTCCGCTTTTTTTATAAAAACAGGAACTCCCCCCACTGAGCCAAACGCTCTTACAGGGCTGTTAACTCCGCCTGGGAAATGGTTTCCGGATTCTTCAAATAGTTTCTTTGACTCTTCTGTGTTCATTATAATTTACTCCTTTTCTTTACACCAGTCCTGGCAAATGATTTCAGCCAGCCCTGATACGCTGTAAACCGGTGCAATTAAATCAGCTTCTCTGCCATATCTTGAAAGTGCCTTTGCTGTGATATCACCGATGCAGACTACCTTCAAACGGGAAAGCAAACCCAGGTTTTTCTCTCTTTCCCCCTGAAAAAATGCATCTACGCCGGAAGCACTGGCAAAAGTAAGATAATGAAGATGGGGCAATACGTTCTCCAGTTCATCCTGTTCCCTTTTTTTCAACGCCACATCATATAAAACAATATCATTGTAACAGATACCTGCCTCGTCAAGAACCCGGTTCAGTTCCGGCGACCCGCCTGATGACCTGGGTATGAGCAGCCGGTCTCCTTTTGACAGCAGGGTTTTTAATCCATTTGCAAGATCTGTTACCTGATAGCAGTCAGGAATATAATCGGCATGAAAACCAGACTTAACCAGTTCATTTTCTGTGCCTTTGCCTACCACTGCAAATCTTATGTCTCCCAGTGATCGCAAATCATAACCGCCCTCAAAAAGACCGGTGAAAAATTCTCTTACTGCATTGGCGCTGGTAAATATGAGCCAGGAGTAGGTTTTTAGCCTTTGATATGCTTCACTCATGGCTTCCCCTGACCGATAGGAGTCTATGGATAAAGTCAATACACTGTCTGTCATTCCACCAAGCTCTGCAAGTTCCTGATGAAGTCTGCCGGTAAAGGATTCGGTTCCGGTAATGCCAATCCTGCAGCCCTTCAGGGGCAGATTCAGGGTAGAAGAAAAATCCAGGGCTGCCACGTCCCCTGCCACAATGATGGCAGGACTTTTAATCTCTGCCTGTTTTGCTCTGCTCTCAATATCGTTCAGAGTCCCACGGATTATTCTCTGCTCCGGAAGGGTTCCGTTTTCAATCACAGCTGCCGGTGTGTCTTCCGGCTTTCCATTTTTAATAAGACCATTAACAATCAGGGAAAGATTGGAAAGTCCCATTAAAAAAACCAGAGTTCCGGAGAGTTTGGCAAAGGAATTAAAATCAGGCGGAAGGGTTCCATTCTCAGAGAGGGTATGTCCTGTCATTACATGAAAGCTGCGGCTAACTGCCCTGTGAGTCACAGGAATTCCTGCCATGGAAAGCGCTGCTACCGCAGAGGTCACACCAGGTACTACTTCAAAGGGGATTCCTGCCTCCGAAAGGGTCAGGATCTCTTCTCCTCCCCGTCCAAATACAAAGGGATCTCCTCCTTTTAAACGGACCACATTTAAACCTTCCTCTGCCAGCTCCACTAAGAGCCGGTTAATCTCTTCCTGCTTCATGGAATGGGCGCCTGCCCGCTTTCCTACATAGATCTTTCTGCAATGGTCCGGTACCTCATCGAGGAAATAATCCGAAGCAAGTGAGTCATAAACCAGTGCATCGCAGCTGCCAAGCCGCTTCAATCCTTTTTGGGTGATGAGACCGGGATCGCCCGGCCCAGCACCGACTAAGTATACCACTCCATTTTTCTTCATGATATCCTCCATTTTCAATTAAAGTCTCTTTGCGGCTTCTTCCGCCAGGCTGTCCAGTTCCTCTGTTTTACCCTTAAGGTGAATTCTTTTTATCTGACTGTCTCTTTTGCTGATTCCAAAGACCTCAAACTGCCCTTCCCTGATACGGGAGTAGACCCCTATCGGCTCATGGCAGCCTGCATTTAACAGCTTTAATATCTTTCGCTCCAGTGTCAGGCATAGCCTTGCCTCTTTATCTTCAATTGGCCATATCTCCGGCCAGTTTTCCATTCCAATTCTTCCTTCTACCGCCAGTATTCCCTGTCCTCCGGCGGGAATCATGGTCTCACAGTCGAAGTAATGGTAATCAAAGGCTGGATCTGACTGAATATTCAGGCGGTTCAATCCTGCAGCTGCAAGAATGATTCCATCAAAATCCCCATCAGCCAGCCGTTTTAAACGTGTCTGCACATTTCCTCTTAAATTCTCACACCGGACCGGAATTTTCTTCCATAAGGTACTTCCTATCTCTTCAATCTGTATCTTTCTTCTTAAGCTGGAAGTACCAATTACAATCTCTTCCCTTTTATTTAAGTCAGTGCCTTTTAAGGTTATAAGTACATCTCTTGGATCCTCACGCGCCGGGACTGCCACAATTCCAAGACCTTCTTTTAAATCCATGGGAAGATCCTTTGCGCTATGGACAGCTAAATCAATCTCTCCCCGCACAATTGCATCTTCAAACTCTGTTACAAACACTCCTTTTCCGCCAAACTCCAAAAGTGGCTTATTGAGAATCCGGTCTCCTTCTGTCTGCCTTTTCATCAGCTGCACGGTAAGTCCGGGAGTAACCTTTAGCAAAGCATCCCCAACCAGCTGGGTCTGTGCGACAGCAAGTGCACTTTTTCTGGTTCCAATGCGTATTGTATCAATTTTCATGTTCCCCAAGTTTCCTCTCTATCAGCTCTATGGCCTGTTCTCTGGTAAATACTCCGCCCTGCCTGATTCCTTCTTTTACCATGATTTTAAAGATCTCAGTCCGGACCGTAAGGGAAGGTACCCTTTCCTTTACCAGTTCCCGGTAGGTACCAAGCTGGCCAGCCAGCATACCAAATCCTTTGGGAATCGCCTCTTTAAACCGTTTTTTTAAATACTGGGCAATAGTGGGAGAACTGCCGCCTGTGGATATTCCCACGACGATATCCTCTTCTTTAATCAGTGCGGGAAATATAAAACTGCATTCTTCCTGTACATCAACCACATTCACCGGGATTTTCTGCTGTGTGCAGATGACAGATATGTGCCTGTTCAGTTCTTCGTCTGATGTTGCGGCAATTACGAAATCGGCCTGTTCAATATCCTTATCTTCAAAACCGCGCCTGACGAGAGTCATAGTCTTATCACATTCGGCAGCAAGCTGTTCCATCTCAGGAATCATCTCTAAACCAACTACCCTGATTACCGGCCCAAAGTTCTTTAACACAAGTGCTTTTCTGTAAGCCACCATTCCACCGCCTGCAATAAGGCACGTTTTCCCTTCAAGCTCTACAAAAAACGGAAAATAAGCCATTGTCACTCCTCTCTTATCCAGTCCTTTAACCCATCTAAAGTCCGAAGAACAACTTTTAAGTCCTCACTGGTAACATGATCCCGAATGCGGTATAAAAGGGTATCAAGCCGCTTACCGGACAACGCTTCTTTGAATTCATCCATTTGGGAAATATAAGGATGAAATAAAATTTCCTTTAATGCCCCGTCCAGTTCTTCTTCCATAATCTCTCTGGCACAGTCCAGTTCTTTCAGCTTAATCTGGGTATTGTTCTTTGATAATGTTTCAAAATAGTCTATATCATATAATGTAAGTCCGGGATACTCCCTGATCTCCGGGTCCATATCAACGGGTACGGCTACATCAATAAAAAGCCGCTTTTTGTCCGAATTCGTGGATTTTTCCAGTTCTTCTCTGGTTATAGTATAGTGAGGTCCTAAAGTTGCACTGATTACCACATCCATATCATTCATATATTGGTAGCGTTCTTTGTAATCCACTTCCCTGATCCGGTCGCTATCCACTTTCAGCAGCAGATCTGAGGAGTGTGTTCTTACAGTTCCTGTCACACGGATACCGGGCTTGCTTAACAGATTCTTGGTTATGGTTCCCCCCATTTTCCCAGTCATTCCGATTACCATAACATCTTTATACTCTCCCTCATTGTTGAAATGAAATACTTCATTTGCCACAAGAGTTGCAATGGAAAGAGGGGTTTTGGATAGTCTGGTATCTGTTTTGATCCGCTTTGCTGCAGCCATCGCTTTCTGAAACAGCACATTCAGCTCATAATCCGCAGCCCCTGATTCTCTGGAATACTGATAAGCCTCCCGAACCTGTCCCAGAATCTCATCTTCCCCTAAAACCATGGAATCGAAACCGCAGGCAACCTTAAACAAATGCCGGATTGCATTCTCTTCATTATAGACATTTAAATACTTAATTAATTCCCCCAGACGAACTCCTTTTAAATCGGCAGCTTCCCGCTGGAGTTCCCCAATGGCATACTTTGATCCCGAAACATAGATCTCACTGCGGTTGCAGGTGCAAAGTATCACTACGCCTGTTATGGAGTCCTTATTCATCAGTCTATTTATTAATTCAGCCTTTTCTTTCGTACTGAAGGCTATCTTTTCTCTGATATTCACCGGAGCCTTTTTATGGCTCACACTCATACAATACATGTTTTTTCCAGCTTTCTTCTCTAAACCTCGTAATCAAAACCACGCTCCTATTCTACCACAACCCCAAACTGAGGGCAATGGAGTGTTAAAACTCCGATTGCATTTTTTCAGATGCCATGTATAATTAGAGAAATACTTTTGAATGGGGGAAATGCTGATGAACATAAGAACAGTCACACCTAAAGACTCTGATCTTCTGGTAAAAATGTTAAAACAGCTGGATACAGAAACCAGTTTCATGATGTATGAACCAGGAGAACGAACTGCAACAGCCGATGATATGAGGCATAGAATTGAGCAGTGGGAAAGATCCGGGTCCCTTTTTCTATTACTGGAAAACGAAGGAGAATTAGCCGGTTTTATTTCTGCTTTAAGGGGAGAACCGCGAAGAATCCGGCACAGCGCCTATCTGGTTATAGGAATCTTAAAAGACTACAGAGGAAAAGGATCCGGGGAAATGCTTTTTCAGAAAATGGAACAGTGGGCAAGAGAAAATGGCATTACAAGACTGGAACTGACCGTCATGACCGAAAATGAGCAGGCACGCCATTTATATGAGAAGATGGGATTTATCATCGAAGGGAAAAAAGAACGTTCTATGATTGTAGATGGAAGAACCGTTGATGAATATTATATGGCAAAACTCTTGTAATTAAAAATCCCCCTGATTGGAAAAACGCAGAATAATAAAGCGTTTTCTTCCGAACCAGGGGGATTTCATTACTATTTACTTATATTTTATTCTGTTTTCATAACTCCGTTCTCATCTACATCATGTCCGTCAATTCTGGTTCCTACTGCAAGAACTCCATCGGCATAAAAGTAATACCTTCTGCCATTTGTATCCAGCCATCCGGTAAATGCTTTTCCATCCTTATAGTAGAAATACTGGCCGCCATCATTTCGTGCCCAGCCCTGTGCACTGGAAGGATCTATGGTGAGCTTTGCCAGACGATAAAGCATCATACTGGCCTGAGCCCGGGTGACGTTGTTTTTCGGGTTAAAGTCATTATTCTTTTCACCCATTATCACACCAGCCTGCTGCATGGAAGTAACAGCTTTTTTGTATACACTGTCAATGCTTGCGTTATCATCATAGTTAATTGCATCTCTGGTAATGGATAGCGGACAACTCATGACTGCCTTTGTATAATTTTGTAAGATAAGAGCCATTTCCTCTCTGGTTACAGGCTGATCTGGTAAAAACTGGCCGTTTCCAGAAGATTTTATAATGCCTTTTTTATTCGCCCAGTCTGCGTAAGAAGCTGTATTGCTGTCAGAACTTACATCTGTAAAACTGTTGGCCTGATAAAGCCCTGGATCGACATTTGCCAGCCTGCCAAGTGCTGTGGCAAGGATTCCCCGGGTAATGTTGTCATCCGGTGAAAATACAGTGTTAGAGGTACCGGTAATCAGTCCCCGTCCGTCAGCATAATCCATTGCTTCTTTCGCCCAATGGGTGGAGATGTCAGTGAAACGATTGCCCTGCGTATAGCCCACTCCGCCTGCCTGGAACTGATTGGAGGTAAAGATTATACTCTTTGTATTAGCGTCGTAGGCAGAGTTTGTAATACGGGCTGCATTCCCCTGTTCGTCAACCGATACTGCGTAAAGATATCCTGTTTCTTCTTTGTCCGGAGTATAAGGAATGGAATAAATAGCACTTCCATTTCCAATTGATTTAATCTCCATATAATTGCCGTCTTTGTTATATCCGGCTGTTACGCGGTATACTGGTCTGTTCATAATCAATGTCTGGGCATTGCCGGAACGTCTGGTTTCAGGAGCCATGGTAATGGTAACGTCTCCCGTACTCTGGGCACGGAGATTTCTCAGTGCCTCCAAATCCAGATTTAAGGCTATCATACCGCTTCTTAACTCAAACTGTCTGATATATTTCTCTGTCAGGATCTTTAATATGTACTGTGGGATAACAAATCCGACAATATTCTGATCTCCTAAATCTTTTACAGTCAGAGAAATACCGATGCCATTTGCTGTCTTTCCTTTTGCTTTTGCTTCTTCCCATGCTCTGGTTGCAGCATCTAAAACAGCTTTTTCTGTAATTGCAGCATAAGTCTCTCCATTCTCTGAATGAGTGACTGGAATATCTTCCCTTCCCATAACCGGCTGGCCTGGCCATCTGCTGCAGACTGCTTTTGATGTTTCTGAACTGCTGTCACTTCCTGAGTTTCCTCCTGTGCCGCTCTCAGTGTAACTGATTGCATAGGTTGAAAAGCTCTTTGTATAAATGGTAATTGTATCTGTTGCTGCTACAAAATATTCTCCGTTTTCATCCGGACTGCCATTTTGAAGGGTCTGTGGGATTCCATCATGGACTCTGTGTACATTAATCCCTGATTTTCCCTTCAGCTTTTCGGGCATCGGGAGTACGATTTCAATAATATCAGGCAGAACTCCCAGCCTTTGTGGTGTACCTGGTATACTGTTTTCTGTCCGTGTTTTATATGCAGACAGATCAAGGTATAATCCGATGGAACTACCTCCGGCAGCATTAGAAATCTTGTCAGCATCGTCTTTAATTTCTTCTTTGTATTTTAGATTTGCTACCAGTTTAATTTCCACCTTGTTGCCTGAAATCTGAGCAAAATCCTTGTCTTCCTGGGTAAACTGTTCCTCTAAGTTACCCACCACAATATCAGGCGTTCCGGTCTTAACTTCTACAATACTGTTGGTCGTACCTGACGGCATTTTGATTGGCTCGCTCAGTACGTAATCTTCATTGTCAACCACAACCAGAACCGTCACAACTTTACTTTCTTTGGTTACCATAAGATTATAGGTACCGTTTGGTATACCGTTGATTGTAAAATTGCCAGATGCGTCAGTTGAAGCGGTTCCGATCTCGCGGTTACCTTTTTTGAGTACAAGGTTAGCGCCAGGTACGGGATTGCCGTTCTCTTCCACAACGTTTCCAGAAACTTTATAAGTACCTGCATCAGCTGCTTTCGGAGTTACCGCGGCAGATGGTGCAGAGTCTGTTCCTGTTCCTGCAGAATTAACAGCTTTGACAGTGAAGGTGTAGGAAACTCCATTTGTCAGACCGGTTACTGTAATTGGACTGGAAGATCCACTGGTTACCACACCACCCGGATTGGAAGTCACTATATAAGACACAATGGAACTTCCGCCGTTATCCACTGGCGGGTTGAAGCTTACAACTGCACTTCTATCACCGGCAACTGCTGAAACATTTAACGGAGCCCCCGGCACAGTCAGTGTAGGTGTTTTGGTAAGGGTTACCTCTTTTAATGTACCGTCATCTCCAGGTATATCTGCGCTTTTACTTACATAATCAGATGCCGATACCGTCTGTGATCCTTCCGGAAGCCACAGATAGGCTAAACCATCGTCCTCTGTTACAGCTCTGTAGGTGTATCTTCCTGGTGTTGCGTTTACCTCTGAGGAAATAACGGTTTCAGCCGCAGGGTTAACTGACGCTTTCATGCGGTATACGTTATCACCGCCCTCTGCATTCATAATGGTACGTCCAGCCCCGGATTCCATGGAAATAAGTTCAATATTTCCGGTAGAAATATATATTTTTCTTCCCATGACAGAATCCCGGTATACAGATGCGCCCCGGCCGCCGCGAACGTAGACATCCCCTGCATCTTTTGAAATGATGACAGTTCCGCGGTCAGCATTTGATACTTCACTGCTTCCGTAAGCGCGCAGTCCAACTCCTCCGACTCCGGTAGTTCCATTACCTCCTATAGCAGTAACATCAGCTCCATCACCAATGTTTATAATTCCACAATGTGTGTAAACTGCATGGGATCCATTGATCTGACCATTACCGCCCTGGACTGTTACCGAAGCCTTGGAAATGTTTATGTTACCCGAATAGCTGTACAATCCAAGAGAACTGTTTGTTTTACCGTTACCAGCTATCGCGGTTACGGTTCCTCCAGTAATATCCACATCTTTGTAATTGGTAGCAATTGCTGTTCCGGCAGTGGAATCCTGACTGTTACCGCCCATTGCTGTTACGGTTCCCCCAGATATATTAACATTCTGCTCATAAGCATAAATTCCATATCCACCCAGAGCTTTTTTGCTGTAGCCGCCTTCTGCAGTTACAGTTCCTCCGGTGATGTCCAATTGGCTCATTGCATCGATTCCTCTTCCAGCAAGGGTGTTTTCCGAATCACCTCCGGTTGCGGTTACCGTGCCATCCTCAATAAGGATATTTCCGCCCTTTGAATGATTATTGGAAGGGAAGGAAGCCTGAATACCATGTCCAGAAGTCCAGTTACTGGCTGCGGTTGAATCTCCTCCCGTTGCTGTAACCACCGAATTTCCAATCCGAATCGTTCCCCAGCCAACTCTGATGCCGGTTCCCCCGTTATGATTCTCACCATATCCTCCCGTTGCATTAACCGTTACGCCTCCGTCAATGGTAAGTCTGGCACCGGAATTGCTGGCATAAGTATAACCTTCCATATCAATTCCCAGACCTGCGGTAAGATTGCTGTCGGTAGTGCTGCCTCCGGTTACATTTAATGTACCACTTCCGGTTATGGACAAATCCTGGTCGTGTATGGAGCGAATACCACTTCCCCAGCTGGAACCGGTTAAATTACAGGTTCCGCTTACATCAATATTCATCTGATCCGTTTCGTCATCAGTTTTATTAAGAACCAATGCGGAGGATTCTACTCCCGCTTTATCAGGCGCAGTAATCGTAAGGTCTATCAGATTCAGCGTAATATCATTATAGACTTCTATATAAGTCTTATCACAGGAAACCCCATTTCCATCAATCGTCACTGTGGATAAATCCTCAGAACGGACATCAATTCTGATCACAGCCGCTGGAGGTTTTAAAATACTAAGTGTTTCATTGGTTCCTGACAGTACAATGGTCTGATCTGAGCCGGTCCACATATAACTGTTAGAACCAATTTTATAATCAGGATCTGTTGGCATTACTCCTACTCCGGTTACCAGGCATGTTGCATTTATCGGACCGGAGAGGGAAGACGTAGTCAGTGATTCTGTAGTCTGACCGCTGGTTATTCCGCTTCCGCTCCACGCATAAGTGTACCCTGCGGCACCAACTCCGGCGGCTGTAATCGTAACAACGGTTCCTTTTATAACCTTTGCACCATTGGCAATGGTTGCCCCTCCAGCAGTCGCATTAATACTGCTTCCCGTTGCTGTTCCGGCATAGGATGCCGAAAAACTGACTGTATAATAATCAAGAAATACATACTTTGTTGCATTACTTATTTCAATAATCTGGTTTGTATCCTTACCGTCTACATAGACATTATATGTACCGTTTGCAGCTGTGGTTTCATACGAACCAGTTCCCGTTTTAGGCACCTCAGCAGTGGTCTGTAAATTTCTTAATTCCACCGTTCCTTCCATATTGGAAAGCGTGTTATCAATATAAGTTTTTATTATTACAGGATACTTTGATCCAGCAGGTGTAACGGTAAAACTTAATTCCGTACTTCCAAGTTCGTTGGGGCCGTCCAATACTGTTACAGTAGCCGTATAAGTACCAATTGGAAGCCCGATTTTTGGCGATACGTTAAAATAATCAGATTCATTTTTCCCAATGCTGGGAAGAGACGTTTTGGTAACACTATAGTCATCTTTGTTACTTCCGGTTAATACGATATCCAGAATTCCAGTGGAAGCCTCGCCGTTATTCTTAATACGTATCTGATTGTATGCGATCGAACTATAACCTTCATCCGCAGCAATAAATGTATATGAAGATTGCCCCAGATACTCAATATCAGGTAGCAGACCTGCCATCAATGCCTGAGCTGGCGTTGCCTCTTCAAATTCAAAAGGCAGCGCAGCCGGTTCTTCCAATACTTCCGGCTCCGTTAACCCAGCTGGTTCTGCGGTTGTTTCTTGTGGTTCTTCTGTTTTCACTTCCGGCTCTTCTTCAGCCTCAGACGGTGTTGCTGATTCATAATCTTCACTTTGTGTGGTAAAACTTTCCGATGTCTGGCCAGG
Organism: Paenibacillaceae bacterium; assembly: GCA_015057705.1. Classification (GTDB taxonomy): domain Bacteria; phylum Bacillota; class Clostridia; order Lachnospirales; family Lachnospiraceae; genus Lacrimispora. The sequence goes on along the minus strand of SVDU01000001.1, from coordinate 163,380 downwards.
ATTCCCTTCCTCTGCCACTACCGATATCGGCGTCAGACCAACGACCATGCATATTATTAAAAATATGCTTATTATTCTCCTCATCATACGTATTCTCCCTAATTTTTTTTACAGAGATATGGAGTATTATGTCTAGTCCTTCTCACTGGCTTCCCTGCCCTGGATAATGAAAGGATCAATTAAAAAAGATTTACAGCATAATTCTCCCCTTTTGTTGTGTGGCCGCAATGTCTTTATTCATACCTTATAAGTAATCTTAGCGTTCAACCCCTTTCAAAAATAGTTTAATTAAAAAAATCAGCAATCCTGACTAAATCTTAGCATAGTGGTCTCTGATAATTCAACATAAAAACAACAAATTCGACATTTTTTTGTAGTATATCACATGTTTTCGGAAAATAATAGATGTAAATTTTTATACTGCAGAATATTTTCAACATTCAGATTTGTTAAACAAAAATGTCACCGATTCAGTAACAAATCAGTGACATTTTAAGATATTTTTATAAGTTTTGAAACTATAATACCATTAAAGTACTTTACTTAAGAACAGTTTCAGCCTGTCATTCTTTGGATTAGCAAAAAATTCTCCAGGTTCGTTCTCTTCCAGGAAGTAACCGCCGTCCATAAACATAACCCTGGTTGCCACCTCTCTGGCAAATCCCATCTCATGGGTAACAACCACCATGGTCATCTTTTCTTCTGCCAGTTCCCGCATAACGGTTAACACTTCTCCTACCATCTCCGGATCAAGTGCAGAAGTCGGTTCATCAAACAGCATCACATCCGGATTCATACACAAAGCGCGTACAATAGCAATTCTCTGCTTTTGACCGCCGGAGAGCTGGTTAGGATAGGCATCCGCACGGTCTGCCAGACCTACCTTATGAAGCAGCTTTAAAGCCTGTTCTTTCGCTTCTTTCTCACTTTTCCCCTGCAGCTTAACCGGTGCAATTGTTAAGTTCTTTAAAATTGTCATATGAGGGAATAAGTTAAACTGCTGGAATACCATTCCCATCTTCTGACGGTGCTTGTCTATATCGGTTTTCTTGTCCACGATATCGGCGCCTTCAAAAAGAATATGACCGCCGCTGGGCTCTTCCAGTCTGTTTAAGCAACGCAGGAATGTACTTTTTCCCGAACCGGAGGGTCCGATTACACACACCACATCACCTTTGTAAATATCAACGGAAATATCTTTTAACACTTCCATATCGCCAAATTTTTTTCCCAGATTCTGTACCTGAATCAGAGGTTTTTCCATATTATTAATGCTCACTTCTCTGCAGCCTCCTCTCCAGTACCCTTACCAGCCGTGAAAACACCATAACCATAACCAGATAAATGACTGCCACTGCGATCAGAGGCATGAATGCAGAATAGGTGCGGCTCTTAATAATATCTCCGCCTTTCGTTAAATCCTGCAGTCCTATGTAACCTGCTACTGAGGTTTCCTTTAACAGCACGATAAACTCATTGGCCAGAGTCGGAACTACATTTTTAAACGCCTGGGGCATGATAATAAACCACATGGTCTGGGCATAGTTAAAGCCCAGACTCCTTCCTGCTTCAAACTGCCCCTTTTCAATGCTGCTGATACCACTTCGGAAGATTTCAGCCACGTAGGCACCGGAGTTGATTCCGAATGCTACAACCGCAGTAAATACCTGTCCTGGATCATGAAAGGAAAAGATCACAAAATACATGATCATGAGCTGAACCACTACCGGTGTTCCGCGGATTACCGTAAGATAAACCCCGCAGATCCAGTTCAGTACCTTCAGCTTATGTGTATTTTCATAAGTAGACCGGATCACTGCAACTAAAAATCCCAGCAATATTCCTATTAAGACTGCAAAAAACGTGATTTTTAACGTATTCTGCAATCCGTCGGTAATGTATTTCCAACGGTTGTCTACGATAAAATTCTGATAGAAATCATCTCTTAGCTTTTCCCACATGGCACTCTTCCTTTATTCTTATTTTGCTGTGATGTATTTATCCACAATCTTCTGAAGTTCGCCGGAATCTTTTAATTCTTTGATTGCAGCATTCATCTTCTCTAACAGTTCTGTATTTCCTTTTTTAACAGCAATTGCATATTCTTCTTCTGTAAATGCTTCATCAAGAATCTTTAAGCCTGCATTTTCTTTTACAAATACTTTTGCTGGTTCACGGTCAATTACAACAGCATCAACTTTTCCCTGAGTTAGAGCCATAACAGCTTCCATTCCCTTGTTGAAACGCTGAATATTGCCATCCTTAATATCTCCTGCATAAATATCTCCGGTTGTTCCGGTCTGAACGCCGATCTTCTTTCCGTCTAAATCAGCCGGTGCCTTAATCTCACTGCCATCTTTTACAATAATAACCTGAGCTGCCTGTGCATAGGTATCAGTAAAGTCCACATTCTTTTTACGGTCTTCATTTACAGTCATACCAGCTGCGGTAAAATCTGCTTTGCCGGACTGAACAGCGGGGATCAGGGAATCAAATGCCATATCCTGAATCTCCAGTTCCATGCCCATCTTATCAGCAATGGCTTTTGCGATATCTGCATCAATACCTACGATATCATTGTTATCATGATATTCGTAAGGAGGGAATTCTGCATTGGTTACCATAACAAGCTTACCGCCTGCTGCTGAGCTTTCAGCTCCTGCTTTTGTTGTTTCTTCTGCTGCTTTTGTTGTCTCAGCTCCAGCTTTTGTTGTCTCTGTTTTTGCTGTCCCGCCGCATGCGGTTAATACTGCTGCCATACATAATGCTACTGCAACTGCAATTTTATTTTTCTTCATAATGATTCCTCCTCTTATACACAAATCTGCATAATTATAAAATAAGTATCAGTTATACATTATATAGCATTTTCGGAATTAATCAAGTACTTAGAAGGAAGATTGTTCAATTGCCTTGCATGTTTTTTTGCCATCCATTATAATATACCTGATTAATAATCAGGGAAGAAAGGGAACCGATATGAAGGATATCCTTATAAAAACGGCATGGCCTATGACACCGCCTGCCCCCTACTCGTTTTTTCACCTTTTTTTTGTCTCTGCAGGGCTTATTTTCGTAGTTTTTCTGTCCTATTACACCACAAGAAAAATAAAGAACAACCAGATACCCGGACTTTTATTTCTCTGCGGCATTGTACTTGCAGCCTCGGAATGCTATAAACAGTTATTCTTATATTATGTGGTGAATGACCAGACTTACAACTGGTGGTATTTTCCATTTCAGTTGTGCAGCCTTCCTATGTATTTCTGTCTGGTGCTGCCATTTGTACCTTCTGCCGGCAAAAAGACAGTGCTCTATACTTTTATGCAGGATTTTAACCTCCTTGGCGGAATTATGGCACTGGCTGAACCGTCAGGATTATTTCATCCTTACTGGGTACTGACTATTCATGGTCTGATCTGGCACCTGCTGCTGATTTATATTGGCCTGGTAATTGCCTTTTCCCGCTGTTCTGACACCACCCTGAATGGATTTGTCCGGACACTGCCTTTATTCTTTGCCTGTTGTATTGTAGCATCAGTCATTAACCGGACTGCAAAGCCTTTGGGGCAGGCGGATATGTTTTATATCTCTCCTTATTATCCATCTGCACAGATTGTATTTCATGATATAGCCATAAAATATGGAATTTCCATCGGGAATTCCCTCTATCTGGCAGTTACCTGCCTGGGAGGATTTATCTTTCACGTCATATTTGGGAAATTTCATCTTTATTCATCCCGGCAGACTGTCTGACCAGGAGTAATATAATTTAATCATTCATCAGGAGGAATGGCACATGACAGAACCAATGACTGACAGAGCAAAGAAGGCTCTGGAAAAACACGCAGAGGGTTATAATTGTGCACAGGCTGTTTCCTGCGTATTCTGTGATGAAACCGGCGTGGATGAAACAACTATGTTCCGTTTCACGGAAGGCATGGGGCTTGGAATGGGCGGAATGGAGGGGACATGCGGAGCCATCGGTGCTGCTGCCGTTTTGTCGGGTTTAAAAAACAGTACGGCTCAGCTTAATAAACCAAACTCCAAAAGAACTTCTTATGAAGCCTCCAAAGCATGTCTTCAAAGCTTTAAAGAACAGAATGGAAGTGTTGTATGTAAAGATTTAAAAGGGGTTGAAACCGGAAAGGTTCTTCGCCCCTGCAACGACTGCATCGCTGATGCGGTCATGATAATCGAACAGACATTATTTAAAGAAGAATCGGAAAAATAATCCGATTCTTCTATTCTTTTATTACTGCTGTTATAATGGAGGAAGCCTTTGCTGTATATTTTACCAGCTTTCCGGATAATCGAAGCACATAGGGCAGATCACTGCCGCTTCTGTTCAGAATAATCACTGCAATGGAATGATCCGGATTTTCCCAGGCCGTTACATCAAGGAAAGACGTATAACAGGTAGCTGCAATTCTCACTGCACCGGGCTGAATAAAATGGGTAAAATGCCAGTAATACCGGAGTACGAACCTCTCTTCCAGTTTTTTAGTCTCTTCATGATAAAGGAATGGTGCATCACAGTAATTTCCGGTATGATTCGGTCCTCCTTTTTCGTCAAGCAGAACATTCCAGTCGTAAAATCCGCTCATTCCATGATTTAAATTGCCAATCATATCATGGGCCAGCCTTCCGGCATTAACGGACTGATCTTCTTTTCCAAATTTAGAGAACTCCAGACAGCTTTCGGATAAGATCAGCTTTTTATCCGGGTATTTCTCATGTATCAGTGACAGAGCATCAAAATGATCTCCACTGTACCAGTGAAACGCCACGCCTGCAATTAGTTCTTCCGTCTTGTCACTCATCACTTCACAGGCCCGTTCAAATGCCCGTTCTTTATTATGATCCCATATAAACAATTCTATATGGCTTAAATTGTTTTTCTCCATCTCCGGCACCAGGAAATGTCTGATAAAATCTCGTTCCTCGCCAGCAGAGTAAACACAGGAATCCCATGGCTGTACTGCTTTGGGTTCATTTTGTATGGAAAGCCTCTGAATGTGATAGCCTCTGTCCATATATTCTTTGATATAACGGCATAAATATCTGGCCCAACGGCTGTAATACTCTTTCTTCAGGGCTCCGCCTTCTTTCCGGTTTAAATTGGTTTTCATATAGGCGGGAGGCGACCACGGGGAAAGCATAATCGGCAGTTTTCGTTTACAGTATGCCTCTGCCCGGTCCAAAAGAGGCAGAATGTACTGCTCTACATCCTGAAAACTGAAATGTTCAAAATCCTCATCATCATCCTTATCATCTGCTGCGTACATATGGGTGGAAAAATCGCAGCTGTCCACTGGAATCCGGACCATTTGGTAATTCATCTGCTCCGGTGAAAAATACTTCCGGATGAGTTCGTCCTGCTGCTCTTTGCTCATTTTTGCAAATACAGATCCTGCTGCATCGGTAAACGCACCTCCAAATCCTTCCATGGTCTGATAACTCATGTGAGGATAAAGATTAATCACCTCATTTTCTGTTCCATCATCAGGAAGAAATTCCCCAGCCGTTTCTTCCTGCATAATCATAGCATCTCCAAATGTCAGATACTGATGTATATTCAACGCCATACCTCCTAGTATAATAATGATATAGCCACAGAGCTATATAGTTAATAAGTTTCTACATAGATAACAGAAGAAGGAGTTCTTTCTTAATCAGATGTTATCCAGTAAATACCATGTCTGACTGCTCCCTGATAGACACCCGTCTTTTCATAAAGTATAATCCTCTAGGATAGGATAAAAAATGTATTCCTCCTTGGGAAGTCAGTTCCTACTGACTCATACCTATAAAAAAGTCAATTAGTCCATTTAATGAGGTTTTATGATTTGGCTGGTTGGGAGCCTCAGGCTATACCCGTATCACATGCTAGGTTGTGTACTCATTTGATGGAATGGATTCCTATCAGAAAGGAGCTTTTGCTCATGTCAAACATTCTATTTGAAAATTTATTTCTCTCGGTCGGTATTGACGTTGGCGCGGACTTTAGTTGGATGTCTATCGCACTGCCTAACCAGACCTTTGTAGGTAAGCCATTTAAACTCCTACATTCTGACCTAAATTCCTTAAGCTTAGCTGTTTCGAAAATAAAAGAAGCAGAAGAGCTGTATTCCTTAGAAAGTCGCATCTTTCTGGAATCCACGGGAATTTATCATTACCCACTCTTCTGCTATCTTCGTGATAAGGGTTTTAACTGTTCCGTTATCAATCCTATCATCACTAAGAATAGCACAAACATTAACATTAGAAAAGTACATAATGACCGTTTTGATTCAAGAAAGGCTGCCTTAGTAGGTCTGAAACCTGATTTAAAGGTATCCCTTATGCCCTCTGATCTTGCTCTGGATCTAAGAAATCTCTCAAGAGAGTATTACGATCTGATGGATAATCGCTCTGCTTATGTGAATAAATTACAGGGCGAACTGCGAATGGTTTTTCCACAGTTTTTAAAAATCTTTTCTAAAATAACTACCAATACATCTCTAACCTTATTAGAGAAATATACGTCCCCAAAAGCGTTCTTAAACGCTTCTAAAGAAGAGATTATAGCTTGCATAAAAACTACTGCCAGATTTGGTCTTGCATATGCTACAAGTAAGTATAATGCTATAATCCAAGCTGCAAATAATGCAATGTCCTTTGGGTATTCCCTAAGCAGTAACTTCAAACGGATTCGCTTATATATACGTTTTATCAGAAACTATGATTCGGAAGTATCCTCAATTCTTTCTGAAATGTATGAACTGGTTTCTGCGAACGAAAGTACCGATTTTGTAAAGCAAATCCACCTAATCGAATCTTACAAAGGAGCCGGTTTTTTATCCGCAGTATGCCTAATGGGTGAAATCGGAGATTTCTCAGCATTTCGCTCACCTCAGCAGCTCTTCGCTTACTTTGGATTAGACCCTGCTGTAAAACAATCCGGAAAGTTTGAAGGTACTAAAATTTCAATGTCCAAACGCGGTTCCAGGATTGCAAGAAGAGTGTTACATACAATAGCTTTAACAAGTATCAGTAAAAGCAGAAATGGCTCAGCTCAAAATCCAGTTTTGCGTGATTACTATTTAAAAAAGTGTCAGTCAAAGCCTAAAATGGTTGCTTTGGGGGCAGTTATGCATAAAGTCTGCAACATTGTATTTGCCATCCTTCGTGATGAAAAAGATTTATTATCATCACTCCACAAGAACATCAAACGAATTACTTAAAAGCTAAATGCGATAAGGCTGCATAAAGCAAATCCATAACCTTCGTTTTTTGAGATGCACTCAAAAGGCTTATTAAAGTTACCCTTTTATAAATTTAGTAAATATCAAATATTTTTTAACTTACCATTGACATTACTTAGCTGGACTTTTTTAACCCTTGACTGCGCCAAGTGCTACCCCTTTTGTAATGTGCTTATTTAAAATTATATAAATAATTAATGCAGGTGCTGCAGATAAAGCCATTACCGCAAACTGAACTGCGTAGTTGGATGAATACTGCCCTGTAAATTCCAGAATAGCAAAGGGGAGGGTCTTCCATTTTTTACTGCTTAAATAGGTAATTGCCAGCATAAATTCATTCCAGTTGTTTAAATAGGTCATAATTGAAACTGTAACAATTGAGGATTTCATAAGTGGAAAAATAATGATGGTGAGGATGCGGTAAATTCCACAGCCATCAATTAAAGCAGCCTCTTCCAGCTCCTTTGGGATGGAACTCATAAAACTGGTAGTGAGGAAAAAGCCCTGAGGCAGGGAAAATGCAACATAGGGAATGAGCAGTGCCCATATGGTATCTGTAATCCCCAGCTTGTCATAAATTACGTAATTGGGAAGCAGGGTTGCATGGACCGGAATCATCATACCCATAACCATTAAAATGGAGGCTGCGTGCTTTAATTTCCACTCCATTCTGCTGCAGGCAAATGCCGCCATAATGGAGATAATCAGAACCAGTACCACTGCCAGTGTATTGATTAACAGGCTGTTTTTCAAATAATGGAGAAAATTTCCGTTTGTAAAAGCCAGAACATAATTTACCCACTGAATTTTTTTCGGCCATACCAGAATTCCATTTGTAAACAGCTCATTGCTATTGCAAAGAGAAAAGTCAATCAGCCAGATTAACGGAAACATCTGAATTCCGGCTATGATCGTCATAACCGTGATGGTCAGCACTCTTCCCGGATTATTTCTGGTTGTTGCTATCGCTGATTTATCCATTTGACTATTCCTCTCTTTCTGCAAATATACGGTTAAGTGCAACAGTGGATATCAGACAGATCACAATAAACATCACACTGATGGAATTTCCATAACCGTATTTATAGGACTGAAACGCCTGTTTGTATAAGTAACTTGCCATAAACTGGGTCTCATTGCCGGGACCTCCTGCGGTGAGTAAATATACGGTCTCCATCTGTTTTAATGCTGCAATTACAGCCATGGTCACATTCACCTGAATGACCGGCTTCATTAATGGCAGAGTGATATGAAAGAAAATATCCCTTCCATTTGCCCCGTCAATGGAGGCTGCTTCATACATAACAGGATCTATATTTTTAACACCTGTATAATAAATCAGCATACCCCAGCCAAATCCGTGCCAGATTAAGACTACCAGAACTGACCAGATTGCATTGCCGGAGCCTAAGAGATTAAGCTGTCCCGTAAATCCTATGTTCTTTAACACCTTTGCAACCAGACCGAAGTTGGGATTATAGATAAATTTCCACAGGTAGGCGATTACTGCAACAGAAATTACATTTGGGATAAAGAAAATACAGCGAAACAGTCCCTCTGCCTTTCCCTGGAGCTGGTCTAACTTAATGGCCGTCAGCATGGCAAGAGGATGCTGGATACAGATGAAGCCAATGGCTAAAAACAGGGAATTGCGAAGTGCTGTCCAGAATACGGAGTCCTGAAACAGGGTTTTGTAGTTATCAAGTCCGATGAAGCTGCTTTTTCCTATTCCTGAGTAGTCGGTAAAACCATAATACACACTTAAAAGAATGGGTGCCAGAATGGCAGCTGCAAATACAAAGAGCCCGGGAGCCATCAAAGTTAAGATAACTTTCTTGTTGCTGTATAATTTATGCATATTTTTTCCTCACTTTTTGTAAGACAAAGGGAGCTGTTGCTGCAGCCCCCTTATGTGAAAATCTAAGTTCTATTTCTTCATTGCACCTGCCAGTTTATCCGTAAAATCCTTTGCTGTAAGCTGACCGATGGCAAATTCAACAGAGGCATCCTCACTGACTGTTTTAAACTGGTTGGTTCCCAGATCGTTAAATGTTACTCCGGAAATGCTTGTTGCGTGATTTACCTTATCTACAAACTCAAGCTGCAGCGCAGTTTCTTTGCCTGTTAAATACTGTGAGAAATTCTGGGCTGACATACATACTCCCTTTTCCCAGCAAAGTTTGGACCAGTTTTCAGGCTGATACATATAATTTAACAGCTTGATGGCTTCCGCTTTTACTTTTGAGTTGGCTGTTACTGCATGACCGCCGCCATTCCATGCAGTAAGATCGGTTTTTGTGCCTTTTCCGCCTTCTACTGCCGGCATGTTGAATACACCGATGTTATTTCTGATCTCTACCGGAATATTTTCATTGGTTGCCATGGACATTTCCCAGCTTCCCATGTAATACATGGCAGCCTGGCCATTGGTGAATAAATTCATGCTTGTGGCATAATCGGTTGTCTCAAATCCGGTCTGGAATATGCCTGCATCAATGGATTTTTTCAGCTGATCCAGAGATTTTGTCCATGCTTCATTGGAATAATTACCTGTTTTTACTGCCTCTCTGATTTCCTTGGAAGATGAGCTGCCGTTATACTGCTGATACAATGCATTGATATAGATAGAAAGAGGCCATTTGTCGGAACCATCCATGGATACCGGAATCACGCCTGCTGCCTTGAATGTATTAACAGCTGCCAGTAAATCATCATAGGTCTCAGGAACCTTTACTCCATATTTTTCAAACATGGACTTGTTGTAATAAAATGCCATTACATCCGTATTTCTTGCAAGTCCATATAATTTTCCATCCTTGCTGAATCCGTCCAAAGCACCCTGGATAAATCCATAATCTTTATAATCTGCAGGATTTAATTCTGCCAGAAGCCCGGCATCAATCACTTCATCAAGAAATGATGGCTGCCCCCATGCATTTACTAAATCCGGCATATCGGAGCCTGATGCATATGCTTTGAATTTGGTTTTATAGCTTTCATCATCCAGCGCTTCCACCTGGATTTTTACATTTGGATTCTTCTCCATGTACTGGTCAAACAGCATCTGCTCAATGAGGCCCTGACCGCTGGTACGGTCTGGTAAGTTGGAGAATACCTTGATTACCACATCCCCGCCTGCTGCAGCCTGACTGCTTTCCTTACCGGCTTCCTTACTGCTTTCCTGACCTGCCTTGGTGTCCTCCGTTTTTGTTTTCCCGCTGCCGCATCCTGCTAAAGCAATGGCTGCTGCCGCCGCGCATAACAACATTCCGATTTGTCTTTTTTTCATAGCCCTCTCCAATCTGCCGTTATAAAACGGCAAAATATCATTCTAGTTGCCAATATTACTTATTATTCCCCATCAGCGCTGATTTCTGTTCATTATTATAGCAATTTATGCTTATGGTTTATACATACTAATTTAATGAAAATGTTTAAAAAATTAATCATTTTGATCAATAAAAGTCCGGCAGACATTTTTCATGCCCACCGGACTTAAATAAGCTTTACTTTATTTTATTTCATTTTGCTCTTTTAAAACAGCCGGAATGTGTATGGTCATTCTGGTTCCGGCTCCCAATACACTTTGTATCAGAAGACCATAATCCTGACCGTAAATCATCTGGATTCTGCGATTGACATTGACAACTCCAATGGAAGTATGACCTCTCTTTTTCATGGAGTAATCCTCTGACAGGATCTGGGAAATGGCTTCTTCCGTCATTCCCACACCGTCATCTTCCACCTGAATATACAAATCATCACCCTCCAGCCAGGCTGCAATCACAATATGCCCTTTGTCCAGCTTTTCTTCAATTCCATGTACGATGGCATTTTCCAGAATAGGCTGTATTAAAAGGCGGGGGATAGAAAGATCCATCAGGCTCTCATCAATTTTAATGACTGCCTCCATCTTATCCTGGTAACGGTAATTCTGAATCGCCAGATAGTCCTCTAAATTCTTAACCTCTTCCCGAATACGGACAAATGACTTCTTTTCCAGAGAATAACGCATCATATTGCCCAGGGCTGCCACCATATCCCCGATATCATCTGCGTGACGTATTCGCGCCATCCAGTTAATGGTGTCCAGGGTATTATAAAGAAAATGAGGATTAATCTGCATCTGCAGAGATTTCATCTGGGCTTCCTGTTTCATTACCTTCTGCTCATAGACCGTACTGACCAGACTGTTCATATCGTTTACCATCTGATTAAAGGTATGGCTCAGCCGTCCGATCTCATCTTCGGAATTAACTTCGCAGTTTATATTGAAATCTCCCTGACCGAAATTCTCCATGGCCTTTGTCAGCTCCCGAAGCGGTTTTGTCATATTCCTGGATACCAGGGCAGAGATGAGGGCTGCCATACAAGCCGTTATGGCGGTGACCAGTATGACGATGTTCTTTAGTTTTGTCACATCCCGCAGGTAATAATCTCTTGGTATGGCAAGCATCATGTGCCAGCCATTTGAGATAGGGGCACTGTTATAAATGCTGTAATTTTGATCCCCGATTTTTACATCCCGGTAGAATGCTTCCTTCTCCCCGAAGCAGTTAATATAAGGTTCTTTCAACACTTCTCCGGAAAGCTCCTTGGAACTGGCAGCCAGAATACGCCCTTCCTCATTGACGAGAAAAACATTGCCTGTCTGGGACAGATCGATATCAGAAATAATATCATATAAACTTTTTTCATTTACATCCAGCGCAACATATCCAAGAGACTTTTTAGAGGGAAATCCATACAGCTTTTTCATCAGCACAATATGACCGTTTTTTACTTCCCAGTACTGATTCTCATCCCGGATATATTCCCTGATATCCAGGGGAGTCCCGCTGCGTATTTTCGTATAGGTGTACTCTCTGTCTGAGTCAGACCGTATGCTGATTGCGTTAATCTCCTGCCGCAGCAGAGCATAGGAAGAAAGGATTTCCCGGATATTGCTGTGGAGACGGTAATAAGCCAGTCTGTCGTCTGCCAGCTCCTGTTCTGACTTTAAAGAACTTTGTATGGTATCATTTCCATTAATATAAAAAGCAACATTTTCCATAGCAGTCACTGTGCTTTCAATTTTTGAAAGTGTGACTGATCCAAGATTTTTTAAGTAATCATTTGTTTTATCAGCCAGAATTCTTCTTGCATAGGAAAATTCCAAAAAAGAAAGAAAAATAACAGGCACAAGTATCAGAGTGAGAAAAAGAAACATCAGCTTACTGTGGAAATTTAGTTTACGATACCATCTTTTCATAACTGGGCTGTCTCCGTAAATTTCTGAAAGGGATTGACTGCATGGCTTCCTGATTTCCGGTATTCATACGGTGTCATGCCATAGTTCTTCTTAAATATCTGTCCGAAATACCGTTCATCTGAGATACCGATTTTACTGCAGATCTCTCCGTTTTTCAGCTTGGTTTCCGTAAGATATTTTGCGGCATAATACATCCTCACGGAAGTGAGAATCTCAAGAAATGTATATCCTGTTTCTTTTTTTATATAATGGCTCATATAAACAGTGGTAAAGTGAAATTCTTCTGAAAGAACGGATAAACTTAACTCCCTGTCATAATTTTCATAGATATATTTTATGATTTTCCCGATCCGCTCTTCTTCTGCTTCCAGAATCTCTTCTGCAGGCTTAACAAGAGCAGAATATCCCTGAATTTTTGATTCCAGCTCCTCCAGCTTTATTTTCGTCTTTTTTTCCTGATTAAATTTTTCACATGCATTCTTTACACATGCCATAATTTCGTCTGGTGTTGAGGGCTTTAAGATATAGTCAGATACCCCAAGTGAAATTGCTTCCCTTGCGTATTCAAATTCACCGTATCCCGTCAGAAGAATCACTTTTGCATCCGGATAATTCTGCAGGGTACGTTTTGCCAGTTCGATTCCAGATAGCCCCGGCATTCGGATGTCAGTAAGTAATATATCGATCACCTGACTGTCGATCCACTCTTCCGCCTCAATGCCGTCTTTTAAAATCCCCACAACCTCAATCTCATTATCCTTCCAGGGCAGCATACCAAGTCCCTGTCTGATAATGGCTTCATCGTCAACAATCAATAATCGGTACATTGCAATCCCCCATTGCCTGTAGTTTTACTCCTCTTTGATACCCTTTCTCTCTGTTTTTACATCTTGTAAGAACTGCTTCCATGCATCTTCATGGGCCACAAAATATCTAGGACAATCTTTACCGGTGGCATCATAATGCCGGATTACATCTTTTTCCGTCAATCCCAGTTCTTTGCACAAAAGAGCCGTAAATTTCACTAAAGAAGCATAAGTCTGGTCATTAAATTTACCGGTTTCATCGGGATGACAGCATTCTATGGAAACCGTATCCTTATTTTTCTCCTTTGAGGTTGCATAGGCCACTTCGTAGATGGGGATTTCCTGAAGAATTTCCCCTTCCAGGCCGATGATAAAGTGACTGCTTGCCGAGATCTTTTTCACCCCTGTCTGATCCTTTAATCTGGCAAAATAATCCCGGTTCTGCTTGGCAGTTGTACCGGGGTTGGCTACATAGTGAATCACAATTCCGTTAATCCGTTTCATCTTAGTACCCGGTCTTGAATAAGGATTGAATTCCAGGAAGTCCTGCTGAACGTAATCTGGCATGGTAATGGATCTGATATCCACATAGTTTCTTCCAAAAAGAGAAATTAATCCCCATAAAACGCAGGCTAACAATCCGGTCCATATGAGAAACCGCAGAAATATGTAAAAGAATGCTCTTTTTTTCTTCTTTTTCTTTTGCTTATACCGGCGTTCTCTTGACCTGCGCCGGCGTTCCAGTTCATCCATTCTATCTTTTGTCTGATTATTCATGGCTCAAACTCCTGACTGCCTTTTCTACCAGTTTACGTCTTTTCCAAAGAAAAAGTCAACCAAAATGTCAGGAATGTGATCGGATTACCGATTCCATTTTGACAGTTTCACACACATTTAACAGGACTTCATGAAGCTTTCCCTGAGCTGACTCATCACAGAGAATAACCATTTTATCTCCTGCCAGGAACTTTGTTTCTCCTCTGGGAACGAACTCAGCTTCTCCCCTTAATAGAGAAATAAGAAGACAGGTACGTGGCCACTGGATTTCGGAAACTTTCTTTCCTTCTGCTTCGCTGCCATGAAAAATCATCCCTTCCACCAGCACCTTTTCTCCGGTGAGGGAAGTTTCTCTGTCAGGATTTAATTTTCGTAAAAGCCGGTGAAGCAGCTGGTCGTAAACAGGCGCGCAGCGTACCATATCGGGGATTACATAAGCGATCAGGGATACAAGGGAAAGAGCAAGTAAATGGGTAAAGCTTCCAGTCATTTCGCTGATTAGAATAATACCGGTAATGGGTGCTCTCACAATGGCGGAGAAATAACCTGCCATGCCAAGTATAATGAAATTTCCCAAAAGACCCTGAAGGGAATCTGTCATGATTCCTACTGCACTGCAATAGATACTTCCGATTACTGCGCCAAGCACCAGGAGCGGCAGAAAGATACCGCCCGGTGCACCTGACCCAAAACTTAAAAGAGAAAAAGCAAATTTCAAGATCAGTAAAACACACAACGCTCCAAGCATCATCTCACCTGAGGTCAGTACCTCTACCAGTGAATGACCGCCGCCCAGTACCGCCGGATAATACAGTCCGAACACTCCTGCTAATAAAAACGGTATCATTAACCTTACAAATTGATTTGGAATTTTCTGATACAGATCCTGGGTCTTAGAAAGTGTTGTATTATATACCACACCCATTGCTCCGATAATCACTCCAAATGCGATCACATATCCGTAGCAATTAAGAGGAATCATTTTGGTGATCTGAAGATCAAATACCGGTTTTAAACCAAATACATTCCGGGAAACGAAATCTGCAGTGATGGAGGCTGCCATGGTAGATAAGAGAATTTCCGGTGAAAAATGTTTATGTATCTCTTCCAGGGAGAATAAGACTCCCGCAATAGGTGCATTGAATGCAGCGGAAAGACCTGCACTGGCTCCGCATGTGATTAAAAGCTTCTCTTCTGTTTTAGATCTTTTTGAAATTCGGGAAATACCTTTTGCTGTCATGGCTCCAAGCTGAATACTTGGACCCTCTCGTCCAAGTGAAAGACCAAAGCCAAGAGATACCAGCCCGCCCGCTAACTTTGCAGCAAGGGTTTTCCACCAACAGGGATCCAGCTCACCAATCATTTCCCCTTCTACCTGGGGAATTCCGCTTCCGGAAATGAAAGACTCCCACTTTAACAAAAAGGCTACAAATAAAGCACCCACAGTAAGAGCCAGAAACCAGATCCCAGTCAATACCGGTTTCCCCTTCACTGTATTCAGTACCCATTTGAGCAGTTCATCTCCATGGCTGAGCAGATATCGAAAAAAAACAACTACGGAACCTGCTATGGCTCCTGTTAAAATTCCTTCCAGTATCAATTCATAACGAAAACTGCGGTAACGGTTAATTGTCTTTTGTGCCGTATGACCTTCGGTCTGCATCAATCTTCCTCCTGTAAATCATTTTTTATTTGTTTATTAACATACAGTTTAAAATTATAGCTCCTGAAATTGCTGATTGCAAGGAAAAAACCGGGGAGTAGAAATTTACCACTGATAATAACAGAATAAGAAGCCGGTCTCTTTCCTGCCCTGGTGGGGAAAAAGACCGGCTTCTTTTTATGTTTTATTCTGTTCACGCTACATAATCCAATAACTGTTCTGGGCAAAATGCTTCATTATAACAGACGATCTCCACCTGTATTCCAATTCCGATAATCATAACTCCCATCAGTGATTTCCCGTCAATCACCAGATGGTTGGAAAAGACTTTTATTTCAAAATTGCACCGTTCCGCCTTTACCACAAAAGCCACCAGCTCCTCTACCGTGGAAAATGTATGCTTGATCTTTCTCACTTCAGACACCATCTTTCTTCTACCGCTTCATTCATGATTTTCACTAAATAATTTAGTTTTTAAGCTACAATCATGTGCATTTTATCTATTTATTTCTATTATTTCCACTGAGTGAAGGGTTATACGGGAAAAGTGTATTTTTTTTAAGGAAAAGACTACCCAAATTTTTAATTATCGTGTATAATTGTGTCGTTGTGTTTTCAAATGGAAGCGTATCGAAGTGGTCATAACGAGCCGCACTCGAAATGCGGTTGTCCGCAAGGGCACGTGGGTTCGAATCCCACCGCTTCCGCTAACAACCCCCCGCGTAAATCAATGGTTTACACGGGGGTTTTTATGCCTTTGTATGGTACCGATACATCACTCATTCAAAAATTTTACTTTCTTCTTTTAGGTACTTCACTAATGACGAATATTTTACCGTTGGGATAAAAAACAGACTGAAAAAGATTAATAAAGCAATTCTAAGGAACCATGCCATAGGCAAAGAAACCGACACTACATTGGGTATGAATGTCATAATACCCAACAAGGCGATCATAAGAACTGTCCAAGCGCATGCTCGTCTGACTGTCTTATAGATGTTTAGTTTATCGTGTATATCTGTATGCAATTCAAATGGCGCCCCATCTCGTTTTTTCTCTAAAATCAAAAGTTCCTTATTGAGCCCGCCGGGTGAAGTAGTAATCTGCCCTATCCCTTTTGCATATGGCCTCCACGACACTTTTCCATAGGAAAAATTGAGGTATATATTTTTTGTAAAAGTACGAAATCCCATATTTTCAAGATACCTGCGATAGTCTTTTGCTTTGGAATAAGCCTGATCTCCAACAAACTCTACCGCATATTCATATTCATTTGGCGAGCACTCATCAAAGACATAGGTTAGTTTTCCACATTTCTTTAGCCGGTAACCATCCTTGGCCATACGGTTTAACCACTTTTCCTGTCCATTCAGAAAATCAAAAAAATATCGAAATACTGTTTTGCTCATTTATTTCCATCCCCCTTAATAACTGTTGATGCCAGTTGCAAAATCTGCTCTATACGTTGTAATTCTTCTTCTGCCTTCTGCTTCCCAATATGTGTTATAAGGTATTCTTTTTTCTTGTTATCCGATTCATCATTAAAAGGGGCAATCCATTCTTTCTTTACAAGGGTATTGATCGCCCCATATAAAGTACCCGCGCCTAAGACAACTCGTCCGTTGGTCTCCTTTTCAATAAACTGCATGATTCCATAACCATGATTGGGCTTATATACAGCCAAGAGAACAAAGAAGGTTGTTTCCGTCAATGCCCCACCCTTTATATTATCTCTGATATATACCACTCCTACTCGTTTTATTACGTTTACCGTAATAAAAATATATCACTAAACGTAATAGATGTCAAGCTGGCATCATTGTGTTTTATAATAAGATGGAGGATGAAACAAACATGAATGCAATGATAAAGAAGCCTATACCCCATCATCGGAAGAAGAATTAGAGAAAACCAGGCATTGGTACCGCACCCGGAATGAACAGGAAAATTACATGCATAGGAGATACGAGGATAGATAAAAAGCTTTCTCCACTATACAAGTCAAATAAATTCGCCGCCATTGGGGCGGCGAATTTATTCAACATATTTTAAATTTCTGCAACGATATGGCAATCCCCTTTATACTCCATTTATTCTGACATTATCCGCTGCTTATCTTCTGCCTTTATTAACTCCAGTAATCGTTCTATGCTGAATTGAATGAAAGAATCCTTTTCATATCCAAAGTGTTTCGGATAGGTATCACCAGTAAAAGAGACTAATTGAAAGAATCCAACTGCAATGTAAATGGTTGAGCAGGAAAACTGGTCGACATCAAGATCGGAGCGAATGCTGCCATCCGCTTGCCCTTTTACAAAAATCTTCCGGAGACTTTCAAATATAAGTTGATCAATCTCAACAAATTTACGATAATTAGGAGAACTTTCTTCTAAATTATCAGAATTAAAATATCTGCGCTGGTTTATAAGCTTTGCCAGGTCAGGATGCTTAGTTATAAATTTGTAATATGCACAGTAAGTAAGACGGACCTTTTCATAACCGGTATTTCCTTGCTGAATTGCTTCAGATAGCATTTCATAAAGATACTGATGTCCCCTGAATGCTGTTGCAAAAAATAAATCTTCCTTAGAATTGAAATATCGATATACGGTACGTTTCGTAAACTCTGACTTTTCTGCAATCATATTCATGGTAATATTTTCATAACTATTTTCACAAAACAATTTTATGGCAGTTTCAATAATTAAATTTTCGTTTTCCTGCTGTTCTCTCTCCCGTTTTGAAAAATTCATATATAATTCTCCTTTTTGTATTGACAAAGTCAAGCGCTTGAGTATACTATCAGTATACAAATGTACTAGCGGTATACTTAATGATATCAAAAAGTACATATTTGTCAAGTGAAAAGGAGGAAAAGAGTGAAATATTAACAGAAAATGGATCAGGATAATATTTAAGGAGCCGATAATAAAATGAAAAAACTTTTAGTACTTTACTTTTCAGGGACTGGGAATACGGAAATAGCAGCCAAACATGTAATTCAATCATTTACCGACCTTGGATGGGAAATCGAATTAATCCGCATGGAGGATGTAAACCAGAAAAGAGTTCAATTGGATATAAATCAATATGATCTGATTGGATTAGGAAGTCAGGTCATTGGATATGGTATTCCGGGAGTAGTGCGCAGTTTCGCAAGGGCATTGCCGGCAACGTCAGATGGCAGAAAAGTATTTATTTTCAGGACTGCAGGAGGGGTGGTCTCATCAAATTATAACGTTTCAAAAGAACTAATAAGAATACTGAAAAGCAAGCACTATGATGTCTGTTATGAGGAGCTGTTTTCTATTGGAAGTAACTGGATTATGAAATATGACGATGTGATTATGAAGCAGCTGTATATGGCAACAATACGAAAAATCTCTCAAATGTGTGAAGCAATTGAACGAGTGGAAAGGCACTTCTATCAGACAGGAATAGCACTTCGGATCAAAATGGGAGTCATTGCGGCATTTTCTTCAAAAATATTGTTATTATTAGGGAAAGATGCTGTAATTGATAAATCCTGCACTTCATGTGGACTTTGTGCCAGGCAATGTCCTGCTGAGAACATCTCTATAGAAAAGGGAAAGGTGAAATTTCATACTTCCTGTAGTGCTTGCCTCAGGTGTGTTTATTCCTGTCCAAACCATGCGATTAATTTCCGTTTACTTCACTATGTAATTATCCCAGGTGGATACGATGTGAAGAAAAGTTTATCAACAAACGGTAATTCTGATGAGAAGCCAAATGGAAAAATTCCACCATTCTTCCAAGAATATGTAAAATGAATTTGAATTAAGAAAATACTGACGGAAATGTATGGCCAAAGCAGGTTTGTCCAGCCTTTGATCCAAGAGCCGACATTCCAAAAGGATTACGGCAATGCTGGTATTAACGGTATGCCGATTTTCATCTGGATAAACCTCGTGCACTTGATGCGGGCATATGTTACTGGCCGAAAAAGAACAACAACATCTATCCTATATGGAAAGCTCACTTGACATTCTTTTTCACAAGTGATAATATAAGTCAATGGAAAGCATACTTTCCATATGAAAGGATTAATGTTTTGAAAAACCGCTTAGAGGAAATACGAAAACTGCGTGGCATCAAACAGGACGATTTAGCAACTGCTCTTGAAGTTTCAAGACAGACTATCGGATCACTTGAAAATGGACGATATAATCCTTCGATTATATTAGCGTTTAAAATTGCACGTTATTTTAGCATGACTATTGAAGAAATATTTATTTATGAGGAGGAAACAAAGTGAATAAAGCAAAAACAGATTACATTGTTGCTTCAATTGGAATTATTTTGCTGGCAGCTGGTTTGTATCTGGTTAAAACATTGCCTGATCCCAAGGGGATCCTGCTGACTTTGCCTTATATATTTGTTGGCTTTGGCTGTGGGATTTTTGGCCATGGTATGGGAAATATTCTCTCAGATAAGGCAACGAAAAACGATCCAGATCTTAAAAAGAGACTTGAGATTGAAAAAAATGATGAACGTAATATGGCAATCGCCAATCGTGCAAAAGCAAAAGCATATGATATGATGACCTTTGTATTTGGTGCTCTGATGGTTTCTTTTGCTTTAATGAGAATTGATATTACAGCTGTTTTGCTTCTGGTTTTTGTTTACCTGTTTGTACACGGGTATGGAATTTACTACCGAATGAAATACGATAAAGAGATGTAAAATAGAAAATACAAGACTTTTTGTCTTTTTCATGATAAACTTTCCATGTAAGTTTACTTGTCAGAGGACTTATAATCAACATGATTATTTAAGTGGGATAAGATCTAAAAAGATCTTGTCCCATTTTTTTCTGACTGAATATAAAATAACGGAGGACAAAAGAAATGCATATAGAAACAGACAGACTGATTATCCGAAACTTTGAAGAAAAGGACGCGGCTGGTTTATACGAATATCTTGCTGCACCGCCCGTACATTGCTTTTACAGTGAAAAAGTAAACTCTTATGAAGAAGCCGTAAAAAAAGTAAAAGAAAAACAAAATGGAGATGGTCATGGAGACTGCTACGCCGTATGTCTGCGTGACACGGATTTTATCATTGGAGAAATATTTACAATGAAAGAACATCCGGACACATACAGCGTCGGTTGGAATTTCAATCTGAAATATGGCAGAAAAGGTTATGCAAAGGAAGCAGCCGAGGCCGTTATTAACAATCTTTTTGAAAATGATGCAAGAAGAATCTATGCCTACGCAGAAGATGATAATCTCCCCTCCCAGAAACTTTGTGAACGCCTTGGAATGAGGCGGGAGGGTTTATTTATTGAATTTATTTCATTTGTAAACAATCCCGACGGAACACCGCTTTATGAAAACACATATCAGTATGCTGTTTTAAAGAAAGAATGGAATAATAAATAACTGAAGACTGAATTGATTTTTCCAAAAGCTGACATACTACCCTTGATTAAAAGAATGGAGGTCACTATGTCAGAAGCAGTTTTAGAAAAACCAAAGGATCGTGTCAGTTATCACGATTCAGTTGAAGAAATGCTGGTAAGGATCAGAGATGACGGTTTATCCAGCGTATTCTCAAGATTTGATGAGCAGGAAAAGATACGGTGCAAATTTTGTCTCCAGGGTTTGAGCTGTCAGCTATGCACCAACGGTCCCTGCCGGATTAACGAACAGAAAGGTCCTGAAAAGGGCGCCTGCGGAATCGGGCCCGACGCCATGGCGATGAGAAATCTCCTTATGAGAAACATCATGGGAGCTGCTACTTATGCCCATCATGCCTATGAAGCATTTCGGACTCTGAAAGAAACAGGAAAAGGTAATACAACCTTCCAGATCACTGATACGGAAAAACTAAAATGGATGTGCGAGAAAACAGGAATTGACACCAGTCAGTCCATCAATGAGATGGCAACCTGTCTTGCGGAGCTGTTAGATCGGGAAATGAAAGTAAATCCGGATCAGCACAGCATCATGGTGGAGGCATTTGCTCCGAAAAAACGAAAAAAAATATGGCATGATCTAAACATTTATCCTTCCGGAATTGAACATGAAGTGCAAAACAGTATTGCAAGCTGCCTGACCAATGTGGATGGAGACTATGTCTCTCTTGCAAAAAAGGCACTGCGGCTGGGGTTATCTACCATCTATACTGCCCAGATCGGTCTTGAAATGACCCAGGACATTTTATTTGGAACTCCAAAGCCTCACGAAGTTGATGTGGATATGGGTATTATGGATCCGGATTATGTTAACATTGCATTTAACGGCCATCAGCCCTGGATCGGAGCTGCTGCCCTTATGAAAGCTAAAACAAAGGAATTTCAGGATCTGGCAAAGCAGTGCGGTGCAAAAGGAATCCACATCGTAGGATCCATTGAAACAGGACAGGAACTGCTCCAGAGATTTGAAATGGATGAAGTTTTTGTAGGACTGATGGGAAACTGGCTGGCCATTGAACCGTTCCTGGCTACCGGTACCGTGGATGCCTTTGTCATGGAGGAAAACTGCTCTCCACCTGCTATTGATCAATATGCAGAAAAATACCAGGTTGCCCTTGTCAGTGTCAGCACCATTATTGGCGTCCCCGGAACTGAGCATGAAATGCCTTACTATCCTCAAAAAGCGGAAGAAATGGCGGAGAAATGCATTAATATTGCAATTGAGAATTTCAAAAAAAGACATGGTAAAATAAAACCCATGGTACCCCGGCATGTTCAGAAAGCAATTGCCGGCTTCTCAACGGAAGCCGTACTGAATGCAATCGGAAATGATTTACAAAATCTTGTAGATGTCATTGCAAAAGGACAGCTTAAAGGAATTGTAGCTCTGGCAAACTGCTCAACCTTAAGAAACGGTCCTCAGGACTGGAATACTGTAAACCTGGCAAAACAGCTGATTAAAAGAGATATTCTGGTTGTCGCCGGCGGCTGTGGAAATCACGGTTTAGAGGTGGCCGGTATGTGCAATCTAGATGCCATAAACCAGGCAGGCGATGGACTAAAAGCAGTTTGCAGTGCTCTGAAAATCCCACCGGTATTAAGTTTTGGAACCTGTACGGATACGGGAAGAATCTCCATGCTGGTAACAGCCCTGGCTGACTATCTGGATGCAGATATCTCCGATCTTCCAATTGCTGTTACGGCACCGGAATGGATGGAACAGAAAGCTACCATAGACGGTATATTTGCCGTTGCTTACGGTGCCTTCACCCATCTTTCACCGACTCCCTTTATCACTGGTGCACCAAGGCTTGTGAAACTGCTCACAGAGGATGTGGAAAGTTTGACAGGCGGCAAGGTGGCTCTGGGAGATGATCCTGTGGAAGTGGCGGAAAAAATTGAAAGCCACATCATGAAAAAAAGAAAAGCTATGGGTATGTAATAATTAATTAAACCGCGTTACTCCTCATGATGATCAGACAGGAATAACGCGGTTTCAATTAATCTACGATAAACATGATAAAAAAACCATTACTTAAAAAAACTTTTTTGTAGCCTTCGCTTTCTATTTAATAATAAATTAATTTGAAATTTAAAATTGTATATAATTTGGTTTAGGTTAATTTTATGATTAAGTGCAAATATTGGAGTTAAACATGTATAATTTTGGCACTTGGGTTGTACATATTATATTTATATGTTATAAAAAAATGTCATTACAACAAATTATAGAAAGAGGTGATACCATTGTTTAAATTTTATTTCAATTAGATAGCCAAAAAATTAATGAATATTTCGTGCCTGTTCGGAATTATTCCACAAAAAAATAATGGGGGAAAAAAATATGAGAAGATTTAAACAGCTTATTACTATGCTTTTATCAGTAATCATGTTATTAAATAGTTCAGCATTAACTTTTGCAGGAACAACAGATATTTCGAGTAGTGAAAAAACTCTTTTTGAAGAACAAATTAAAGAAGTTCAAGATTATATGGCTGAGCATCAAGTCGGTATAACTTTGGATGAACAAGTACAAACCTTCAATATTCCGTTATCAAATTAGAGTAGGAAAAAGCCCTGAGGTATGGCGCTTTTTAGAATAAAGAAATATATAAAATGCCATTCCCAGCAAAACAACGATTGAAGTAGAAGTATTTATGATATATAATAGCACGGAAGTATGATTACTACCCTTGCTACTACTGGAGAAACTTTATGAAACAATTTATTCAAAAAGAACCTGTTCTGACAGCTGCTTCTATTCTTGCTCTTATTTCAGTCTTTTTCCTCCCCCCGGATTTGGCCTATCTAAATTATATTGATTTTAAGACTCTGCTCTGCCTGTTCTGCCTCATGACTTCACTAAAAGGGATTGAGCGGGTAGGTTTATTATACGCGGTCTCAATAAAGCTATCATCCGGAATGAAAGATTTAAAACCGCTGATTTTTCTCCTTGTTTTTACCAGTTTCTTTGCATCCATGTTTATGACAAATGACGTTGCTTTAATCGCTCTGGTCCCTATCACCTTGTCTGTACTCTCCCTGTGGGGTCAGGAACGCCATACTGCCCTCGTTGTAGTCTTGCAGACAATTGCCGCAAACATTGGTTCCAGCTTTACGCCGATCGGGAATCCCCAGAACCTTTATCTGTTTACCCGGTATGAGTTTAGTCTGCCTTCGTTTCTAAAAGTGACTTTCCCTTTTGTTTTATTCGGAGGAATACTTCTTTTGCTGGTGTGCTTTTTTATTCCACGCTATCCCATCATCCAGGAAACAACCACAGTTCCTGTTATACGAAAAAAACAGGTCATAGCCTATGGTGCCATGTTCTTACTGGCGGTGGCTGCTGTGTTGCGGTTGATTCCTTATCAGGCTGCTGCCGTGATCATTCTGGCTGCTACAGCAATTCTTGACAGACGCACGCTTTATCAGGTTGATTATTTCCTTCTCCTTACGTTTGCCGCAATCTTTATATTTGTGGGAAACTTAGCAAGGATTGACTGGGTTTTTCAGACCGTTTCAGATTTAATGAGAAAGGATACCATGGTAACGGCTGCTTTATTAAGCCAGTTTATCAGCAATGTTCCTGCAGCCGTTATGCTGTCAGGCTTTACAGATAATGCTCCCAGTCTGCTTACCGGAGTAAATGTAGGAGGTATGGGCACTCTGATCGCCTCGATGGCAAGTGTTATTTCCTATAAACTGTTTGCTGCTGCCTATCCCAAAAAAACTTTGTCTTTTTTAGGTATCTTTACCGTTCTCAATCTTGTTTTTCTCATTGCCCTGCTATTGTTTGAAGCAGTCATTATGTAAAATTAATAACAGCCAGTGGCTTATGTTAGCCATTGGCTGTTTTGTAATTATTTTAACTGGGAAAGGATGTAGGCCGCCTTCTCCTGATCTTTCTTATATACAAAAAGTCTGTAAAAATCTTTTACATTTCCGGTCCTTCCTAAGATTGGATTCCTTCCATTTAAGTTATTCATGGATAAGCGCAAGCTGTTATTGGTGGTTTCAGTCATATAATAAATATTATTTTCTCTCAGCATATTTTTTACATGAAATAGCTTTTCAAGATCCTGTGTACTGTATAACTCAATTAATTTCTTATTAAACAGCATAATTCCGACCTTTCCTTTCCGATTATATCAGGAACCGTGTTTTTGCTTCATACCTGTTTATTATAGCAAAAGCGGCTGTCTGTTACAAGCAGGCAGCCGCTTTTTATATTATTTATATTTTTTTAACCGGATAACAGACTTCTGTTACCATTTCCTCCGGATTTTGAGTCTGAGCAGGACTCACATGATAGATGCAGAACATGGGACCATTGAATTCATATTCATTGTCCCTGACCCAGTTTGCCACTTCCAGATTCACATTGGTTATCTGATCGTAGCTTCCTTTGTATACGGCTGATGCTATTTCCACCTCAGGTACTGTTTTAAATACCACGTGCTCCGTATTTTCATGAGTACCTTTTACAGAAACCTGAATCTCCACATCCACATCACCATCTCTAAAATCACGGTCATGAAATACTGCCAGAGAATAGGCAGGATCGGACATCTGTAAGTTTATGTCATGGGTCTCTTCTCCAAGCCTTTTCCACAGAAGTCCCTCCTGATTATATGCTGGAATAATATCTCTTACACTGGCCACATATCTTTGGGGCATGGTTTTTAATGCTACGCTGTAATTCATTGCCATATCATCCTTTCTCAGCCTTTGAATGGCTGCATCAAGGAGCATAAGCCGTTGTCCGCTTTCTTTCATTTCTTCCTGGACTTCTACTTTCCGTACCTCTAAATACTTTGCCAGCTCTTTTGGATCATCATAGTTATTCAATATCTCCCCAATTGCGGCAAGGCTGAATCCCATATCTTTTAAGGAATTAATTTTGACCGCTTTTAAGAGCTGGTCCTCGCTGTAATAGCGGTATCCGGTAAAATGGTCTGTGCTCCATGGTGTCATCAGTCCGATCTCGTCGTAATGGCGGAGCATTCGGATACTGATTCTTGACAGTTTAGAAAAATCTCCTATTTTCAGCATGCTTTTTTCCTCACATATATGTTTTTTTTGAGCTCACATTTAGTATAGAGTATACCATAATGTGAGAGTCAATCAACAAAGCAAAGTTTTTTTGCGGCGGAATCTAAAATAGGGCTTTTGCCTGAAATTTTATAGAGATCCCAAAGGGTATCCAACAGATCTTTCTAAATTTAATCCATAAATATACCATTGTTAAATATTTATTACCATTGCATGCGTCATGCACAGTCCTGGCAACGACACTGACCTCAAACAACAAATCAAGAATACATATTTTTCAATCTTTATGTTAAAACTGTTTTCTATAGAGAAAGGAGCGTGATTTAAATGCTTTTAGTTACTACGGATTATATTCCAGGAAAAGAACTGACACTTTTAGGTATGGTAAAAGGCAGCACAATACAGTCAAAAAATTTGGGGAAAGATATTTCTCAGGGGCTTAAGACCTTAGTTGGCGGAGAATTAAAGGCGTATACGGAAATGATGGATGAGGCAAGAGAGCTTGCAACCAAACGTATGGTACAGGAAGGTGAGGCTATGAATGCAGAAGCCATCGTCAATATTCGTTATACCTCATCCTCTGTCATGCAGGGGGCGGCGGAAGTTCTGGTTTATGGAACTGCAGCTATATTTAAATAACTGATACAGAAAGAGTCGTCATTGGGGGGAGCAACATGAGAAAATTTGCTAAAAACCTATTGTTTATTTTAGGGTTATTGTTTCTGCTTCTTTTTTTTGCTTTAATGTTCTACGAATACTGCCAGCTTAAAAACAGAATGTTACTTGTTCCAGATATAATCTTTGCCAGTTTTTTCTTTTCGGGTATTTTATTTTTAATTCCCGGAATTTCCTGCATGGCCGCTTCGTATATGCTGAAAACATAATAGTTCAAATAAAAAACATCGTTTCTTTCAAAGCGATGTTTTTTTATAAAAGCTGGTAAAGCAGACCATGCTTTGTGCTGTACCAGATCAGCATTCCATTTCCCCTTCTTGGCATACGAACATTAAAATCCCATTCCGGATACTGCTTGATTACTGAGATTCGGTCTCCCGATGCAAAGGCCAGAAAGGAGATGTAGTGCTCTTTATTCATAGGATGGGCGCTGGTGATAAACCAGTCATCTTCTATCACAGTTACGGATAGCTTTTCTGCTTCCTCCGCTTTTTTCGGTTCCAGTGCAGTAAGCTTTCTTTTGCAACAGGAAATCTCCGGATCTCCAGTGGAAAAGCTGATGCTTTTGCAAGTGGGACAGACATAGTATTTTACCTGCTTCATATTTCCTCCTGTTATGTCATTGGGTGATAAATCCCCATTCAGCAAATTTTGTATATCAACTCCAAAAAGTCTGGATAGTTCTGAAATAAGTGAGATGTCTGGAAGACCTTTTCCTCTCTCCCATTTGGAAACTGTTTTATCACTGATATGCATCTTATCTGCAAGCTGCTTCTGTGTCATACCATGCTCACTGCGAAGCATTCGAATTAAGGTTCCTATGGTACTGTCAGACATGGGTGTCCCTCCTTTTTTGTGTATCATAATTCACTTCTTATTATGTGCTTATATTTATTATTGTATCTGACTAAATAATTTTTTTCAATCTACGTTTCGTAGAGTAAAAAGGCAGCCCGGATTTAATACACCGGACTGCCTTTCCTTTTTTATCTGAAATACTGGGGATACTGCTTTACAATCCCCTTGGTCATCATATCGGCCATTTCCAGTGCACCACGCTCTATATCCGCAAAAATATTGATACTGTCTTCAAAATTCTGGGACAGTGTGGCATCAATCTCTTCCTTAGTCAGATTCATGTATTCGCTAAGCATTCTCTGTAAGTCTGCAGCCGCCCAGTTTGGATTAATGGAGGTCAGGAAAGAAATTATCTGAACAGCATTGTTGTTTAACTGATTCTCTGCATCGGCTGCTGCCTGAGCGTTTCCATCCCTTGTTGCCATTACATAATTAATGATCATGGTCAGATGATTCGTCATGAGTTCTGCTAATTTTTTAGCATTTTCATCCCCATAAAATGTTTTGATGGCCATTTGGAAGTCTTGGGGGTTTTCCATCAGACGATTCATTGCATACTCTGCATCTGCCAGATTCCACAGTTCACTCTGAATTGCCATTCTAAGCCAATATACCTGTTGAAGCCACAAAAACCTTAAGTAATTGCCTAAATTCTGCTCAGCTTTGCTGACCCACATGTACGTAGGAAGCTGGGGTTCGGGACTGGGCTGAGGATTGGGCCGGGGACTGGGCTGCAGACGGTTTCTAGGAATGCAGATAACCTGCCCTATAAACAGATTGGTGGGATTTACTCCCGGATTTGCAGCCATGATTGCTTCTACTGTGGTATTGTAACGCTGGGATAAAAGCCAGAGTGTATCACCCGCTTCAATGGTATAGGAACGGGTCCCCTGAGGACAAATCGGATACTCAGTTTCAGTTCTTTGCTGCATGGTATTGTCCATGGACTGCGCCCACGGCGGAAGATTCCGGAACTTATATCCTGCAGGAATCCAGATTACCTGGCCAATCATTAAATTACCTGGTCTGATACCTGGATTTAATGCCATTATGGCTTGAACATTGGTACAATATTTCTTGGCGAGTAACCAGAGGGTATCCCCTTTCTTAATGGTATAGGCACGTAAACCTACCGGGCAGCGGGTTGGGTTTCCAGAAACAGCCTCACTTCTTAATGGGTTTGTAGACATTTGAGTGGTGTTGCCAGGTGCGGTCTGGGGCTGTGAAGGCTGAGTCGGCTGCATGCGCGGCTGGGTTGGCTGAGTCGGCTGAGTCGGCTGGGCTGGCTGGGTTGGCTGGGTCTGAGTCGGCTGAGCTGGCTGAGTTGGCCGGGCCGGTTGGGCTGGCTGGGTTGTCTGAGCCGGCTGAGCTGGCTGAGTTGGCCGGGCCGGTTGGGCTGGCTGGGGCTGGGCTGGCTGGGCTGGCTGAGCCGGCTGGGAAGTTCTGTTTCCTGATGGAATACAGATCATCTGACCTACCTGAAGATTACCAGGATTAATACCAGGATTTGCTGCCATAATCGCTTCAACGGTAGTGTAGTGACGTCTGGATATCAGCCAAAGTGTATCTCCGGATTGAATTGTATAGGAAAACAATCCTTCGGGGCAAGAAGTCATCATAATACTGCCTTTCAATTAAACAATTTGTCTTATTTTATGATGAAAAAACCGAAAAAGTACCTGTCTACCTAATAAAAATATAATTTTTTATAATTTATCATCATAATTACCCCTTTGTTATACCTACGATTTTCACACACTCCTGCATTTGGCAATATAATATTGTACATGCATATTGTTTCAATTCCTTTTCATTGCAATTGCAACTAACATCTGATATTATTTTATTACAATATTTTATTAAATATGACAATACCTTCAACAAGGCAAAGGGGGTCCCATTATGACAAAAGAACCTTTCGATCAGGCTTTCATGCAGCTGCCATTGGGCTATGCCCGCCATACCATTATTTTCAATGAGGATTTAACAAGGGATTATATTCTTACTGAAGCGAATGATACATTTTTTCGCTATCTGAATTTAAAAAAAGAAGATTCCCTGCTAAAAAGCATATCGATGATTCTTCCTTCTTTATCTGACCAACCAGCCTGGCTTGAATTTTACAAAAATCCGGATCTATGGAATCAAACTCCGATTATGGAGGCAGGAAATCATTTTTATAAGATTACTGTAAGCTATCCAGATCCCAAAACTCTGATTACAATTATTGATGAAGTAACTGAATTGGTCAGCGAGCTTCACAAGGTAAAGAAAACAAATGAAAAACTGGTACGGGATATTGATATCTTTTTTGAGAGCACCCAGGATGGATTATTTCTCGTCACATACCAGGACGGTGAATTCCGTTATATAAAGAACAATGCGGTTCACCAACAGCTGACGGGTGTTAAAATCCCGCTCCTTGGCAAAACCCCGGTGGAAGTGCTAGGCGAAAAGGTGGGAGCTGCTTTAAGAGAAGGATATGAACGGTGCATCACATCCGGGGAGGGTATGATGTATGAAGAAACCGTTGATTTCCCCGAGGGCACCAGAGACTGGCTTGTACGCCTGACACCTGTTATGGAAGACGGGAAGATCTCCTATATCATTGGTTCACGCCTTGATATCACCGAGCTAAAGCGGCTGAAACAGGAACGGGAACAGCTTTTAAAAAATTACAACTCCATGTTTACGGAGCATTCTGCTGTTATGCTGATTATTGAAGCCTCAACGGGTAAAATACTGGATGCCAACCCTCAGGCCTGCCGTTTTTATGGTTATAGCAAAAAAGAGATGCTTCGTATGAGTATTGATGAAATTAATGCATTATCAGACCATGCCACCAAACAGATGCGTATCCAGGCATTTAACAGAGAACAGCAATATTTTCTGTTTCCCCATCGTCTGAAAAACGGCGAAATTAAAATGGTGGATGTGTATTCCAGTCCTGTCACTTATGGAGATGAAACAAGACTCTATTCCATTATATTTGATGTGTCAGACAGGGAACAGTTTAGAGATGATCTTTACCGGGAAAAAGAGATGTTAAGTGTTACCTTAAATTCCATTGGGGATGGGGTGGTGACAACTGATTTAGAAGGAAAAGTCACTTACTTAAATCAGGCAGCTGAGGAAATAACGGGTTGGAACAGTAAGGACGCCTGCTCTAAATATTTCATAGAAATTTTTGATCTGCGCAACGAAACAACCGGAAAGGTTGTGCCAAATCCCATTAGTGCAGTACTGGAAACTGGCATGATTGTGGGGCTTGCAAACCATACCGTTCTGTTAAATAAAAACGGGGATTTAATTCCCATTGCGGATAGTGCTGCACCCATACGTGATGAGAACGGGCATGTTTACGGAGTCGTCATGGTATTTCGGGACGTCAGTCAGGAAATACGGCAGCAGGAACGAATCCTTTATTTAAGCTATCATGACCCGCTGACCCAGATATTTAACCGCAGATATATGGAAGAAGAATTAGAACGTATGGATCAGACTTCCCAGCTTCCAATTGCAGTTATCATGGGGGATGTGAATGGACTCAAAGTCATTAATGATGTATTTGGACACAGAACCGGAGATCTTTTATTAAAAGAGGTTGCCAAAACCCTTCAATATACCCTTAAAAACATGGGCATTGCTGCCCGTTGGGGCGGAGATGAATTCCTGGTTCTTCTTCCCCATACAGATCACAAAAAGGCGCAGGATGTAATCGGGCGTCTGGAAGAGGCCTTCCGGAAAAGCAGCAGGCTCCCACTGGAGGTAAGTGTTGCTCTTGGATTTGATGTAAAAGAAGACATATCCCATTCCTTAAGTCAGTCCCTGCAAAAAGCAGAAGAAAAAATGTATCATAAGAAGCTTTTAGAAGGAAAGAGCTACCGCAACAGCATTATTACCACACTTCTTGCCACTCTTTATGAAAAGAGCATGGAAACCGAGGAGCATGCTGTAAGATTAGAAACCTACTGTATGGCAATTGCAGAAAAACTGAATCTGTCTTCTGAGGATAAAAATGAATTATCACTTCTGGCAATCCTCCACGATATTGGCAAGGTAGGGGTCAATATCGAAACGTTAAACAAACCAGGACCTTTAAATGACGAGGAATGGAAAGAAATGATGCGTCATCCGGAAATCGGCTACCGCATTGCCCAGAACACTCCTGAGCTTTCCACTGTATCAGAATACATTCTCTCTCATCACGAACGATGGGATGGAACGGGTTACCCAAGAGGTCTGAAAGGAACCGATATTCCTCTACTCTGCCGGATCCTTGCAGTGGCTGATGCCTATGACGCTATGACCAATAACCGCTCATACAGGAAAGCTCTGGATTGCCAGACTGCGATGGATGAAATCGTCCGCTGTTCCGGATCACAGTTTGATCCATTTATTGTTACTATTTTTTTAAGCCTGAATCAGGTTTTTTAACCAAAAATAAAAACAGACGCATACGACCGTGCCTTATTCATTCCATGGTTAAATATGCGTCTTTTTATTTTTTTAAAAAAGTATTGACATTTCAAATTTAATTGTGTACAATCTAATTTAGTAAAACAAATAAAGCAAATGCGAGGTGGCAGATATGAATTTATATGATATCACAGTTACAGACAGAAAAGGCAACCCGGTTACGCTGTCCCAGTACAAAGGAAAAACACTGCTGATTGTTAACACTGCAACAGGCTGTGGGTTTACGCCTCAATACGAAGGTTTAGAAGCACTTTATCGCAAATATAGAAACCAGGGCTTTGAAATTCTTGATTTTCCATGCAACCAGTTTGGTCACCAGGCTCCGGGAACGGAGGAAGAGATTCACCAGTTTTGTACCATGAACTATGAGGTATCCTTTCCCCAGTTTGCAAAAATCGAAGTCAATGGTCCCTCAGAATCCCCGTTATATTCTTATTTAAAATCACAGCAGTCGGGACTTCTGGGTTCTAATATTAAGTGGAATTTTACGAAATTCCTGGTTGATAAGAATGGATCTGTAACGAAGCGTTACGCTCCCACCGATAAACCGGAGAAATTGGAAAAAGATATACTCGCACTTTTATAACAAATGCGGATTAAATAAAGAGCCAGACAGGCAGGAAAGGAAGTATTCACATGGAAATTAAAGCGGTTAAATTATATGAGGGCGGTTTTATGACACAACCATTCGCACTGGGAGGCGGAGTCAGCGAACCGATTTTTGATGAAAGCAGGACCTATGAATCCTGTCTACAGAATTATCTCATTGATACAGGGAGCGAAGTCATTTTAATTGATACCGGCGTCCCAAAGGAGGTTCCCGACACCCCTGCAAAAGAAGGGCAGAAAATCTATCAGGGGAAACGGATTCATGATTATGTAACCGCTCTTTCCCATTTGGGCTACAAGCCAGAGGATGTGACCCGGATTCTTCTGACTCACAAGCATCCGGATCATTCCGGTGAGCTTAGAAGCTTTCCTAACGCAAAAATCTACCTTTCCAAAGCAGAGGCAGTAGCTTTAAAGTTAAGCGGAGACAATATTGTCCCTGTGGAGTTTCAGGATGGCGCTTACTATAACTTTGAAGCAAGTGAAAAGATCACAGACGGAGTTTATTTCCTTCCTGCACCTGGACATACAAAAGGCAACAGCATCGTGATTGCAGAAATTGACGGATTGTTTTATCTTATACACGGGGATATTACTTATACCGATGCTGCCCTGATCGAAAACCGCCTGTCTGTGGTTTTTGAAGATCTTGAGGCTGCAAGGGAAACTCTGACAAAGGTTCGTTCCTTTATCAGTCAGAATCCAACGGTCTATTTATCTACCCATACACCAGAGGGCCTGACCAATTTAAATGAGAAAAAGATCATGAAGCTTTAGAATCTCCTCTCCGGCACCAATTGCCTCCTTCCTTAATACCATGGTAGTAAGAAAGGAGGCTATCAGTATGAGCACCTGCAGTTTTGACGGTCTGACCGGCCGTGTGGTAACTCCAGATGATCCTTTCTATCATGAGGCCAGACAAGTCTATAACCGGGCTGTCAACCGGTTTCCTCTGGCCATTGTTTACTGCCGGAATAGTTCCGAAGTCAGCAATGCTGTGTTATGGGCCAGAAAACGGGATATCTGTCTTCGCATTCGAAGCGGAGGCCACAATTATGAAGGATATTCTACAGGCAATGATGTTCTTGATATTGATCTTAGTGAAATGAATTACATTTCGATTGATGAGGAAAACCGCACTCTTACTATAGAGGGCGGTGTAAATAACAGACAGCTTTACGAATTTGTATCTTCCAGAGGATATCCGTTTCCTGGCGGTACCTGCCCCTCAGTGGGAGTCAGTGGTTTTGTCATGGGGGGGGGGTGGGGACTCTCCTGCCGCTATCTGGGGCTAGGATGTGACAGCCTTTTGAATTTTACCATGGTTAATTCAGAAGGCAGCTTCATCACTGCCAGTCCAGAAGAAAATCCGGATCTGTTCTGGGCGTGCAGGGGCGGTGGTGGTGGCAATTACGGAATTATTATCTCCATGACCTTCCGGCTTCCCAAAAAGATTGATAAAATTACTCTGGTTGAAATCATGTATCCCGTTGCCGACCAGGAAAAGCAGGCCTACTTTCTTCTTGCCTGGCAGGAATGGTTGGAACACGCTGATCCGCGAATTACACTGGTTGGGAGAATTTTTAATTCACAGGAAGAAGGTCTCTCCATTCTATCCAGAGGCTTTTTCTATGGACCACCGGAAGCTGCCCTTGGAAGCATCGCCCCCCTTCTGGAACTTGGCGGGGTAAAATACCGTTTAAAATACGTGACATTTTTAGAAGCAGTTACTATAATCGGAAGCTTTTATCCTCCTTTTGAAGCCTTTTTATCCGCAAGCGGTTTCGTAAACAGAGAGCTGACCGAATGTGAATGTCTGAAACTGGCAGGACTTATTAACAAACGCCCCACAGGATCCATTTACACCGGACTTTCTCTCTACGCACTGGGCGGCAGGGTTTCAGAAGTGCCAGCAGATTCCACTGCTTTTTATTATAGAGATGCCAGATACATCGTCTGGCTCAATACGGTTTTTGAAAACAGCAAAGGGGAAAATGCCCTGTGGGTGGCACGACAGTCTGGTTACCTGTCTTCTGTCACAACAGGCTCTTATGTGAATTTCCCATATGAAGGACTCCCCTGCTATCTGGAAGAATATTATGGCAGCCATGTCTGCAGATTAAAAAAAGTAAGAAAAGAATACGATCCCTGCAAGATTTTCACCTATCCTCAGGCAATTGGCAATTCCTGCCGCTGTTCCCATTTATAGGGTGACAGGAAAAAAACAGACGCCACTCCGGTTAAGCCACCGCTAGGGCGTCTGTATTCATGAATCTGATTGTATTTTTTCTTATGATCAGATATAATACTGATACAATTTATTAAAATTTACTGCTATTCCTCTGTTTTGACCCTATACAAATTCGTGCCAAAAAAAGGAGATATTACAAATGAAAAATTTCAAAGACTACCCCATTTCTAAAAAGCTGCTGACAGGATTTCTTTCAGTAGCTCTCATCACATTGCTGGTAGGCATTGTAGGACTTGCCAGTATGCTGTTTATAAACAGCAAGGATACATATATGTATCGTTCAAAGACAGCCCCTCTTGACGATATGTTTCACACAATCGAAAGTCTGTATCAGATCAGAACCGATTCCAAGGATATTATAAGCAATGCCGGCAATAAAGAACGGATTGAAGAATTGGAAAAATCTTACGCTAAGGAAAAGGAACAGTTTTTAAACCACTCTGCAGCTTATAAAGCTTCCATTCCCGCAGGCTCTCAGTCCATGACTTTATTTGAAGAGGCAGTTTCTCTCTTCTCCGGCTCCTATGATCCTGCCATGACAAAATCCATTGAATTTGCAAAAGCCGGGAAAAAAGAGGAGGCAGAGAAAGCCATGACCGATCAGCAGGTCAGCATACAGAAAGTAAATGATAACTTCGATGCCATCATCGATTATCGTATGAGTGAAACAAAGGAGCTTAGTGACTTAAATGAGCTTGTTGCGCTCATTGCCGCAGTGGTTTTAATTCTCTTAATTATCTGCGGAGTTTCAACAGCCATCTTACTGGGTGTTAAAATTTCCACAATGATCAGCAGGCCAATTAAACAGGTGGTAAAAGCAGCGGAGCTGATCTCTCTTGGTTATGTTGATGTTGACTTAGCCGACCTTGATTCCAAGGATGAAACCGGTCAGCTGGCTGATGCATTTTCTAAAATGCTGGAAGGAATTAAGGATCAGGCCCGATCCGCCACTGCTATCAGCTATGGTGATTTCACAAGCGTCATTCCCCTTCGCTCGGAAGCCGATGTTTTAGGTCTGGCTCTTCAGAAAATTGAACGAGATTTAAATCAGGCACTTCTTATCGTCCACGACGCAGCTGACCAGGTTAACAACGGTGCCGGACAGGTGTCCTCTGCTTCCCAGTCACTTGCTTCGGGAACTACAGAACAGGCTGCTGCCATAGAAGAGCTGACTGCCTCCATTGCCACAGTGGCAAAACAGGCACAGCAGAATTCAGAAAATATGCAGATTGCAGCCGGATATGTGGCCGCAGCAGACATAGGTGTTAAAAAGAGCAATGAACATATGAACAGACTAAATTCATCTATGAAAGAAATCAGCACTTCGTCAGAAAAAATCTCCAGCATTACCAAGGTTATTGAAGACATTGCGTTTCAGACCAACATACTGGCACTGAATGCAGCCGTGGAATCTGCCCGCGCGGGCAGCGCTGGAAAAGGCTTCGCTGTTGTTGCAGATGAAGTAAGAAACCTGGCTGCCAAATCTGCGGAAGCTGCAAAGCAGACTGCTGCGTTAATTGAGAATTCCGCAATCAGTGTCTCAGAAGGTGAGAAGCTGGCAAAAGAAGCCTCTGATATACTCCTTGAAGTAGGAGAAAAGGCAAGACTTGCAGAAGTATCCATCAGAGAGGTGGAATCCACGTCATCGGTCCAGGTGGCTTCCATGGAAGAAATCAATCAGGGAATCAACCAGGTATCTGCCGTGATTCAAAGCAACGCAGCCACAGCAGAAGAAAGTTCTGCTTCCAGTGAAGAGCTTGCTGCACAGGCGCATGCCTTAAAGCAGGAAGTTGGAAGATTCAAACTGTCACACAGCTGCTAACGAAAAAACTCAGGAATGGCTTCACGGCCTTCCTGAGTCTTTCTTTTATTCCAGATGTTTGATTGTATTACCAAGTATTTTGTATAAAAGATGGTAAAGCTCTTTTGCTTCTTCCTGGTTAAGAGGGACACACTTGGAAATCCTTTCGGGTATGGATACCGCCTGCTCTTTTAACTGTTCCCCCTTCTCAGTCAGTTCTACAATGACACTGCGCTCATCTTCCTTGTCCCTGTTACGGGTTAAAAGGCCTCCGGCTTCCATCTTCTTTAGCAGGGGAGTCAGCGTACCGCTGTCCAGATAAAGGGTCTCACCCAATTGCTTTACAGTGACTTTCTTCCTGTCCCACAATACCATCATGGCAATATACTGGGTGTAGGTTAAGTCAATCTCATCGAGAAACGGCTTATAAAGCCTGACAATCTCCCGGGCGGAGGCATAAAGCGGAAAGCAAAGCTGGTTCTCTATTTTTAATCTGTCATAATTCATCACGTTTCTCCGTTCTCCTGCTGTCCTGTATTTTATTACAGCAATTCTTTTATGCTTTCTTCCACCAGCTTCATATCAGCAGTTGGTTCAAATCTTCTCACAACGTTCCCATCTCTGTCAACAAGAAATTTTGTGAAATTCCACTTAATATCCGGCTCATTCTTATAATTGGGATTTGCCTTCTGAAACATCTCTTCCAATACACTGGTCAGCTTGTGATCTGCATCAAAGCCATCAAACCCTTTTTCCTTCACCAGATACTGATACAGTGGAATCGCATTCTCACCATTTACATCAATCTTTGAAAACTGTGGAAATGTTACGCCAAAACGTCCGGTACAGAACGTATGAATCTCCTCATCATCTCCAGGTGCCTGATTGCCAAACTGGTTGCATGGAAAATCAAGAATTTCCAGACCGCTGTCCCTGTACTCTGAATAAATTGCCTGAAGATCGGTATAATGAGGAGTAAATCCGCAGGCCGTTGCTGTGTTCACAATGAGAAGTACCTTTCCTTTGTAATCAGATAACTTTTTATCCTCTCCGGACA
Source organism: Paenibacillaceae bacterium (assembly GCA_015057705.1). Taxonomy (GTDB): domain Bacteria; phylum Bacillota; class Clostridia; order Lachnospirales; family Lachnospiraceae; genus Lacrimispora. The sequence continues at coordinate 125,414 of SVDU01000001.1, read as the reverse complement.
TAGTTTTTACAGTAAAATCATAAACAGACATTGTAATACCTCCTTGTATCTATGATAAAAGCTTATTTTTTAAGTTATATTTATTATAAAATACTTCTGCTTTCCTGTCAATAGTTTTATAACATTTAATTGTGATAAATTAATTAGGTTAAATTACATTTTCTTGTTGACAGTGTTTTTTTAGAGTGATATCATTTGTATGTACAAACAAGAGAGGTGATGTTTTGAACAAAAATAACACAACAGAGGAACAGGCCTGTTCTCTTAACGGCTGCCTGTTTTTTACCACAGTAAAGCTTTCCAGAGTTTTTGGCAAAATTGCAGAGGAAGCTTTTTCAAAAACCGGACTCTCTCCCAGTCATGCTCTTTTGCTTTATCTGGTTAATCAGAAAAAAGAGATCCTTCAGAAGGAGCTGGGGGAAACGCTTCATTTAACACCCTCCACCATCACCCGGCTGATTGAAAAGCTGGAACACAAAAGTCTTGTTTCCAAACGATGTGAGGGAAAGTCCGTAATTTTAAGCACTACGCCCCAGGGTCTTGCACTTCAGAAAAATATTATGGAATCCTGGAATTTTCTTCATGAACAATACCATGGGATTCTGACAGAAGAAGAGACCGCCCAGTTTCTCACCCTCAGCAAAAAACTGCTGGGTAAACTTGAAAACAATTAAGGAGGATTTTTTTATGCAGGAGATTTTTAACAGACGGAGTATCCGCAAATTTACCACTGATGCCGTAGAGCCGGAAAAGATTGACAAAATTCTGCGGGCAGCCATGCAGGCACCGTCAGCTGCCAACCAGCAGCCATGGGAATTTATTGTGGTAGAGGACAAAGAGAATTTAAAGAAACTGGCCGACGTATCTCCCTACGCAAAACCAGTGGCAGGATCAGCTGTTACCATCGCGCTTATGGGAAATGAAAATGAATTTAAGGTTCCAAAGGGCTGGGAAGAGGATCTGGGTGCAGCTTCCCAGAATATGCTGTTAGAAGCTGTTCACTTAGGGCTGGGAGCCGTTTGGCTGGGTGTGGCCACTTCTGATGTGGTGACTGACCAGGTACGCAGTTTCTTTCAGCTTCCGGACCATATCAAGCCCTTTGGTCTGATTGCCATAGGTTATCCCGATGGACAGAAAAATGAATTTACAGACCGGTATAAAGCAGAACGCGTACATTATGAAAAATGGGCATAAACAAAGGAGAATAAAATAAAATGATTAAGGTTGTTGCAAAAAATTATATTAAAGAAGATAAAATCAATGCATTTATTGAAGTCGCTACACAGCTGGTAAATCAGACCAGAGAAAAGGATGCCGGTTGTATCCGGTACGAGCTGGTTCAGGACGTGAAAGATCCCCATATTTTAACCATGCTTGAGGAGTGGGAAGATCAGGCCAGTCTGGCTGCTCACGGAGCATCTGAACATTTTAAAAATGCCATTGGTGCGATGAAAGAACTGGTTGAAAAACCTGGAGACAGCAATTTTTATAAAACTCTTATATAAAAGAAAGGACAAAATCCTATGAAACCTGTTTTTCCCGTGGAAAAAACCATCAGGGAGCGCAGCAGTATCAGATCCTATGAGCCCCGCTCTCTCTCACCAAAGGAAACAGAACTGTTCCATGATTTTATTAAGACTTTAAACAATCCATTCTCTGTGGACGTAAGCTTCCGTATTCTGGAAAGCAGTGACGCACTAAAAGGAGAAAAACTTGGCACCTACGGAGTCATTAAAGGTGCCAGGAACTTTATAGGCGCCTCTGTACAGGATTGTGATCTGGCACTGGAGGCACTGGGCTATTCTATGGAACATTTAGTTCTCTACGCCGTAGCACTTGGATATGGTACGTGCTGGCTGGGCGGCACCTTTGATAAAAGTGCCTTCTCACATGCAATGGACTTGAAAAAGGGCGATTTATTTCCGGTTATTTCCCCCCTTGGATATCCCACTGGTAAAAAAAGGCCCATGGAGTCAATTATAAAGTGGACCGCCAAATCTGACCAGCGAAAAGACTGGAACCAGCTTTTCTTTAAGGATGATTTTTCCTCTCCTCTGGCAAAATCCGATGCGGGAGATTTTGCCTTTGCCCTGGAAATGACAAGACTGGCACCATCAGCTGTAAATAAACAGCCCTGGAGAATTGTAAAAACTCAGGATGCCTATCATTTCTATGAAGCTAAGACATTAAAGGAAGGGAAGAGCTCTGTTGATATCCAGAGAGTTGATGTGGGAATTGCTGCCTGCCATTTTGGTCTGGCTGTTGCAGAGAAGAAGCTTCCAGGTGAATTTAAAAAGCTGCCTATTCCAGAAATAAAAACTTCTTCTGAAATGAGATACTTATTTTCCTGGGTTCTTCATTCATAATAAAAACGGAGGTAGGTTAGTTTGAACATATTAGTAGTCACAGGTAGTCCAAGAAAAAACGGCAATACAGAAATTATGGCATCTGCTTTTGCAAAATCAGCAAGAGAGGCTGGCCATGAAGTTACTGTCAAAGAGTTAAGTACCTTAAAAGTAGAACCATGTCTGGCATGCACCTATTGCTTTACTCATGACGGAGTATGTATTCAGAATGATGATATGAACAGCATTTTAACAGATTTAAGTCAGGCAGATATGCTGGTACTGGCCTCCCCTGTGTACTGGTTTGATGTATCCGCACAGACAAAGTGCTTCATTGACCGAATGTACGCATTTGCAAAAAAAGGATTTCGTATCAAATCCATAGCTATGCTTCTAAATTCCGGTTCTGACGGAGTATATGATGCAGCCAAAGCCCAGTTAAATTCCATTTGCTCTTATTTGAAATGGGAAAACAAAGGTCTGATCACCATATCCGGTATGGTTGAAAAAGGAAGCATGCTTAAATCGGAAAGGCTTAAGCAGGTTAGGGAATTTGCAGCCAGCCTGTAGATAACAGCCTGATGAAACCATATCATTTTATGTGACTCTGTCACAGACATTTTTCTTCTGACGTCCTATACTGAGAGTGTCAAAAACATAACAAGCTTATTTTAATGAAACTTTTCATATATCAGGAGGCGCACCATGAAGAAAACTGTTATAATCGGCGGAGTCGCAGGCGGAGCCAGCTGTGCAGCCAGACTCAGGAGACTGGATGAAGATGCCCAGATTCTCATTCTGGAACGGGGTGAGTATATTTCCTATGCAAACTGTGGTCTTCCTTACCACGTTGGCGATGTGATCAAATCCAGAGATGCTCTGCTTTTACAGACGCCGGAAGCCATGAGAAAGAAATACGGGGTTGATGTCAGAGTAAAAAATGAAGTAACAGCCATAAACAGGGAAAACAAAAAAATAACGGTCCGGAAACTGGAAACAGGGGAATCCTATGAGGAATCCTACGATACTCTGGTCATTTCCACAGGTTCCTCTCCTGTCCGCCCCCCTATTAAAGGAATTGATTCTTCCCGCATACAGACTCTGTGGACAGTTCCGGATACCGATCGCATCCGGGGTCTCATTAAAGAAAAAGGGATTAAAACTGCCGCTGTTATCGGCGGAGGCTTTATCGGACTTGAGATGGCTGAAAACCTTCGTCATGCCGGTCTTAACGTATCTCTCATCGAAATGCAGGATCAGGTACTGGCTCCCATTGACTTTGAGATGGCTCAGCTGCTTCATGAAAATATCGTCCAGAACCAGGTTTCCCTTTATCTTGGTGACGGAGTTTCATCCTTTGCTGAGGATGATGACGCTGTGTCCATTACCTTAAAAAGCGGTAAGATCTTAAAAGCAGAACTGGTGATTCTTTCTATTGGCGTCCGTCCAAACAGCGAACTGGCAAAATCCTGCGGTCTGGCTGTCAATGATCGGGGCGGAATCATTGTAGATGATACCTTAAAAACCTCAGATCCTGATATCTATGCTGTGGGTGATGTGATTGAAGTCAGCGATTTCACCTTTGGAGATGCTGCCATGGTGCCGCTTGCAGGCCCTGCCAATAAACAGGGACGTATTGCCGCGGATAACATTGCCGGCGGAAAAGAAACATATAAAAAAACCCAGGGAACCTCTGTTGCAAAAGTATTTGATTTAACTGCTGCTTCAACTGGTACCAATGAAAAAGCGCTGATAAAACGAGGCCTGAAAAAGGGAACTGATTATGAAAGTATCATCATTACCCAGAATTCTCATGCCGGTTATTACCCCGGGGCAGTTCCCCTCACATTGAAGCTTTTATTCTCCATGGATGGGAAAACCCTTTACGGTGCCCAGATTGTGGGTATGGACGGCGTAGATAAGCGGATCGATACGCTTGCTGTTTCCATACGCCTTGGAGCCACAATTGAAGATTTAAAATATCTGGAATTAGCTTATGCACCTCCATTTTCTTCTGCCAAGGATCCGGTTAATATGGCGGGATTTACCGCAGAAAATCTTTTGGAAGGAAGAGTTTCCTTTGCTTCCTGGGATTCACCGGATAAAAATACAGGCGCACAGCTGCTGGATGTCAGAGAGGAGGCAGAGCTGATGGCTTTTGCACTGCCTCATGCAAAGCACATTCCTCTTGGACAGCTGAGGGACCGGTTAAAAGAACTGGATCCTTCCAAAGAAATCATTACCTTCTGTGCCATTGGAGTCCGTGCCTATAATGCAGCACGTATTCTGATGCAGAACGGGTTCGCTCATGTAAAGATCTATCCAGGCGGGGTAAGATTTTATCAGTCCACCCACTACCAAAATGACACCACGCCAAAGATTACCACGCCGGTCTCATTTTCAGACAACGGGCAGATGGATACGAAGGATATTCCTACAGCAGCCATGCGTTTGGATTGCAGCGGTATGCAGTGCCCCGGTCCCATCATGAAGGTTTTTGAAACCATGAAAGACATGAAGGAAGGTTCGGTAATGGAAGTCTCCGCTTCTGATCCAGGTTTTGCCAGAGATATCGGAGCATGGTGCCGCAGAACAGGCCACACCCTTTTATCCAATGAACGGCGGGATAATGATTATGTGGCACTGGTAAAAAAAAGTTCCCCTTCCCCTTCTGCCCCACAAAAAGAGGCTGCTGAGGGAAAGACACTGATTGTATTTTCCGGAGACTTGGATAAAGTTCTTGCCAGCTTTATTATTGCCAACGGTGCCGCTGCCATGGGAAGGCCGGTTACCATGTTCTTCACATTCTGGGGACTGAATGCCTTAAGAAAAGAAGAGAAACAACCGGTTAAAAAAACTCTGGTAGAGTCCATGTTTGGAATTATGCTCCCCCGGGGAAGCAAAAAACTGAAACTGTCTAAGATGAATATGGGCGGTATGGGAACTGCAATGATGAAAAAAATCATGAATGACAAGAATGTAGATTCCCTGGAAACCCTGATAAAGAAAGCCATGAAAGCAGGCGTTCGTATCGTTGCATGTACCATGAGTATGGATGTAATGGGAATTCATCCGGAAGAACTGATTGACGGTGTAGAACTGGGTGGCGTAGGTGCCTATCTGGGAGACGCAGAAGAATCCAATGTAAACTTATTTATCTAATAAAAATGCGGAATCGGAGAATTATTCTCTGATTCCGTTTTTGATTAAAATGTGTTATACTAACCTTATTTGAAATGAGGTGACAGATAAGATGGCCAGACCTGTAAAACAGCGACGTGTATGTGAAATGCCTGAAACAATGGAATTTGCCCCCTGCAACAAAGAAAAACTTATGACTGTAGAGATGTCAGTGGATGAATACGAAGTGATCCGCTTAATTGATCATCTGAAACTTACCCAGAATGAATGCTCCCAACAGATGAGTGTGGCAAGAACAACGGTACAGGCAATCTATGACAGCGCCAGAAGCAAACTTGCGGATGCACTTGTTAATGGAAAGAAGCTGATTATTCAGGGAGGGAATTATACTCTATGCCCGGAATCCAGGTACTGCTGCGGGAAAAACTGTTCCCAGAAGAGAGGTCTGCTTGGACATTGCACCGATCAGAGCAGGGCAGATATCTGCTGTGGAAAAAACCAGTTCTGCAAGAAAGGAAACGGGTTTTCCGATTAAATAAAAATAAAAACCGGAAACAGTCAGTCCAAAACACTGGCCAGCTGGTTCCGGTTTTATAGATGCTCTTTTCCTTCTCCTTTATAAAAAGCGTATCCTCTTTTGCTGTTTTGTTTAATATAGTACATGGCTTTGTCTGCAGCATTATATAATTCTTCATAGCTGCTTCCATCCTTTGGTGCAATGGCAATTCCGATGCTGGCAGTAACACGTATGACAGTATAATATCCCTCTTCTGTATGATCCATGAGATCAAGAATGGACTCTGCCATATCAGCGATCCGGGAGTCTTCCCAGCTCTCCGTAATAAAGATTACAAACTCGTCTCCGCCTACTCTCGCTACGATTCCGTCTTTTCCCACCAGCTTTTCCAGAGATTCTGCTACTCTGGTTAAGACGTGATCTCCTGCCGCATGTCCGCAGGAATCATTAATCTCCTTAAAATTATCCAGATCAATCATAAAGAATATTCCGCTGCACAACAGAGAGAGCTTGCCATCAATAATCTGCTCTCCCGAGCGGTTATATACACCAGTTAAGGGGTCTTTTCTTGCCCGGTTTAAGAGCATCTCTTCTCTTCCCAGCTGGTCGGTAATATCCTCCAGCTTCCCAACCATTCGGGATTTGCAGCCGGCCTGTCCGGGAAGAATCTTATACTGACAGCTAAACCACCGGTATTCTCCCGACTGCCCTTTTAACCGGATTCTGCAATACCTTACCTCATCCGGCTTACTTCCTAACAGCGCCCAGCGAAGACGCTCCCCCTTCTGCCAGTCCTCCGGGTGCATTAAATATTCCCCTCGGTTCAGTCTTAAAACCCCTCTTGCTTTTAATTTATCCAAGAACAGCTTCCTTCTGGCATTGGATGTAAATTCAATGGTATCTGTTTCATAATCATATTCGTAAAGCAGCGTATCGGTAAATTGGGATAGAACTAAATAACGCTCGGACTCCAGCTGAAGCTTCTGGTTCTGTCTGTAAAATAAAAGGAATATCCAGCTGCATCCTGCCATTGTCAGCAGGATCAGCAAAATTGCCGTACCGAAAAAAATACCAAATACATATTCTGACTGCAGCATAACATCCGGAGAACGGACATAGTTAATCAGACTCCAGTCATTTATCCCCATCTTCATTGCCGAAATATAATAGTTTTTCCCGTTCATGGCAAAAGAGGTAGTAAACGAATCTTCGTTTTCTATCTGGGTTTTTATGAATTTGGCACTCTGGTTTTGTGCTTCGTTGGTATCGATCGAGGAAAAGAGATTGCTGTCTGGTATTAACTGATCACTATTGGAATAAAGAATGCTGCCATCCGATTTTATGATCAGTGAATGGATCTTTTTAAATGGCATATGATCTTTTGCAATTTCTCCAAACTTTTCCGTTTTAAAGGTAAAAAATAAAACTCCTGCCACTGTACCATTGGCCGTAAGTGGCTCAGCTACTAAAAATATGTATCCGTTTCCGTTTTCCATAGGACACAAAATATCCAGTACATCTGTTTTATTGTTTATAACCTGTTCAAAAATCCTTCGTTTTCCTTCTCCGGATATTATTTCTTTCCAATTGCTGCATGAGACATATTCCAGTTGATAATCCGGATTTTCCCCCTCCATCTTTGTCAGGTAATGATTCATCCATTGATCTTCCGGAGACAGACTGGCTGCCTCTATCATACTTTCCATGCCGTATTTTATAGATCTTGCATCATCGGCTATCTTCAATATCTGATTTTTTTGTGTGTCTGTAAAGGAAGTAAGACTTGAATAAATCAACTGATTGAATTCCTGATTCAGCTTTTTCTGCTGACTGGATAAGAAAATAAAAGCAAGGACCAACAAAATAAGAACACTGAACATGCTCGCGATCACAGACGTAATCCTGGAGTCTTTTCTGTAGTTCATATAAGTGATCTCCGTTCTGAAAACACGTTTTCTGAAAAAAGCCAGTGGAAACTTTTCCAACCGGCTTTTCTCACTTCTAATATTCATTATATCTCTGCATCAAAGGATTTACAATATGTTTCAGGCTTCAATTCCTCTTAATTTTATATAATCTTTAATCAGCCTGGCCGTTTGTTCCAGATCAATCCGGCTTGTGTTAATAATGAGATCATAATTGTTCCAGTCTTCCCAGTTTTCACCGGTATAGTAGCGGTAATATTCTTTCCGCTCCTTATTAATCTTCTTAACCCGCTTAGCGGCTTCCTTCTCATCAATCTTATCAACTTCCATGGTTCTCTGGATCAGTGTAGGTGTATCTGCATAGACAAAGATCTTCACAAGCCCAGGAACATCCTCTTCCTCACGGCTTAAAATATAATCCGCGCATCTTCCGGCGATAATACAGGATTCCTCTTTCGCCAGTTCCTTAATAACCTGTGACTGGAAACGGAATAAATTCTCCGGTTTTACAATATCCGCATCTGTGGAGGGTTTACCAAGCTGGGGTTTTAATCCGCTTACAATCCGGTATAACAGATTATTGCCGGCTTTTTCATCTGCAAGGCGGAAAAAAACTTCTCCAACCGCACTTTGTTCTGATGTGATCGTCAGAATCTCTTCATCATAAAAATTAATTCCCAGTTCCTCTGCAAGAGCTTTTCCCACAATACGTCCACCGCTTCCGTACTGTCTTCCTATGGTGATGATCAGATTACTTTTTTCTTTCATAATGCCTGCCTCCTTTTCCCTTACATGATATATGAAGGTTTTCTTGCTTCTATTGTACTCTATTATGGCAGGATTTACAATTATTATTGCTCTGCAACTGAATTAAAACAGATGGAACCATAAGGTCTGATGCTCATACGGTAAGCATTGCCTTCTCCCATTGCCGTTTCCATAAAGGAAATGTATTCCTCTGTGATTTCATTGGGAAGAACAGCCATAATAACCCCTGCAAATCCGCCTCCGTGAATCCGGCATGCCCCCTGCTTTTTACCAGCGATAAACAATTCCGTAAGAGCAAGAGCCACCGTGATTCCCTGTTCCTGAAAACTGGTATTGGTAAAGCAGTTCTGAAGCCATTTCCAGGAGGAATTTCCGGAAGCAGTAATATTTAAAAGGAACTCGTCAAATCTTCCTTCTTTTAAAGCAGTCACCTCTGCATCCACACGCTTATTTTCTTCAAAGAAATGAAGAGCCCGGAGTACAGAACGGTCTCCTGCAAACTCCCGAACCGCACTTAACTGACCAATCACATCTTCTTCCGTTATATCTGCGCAGACTTCTTTTCCAAAAAACTCTGCCACCTTCTTCATCTCTGCAGGTACGGACGAATAATCGGCACTTAAATCCGCATGTCCCTTTCCTGTATTGACAATAATCAGGCTGTGTTTCTGGGAAGCAAAATCAAAATCAATCTGCTCCACTGCAGGCTTTATGGGATCCTTAAAATCAATGGTAATCAGACCGCCAACAGCACATGCCATCTGGTCAAGGAGACCGGAAGCCTTGTCCCAATAGACGTTTTCCGCATATCTTCCGATATGTGCATAAGCCACCGTATCCATGCGGCTGTCATTAAAAAATGTGTTCAGGATCGAACAGAGAAGCATCTCAAAAGAAGCGGAAGAGCTGACACCTGCCGCACTGATTACATTGCTGGTTATATAGGCATTAAAACCACCGATCTCATAGCCTTTTTCTAAAAATCCCTTTAACAGACCCTTTACCAAATCAATGGTGCCGGCTTTTTTATCACTTGGCGCCAGATCCTCAAGATCAATGGTAAAGCTCTGGTTGTAAGTCACACTGACAATATTAATCAGGTTACTGTTATTTTTCGCTGCCACACCTACACAGTCCAGGTTGATGCTTCCTGCCAGAACTTTTCCGTGATTGTGATCGGTATGATTCCCGCTGATCTCTGTACGCCCAGGTGATGTAAATAAAAGAATATCTTCTTCCGGAAAATGATTTTTAAAGTCCTTTACCAGGTTCTGATATCTTAAAATATTCTCTCCTGCCGCTTTTTCGCCATACAAAGCAGTCATTAATTTTCCTGCCTTTTCGGATTCTAAAAAACGGATTGTTTCATCTGTTTTCATGCTGAAAAATCTCCTTTTCCCCATTCATTGGCATACAAACGCCATTATCTCGAGTATAACATAAGTGCCAAAGTTTTCACAATATAATATTTTACGAAAAGCTATAAAATAATTTGACTTCCCTCTCTCTCTCTTCTATAATGAAACAATCAAAAAACTGGAGGTCACCATGTTCTGGAATGACAAGCCTTACCACGCCTTAGATTATGAACTGAAAATGCAGTATGGACAGAAAGTCTATAAGCTTGCAATGGATGGCGGTATGACCTGCCCCAACCGTGATGGCGTACTGGGAACAGGGGGCTGTATTTTCTGCAGCGGAGGCGGTTCCGGGGAATTTGCAGAAGCCAAAGGTCTTCATACTTCTGTAGCCGAACAGATTCACTCTGCCAAGAAGCGGGTGTCTCTTAAAATGAACGGGGAAAACGGCCTCTATATCGCTTATTTTCAGTCCTACACCAACACTTACGCGTCAGTTTCCTATTTGCGTGAACTCTTTACACAGGCTATTTCCCAGCCTGATGTAGTTGTTTTGTCCATTGCCACAAGGCCTGACTGTCTTCCTCCTGACGTTATTCTTTTGTTAAAGGAATTAAACCGTATAAAACCAGTTTGGGTGGAACTGGGGCTCCAGACGATTCATGAATCCACAGCTGAGTTCATTCGGAGAGGGTATCCGCTGTCCGATTTTTATCATGCATGGCAGAATTTAAAAGAAGCGGGAATCACCGTGATCGCTCACGTCATTTTAGGTCTTCCCGGAGAATCAAAGGATATGATTTTTGAGACTATCCGCTATCTGGGGCATTTAGGTGATCACGGAATCGACGGAATCAAACTGCAGCTTCTTCACATTCTGGAAGGAACTGACCTGGCGGATCTTTACAGGAAGGGAACTGTACCGGTATATTCTCTTTTAGAATATACGGATCTTGTCATAGACTGTCTCTCCCTCCTGCCTCCATCTGTGGTCATTCACCGGCTGAGCGGAGATGGTCCCAAGGAACTTCTTCTGGCCCCTTTGTGGAGCGGCAACAAGCGTCTGGTACTGAATACCCTGACAAAACGTTTAAAAGAACGAGGCATCTGCCAGGGTGACAGATACCTCGTCTGAATCAATTGCCGTTATTGTGAATGACACCATTGTCATCGATTGTAATTCCAAAAGACAGATTTTGAAAATACTGATAAAATCCTTTTACCTCTTCCGGTTTTGTCAGTGTTTTCGTAAATCCTGCACCTGAGGTTCCCGGAACAAGAGAAAGAGTGGTGGTATTGTCCTCAAAATTTACATCTGCCCTCATAAGGGCAGTCTTCGGAATGCTGCTGCCAAAGATGAAATTGCCCAGACTGTAGCAGATTGGCTTTCCCTTGTAATATTCCACTCCCTGTAGAACATGGGGATGGCTGCCCACAACCAGATCTGCACCTGCATCAATCAGCTGCTGTCCCAGCTGCCGCTGATATTCTTTTGGCTTTTCTTCCCGCTCCACTCCCCAGTGAACATAGACCACTACATAGTCACATATACTTCTGGCATTACGGATTTCCTCAAGAAGAATGGTTGGATCGTATCCGCTTACCATACCTGGCTTTTTGCTGTTGGCCACCCAGTTGGGATCAGGATAAACTCTTGATGCGGCAAGAAATCCGAAGGTTTTCCCATTTACTTCCATGGTCTCAAGCTGTTTTGCACGGTTCATATCAGGTCCTGCGCCAACATAGCGGATTCCTGCTCCGTCTAACGCCGTACAGGTATCTAAAAGTGCATCCGTTCCGTAATCCAGTGTATGATTGTTGGCGATTGTTACGATATCCACACCAATTTCCTTCATCATTAAAACCCTGTCCGGATTTAGACGGAATGTAAACTGCTTGTCCGGTGCTGCTGATCCCCGGTTGCTGAATGGAAATTCCTGATTGGCCATAAAGATATCCGCCTTACTGATTTCCCCCCGCATCCCCTCATCAAGCACGCCATTAATACCGCCATTTTTATCATATGCTGTCGTAACATGAGTAGAAAGTAATATATCTCCTGCAAAAAGGAGGTGTACCACTGGATTTTTCTCCTGATTTGTACTGGATTCTCTGGTTTCTTCCCTCACAGTCAGAACTTCCTGGCTGCTGCTTTCTTCCCTTGAACTTTTCGTATCCTGCTGGGTAACAGAAGACGAATTTATATCTCCTGCTGCCTTACTGACTGTTTCTTTTGTTCCCTGTCTCTGCTTCCATTCTGTTCCTCCAATCCACCCCGCCAGCACGACGAACAGCAATACGGGAAGGATAATCAGAAACTTCATGGTTCCATTGGTCTTCTTCATTTACTCCTCCAGATTGTTAATAATTTCCACATACTTTTCGCTGGTTCATAACTTTTTCCACAATTATTGCTCTTTTTTCCCCATATACGACTGAACAACTCACTTTTCCACAGTATTTTGTGGATGATTCATAACAGATCCCTTATCTATTATCTGGGATTAATTCCCATTTTTACATCTTACACTGGTTCCATGTTTTTGTCAAATCAGGTAAATTAAGCATAATTTAAACAAACACAAGGAAAAAAAGCCGGTTTTACAGAAAGGAGGCACACATCCTATTCTCTGCAAAACCGGCTTTAATCCTGTATATGAACGTTGTCACACCTGACTTAAAAGGTCATAATAATTCCGCCGTCATTGGCATATACTGTCGCTACACCTGCTGTTTCTGTAATCATTATGTCCTTAAAGATGCCTCTTTTCAACATCTCCTGCTTTACAAACTCCGCCCGCTCCGGATTATTGCAATGAGCGATTGCCAGTACCTTGTTCCTGGTATCTCCGGCATCCTTCATGGCAATATCAGCCATACGGGTCAGTGCTTTGTTAATTCCCCTTGCCTGGTCCAGCTTAACAATCACTCCCGATTCAGCTCCCATAACAGGCTTGATATTAAGAGCAGTAGCAAAGAATGCCTGCAGACCGGTAAGACGTCCGTTCTTTCTTAACGTATCAAGGCTTTCCAGCACAAAGTAGGTTCTCATGCTCTTTATATAGGCTCTCACCTTATCTTCAATCTCTTCGAAGGGAAGAGATGCCTGGCAAAGAGACTGAATGTAGACAGCAATATTAAGCTGTCCGCAGGAAGCAGAATCGGATCCGAATACAGCAATCTTCTTGCTGTCTTTTCCATGTTCCTCTTCGTACAGCTTCTTACCCAGCACTGCACTGTTATAGCTTCCGCTTAAATGCTCGGAAAGAGTGATAACAAAGACCTGGTCCTCTTCACACTCGAATGCCTCTTTATATAATTCAGGAGACGGACATGCTGTCTTAGGAGATTCACTGCTGCTTTTTACCAGCTCAAGAAAACTCTTCTGATCAAACGTCTCGTCATCAATTATCTGTGTATTACCGACCTGCAAAATTAACGGAATGATCTGAAAGTGGGGATCTTTCTTCAGATCCGGCGTCAGGTCCGTACAACTGTCCCCAATGATTTTATAGCTCATATCTATATTCTTCCTCCTGGCACGAAACTTATCATGTAGTATTCATTACTATATATTATAGAGAAACAAAGTTAGTCTGTCAATAGAATAAATATGAAAAAAATGGATGTCAAAAACAGCCGCCTTCCTTTGAAAGGCCTTCTGTTTTTGACATCCCTTTTATCTGCTGTATTAAAAAATTCTTATTCTTCTGCCATTACTAACATCAGCTCATTGCTTCTTGCAATAAAGCCTGTCATACGCTCCGGTGTGAGAGATCCGTGGCTTAACGCTGCCAGATCATAAAGCTGCTCACAAATTGCGTTGGTATGAGCACCATCTTTATGTCCTAATACATACTGAACCAGTTTGTTGTTATAGTTAAGAACCAGAGTTTCGCCGCCTGCTCCAAACATAGAAGCATCCATACCAGGCATAGTGTACATCTTCATCATTTCCCGCATACGCCTTGACTCTTCAGAAACAGTTATCATGGAAGAAACGTTATCATTCTTTAACTTTTCGACCTTAACCTCTAAATTCTCTTTATTTAAAGCCTTACGGAACAGTTCAGTCAGAGCTTCCACATCAGCCTTCATGGCTTCTTTGTCCTCTTCTGTTACTTCTTCTTTAAAAATATCGGATAAATCGGAGTTAATACATAAGAACTTCACATTCTCATTCTTCTGCTCTAAATATCCCACAAACGGGTTATCAATATTCTCTGTTAAATAAACTGCATCAAGACCTGCTTCTTTAAAGAGGTTAATATACTGGCTCTGTTCTTTTTCATTGGTAATATAGAATACTTTGTTCTCATGTTTTTCCTTATTCTCTTCCAGACATTCTGCCAGTGTTAAATACTTGCCTTCCAGATTCTTAAAGAGAATGGAATCATTGATCTTTTCTGCAAATTTCTCATCTTTTAAGCAGCCGAATTTGATAAATGGATTAATATCTGCCCAGTATTTATCATAATTCTCACGATCTGTCTTAAACATTCCAGTCAGCTTATCTGCAACTTTCTTTGTAATATAATCTGAGATCTTCTTAACAAAGCCGTCATTTTGCAGTGCACTTCTGGATACATTCAGAGGAAGATCCGGACAGTCAATAACACCCTTTAAGAGCATTAAGAATTCCGGTATTACTTCTTTAATATTATCTGCGATAAACACCTGGTTGTTGTACAGCTTAATGGTTCCTTCCAGGCTGTCATAGTTTAAGTTCAGTTTCGGGAAATAGAGAATTCCCTTTAAGTTAAACGGATAATCCATGTTTAAATGAATCCAGAATAATGGCTCCTTATAATCATGGAATACCTTGCGGTAAAAGCCCTTGTAATCCTCTTCGGAACAATCATTTGGATGCTTATTCCACAGTGGGTTGGTATCATTGACTGCCACCGGGCGCTTATTAATCTTATATTTTTCTTTGGCCGGAGAAACTTCCACTATTTCTTTTTCGCCGTTTTCTTTTTCTATTTCTTCTGTTTTGGCTTCCTCCACAATGGTCTCAACCACAGTATCCTTCTCAGTCAGTTCTTCCTTTTCAATGGTCTCATACTGAGGCTCAGCTGTTACATTGGATAAGTAGATCGCAACTGGCATAAAGGAACAATATTTTTCCAGAACCTCTCTTGCTCTGTATTCGTTACAGAACTCCAGGCAGTCTTCATTGAGATAAAGCTTAATGGTAGTACCTGATTCTTCTTTATCCCCTTCTTCCATCTCATACTCTGTACCGCCGTCAGACTCCCAGTGAACGGCTGCTGCTCCTTCTTTGTAGGACTTTGTATCAATGGTGACTTTATCTGCAACCATAAAAGCAGAGTAAAAACCAAGTCCGAAATGTCCGATAATCTGATCTTCGTTGGTCTTGTCCTTATATTTTTCAAGGAAATCCTTTGCTCCGGAAAATGCGATCTGATTGATATACTCATCAACTTCTTCCATGGTCATACCAATACCGTTATCTTTAAAGGTAATCGTCTTTTCATTGGAATCTGTGATTACTTCAATCTTAAACTCCAGATCATCCGGCTTCTGCCACTCTCCCATAACATCAAGCTTTTTCAGCTTTGTGATGGCATCGCTTCCATTAGATACCAATTCACGGTAGAAAATATCATGGTCTGAGTACAACCATTTTTTAATAATAGGGAAAATATTTTCGCTGTTGATTGTCAAACTTCCTGTTTTTGCCATATCAGAACACTCCTTACTCTCTTATTCTATTTTTGTTCCATGACCATCATGGAATTTTTACAATTTATACCTGCAAAGAGTATTTTAATACGCAGAAATGGAATTGTCAATAGAAAATCAGCACTCAAACCGTTTGAGTGCTGATAATGTCATTCTTCCAGATAAACAATCTGGTTCTGCTTTAAAAACTCCTTAAATTCCTGGTCCCATTCCTGATCTAAGGTCTTGTCCAGAGTAAAAACAGATACTGAGGTACCTGTCACACAGGTCAGGCGGTCTTCCTCGTACCTTATGTTAATATACAGTCCCTTTACCTCATTGGAAGTAAATGGAATCCTTTTTTCGGAAAGAAAACGCTCCGTGTCCTCTTTGGGCATCTGCATTACAATCTTAAAACTTCCAGGCAGCCGTTTGCCCTTGATCAGCGAAAAACAAAAGGGCTTCATCATGGCCCAGGTGGACAGCTCCCCTAAGTCCAGGGCCTCCCTCTCCTCTGCTGTATAATAGCCAGACCGTATGGCTCCGTCAATGGTAAATGTATTAAAGGTAGTGACTGAAGCCTCTTTTACAAGAAAACGGTCAAAAACTTCTCCTACAAACAGCTTTGTCGTAAAAGGTTTCATCTCTTCTATATTCAACGCAATCATGGTTTCATTCTCCCCATCCGTATTTTCTCCGTTAACTATACAACGGAAACTCTTCCAATGTCAACGGAGGATTTCACACTCTCTGTCGGTATTCCAAACCAATCTCTTCTATGCTATAATAGATTCAACGGTTTCAGTCAGAAAACCAATTGAAAATCAGAAAAGAGGATAATGATATGAATCATATGAAACAGCTGGAAGAACTGATTGCTGCATCGGTCTCTCCATACCACTGCATTCAGGCTGCAGCGAAACAGCTCTTAGCAGGTGCATTTAAGGAGCTGCCTTTGGCAGAATCCTGGGAATTAAAGCAGGGGGGCTCCTACTACATAAACGCATTTGACTCCACCTTAATCGCATTTACCGTCGGCAGTGAGCTGACAGCAGTCCCCCAGCTGAAGCTGGCCGCTTCTCATACAGACTGGCCCTGTCTGAAGGTAAAGCCATCTCCGGAAGTAACTGCTCTGGAATACGGAAAGCTGAATGTTGAGGTCTATGGCGGCCCTCTCTTAGGTACCTGGTTTGACCGTCCTTTATCCATGGCAGGAAAAGTCAGTGTAACAGGCGACACGCTTATGAATCCCAGAACCATCTTTGTGGACTTTTCCCGTCCTGTTCTTACCATTCCAAACCTTGCTATCCATATGAACCGCAACGCCAATGAAGGATTTGCCTTAAATGCACAGGTGGACATGCTTCCTTTAATTGCCCGGATCACTGATGAATTAAGTAAAGAAAGCTTTTTTATTGATGCGCTTGCAAAAGAAGCAGGGGTAAAGAAAGAAGACATTCTGGATTATGAAATTTATATCTACAATTATGAATCCGGAACCACTCTTGGTTTGCAGAACGAATTTTATTCCGCTCCCAGACTAGATAATATTACCTCTGTTTCTGCATGCTTAAGCGGCATTCTTTCCGATACACACGTAAGTGGAATCCATGCCATTGCCCTGTATGACAACGAAGAGATCGGAAGCCACACAAAACAGGGGGCTGCTTCTGCACTGACTGAACATATTATGGAAAAGATCTACGCCTCCCTTGGTTATACCAGAACCGACTTTTTAAATGCTTTGTTAAGCGGATTTCTTCTTTCCATGGATGTGGCTCATGCCATTCATCCAAACCACGGAGAGAAATGTGATATCAAGAACCAGATCATGATGGGAGACGGAGTAGCCATCAAACTGGCGGCAAGTCAGGCCTATGCAACCGATGCCACCAGCACAGGCGTGATCGAAGGCATCTGCCGCGCCTTAGATATCCCTTATAAGAAGTTTTCAAACCGTTCCGACGTAAAAGGCGGATCTACACTGGGAAGCATTTCTTCTGCTTTGCTGACCATGCGCACAGTGGATGTAGGTGTTCCCATGCTGGCCATGCATTCGGCCAGAGAGCTTATGGGTGTTAAGGATCAGGAAGCACTGGTAAGACTTGCAGAAGCATTTTTCAAAGCTTAAATAAATCCTATAAAAAATACGTCTTGACCGGATTAAATTCCGTATCAAGGCGTATTCTTATTACATCCAATTATCTAATCTTTTTGCATCCGGTTCTATTCCTATAATAAACAGCAGATACCCCAGTTCCTATCATTGAAATTCCTGCCAGCACCAGATAACCATGGCGGATACTGAACGCAGAGGCAATGTTTCCTGTAAAGATGGGAAACGTAGTCATGCCTATGGCATAAACTGCCTGAAAAAGGCCCATGGCAGTGGAACGTTTTTTTGCTTCAATTCCACACATTGCCTCTGAAAAAGGCACCAGCAAACAATAGACAAATATAATTACAAAGACGGTTGGGATCCACCGCAGACTCCTCATCCGGCCGGAATGACAAAATAAAAAGACCCAATTAAACGAATTCTTCATAAGACAAAATACCCCATCCATCTTATAACCATTCGTCTAATCCGATCTTGCCTGCATTACCAGTAACACGTCATCATAATGATTTATTCAGTTGTCTTCAACTTAATCATAATATATCATTATTTTTGAAATCTTGCAACAGCATTTTTTCTTTTCATAATCACTGAGGGAATGACAAATAATTCCCTCAGTCCGCGATCCCTATTTATTGCGGCAGCTGCCCCATGGTTTCCGGTAATACCTCTCTGCTGGATTCCAGGGTTTCAGGCGAAGTTTTATTCCCCTGAATATATCGGTAACCAAACATCCCTCCTGCCGTCAGTACAACCAAAAGCAGAAAGAAACATAAAAACATGATAACTTTTATAAACGTCTCCTGTCCGCGTCTTCCCCTTCGCCTGCGGCTGCGTTTTTTACCACTTCGAATCTCTTCCTGCTTCATTGGTATCCTGCTCTTCCTTCCTTATGGGTCAATCAGAAAAATATTTTTTGTAAATTTCAAAAAAGCTGGTGGTTGTGGTTTTATCATCTTTGGAAAATGTAAGATCCTTCCAGATATTATTGCCAAACGTAACGGGGTTGTCCTGTTTAAACTGGGCATAAATCTGGTCAAATGCTTCTTTTTTCCGGCTGGTATATAAGCCGGACTTTCGTTCCTGGGTAGCTGCTTCATCGTAATCACTGACGCAACGGATAATATAGTATTTACCCTGACTCTCTGTCACCTTGCTGATTTCACCTTCAGCCAGACTAAAGGCTGCATCTTCTAAAACCCCTGGTTGTTCGCCTCTTCCCATCTTACGTTCAACCACTCCATTTTCCGAGTATTCTCTGGCAATAGCAGAAAAATCAGCTCCCTGCTCCATCAGCTTTAAAAGGACTTCTTCTGCCGCAGCTTTGTCAGACATTACGATCTCTTCCACATCAATTACCTTGGCCTCACTGTCACTGATCTCCAGATTCATATCCCTGGTCAGCTCCACAACAACTTTATTTGACAGATAATACTCCTCATACATAAATCTTACATCTGACTGGCTCACTCCCATATAAGCAATATCGTCAGGGGACAGTGAATTATAATATTCCTCCGAAGCCTTGCGCATCTCTTCCTTCTCCCCGCTGGTCAGAGTCACACCCTTACTTTCAGCAAGAAGATTCATCATCTTCATCTCCTGAAGAAATTCTCTTACCTGATCCATTAGATAGGTTTCAAATGTTTGTCCGCCGGGAAGCTCCACCCCCCAGATCTGGCTGGTGTAAAGCTGTTGATATTTATTCCTCTCAGTCGCCAGTATAATCATGGACTGGGGAAGCGTGTATAACTTTGTTTCCTTGATTTCCGATACAAGGGGGATCTCCGTCTTGCAGCCGGAAAGCATGGCGGATACTGCCGCCGCAATTATAAGGAGTCTTCCCCAGTATCTGCGTAGATTTTTCATACGCACCCCTCTTTCTTATAAAAGCAGCTTTAATATTTTTAATACGCCCTGATTCATATTGGTATCGGTCTGAAACCGTGCTGCCTCTTTTACTTCTTTTCTGGCATTGCCAACAGCAAAGCTGTAGTATGCCTGATTTAACATCTCAATATCATTTAGCTGATCGCCAAATGCCATGGTCTCTTCTGGTGTGATGGACAGACTTTCCTGAAGAAGCTTTACCGCCTCACCTTTGTTGGTTCCTGGTCTCATACAGTCCATCCACATATCTCCGGCTATGGTAATCTTTAACCGGTCTCTGTATTTTTCTCTTAACTGTCTGGTATGGCTTTCTACATCTGTTTTCCGGTAGACACTGATTTTAATAAATTCAGACTCAACTTTTGTTAAATCCTCTACCATTTCCACGCGAAATTTATAGCTGTTAACCATCCAGTCAATAAAATCCCTGTCTTTCGTCTCTAAATACACCACATCAGGACCACTTAGCATAACCTCAAGTCCTTCTGTCTTCCTCACATCTTCCACCATATCCATGGCAGTCTTACGTTCAATTGGATTTAGAAACAGATTTCTGCCGTGACAGCCTATGTAAGCACCGTTATCAGATAGATAGAATATTTTTTCTTTTACCGGATCAAAGATGGATTCAATACTGACCCACTGCCTTCCGCTTGCCGCTGCAAACTGAATGCCCTTTGCCCGTAATTTCAATATTACCTCATGAAGCTCAGCCGGAACTTCATATCCTCCGTCTGGCACAAGTGTTCCGTCAATATCCGATGCAATCAGTTTTATCATGCTTTTTCCTCCTGCTCGCAGATCTGCTTTAATTCCTGATAAACTCGTCCCACAGGCAATCCTACTACATTACTGTAATCTCCGTCAATCCCTTTGATAAAAGCTGCAAACCGTCCCTGGATTCCATAAGCACCGGCCTTATCCATAGGCTCCTCATCTTCTGCATATAATCGTATCTCTTCCGGAGTCATAGGATATACATGAACATCAGTCCGTTCTGCAAAACTGCGGACTATGGTTCCATTCTTTCCACAGTAAATCAAAGTTACACCGGTAAAGACCTGATGGGTTTTTCCCTGAAAGGATTCAATCATTTCATATGCTTCCTGATGGCTCCCCGGTTTTCCAAGAATCTTACCTTCTGCCGCCACTACAGTATCTGCCCCGATTACAATGGTACCAGGCTGCTGATGCCTTGCCACATCTTCTGCTTTTTGCAGAGACAGCTCCATCACCGCATCTTCAGGTACCCTGGTAGTAATCACTTCCACAACCGTACTTGGTTCTATCACAGGATTCAGACTGATCTGGTTTAAAAGTTCTCTTCTTCTTGGTGATGCCGAAGCAAGCACAATCTTATAATCTCTTATCATTGGTGCCCTCTCTTTTCTATTATAATTCCTGACTCATGAAATTGCAAACAGGCGGGACCCATTACGAATCCCGCCAATCTTTAATATACTTTCAGGCGTCCCACTAAGGACGACTCATCTTCCTCACAGTCTGCTTTCAGCTGCATCCTCATGGTATATATAAAATCGGTTGTATAGAAAACCAGCAAAAATATACCCGTGATACGTTGAAAATCATCTGGAATCATACCTGCTGCCTGATTCACAAATCCACTGAGGAAGCGGAAATAAAAGATTCCTAAAAATCCCCAGGCAATACTGCTCTCCAGACAGATAATTCCTTTGTAGTTAAATGGCTTCCTGCTATAATCCCACCAGAATGATCCAAACAGCTTAATCATCATATAAGCCGTAACAAGCTCCATGAAAGTTGCCATCACCATAGAGGCGAAATACAGGCGCACCGGACTGTCAATGAAAGGGCTTAAAAGCACTGTGGCCCCAACAGATCCAAATCCATATATGATGCAGAACGGTCCGTGTCCAAATCCACGATTGAAAACCGGCCTTTTGTTTTCATAGCTAAGTACAGCGCATTCAAGAAGATAACCCAGAAAGCTGAATAGGAAAAAACAGTTTATCCTATGATAAATTGACATATCCAATTTGCCTCCAAAATTAACAATTTTTTAACTTGTTAAAGTATAATATGGATATCTAAAGAAATCAAGGGTTATTTTCTTACGATTCCCCAAAATTTTTCTTTTTTATTAATAATATTGCGCTATAAGAACTGCAAGTAAAATACCAAGTATGGCTCCTGCTCCAACCTGCAGAGGACTATGTCCCACATATTCCTTTAATTTTTCCTGTAAAATCTCACCGCTCAGCTTCAGGGGATTTTCTAAGAGAATGCTGTTTAAAAGCTTTGCCTGCTTTCCTGTTTCTCTTCGTACTCCCATAGCATCATACATCACAATCATGGAAAGTACGAAGCTGATTGCAAACTCAAAAGAACCGACGCCATAACGATAACTGGCGGCGGTGGTCAATGCACAAACCGTAGAGGAGTGGGAACTTGGCATACCGCCGGATCCCACAAGCCTCTCCGGATTAAAACTTTTATTAAGAGCCAGGTCAATCAGTGTTTTTAACACCTGCGCCACCAGCCAGCCGGTAACAGCAGTCACTAAGACCTGATTCTTTAGAATCACTTCCCAAAATTCCATGGTTTCCTCCATCTTATGCCGCGCTCTTCCTGCCAAAACCGTACAATATCCAACGCTTAATCCTTGCAGTAGTTTCCACCAGACCACATAATTTATCTGCATAAATTATTACCATTCCGCCTTTTGTTCTGGGCGGAACCGGTGTAAGCGGCCACATATGCCTAAGGATCATGTTCTTCTCATTCTCAGTTAAATCGAAATGCTCCACAGCATTCTTTAATGCAACCCTTGGATGAGTAAAACCATGGAAACGTTCCCCGGTCTCTCTGGCGTGAGTATGCCAGTCATATAGAAAGAAATCATGAAGCAGACCTGCTCTGGCTGCTTCTTTATATTCCCAACCTAATTTTCTGCATATGCAGTAGCTTAAATAGGACACCTTAATACAATGAGCTTTGCAGGTAGTATCTCCATGCTGCATATAGTGATCCATGGACTGGAATACCTTGTGGTCTAAAATATCCTTTACACAGGCAAGATATTCCAAATCCATATTATAATCTTCCCCTTCCACCCAGGAGGCATCTTCTGCCCACTTTATCGCTTCCTGCTCTTCCTCTGGGGTTAAATACAAGTTTTTCATGGTTATTTAGTCGCTTCCTTCTTCATAGTGTGAACCGGCTTAACAGCCAGTCAGCCAGTCATATAATTCCTGATACTTCATGGCTGAAGTTTTCCAGGAATAATCCTTCGACATAGCCCGGTCGATAATTTTGTTCCACTCACGTCTCTTATCATAATAAATGTGCTGTGCATAGCGGACGGCACCAAGCATCTCATGAGCATTATAGTTGGCAAAGGAAAATCCCGTTCCCTTACTCTCATACTCATTATAGGATTCTACCGTGTCTTTTAAACCTCCGGTTTCCCTGACAACAGGTACAGTGCCGTATCTGAGTGCCATCAGCTGGCTTAAACCACAGGGTTCAAACAAAGACGGCATCAGGAATGCATCACAGGCAGCATAAATCTTATGAGACATTGCCTCCGAATAATAAATATTGGCAGAAACCTTATCCGGATACTTCCATGCATAATGGCGGAACATATTTTCATACCGTTCTTCTCCGGTACCAAGAATAACCAGCTGGATATTGTCCTGACATAACTCATCCATAACACACTGGACTAAATCAAGTCCCTTCTGGTCAGTCAGTCTGGAAACGATTCCAATCATAAACTTACTATCATCCTGCGCCAGAGAAAGTTCCTTTTGAAGCGCAGCTTTATTTTTTTCTTTCTCC
Organism: Paenibacillaceae bacterium; assembly: GCA_015057705.1. Classification (GTDB taxonomy): domain Bacteria; phylum Bacillota; class Clostridia; order Lachnospirales; family Lachnospiraceae; genus Lacrimispora. The sequence continues at coordinate 101,841 of SVDU01000001.1, read as the reverse complement.
TTGCGGAAATTACGCAGATTATAGTTCTCTACAATATACGAATCCGTCTCAGGATCAAACTCGTCATAATCAATTCCGTTTACAATTCCTCTTAAACTGCCTTCTCTGGCCCGCATCAGACCGTCAAGGCCTTCCCCATAGAAAGGCATCTTTATCTCCTGAGCATAGGTCTCGCTGACTGTTGTGATGGCATCTGCATAGACTATGCCACCCTTTAATAAATTCCCATCCTTGTAAGCCTCCAGTTTATCAGGTGTAAAATAATAATCAGGCAGACAGGTCAGTGCCTGTATGGTCTTTACATCCCACACACCCTGGAATTTTAAATTGTGAATGGTAATTACCGACTTCATGTTCCGGAAGAAATCTCCATCACGAAAACGGTCCTTTAACAGAACAGGTATTAAACCGGTCTGCCAGTCATGGCAATGAACCACATCCGGCTGAAATCCGATTACCGGAAGAGAAGATAAGGCGGCTCTTGAAAAAAAGCAGAACTTTTCTAAATCCTGATACCAGTCTCCATATGGCTTTGGCCCCTGGTAATAGCCTTCATTATCAATGAAATAGAAGGTGATTCCGTCCCAGACACACTGAAGAATCCCAACGTATCTGCTTTGTCCCAGATAATCCATATAGAAATGATCTACATAAGTCATCTGGTTTCTCAATTCTTCTTTGATACAGAGATATTTGGGAATCATAACTCTCACATCATAATACTCCTGATCAAAGCACTTGGGAAGGGATCCCACTACATCTGCAAGACCACCCGTTTTAACAAAAGGTACTGCCTCCGATGCAACGAACAAAATCTTCTTCATCCAAAAACCTCCCTTATCCTTATCCCTTCCGGGCATTGTCTGTTATGCTATAGTATACTGCATTTTCAGAAAATAAGGAAGTATCTTTCCCTTAAGTTTTATGAAAGTTTTTTGTAATCAAGCCTTATTTTATCAGCAATGAGTGCAATAAACTCAGAATTAGTTGGTTTTCCTTTTCCTGTACTCACGGTATATCCAAACAGCTCGTTGATGGTATCCATCTTTCCGCGGCTCCAGGCCACTTCAATGGCATGGCGGATGGCACGCTCCACACGGCTGGGTGTTGTCTGATGTTTCTTTGCAATGGAAGGATAAAGGATCTTAGTCACAGAGGTAAGCATCTCCTGATCCTGTACCGATATCACAATGGCATCCCTTAAATACTGATACCCCTTAATATGCGCCGGAATTCCGATCTCATGAAGCATCTGCGTTACATCATTTTCTAAATTCTGCTCCATGTATTCTGTCTTATTGACATAAGGTTTCACCTTTTTCATACCCTGCAGACTTGGTACTTTCGTCTTTCTCTGCCCTACTCTTCGCACCTTATCGACGATAACTTCCTTGTTAAACGGCTTCATTATGTAATAATTCGCCCCCATTCGGAAAGCATCTTCGGTAATATTCTCACTTCCTGCGGCGGTTACCATAATAAATGAGGGAATCTTTGTCACAGCACCGTTTCCTCTTACCCGCTCCATAACTGTAATTCCGTCCATTCTCGGCATAATCACATCCAATAAGACAACATCCGGATTTGTTTTGAGGATCATGTTATAAGCGTCTTCGCCGTTATCCGCTCTTCCCACTACATGAAAATCCTCCTCTCCTTCCAGTATATCATTCAGCAGATTTAAGGTCTGCAGGTTATCATCTGCAATAGCGATACTGATTTCTGACATATTGATACTCTCCTCCTGATTCTTCAAAATAAATGAAAACTAGTGTATAGCCATTATAATCTTGCCTCAGCTTATGCCGCAACGTGATTCTATCGCATTATTCGACAGGAAAAACGTTTATTTTATCGAATATGGGATTCTGTCCAAACTGTCCCACTGTCGAATGAAGAAAAGGTCTTGCCCGGTCTGAATCCACGTTTCCCCCTTTTTTTTACCGGTGTTGAAAATTGAAACTACTTGTCGTCAAAAAAGCATCAAAAACAATGCTACTATCTCTTATACTAACACATAAGAAATGGGATGAAAAGCTTTTCACAGAGATTAGATATATTTTTATCAATGATAATTTAAGCATTATGCTGATAAAATTATTATTTTATTTTTTTTTATTATCAAAAAAGCACAATAACACTTGCCCCATCTTAAATAAATGGATATAATTGGTACTGTATAAAAATTTTAGGGGGAAATACAAATGAAAGAACAAAACGATTTTAAGCCGTACATACCGGCTGAAAAGGTCACACCGGAATTTACTGTTACCTCTATTGTTCTGGGTATCGTTCTGGCTGTAGTCTTCGGTGCTGCAAATGCCTATCTGGGTCTCCGTGTTGGTATGACTATCTCCGCATCGATTCCTGCCGCAGTCATCTCCATGGGTGTGATCAGAGTCATGATGAAGAAAAATTCCATATTGGAAAGCAACATCGTTCAAACGGTTGGTTCTGCAGGAGAATCTCTGGCCGCAGGAGCTATCTTTACACTGCCTGCTCTTTTTTTATGGGCTGCAGAAGGGAAAATGGAAACACCTGGTATTCTGGAAATCACACTGATCTCTCTCATCGGCGGTATCCTGGGTGTCCTTTTCATGGTTCCGCTTCGAAATGCATTGATTGTAAAGGAGCATGGTATTCTTCCTTATCCGGAAGGAACCGCGTGTGCAGAGGTTCTTTTAGCCGGTGAAGAGGGTGGTGCCAATGCTTCTACCGTATTTGCCGGTATGGGCTTTGCCGCTGTCTTTAAATTTATCATTGATGGTATCAAACTGGTTCCGGGGGAAGTATCCTTGCGTGTTAAGGGTTATGCCGGTGAGATTGGAACACAGATTTATCCGGCAGTCATGAGTGTAGGATATATCTGCGGACCAAGGATATCTTCCTATATGTTTGCGGGAGGAATTATCAGCTGGCTGGTATTTATCCCTGCGATTGTTCTTTTTGGAGCCGATTTAACCCTGTATCCCGGTACTGTTCCCATCGGGGAGCTGTTTGCTGCCAAAGGAGCCGGCGGCATCTGGGGAACTTACATCCGGTACATTGGTGCAGGAGCACTTGCAGCAGGCGGTATTATCAGCCTTGTAAAATCTCTTCCATTAATTATCCGCACATTCCGTGATGCCATTCAGGGACTTGGTCAGAACAATGCAGGCAGCGGACTTCGTACCGAACAGGATTTAAGCTTTCAGACAATTCTTGGAGGTATCGCCATTCTCACCATTATTGTCTGGCTGGTTCCGGTCATTCCGGTAAGTCTGGTAGGAGCCATCCTTGTTGTAATCTTTGGATTTTTCTTTGCCACTGTATCTTCCAGAATGGTAGGTCTGGTAGGAAGCAGCAATAACCCGGTATCGGGTATGGCCATTGCAACCCTCCTCATCGCCACCATCACATTAAAAGCCACAGGAGATAGCGGAATCCATGGAATGAAAGGCGCAATTGCCATCGGTTCCATCATCTGCATCGTTGCTGCGATTGCTGGTGATACCTCCCAGGACTTAAAAACAGGTTACCTGCTTGGAGCTACTCCGAAAAAGCAGCAGATTGGTGAGCTGATCGGTGTGGTTGCTGCTGCCTTTGCCATTGGCGGAGTTTTATACCTGTTGAATGCAGCATGGGGCTTTGGTTCTGAACAGCTGGGTGCACCTCAGGCCATGCTGATGAAGATGATCATTGAGGGTGTTATGGATAACAATCTTCCATGGGCGCTGGTATTTATGGGAGTCTTCTTAGCCGCAGCTGTGGAAATCCTGGGAATTCCCGTTCTTCCTTTCGCCATAGGCGTGTATCTTCCTGTCCAGTTAAATGCATGCATTATGGTAGGCGGACTGGTACGTTTATATTTTGACAGAATGAAAAAAGATGACAAGAAAGAAAAAGATCAGTTAATCAGTGACGGAATGCTTTACTGTTCCGGAATGATTGCAGGTGAAGGCCTGGTAGGTATCCTGCTTGCGCTTTTAGCAGTATTTGGTTTGGACAAGGCTCTGGATCTGTCCTCAAAACTAAATCTTCCTTCTTTTGTTTTGGATTTTGGAAGTCTTATTTTATTTGGGCTTGTCATCTTGAGCCTGCTTAAATTTACAATCTGGAAGAAAGTGAAGAAATGAGTCAGACAGATAAAAAAAGCGAAAACTATTTAGACCGGATTCCCATTCGGACAGAACATATTCACTGGTCTGTTGAAGAGAACGGTCTTGTGACTCTGGACGTGGAAAACAAAGGCATCTTTCACCGGTTTGCCCAGAGATTTTTTCATAAACCCAAAGTCAGCCACATTCATCTGGATCCATTGGGAAGCTTTGTATGGTGCCTCATTGATGGCAGCCGGGATATTCTTAGCCTTTCTGCCTTAGTAAAGGAGCAGTTCGGAGAGGAAGCATCTCCGCTATACGAACGTCTATCCAAGTACTTCCATATTCTGAACAGTTATGGATTTATTACCTTTAAAAAATAAACAGGAAAATAAAAGGACGGCACCGTAAAACTATTACGATTCTGTCCTTTTCTTTCCTGGCAAATATTGTTAATGATTGATCATATTTTCGATAAATATACCGTAGCCTCTTGTTGAGTCCTGGATAAAAACATGGGTAACAGCTCCTATCAGCTTTCCGTCCTGTATGATAGGACTACCGGACATACCCTGAACAATTCCCCCGGTCAATGCCAGAAGATCGGGGTCCGTGACTTTAATTACCATTCCCTTGCTTTTATGAGTGGTGGAGTAATCAACCCGCTGGATTTCAATTTCGTAATCACGCACTTTTCCAGAAACATCACTTCGTATATAGGCTTTTCCCTTTTTCACATCCTGCCGATAGCCAATGGGTACGGCATCCTGTGAAATTCCCTGCTTAAAGCGGTCATTTACTGTACCAAAAATACCTTCTTCTGTATTTTCTTTAATCGTTCCCAAGTTGGATCCCGGACCATAATAGATGATTCCGCTCATGACACCTGGTTTCCCAAAGGTTCCTTTTTCGATTCCCAGAATTGCTGTTTCATAGAGAGAACCATCTGTGATCTGGACTACATTCCCGGTATCACTGTCACTGATTCCGTGACCCAGTGCACCAAATTGTCCGTTCATATCCACATAGGTCATAGTTCCAATTCCCTGTGTGTCATCACGAACCCACACTCCCAGTTTATAGGATCCGTCCTCTGTTTCTATTGGATTCATCTTAATATCAATGTTATCATCGCCTCTTCTGACCTTTAAAACAGCTTCCGATGCACCTATTTTACTCAGCTCATTCATCAGTGTTTCCTTGTCGCTAAGAGGGATGCCATTGATTGATTCCAGATAATCCCCTGATTGTAAAACTCCAAATGCCGGTTCTACAACCATTCCATCTTTTTTCGTTACGTCTCCTGTACCAATTACCATGACTCCATTTGATTTTAAGTAAATTCCAACTGGAGTACCGCAAGGAACAGCGTATTTGGTATCAACTACATTTACCTGAATATCTTTTAACTGTATCCAGCCGAACAGCTTTAATCCCAGCTTATAGCTTCCCAGATTCTTGGAATACACAGAAAACGGCTGATTCACCTGTAAGTGAATTTGATCGGAAGGAATATTGGAACCATTGTTCAGTACCACTTCCTCGCTGTCGGAATGCAGCGTCACATCAAAAGGCATGGAGAAATGAAACTGTTCTTCTTCTGCTGCAACGATGTTCAATTTGTCCGGAATAACCCGTTTCATATAGAACCAGGTAAATCCGATGCAAAAGATCAGGCTGATCCAGAACGCCCTTACAATTAGTTTATGAAATTTCTTTTTTGCCATCTCACATACCTCCTTAGAAGAATAAAGGAGACAATTTTTTGACTCCTCTCATAGTATGTGAGAATTCGTTAAAAACACTCTGTCATATTTTAGTTGAATTCATTTAATTCTGGTGTTTGGACCAGTTATGACTTTTTAACTTTTTTTCGGCCGCAAGACGCTTCATCTCTCTGGCATTTACTTTTACTGCATCCGTAATCTCTGCTCCTCCAAGGAGCCTTGCAAGTTCTTCCACAACTTCCTCATCCTGCAGTGCCTGGATTCCTGTGGTGGTTTTTCCAGCCTCTGCCGATTTTTTAATTTCAAAATGAGCATCTGCCATGGCTGCAATCTGAGGAAGATGGGTAATACAGATTACCTGATGATTGGCTGCTATATAAGAGAGCTTTTCTGAAACCTTCTGTGCGGTTCTTCCGCTGATACCGGTATCAATTTCATCAAAAATCAGGGTTGGAATATCGTCAGAATCAGCCAGAACTGTTTTGATCGCCAGCATGATTCTTGACATCTCACCGCCGGAAGCCACGGATTTTAAAGGCTTTAAGGCCTCCCCGGGATTGGCGGAAATCATAAATTCCGCTTCATCAAAACCATTTGCCGTATAGTGATCCAGTCTGCTAAATTCCATGTCAAAATTAACATCAATAAAATTTAAATCATGCAGGCCTTCTTTAATTTTTTCCGTCAGTTCTTTTGCAGTTTCTTTCCTCATACAGGATAATTGTCCGCATATATCTTCTAATTTATCCTCAGTCAGATGAATCTCTTTTTCTGTCTGCTGCTTTAAACGGTCATAATCTTCCAATTCACCCAGTCTGATTCTCTTTTCTTCCAGATTTTTGAAAATGACGTCAACACCTTTTCCATACTTTGCTTCCAGATTATGAATTAAGTCAAGACGTTCCTCCATTTTCTGGTAATCCTCTTCTTCAAAAGACAAGTCCTCCAGATAAGAGGTGATTTCATGATTAATATCGCTTAAAATGGACTCTACATCAAAAAGCTGGTCTCTGATGGTAAGCAGGCGTTCATCATAGACAGCCGCTGATTCCACCTCTTTTAATGCCCGTCCTGTGACATCGGAATTCACTGCTTCATAAGCCACTGAAAGACTTTCCATAATCTTTTTCCCATGAAGAAACAGACGGTACTTTGAGGATAGTTCTTCCTCTTCTCCCTCTCTTAACCCGGCATTCTCAATCTCTTCTATCTCATAGCGGATAAAATCCATTTCCCGCAGTCTGGTATCCTCATCAAGCTGAAATGACGCAAGCCGTTCCTTTAACCGGACATATTCTTTGTAGGTCTTAGCAATATTCATTTTTAGCTCGTGGGACTTTTTCTCCTGGTAACGGTCCAGGATCTCAAGATGTACTGACTTGTAAAGTAAAGACTGATGTTCATGCTGTCCATGAATATCGATGAGAAGACCGGTGATATCCCGCAGTTTCCCTGCAGTAACTGTTTCATCATTAATTTTACTGAAACTTTTTGACGGCATGATTTTTTTAGAAATAATAACAATGCCGTCCTGGTCGGGAAATACATCCATTTCTTTTAACAGATGGATCTTTCTTTCATCGCTGACGGTAAAGATCAGCTCTATGTAGGCGTATTCTGCCCCGTTTCTGATCATATCCTTTGGCACCTTGCCTCCTAAGGCAATCGTTACCGAGCCGATAATTATGGATTTTCCGGCACCTGTCTCACCGGTTAAGACATTCAGTCCCTCTTTAAACTCCACATCAGCTTTTTCAATTAATGCTAAGTTCTTTACGTGTAATTCTGAAAGCATGGCTTGCCTCCTTTATCCCGTAATGAGTTTTTTCAGTTTGTCCATCATAAGTATGGTGTCATCTACAGTTCTGATGGCACACATGATGGTATCGTCTCCTGCGATACAGCCTACCATTTCGCTGAAATGAAGGGCATCTAACGCTGCTGCCACTGCCATGGCCATTCCGGATACAGTCTTAATTACCAGTATATTCTGTGCCATATCCATGGATAAATAACCATCTCTTAAAATCCGGATGTATTTATCGCTGAATGATCCTTGATTCTGAAGTACCATATAACGCTGTTTCCCTGATTCGGACTGCACCTTTGTCAGCTTTAACTCCCTGATATCTCTGGATACAGTCGCCTGTGTTACTGCAAAACCAGCCTGATTTAAGTAATCCGCCAGTTCTTCCTGGGTTTCAATTTCATACTTCCCAATCAGTTCTACTATTTTACTATGTCTTTCCAGTTTCATCGTGTCACCTCCTTATATACCCGCCATCTTGTTTCGAAGATTATCTAAAAATGATAAATTTTTTAATTTGACTAATATAGTCTTGATCTGGGCACGCTCTATATCAATCCAGTCCCCAGGCAAAAGACTGACTGCCGAATCTCCGTCAAATACCGCTGCCTGGCTGATTCCTTCCTGTCCTACAATTTCAATCCTGATTTTGTCTTCTGCTGAAAGGACAATACTTCTGGCATTGAGGGCATGGGAACAGATGGGAGTAAGCACCAGCATCTTGGAATCAGGAACTATAATCGGCCCGCCCGCCGATAAATTATAGGCAGTAGAGCCTGTAGGCGTAGCTGCTATCAGCCCGTCCGCTCTGTACTCCGTTAAGAATTCCCCATTTACATATACTTTAAACTGAAGCATCTTTAAGTATTCGCCCCGTGTCATAACGATTTCGTTTAAAGCAATATCCCGGTAAATCTCTTCTCCGTCCCTGAATGCACTTCCGCTTAGCATCATCCGCTCTTCCAGCTTATAGTCATCGTAAAACAAGGCTGACAGCGCCGATTCAATGTCTTCTGTTCTGGAGACCTGGGTTAAATACCCCAGAGTCCCTCTGTTAATTCCAAGAATGGGTAAATTGCGTCCGGATAAATCTCTGGCTGCCTGAATTAATGTTCCGTCTCCCCCCAGAGTAATCACGCATTCCGTTTCCTTTGGCACCATGGCTGAGTCAGTGTAATGCTTTCCTGCCTGCCAATCTACCTTTTCTCCACTGCCAATGAGGCAGACTGCTCCCCTGGCAGTGAGAAATTCCCGGATCTGCTCCGCGGTCTCACGAGCTCCTTTTTTATCCGGATTCATGATTACGTAAAAATGTTTCATTTCAGACTCCTTATTTGCCTTCGCTTAAGTCTTTGTGAGCTTCTTCCACCACTTTTTCCGGATTAACGCTGTAATCAGGAAAGCTCTCCCCAGCGGGATGATTTTTTAAATGAAGCAGATATTCTATATTCCCTTCCGGGCCCTTAATAGGAGAAAACTCCAGGTGAAGTACTTCAAATCCAATGCTGATTCCGTAAGAAATCACAGACTGGATTACTTCCAGATGAACAGATTTTTCTCTTACCACACCTTTTTTGCCCACCTTTTCACGGCCTGCTTCAAACTGAGGCTTAATCAGACAGACGATCTCTCCATCTTCTGACAAAAGGTTTTTAACCGGCAAAAGAACTTTTGTAAGTGATATAAATGATACATCGATGGATGAAAATTCAATCCTGTCCTTGATATCCTCTGGCGTTACATAACGGATATTGGTCTTTTCCATACAGACCACCCGTTCATCGTTGCGAAGCTTCCACGCAAGCTGCCCATGCCCCACGTCAACCGCATAGACTTTTACCGCACCGTTTTGAAGCATGCAGTCCGTAAAACCTCCGGTAGAAGAGCCTACATCCATACAGACCTTCCCCTCCAGCGTAACGTCAAAATGGGTCATGGCTTTTTCAAGCTTCAATCCGCCCCGGCTTACATATTTTAAAGTGTTTCCTCTTACCTCAATGAGTGCAGTTTCTTCAAATGTGGAACCTGCTTTGTCCTCTTTGTCACCGTCCACGTAAACGATTCCGGACATGATGATGGCTTTCGCCTTTTCCCTGGACTCTGCATGTCCCTGTTTTACTAATAGCACATCCAACCGTTCTTTCATTTTACTTCATCTTATCCTTCCATTCCCTGTTCTGCCGCTCCATATCCAGGTATTCCTTTTTCATGCGCCAGATTATGGAATCGCTGTCAATTCCAAGTCCTTTTCGAAGCAGAGAAACGTTGCCGTGCTCCACGTATGCATCCGGCAGGGCAATGTTTAGTACCTTTACTTTTGGATAGCGTTCATGTATATAACCATTGATCAGGCTTCCATACCCGCCCTGGAGTACATTCTCTTCCATGGTCACAATCAGCCAGTGATTTTTTGCCAGGTGATCAATGAGTTTTTTATCAAAAGGCTTAATAAAGCGCCCGTTTGCAAGAGTACAGTTCCAGCCTTCCGCTTTCAGCTTCTGCCTTACATGCTCTCCTGTGCTTACCATGCTGCCTACTGCCAGAAGGGCAATGTCCGTTTCTTCATAAATGACTTCGCCTTTTCCGTATTCAATCGGTGCTTTAAATTCTTCCAGCCCCTGATAGGCTTCCCCTCTGGGATAGCGTACCGCAATGGGACTGTCAAGGGAAAACGCAAACTCCAGTCCGTTTGCCAGCTCCCAGTCATTTTTAGGTGCAAAAATGCTCATATTGGGTATGGCACTTAAAAAGGACAGATCAAAAATTCCCTGATGGGTCTCTCCATCGCTTCCTACCAGTCCTGCCCGGTCAACTGCGAATACAACAGGAAGATTCTGAATACACACATCATGAAGTACCTGATCAAACCCTCTCTGCAAAAAAGAGGAATAAACAGCCACTACCGGTTTCAAACCGCCTGCTGCCATTCCTGCCGCCGAAGTCACTGCATGCTCTTCTGCAATCCCCACATCAAAAAAGCGGTCCGGATACAGGTTTGAGAACCGTTTCAGTCCGGTTCCATCCGGCATCGCAGCGGTTACCGCTACAATCTTCTTATCATCTTTTGCCAGACGGCAGATAGTTTTAGAAAACACATCGGTATAGCTTAAATTCTTCTTTTCTTTTTTAGGCTTGCCAGTCAGGATATCAAAGGGATCCACCCCATGGAACTTGGACGGATTTTTTTCTGCCGGAGCATATCCTTTTCCCTTTTTGGTAATCACATGAACCAGCACGGTGTGATCCAGTTTCTTTGCCTCTTTCAGGGTTCTTGTCAGAGCCTTTAAATTATGACCGTCTACCGGTCCTAAATAGGTAATCCCCATATTTTCAAACAGCATTCCCGGAATCAGAAGCTGCTTAATGCCATTTTTTGTCCGGCTGATTTTCTCAATCAGAGGTTCACCGATAACCGGGATCCTTGAAAGCGTATTGGTAACATGTTTCTTTAAATCCAGATATCCATTCCCTGTCCGTATACTGTTTAGATAGGAGGACATGCCGCCTACATTTTCGGATATGGACATATTATTATCATTAAGAATAATAACGAAATTTTTCTTCATCTGGGCTGCATTATTCAATGCTTCATATGCCATGCCTCCCGTCAGGGAACCGTCTCCGATGACCGAAACTACAAAATGACCTTCCCCCAGCACATCTCTTGCCTGGGCAAGTCCCAGTCCGGCAGAAATAGAAGTAGAACTGTGCCCCGTATCAAAGGCATCACAGGGGCTTTCCTTTCTCTTAGGAAAACCACTCATGCCGCCGTACTGGCGCAGTTCATCAAATTCCATTCTTCTTCCGCTTAAGATCTTATGGGTATAGGACTGATGCCCTACATCCCAGACAATCTTGTCCATTGGCAGATCAAAAGCAAGATAAATTGCCATGGTCAGCTCCACAACTCCTAAATTAGAGGCCAGATGACCGCCAGTGGTACTTATCTTTTCTATTAAAAAATCACGGATTTCCTGACTTAATATGGTCAGCTCCTGTTTGGAGAATTTCTTTATATCGTCAGGTCCGTTAATCAGTTCCAGCATCATAATTTTTTAATCCTTTATTTTTCCCGGTTAACCAGCATCCGGATCAGTTCTTCCAGAAAGCGGTTTTCTCCCGGCAGCTTTTGAAGGCAGGCAACGGCGTCTTTCGAAATTCTCTCCACAGCCATCTTCGCCTGTTCCATTCCCTCCAATGTTACATAGGTGGTTTTATTATTTTTTTCATCGCTGAATACGGGTTTTCCCAATACTTCGGCATTGCTTGTCACATCAAGAATATCATCCTGAATCTGAAAAGCAAGTCCGATTTTTGATGCCATCTCTTCCACTGCCTTTAACTCGTCTTCACCGGCTCCGCCAAGAAGCGCACCGATCATCATGGACGCCTCTAAAAGCGCTCCGGTCTTTAACCGGTAGATAAAGTCAAGCTTGTCGACTGGGATCGGCTTTCCAGCCAGCTCCACGTCTACCGTCTGGCCTCCTATCATCCCGAATATACCTGTCTTTTGCGCCAGAATACCCATAGCCCTGGCGACCCGGTCCGGCCTGTCCGAAAAGTCAAGTGCCTTGGCTGCAGTCTCCATGGAATAAATTAAAAGACCGTCACCTGCCAGCACCGCCATATCATATCCAAATTTCACCCAGGCAGTAGGAAGTCCTCTGCGAAGGGTATCATTATCCATACAGGGAAGATCATCGTGAATCAGAGAAGAGGTATGAATCATCTCTATGGCTGCCATAAATGGTTCTATCTCTTTCCCCATACCTCCAAAAAGGCGGTATGTCTCCCTCATCAGCATAGGACGCAGCCGCTTTCCGCCTGCCCGCATACTGTAATCCATTGCCTCAAGAACAGTGCTCTGATGTCCCTCTACAGCCGGAAGGAAACTTTCCACAATCTCCCACACATCTTTGGTCCGTTTCAGCAACTCATCCTCAAAGTTCATGTTCTTCACCGTTTTCCTCCAGTACAATTATCTTTTTTTCCACTTTATCTATTTTATCATTGCAGGACTTAACAAGTTTCATACCTGTCTCGTAATATTCAAAGGATTCCTCTAAGGAGCTCTCTCCGCTTTCCAGCTTTTTGATCAGCTCCTCTAAGTCCTTTAAGGTCTCTTCAATGGTTCTTTCTTTTTTTACTGCCATAAGCCTGTATCTCCTTATTTATCTGCCTCTGACCCTGTTAGTGGCTCCACTCCTGATACCAGAGCATGGATATTTCCATCCCGCAATTTAAGACGAAGAGCATCTCCTGCCTTTACCTGCATGACAGAATCAATCCTGTGATTCCCTGAATCAGTGATAAAACCGTAGCCGCCGCCTATTTTTGCCAGCGGGGAACAGGCATGAAGGCGTCCGGCAAGAAGTTCCAGCCTGTGCCTGTCTCTTAAAGTCTGCTTTTCAATCAGCTGACTCATCTTAACAGCGGATTCGTCAAGCTGCCTGCGCTCTGCCTCAATCTGCTTTAAAAGCAGGCTTTTCAGCTTCTCTTCCAGATCATGAAGACGCTGGCGCTGTTCACGAATACTTCGCTTTGGATCAAAGTACTTTAACTTTAATCCATATTGGTTCACAGAGAAACGATACCGCTCCAGCTTTCGCTCCATCATGGTTTTTAACGTATACCGGATGCTCTCTGTCTGTTCTTTAAACTGTTTATAATCAAATACTGCCAGCTCCGCAGCTGCCGAAGGGGTGGGTGCACGCATGTCTGCAACATAATCTGCGATGGTCACATCGGTTTCATGGCCGACTGCAGAAATTACCGGTACTGAGCAGTTAAATATTGCTCTGGCAACCGCTTCTTCATTAAAAGCCCATAAGTCTTCAATGGAGCCGCCCCCTCTTCCCACAATGAGAACATCAAGTCCCATCTGGTCTAAGGTCTCAATTCCTTTTACAATACTTTCTGCAGCACCGCTTCCCTGCACAAGAGCGGGATAAAGATAGAGCTGCACAAAGGGGTTCCGCCTGGCGGATATATTCATAATATCCCGGATGGCAGCGCCTGTGGGGGCTGTTACCACACCCACACGCCTTGCATATCCTGGAATTTCTTTCTTGTATTCGGGGGAAAACATCCCCATTTCTTCCAGTTCATTACGAAGCTTTAAAAAACGTTCGAATAAATCTCCCATTCCCTCTTTCGTAATTTCCTGGGCGTAAAGCTGATATCTTCCGTCTCTTTCATAAACCTCAACGCTTCCCTTTGCAACGATCTGCTGTCCTTCTTCCAGATGAAAGGAAAGACCTTTTCTGGATCCGGCAAACATCACTGCCGAAATAGAAGAGGCTTTGTCTTTTAAGGTAAAATATATATGACCGGAAGTATGATATTTGCAGTTGGACACTTCCCCTTTGATGGAAATCCGGTTCAGTGCAAAATCCTGGGCAAACATATTTTTAATATAACCATTGATCTGGGTTACAGAATAGACACCTGCCATACTTACACCAGCTTTGCAAGAACTCCGTTAATGAAAGCCGGAGCTTCGTTTCCGCCGTATTTTTTACCCAGTTCCACCGCTTCGTTGATGGCTACCTTTTCCGGCACCTCTTCATCGAATAAGATTTCATAAAGAGCAAGGCGGAGAATGGTTAATTCTGCTCTTCCCATACGTTTTGTCTTCCAGCCTTCAGCTACTTCATTGATTTTTTCATCCAGTTCCGGAATTTTATTCATAATTGCTTCTGTCTTTTCTTTTAAAAAAGCAGAATTTTCTTCACTCATATCCACATCATGAACAATCTCTTCCACACCTTCCGTATTGAGATCATCCTCTTTTGGTTCCTCAAAATATTGATTAATCTGCCAAAGTTTCTCCTCTGCGGGGTGAAAATCAGCGCAGAAAAGCATCTTAAAGCAGTGTTCACGCATTTTACTTCTGGTCATTTACCATGGTCCTCCTATTGGTGATTTAACTGGACGTTTGGAATTATTATACCTTAACAGGGTTTTTTATACAATAGAAACTTTTGCGTGCCGGTATTGAGTGTTAATTGGTGACAGCATACTGGTTTTTTCCTTTTCCCTTTGCTTCGTATAATGCCTGATCTGCCCTTCTTAAGATGGCATCGTATTCGGTTTCATTCTCTCCAATCAAAGTAATTCCAATACTTGCATGTACTTTTCCTGAAACATGAAACGCATTAATAATACGCTGGGCAATTGCTTCGGGCTGTTTCCTTCCTCTCATTCCATAAAGCCAGATACAGAATTCATCTCCTCCGAACCGGACAATTACATCCTCCTGTCTGGTGCAGGCACTTAATATCTGTCCCGCCTGAACAAGAACCAGATCCCCTTTATGGTGACCAAAGGTATCGTTTATTTTCTTAAAATCATCGATGTCAAGGAACATACATGCATAAAAGCGGTTTTTTCCGCCGGCTTTTAATCCATGCTCCACCAGTTTTTTTGCTGTTTCTCTGGTATAAACTCCTGTTAAATAATCCTTCTGCAGTCTCTTTTCTTCTTTTTTTCTGGTGTGAACTATTAAAAGGGTCAGTATCACTCCGCAAAACAGAAGGAAGGTTGATCCTGCTATAAATTTTGCAGAAAGGGATTTGATCTTATGAAACGTATTCTCATATCCTTCCGTCTCCACAAGGGTAGCCATATACCAGTCATTGATCCCCATGGGCTGGTAATAAAGAAGGCGGCGGTAATCATTTTCGTAATAAGTAATATAGCCGGACAGCCCCTGGCTGATTCCGGCTTCCATCTCCGAAAATGTCTCACCCGGTCCAAATTCCCTGGTTTTAAGCATCTCAAACAGAGAAATCTGATTTTCACACGCCGTACAGGAAATCAAAATCTCTCCATCTTTTTGAAATATCATATTGGCACCGTAGCGGCTTAAATCCGTATCGCTTAAATACTGCTTCAGCCTATCAGAAGATAACTCCAGACACGCCGCACCCTTTACAACGCCGTCTCTGATAATGGGGACGGTTAAAATGATACTGTCCTGGCCCTTAAAGCTTTCTTTCAGCAATCCAGATATATTCTTTTCACCGTCTAACGCTTTTTTATAATAGTCACGGGAAGAAATGTCCTGGGTTTCACGATTACCATAATAAAGAGTTCCTGACGTATCTGCAACTCCAAACCGGGAATCTTCTTTTTCGTAATCCTGCACCTGCTGCCACCACTGTTCGTTGCCTGAGCCATCCGGCAGATCACAGTAAAATGCAAACAATTCCAGCCATTCGAATTTGGTCTGTATCATGGATTCTATATAATTAAGTGCTTTATCATTCTTCTGCTTTAAATCCCTGTGGGTCTGCTGAAACAGACTTTGTTCCACTTCATGAAAATAATAGAAGTTTAAAACGCAGATTCCGATAATCACAGATATCACAAGACTTGCCAGGATCAGCAAACCCGGCGGATAATGCCCCCCGTTTCTACGATTCATCATATTTAAAAACACCTGTCCTTAAGAATCATTGGATTCACAATATCGTCCATTATAAATCCTGTCCTATATCATTACAAGGATAATTTCATCTTTTCGGTAAAAAAAACAGCGGGAATGAACCGTCTGACCGGTTATTCCCGCTGTAAATTATAAATTTATTTGTTCTCATCCAGTGCAACACCGGCAATCCGGATGTTCACATCAAGAACGGAAAGGCCAGTCATGTTCTCAATGGCATTCTGCACCTTTTCCTGAACTTTTTCACTGACGGTTGGGATACTGTAACCATATTTTATGTTTAAGGACAAATCTACGGAAACATGTTCCTCTGTCAATTCCACTTTGACACCTTTGGATAAGTTTTTCATGCCCAGCTTCGCCACCAGTTCGTTGGTGATGTTGCCTGCCATGGAATCCACACCATCTACTTCCGTCGCAGCAAGACCTGCGATAATCGCGACTACGTCATCTGCGATCTGAACTTCGCCGATTTTATCTTTTTCATATACTTTATGAGTATTTCTGTTTTCCAATTCTGCCACTTCGATTCCCTCCTGTTTAGTATTTCTGGGTTCTGAAATCATTATAGCAAAATTGTCAACTGTTTGCAAAGGCTTTTTACTCTTCCAGTTTCATGAGAGTTATAACAATGCTCTCTGCTCCCACTTCAGTTTTTCTCTTTACAATATCTTCAATCTGGGCACGCTGGGGATCTGTAATGCTGGCGGCATTGATGACAACATCAACTTTTCCATTTGAAATGCTGACAACGGGATCTGCAAATCCTTTTGCAAGAAGAAGGGTTTCTGCTGCATTTTCCTTCTCGGCAATGGCTGTCATATCAACCATCTGCTGAATCGCCTGCTGTTTGGCAGCCTCTTCAATGTTTGGATTGTTGATTAAATTCATCAGAGTTTCTTTATTTCTGGCCCTTACCTGTTCTCTGTTTAACTGAACGCTTGATATGTAATCTGCTACGTTCATGCCGCTGGTTAAAACAGCCTCACCAGGATTGTCAAGACCGGTATCAGCTGCCTGTGTTTCACCTTCTGCAAGGCTGGCTGCTGCCTGGGTCTCACCTGCTGCAAGACTTTGAGCTGTTTCGTCCCCAGCTGCTACCTGGGTACTTCCGACCGCTGTCTTATCTGAGCTGCCCGCAGAATCGGCTGCTGCCAGTTTATCAATATCTGCGGCATCCTGATCCAGACTGGCGATATCCTTGCTGGAATCACTTCCATTTAATGCCTGGTTCTCTGCTAAAATGTCTTCTTCGGAAATGTCAGTCATTCCGGCTTCATACACATCGGTTCCGGAGGCTGCATCCTGCTTTCCGGCATAATTTAAATATCCGGCGGCAGCGATCATGACTGCCAGAGTTGTAATGATAATCTGGTTTCTTCGAAACAGTTTCTTCATATCCATTTTCTTTGGGGTTTTCGGGACATTGGGTTCATTGCTTGTTTTCCAACTTTTCATACCTGACACTCCTTTTTATTCCACCCTCTTTAATACTTTTATTTTATGTGGGGGGAGGTTAAATAATGCTTCCATGGCACTGGAAATTTCAGCTTTTACCGTAGGACTGCCTCCGCCCTGGGCACTGATAATAATTCCTTCTATTTCAGGACGTATTTCTTTCTCCACAATGGGAGCCGTATTTTCTCCCTGGCCGGTAAGAATGGTACTCTCTTTTAATTCCGCGCTTGTAATCTTTCTCGATCCTCCTGATGTATCATTTTCTTCAGTTGAAGAGTTTGAGTTATCTTTATCCACTCTCAGTACCTTTTCCCCTGAAGATTTTACTACAATGAGCACATCAACCTGACCGACTCCATCCACGGTTTTTAATATTTTTTTCACCCTGGCTTCCAGTTCTTCTTCATATGTGCGGTCAGCGGAAACGGAAGCGGCAGCATCTCCGTCTGCAGGCTGTGTTACAATTCCCTGCTGTAAAGTTGACTGCTTATTAGTTTCTTTCTGCGCAGTCTTTTCCACTTTCTTTGCAATTCCGGGACCAGAAGGAAATGTAAGGATCAGGATCATCATTCCAACCGCCAGCAGGATTAACAATTTATCCTTACCCATCTTCCATTTGAATTTCAATATCCTGTTCCTCCAATCCATAATATTCCGCAATCCTCCTTCTAAGACCAGATAGACTGGAATTTTCTTTCTGCTCTTCTTTTTTTCCATCTTCCGGCTTTATTTCAGCACTTTGATCCGATTCTTTTCCAGTTATTTTAATATTTTTTATTTCCTCAACCTTCTTAACAGGATCCATTTTACTGCCAACAGAAGCTGCTTCCTCTGCCTGCATTTCCTCATTCCCAGAGGTGAGCACAAGGGAAACCTTTACCACATGACCAAACCGGTCACTGGACTGATCACTGTTAATTTCTGCGCTGGTTTCTTTGCAGGAAAAACCTGCTGTCTGCGCCATGGTCTCCAAATCAGTTCCCACTGCTTTTTCGTAACCGGAAATCATTCGTTTCAGTCTTGATTCCTCCATTTTTGAAACTTTCCCGGTTAACTCGCCTGCTTCCTTTTTAAGGCTTATTGCTTCAAATGAGTAGGCCAGTTTATCATCCAGTCTTAATCCGCCTGTAACGGGCTTTAAAACAAGAAGAATAAGCACCATCCCGGCAAAGAATTTGACGTATTTTTCATACTTTTTATTCGGCAGAAGATTTTCTACCACAGTGATAAAGATCAGATAATAAGTGATATTTCTGATCCATTCATATAATTGATCCATGCCACTCACCCGGAATAATAGGTTACATTGGTAGAAGCACACACAAGTGCTATGGTGACGATAAATAAAATCATGCAGGATATAGCGACGGACAAAAGCATTTTATGTCCCTTTGCCATATCGGAAATGCAGGATATAATCCGTTTATCACAGACTGGCTGCAAAAGGGCTGCTACACATTGATAAAATAACATTAAGATAACAAGCTTTAGAATGGGAACGATGGTAAGAATTATAAGAATCAGGATACCGGCTGCTCCAATGGTATTCTTAATCAGTACACCAGAGCCTAATACCATCTGGGCCACAGAGCTGACCCCCTGTCCAATGCCTGGAATTGCACCCACCAGCTTCTGAAGGGCTCCCGTCTTTAAGGAATCCACATAAGGAAGCACCATGGACTGGATCATCTGAAATCCCAGTACCAGTCCGACTAAAGTCTTTAAGCTCCAGGAAACCACCTGCTCTAACAGTTCAGTCAGCTTTGACAGCATGTCTTCTTTTGCAATATGGCCTGCCATAACCAGAAGAGCGTATACACGGATCAGTGATAACAGAACCGTTCCTAAAAGCCACTGGGAAGCAGATAAGATAACCAGGGTAAACTCATAAGATGCCACTGCGGTGGCACTGCTTCCCGCAAATGCCGCCGCCAGAAAATACGCAGGCATCAGCACTCTCATAAATCCCAGTATCTGGTCCACCACGCTGCTTACAATGGTAATGCTGGTAAAAAAACTGGCTGCCAGATAGGTAAACAGTAATAAATAAGTAACAAAAAAACCTGTTTCGGAGATCTGGCTTCCTGTAAATACACTGGAAAAATTAGAAAAAACAGCCCCGATAATGCCAAGTACAAGAATCTGGCCCATCATATGCCCGCTGCTTTCAATTTCGCCCATCAGCATTTTTTTAAGCGCTTTTCCAGTCTGGCTGAGTACATCATTTAACTTCCCATCCATAAGACTTTTCATTAAATCCTGAAAGGAAAGATTAAGCCCCTGATTATCATTTCTCTGATCCAGAAATTTCTGAATGTCAGTCAGATCATACTGATCCAGATCAAGTCCCTGGGTGACCTCTGTTTCCTGCTCTTTTACTGGAGCCTCCGCTCCCCAGGAAATACTGCCGGGAAAAAGGAAACACAGAAGACACAGAAGAAATAAAAACCTTCTTTTCATGTTTCTTCCTCCTGTCATGATAAAAATACCTGAAGAGTTTCAATCAGTGCCAGAAGAATTGGCATACTGACTGCCAGCACGGAAAGCTTTCCAAATATCTCTATCTGGGTTCCCACTGCACCGTAGCCTGCATCTTTACAGATACCCGATGCAAACTCTGCAATGTAGGTAATTCCTATCATCTTTACCAGGGTAGAAAGATAGACGCTGTTGATTTTTATGTAGGACTGGATTTCTTTCATGGTATCAAGAATTGTGCTAAGCTTCCCTACCCCATAAAAAAAGATAAAAAGCCCTGCTGCAAGGACCAGAAAGGTTCCGTATTCCCCCTTGATTCCTTTTAGGGAAACCGCCAGAAGCACTGCCACAATCCCCACAACAGCTATGGAAACAACTGTCATATTCTCACCTACAATGCAAACAGATTTTTAATGGATTCAAACAGCTGATAAATGTAAGGTACCAGCCAGAACAGCACAAGAATGAGCCCTGCCAGGCTTGTTAAGAATGCCTGTTCTTCCCGTCCGCTGTGTTTTAATACCTGGCAGATGACGGAAACCAGAATTCCCACTGCTGCAATTTTAAATATCAAATTGACTCCCATGCTATCCTCCTTAATACATTACAATGGTCAGGAATAAACCTCCCATGATGCCAAGGCTTGTATAAAGCCGGCTCTTTTCCTGTTTATGATTTCTTAGATAATCAATTGTCATATCCAGCTGTTCCAGATAAAGAAGGATTGTCCTCTCCTGCATTCCGGTATCTAAATATCCCAGATGTTCCCCAAGCCCCTTTAAATTCTGCTTATCCTCACTGGATAGACACACCTCTTTTGAAAGACCGTCAATTTCTTCCTGCCAGATGCCGTAAAAACTTTCCCCTCTTTGCCCCATCAGTCGTTCGGACACCTTTAAAAACAAATCTCCCATCTGCCCTCCTGCTTTCCTGCCTGTCCGCTCAAAGGCTTCTGCCAGGGGAGAATTTGCATAGACGATTTCCCCTTTTAATAGGAAAATCATTTTTCTTAAATGTTCCACTGTTTTTAAATGCTCATTCCACTGGGATGCCATATAAAAGCCAAGGCCGGAACAGGATACGATTACAAGGGCTGCCCCTGCCACTCTTAACCATGTATTACCCATAAGCCCTGCTCTCCTGCCTGTCCGGCCGGACCCCTGTCCCAAATATGTTCGCCTTATACAACTGGGTTCCTCTGGAATCAAAGATCTGATCAATGTTTCCGATTCTGCCTAAGTTATTTAAGACAATATACCGTTCAAAAATCCGTTCCTCCAAAAGGGTTCTAAGCACTGGCTTCTGTCTTAAATCTTCGATGGAGCTGCCGTGTACCGTTGCGATGAGTTTGCATCCGCAGTTCATTACGTATTCGATGGCATCTAAGTCTTCCCTGCTTCCCACCTCATCCACTGCGATTACTCTGGGAGACATGGTGCGGATTAACATCATCATTCCCTTTGCTTTTGGGCAGCAGTCTAAAATATCAGTGCGGATTCCCAGATCATTTTGTGGCGCTCCCTGGTAACAGGCTCCGATTTCAGACCGCTCATCTACTACTCCCACGTTCATACCTTCAAACTCTCTGGAACCATCTGATATCTGCCGGATTAAATCCCGAAGCAGTGTGGTCTTACCGCATCTGGGCGGGGAAATAATCAGGGTATGGCAGACCTCTCTTTGATTTTTATAGACAAAAGGCAGTATGGGAGAAGCACAGCCCTTTACCTGATGGGAAAGGCGGATATTAATAAAAGATATGTATTTCATGGTTTTTATCCCGGACTCGTCAAGGATTGTCTTACCTGCAATCCCGATTCTGTGTCCCCCTTGTACCGTAAGGAAGCCCTGCTTTAATTCTTCTTCAAACGCATACAGGGAGTAGTTGCTCATATACTCCATGGTTTCCTTCAATTCGTTTTTTGAAATGTGATAGGCTTCTTCCAGTTTTTTGCTGATATCCCCTGATCCGGTTAAATAATACTCTTCGTTTCTGTACACCAGCATAAGAGGGGCAGCCACACGGAGCCTTATTTCCTGGACTTCGTCGAAGTTTAAGGCTACCTTGTTTAAGATTTCTCTTACGTTTTTAGAAAACAGATTGATCAGCTCGTCTTTTCTCTCCACTCTCATCCCTCCTCTTACCTCAATATATGAAAAGTGGGACAAATTATGACTTAAAAAAAGTCCGTTCTTTGCGTCATAATTCTGACGTAAAAAACGGACTTCCTATGAACTCTGTTATTTTTACATGTTGTCTCTCAGTTTAAAAGTCTCCACTTCCTGTTTCAGTGCCTGAGCCAGGGAATCCAGTTCCTCGCTGGAAGCAGAGCTTTCCTCGGCTGTAGCAGCATTATTTTGTACCACAGTGGATACC
Source organism: Paenibacillaceae bacterium (assembly GCA_015057705.1). Classification (GTDB taxonomy): domain Bacteria; phylum Bacillota; class Clostridia; order Lachnospirales; family Lachnospiraceae; genus Lacrimispora. The sequence continues at coordinate 79,466 of SVDU01000001.1, read as the reverse complement.
TGGGACAATCCCTGGTTAATCTCTTCCATTGCCTGAACCTGTGCTTCGGAAGCCAGGGCAATCTCATGAATAATGTCATCCACCAGACCAGCTTTTTCTTCCACTGTTTTTAAAATTCCCGCGGACTGGTCAGCCAGTTTTCCTCCTTCTGAAATAGTAGCTACGGAATAACCGATTAAATCTGCTGTCTGCTTGGCTGCTTCTGCAGATTTGGCTGCTAAATTACGTACTTCATCTGCCACCACTGCAAATCCCTTTCCAGCTTCTCCAGCACGGGCCGATTCCACGGCAGCGTTTAAAGCCAGAATATTGGTCTGAAATGCAATATCCTCAATTACCTTTGTAATGTTTTTAATCTTTTCGGAAGCTGCACCGATTTCTTTCATGGAGCGGTCCAGCTGATCCATACATTCATTGCCTTCCCTGACTCCTGTCACAGCTTCCTTTACAAATCTGGTGGCATTCTCTACCCGTTTGGCATTTTCCTCTGCCTGGCTGGATACATTGGAGATGGCCGCATTTAACTCTTCCACAGTAGCAGCCTGTTCCGTCGCTCCCGTAGCAAGAGACTGGGAAGCACTGGATATCTGCTTTGAACCTTCTGCTACCTGATCAGAGGATACACGGATGTTTCCTAAAACCGAATTCAGATTTAAAACAATTCCCCTTAAGGAATCCTTGATCTGAACAAAATCTCCTTTGTAATCCTGGTTTACACTGACGGTACAGTCTCCTTTTTCCAGACTGGATAGAATAACTGATATTTCATTAATATAACTGTTTAACGTGGCAACTGTGCCTGTAAATGATTTGGAAAGCGTCTCCAACTCATTGCCTGAATTGATCTGGGGCACTGGAGAACGAAGATCTCCTTCTTCCAGAAGCCGGATCCGGTTAACCAGAATTAAAATAGGTTCAACAATGGGTTTTGCAATCCTGAATGCTATTACAAATGACAGAATGATCATAAACAGAGTAATCATCATAGTAGTGAAAATGGAGGTCCGAAAGCTTGACATCATCTCCGATTCCTTTGTAACCACACCGATTGACCAGCCGTCTGTTCCCTTTATGGGAGTATAACCTGTGGTCATATTCACCCCTTTGAAATTAACCGTCTGTATTCCTGTCTTACCTGCTATCATGTCCTTCATTTCATCGGATGTACCCTGATAGTTTTTATCTGTTTTGGCTATTTCAATATAGTTAGTCTGATCTTTTACCCGGTCTCTGTTTTTGTGGGCGATAATTTTTCCTTCTTTATCAATAATAAATCCGTAGCCGGACTCACCAACCTCCACACCATCAATCATTGTGCAGAAGGTATCTGAATCCAGTGTTGCAATGACAATTCCATTATAATTATCACTTTTTACCTTTGCAGATACTATTAATACAGTTTTACCCGTTACTTTGCTTACAATGGTAGAGGATATGTATGTATTTCCCGCAATAGACTGTTTAAAATACTCCCGTTCGCTGGCATCCCCACCATCGCTGGTTTTTCCGTCTGCACCCGCAATGGAAAGCGTTGCAAATCCGTTATCTTTTGCAATTTCAGCCAATAACTGGGTCCTCTGATCCTTACTTAAGGATGAATCCGTAATTTCCGGATTCTGTGCAATAAATTCAATTCTTGCTCTGTAAAGATCTATGGAATTCTCCACTGACTGGCTGTAGGCAGTGGCACATTCCGTCAGACGAAGTTCAATGTTCTTCTTGGCATCCCGGTAAAACATCATACCGTTAATCAATCCGTAGATGGCTGATATGGTAACTGCCATACCAATGATTCCATAAAGAAGCCTCTTTTTTATGGACTTATTTTCCATTTTTTCTGTAATCTTTCTGCCTACTGAGTTCTTTTGTTTCAATGCATTCCTGTTTTCTTTTTCCATCATATTGCCCCTTCTCATTTTATTCTTTCGAGTAATCGCCATCCCGCCAGCCAACTATTACATTCATGACGGTGGGAATGATAAGTGTAAATAAATTAATATAGGATACCAGCGTAAGTCCTTTGGAAACAAGGCTGGTAAGCCCTACCTGTGAGACACCCCAGGTAAGAATAATATAAAACAAAGTGAGCAAAGCTCCTCTTTTGTTTCTTTTTGCTTCTGCTGCCTGAGCATTCTCACCTGTTTTTTTCTGATACCAGTTGATTACGCGGTCATTAAAGCCCTGAGCATAGTTAATTGCTGTGGAAATGGTAGCAAAAAAGATAGAAATGGTAATGAGGGTCAGTAGAACTGCTTTTACCTGCTCTCCCCCGAATCCGTTTTGCACCACCAAAATGGTGTACACCGCTTTTCCCGCTTTCCAGCCTTCTAAAACCTCAGAATAATTAGCGGCTAAATTGACCACGGTAATCTCAAGAAAAATCCAGTTTAATATAACAGACAGTACCACGGACCAGCGCAGAGTGCTTTTATTTTTAAACAGCTGCGCATGATTTACATAGGCTCCAAAACCGCCAAGATTCTGACCGGAAAATATGTAGGCCCAACATAAAGCAGTCAGAAGGTAGCTTAAAAAGCTTCCTGCCCCTGATGCTATTCCCTGATTTAAGGATTCTCCCATCACTCCCAGTTCTCTTGTCAGCCTGCCGCAGCTGATATTGTAAATAAGATTGGGAACGTGAATTGCCAGTAAAGTGACAAATATCACTGCACTCATGAAAACCGCATTTTTTCTTACAAGACCTGCCCCCTTCATGCAAAGTAAAAACATAATAATGCCAACTGCAAAGGTAGTAATCAGGTAAGGCATTCCGGAAAGCTCCGCTAACGCTGATCCAGAAGAGGAGTAGGCAAGAGCCATACATACAATTAAAAGCCAGTTAAAGTTAAACTCATATACAATTTGCATTGGTTTTGCAAACTTGCCTCCCAGAAAACGGGAACCATATTTCTTTAAAAACTGACCATAGTCAAAGGTTTTAAAATCCATTGCAAACTTCATAAAAAAATAGATTATAAAACAGTTGATTGCCGCTACCACCAGGGGCATGAACAGGCAGAAATAAGGCTGTGTTACTTTAGGCAGCATCCCGTAAAATCCCGTATTCATAAAAAAATAGGACCAGGGTGTAGAACCGGCGGCAAATCCGCCCCCGCACTGGGAACTAAATGCAATGGAAACAAATACAACTACAGTTTTCCAGTCCACTGCACTGGTTTGATTTTTGTTACCTGCAATTCCGGTGCTCATAATACCATCCTCCTTTATGACGACCCAGTACCCCTCTCCCCGTGAAAGTCGAACTATGTCGTTTTTTTAACAATATAGTCATATTATAAGACATGTACGAAATAATATCCAATCGATCCCTCCTATGTGTAACCGCGGATTGATAGTTTTTGACCATATATTTATTTACTGCTTGTACGCCGGTAAAAAAATATGATATATTGCAGAAAGTACGAAAATTCTTTTTATAGAGAAGGAGGAAGACCAAATGCGTGAAGAAATTATGGAAGGAATCCGGCGTCACATCCTCCCTTTAAGCGGTGTGGAGAAAGCCGAACTTTTAGAGGTATGGCCCGGACACTCAAAAATTACTTTAGAAATTACAGAAGGTGCCTTAAATCTATACGGAAATCTCCATGGAGGCTTTATTTTTACCCTTTGTGACATTACGTCAGGTATGGCTGCCTATGCTTATGAGTACGCCAATGTCACACAGCATGGGAATATTGATTTTTTAAAAGGAATCAGCTCCGGCCAGATCTTTGTGGAAGCAAACGCCATTCATAAAGGAAGCCGGTCCGTGGTAAACAGAGTGGAAGTCACATCTTCCGATGGAATACTTCTGGCTGCCGGTACCTTTACCATGTATCTGCTTTCAGCACTCTAGGCAAAAAAAAACGTATGAGGTTTTTTCCTCAATACGTTTTCTCTCTACTGGTTTAGAATTCTCCTCACCGACTGAATGGGCTGAAAATTCACATTGGATATCTTAATTCCATCCTCGGGACCGCTGGCGTGAATCAGCTGGCCGTTGCCTGCATAAATCCCGATATGGCCTATGTATGAGATAAGATCTCCCGGTCTGGCATTTTCAATGCCGCCTGCGTCCACTCCTGCAGCTGCCTGATCCTGGGAGGTTCTTGGCAGATTGATCCCAAAATTTTTATACACACTCTGTACAAAGCCGGAGCAGTCTGCACCCTCTGTCAGGCTTGTCCCTCCATACCGGTAAGGGTTACCTAAATATTGTCTTGCAAAGGACACCACCTGATCTCCTGCTGCTGACTGGTTTGGCGCAGAGGGCCCGTTTATCCTGGCTCCCGGTCCATTTACCGTATTTATGATAAGAGGCTCTATCAGCGGTATGGGTTCGCTTGCTGAAACAGTGTCAGCCTTTGCCGGAAAGCTGACTGATCCCGCAATTAAGAACCCTGTAAATAAGACTGCAATCAATGTTTTCTTATGCATGGTTTCTCCTCCTGTGAATTTTAGAATCCCATATCTTTCACGTCTTCTGACAGAAATCTGTGGTATGTTCCATGATTATCATGGAATTTAATGAAATAACGGTAAGAATCCCTGGCGGGGTCTTCAAAATACAAAATGAAATCGCATTCTTCCCCGTCACAGCTTTCGCAGATATATCTGCCGTCTGAATATTTGGAAAATACATTTTTAATATCTTCCAGCTGTACACCAGGCTTTTCAATAATCTCAATAAATTCTCTTAAAAACCCACTCTTCTCTTCCTGTTCCCAGACGTAGCGTGCCCCTTCCGGGGGAATGAGAAAGCAGAACCGGTCCTGACTTTTCGTAATTTTAATTTCTCCCAGCCTGTCTTTTACATAAGCTTTAAACTCTTTCAGTGCTGTTTTTATTTCATCAGCCGAATCCCCTGCTTTCAGAATATTAAGTAATGCTTTTTCAGGATAATAAAACCGGATTACTTCCTTTTCATATCCCAGTTTCATCTGTACTTCCATGATTGAATTAATGAGCATACGCTCCAGAGCAGCATACTGCATGTCCGCTCTCCTTTCCATTCTTACCGGCACATTATTCATGAAGCCGCCGTATGATTTTAAAAATAATCCCCCCCTCGGTAACGAATGGCTGGGAATGGGAAAAGAATACGATTCCTTCCGTAGGCGCAAGAATCTGGCTTATAATCTCACCTTCATAAGGATCCAGGATATCTGCCAGAATCTCTCCCCTGCTTACTTCCTCGCCTGGCTTTACGTGGGGGCGGTAAATGCCGGCACAGTCTGTCCTGACACTGGATAAATCGCTTTCATGAAGAACGGTTGCAATATATCCGCTGTGACTGGTGTAACGCACCATTCCCATACGGGTTAAAAACCGCAGCACAGAAGCCACCGCCATACGGGCAGAGGGTTCATCAATCTGATCCGTTCCGCTGGTATAGATGGAGAATGCGCTGGTATTCTTTAACTGCCAGTTATAATTCAGTGTTGCCTTATCAAATGGCTTGGCATCCCGGACCACCACATAGGGAAGCCCAAAGAGATTTGCAAGACTGGGGTTTTGAAATCCGGTATCCATCATGCGCACATGTGGCACAAAATTACCGGGTATATAAAAACTGGTAAACTGAATTCCATAGCTGTATTCTTTCACTGCATCGAAGATGCCAGCTGCAATCCGTTTCGTGGTTTCTCCGCTTCCATCTCCCGGATACATGCGGTTAATGTCCGAATCATCGGTAGGCCAGAACCGTTTACCAACGTTTAATGAGGCTGTATTCACTGTGGGAATTACCATAATCTCATTGCCTTTAATGATGGCTCCCCGCTCTTCTAACTCCTTCAGCTGTCTGATCAACTGGGAACAGATATAAAGCTGCTGTACCTCGTTGCCTCTGCAGGCGCCTACAATACAGGCCGACTTCTCCCCTTTGCCGAAATGATAGCCATACAGATTCATATCGTCCCTGTAAAGATTCTTCAGTGTGAAAATGGTTTCTTTTCTCATGCCTGTTCCCCTCCTAACACCCGTGCCAGCAAAGATCCTGCCGATACAACCGGATATTCCCTTAGAGTAAATACAAGACCGTCTATGGGAGAAACCACTTCCTCCAGAATCGTTCCGGTTAAAGGATTTAAGATCTGCCCTATGGGCTGGTTTTCTCTCACCGTACCCAGATGCTCTACAAGGGGCATAAATATTCCCGGGCTTTCCGCATGCAAAAGTCCAAGCTTCCGATTATAGGAAATCATGGGTTCTTTGGGAATTACGGTTTCTCCAGTCCATATTCCCAGTTCCTTCATCAGACAGAGGATTCCTTCTGTCAGCTGCTTTCCATAAGTTTTAGTAATCCGCATTCCCACTCCCATCTCAACTACAAAGGTAGGAACTCCAATGCTGTTTAAACCATGGGAAAGGGTGGAATCCAACACTACGGCATTCTCATAAACCCAGACCAGATCCACATTCATCAGCTTTGCGTAGCCTATCAGCTTGTCTGCATAGGCTTCGCTCATGCGGATCTGGGGAATCTCTCTTAAAAAGATATTGCTGGCATGTAAATCCACACAGAAATCAGAACCGGAGATGTCTGCCATGATCTCAGAAGCAATATGTTCCGATACAGCTCCCTCCTCATCACCTGGAAAAATCCGGTTCATATCAATGTCATACCCGGGCAGGCCTCTGGTAATGGAATCGATTCCAAGCGGGTTAAGTGCCGGATATATATCAACAATTCCTTTTAAATGATCCTTATTTTCTCTGATAATACGGTTAATTTCATAACATACAAACTGGCCTTCCAGCTCGTCCCCATGAACGCCGGTGACAATACTGATCCGCTTTTCTTTACCGGTTACTATCTCTGGTACCAATCGGTTTTTATATATATTCCAGCTTTCTCCTACAGGCAGACCTACGGATGCAACTGTCTTTATCATATTTCTCATCACCCTTGTTCTTATACTTTATTACATTATAAGAATAAATCAGCATGATTCAAACGTCAAGCAATTCCTGCCTGATGACTTCCTCCTTTTTTATCTGTATTAACATTCCATCCATAACTCTTGCCCCCGGCAAAAGAACCTCCTGTCCTGATGTCACCAGCCCGCCATCAAACCATTTTTTAATCTGACTTCTGGAAACCTCAAGCTCCCCTGCAAGCAGAACATCTGCCCTGAGTTTCAGCGCAGACGGATTTTTTATCTGTATCTCCAGAGAATACTCTTTGTTTCCTGGTGTGATAACAGGAGTCTTCAGGATATGATACCCAGATTTTACTTCCACGATTTCCGCTTTGTTTTTTATAAACAGTTCTCTGTTACTTCCATAACTGGCAGCCAGCTGTGGGCTGTTGCTTAAAAAGCCTTTATATTCTTCTTTATCTATATTCTCTGGGTTTGCCCGCTTAATAATGGTCATATTCCAGGAAGTGTCACAATGACTGCAGCGATAGATTAACCATACGTCAAGCAGTTTACCATTGGCATTCACCCTGAATTTCCCGCTGTTTTGAAATTCTGTTTTTCCTTTGCATTTTGAACACCTTCTTATGACAGTGGGCAGCTGATCGGGAACAATCAGCCATAGTTTCCGTAAATTACGATTCATATCTTCCTCCATATTGCCGTCTTTACGAATAACTGTACTATGAACGAAGCCGCCTTCCCACCTCACTCTCGTTTATGAAATAAAAAAAAGGCAGTGTATCATCGTTTTAATGACACACTACCTGTATCTACTTTCTTTTCCTGGAGTACGATCCTTTGAATGCTCTTCTCTGACAGATAATAGCGTTGTGCCAGAATCTTTACACAAAATCCGGATACGTAATCTTTATAGATGGAACGATCCCTGCGTTTCCGCTCTTCTCTCGCTCCGGTTCCTTCTCCCCAGGTCCTTTTGTTTTCCTGTTTTCTGGGGATATAGACATACTCCCCGTCAATATAATTCTGAATCAGCTCCACCAGCTCTTCTGGCAGAATTTCATTGGCTCTCTGATAGCGCATCGCTGCCTCCTAAACAATTTTCTGTCCGGATTAGCAAAGGCTATACAATTACTTATCATTTCACTGCATAACCCGTGCTATGCAGTCTTTGAGGGTTCCATCATAAATAACCCGCCTCCTTTTCATCACTCATTCACCCGCTGTATCGTTAATATTTTACCACAAAATTATGAGAAATAACACCTTATAATTAATATAGAATTAAAAATGATCACTCCTTAGCTTTTTACAACCACTCCTAAGTACTTTGCCAGCTCTGCCGCCTGATATAAATCCACCACTGCCCCTTTTAATTCCCTGCACTCATCGGACAAAACAAGACCGTGTATGGTACAGGTGGTAAAATCCATTCCTTTTAACATAGTCTTAAAAAAGCTGGCATTATCTAAGTTAACCTGATTCCACAACAGATCCTTCATGCGGCACTGGGTAAGAAATCCACCCTCTAACTGGCAGTCAGTAAGGTAAATGTGTTCCATCTTGGAACCGTCGAAATTGGCATAGCGGAAATTACAGTCTGTTATTCTGGTATGGAGCATGGTACTGCCGCAAAACCTGGTACCCACTCCTTTGGAAGAAATGAATTCTGTCCGGTTAAAATAGCAGTCTTCCAGACCACAGTTGGAAAAATCACAGGAACGGAAAATAACATCGGTAAATTCCCCTTTTTCAAAAGAACAGTCCTGAAACACGCAGTTTTCAAAAATCGAAGCAGAAAACTGCATGCGGGAAATATCCTTCCCACTCATACGAACGTTTCGGATTATGGCATCCCGTATTTCTTCTTCCCTCTCTATTTTTCTATCTAATTCCCCTTCTTCAATGAGGATTAGTTCCTTTTCCCCTGAAAGAATCGGCGCAAGCAGCTTGTCTTTCATCCTTTCATACTCCTTTTTACTCTTATTGCTTTTATTATGCCACACAGCTTCCGTCTGGACAATCATAAAAAAACAAAGTTCAAAATCCATGCATAGGCACCGGCTATCAATGATTGAAAAAAGGCCGAATAGAGCCGATTGGATTTTTACAGATACAACGCTTATAATAAAAACAGCAAGATTGTTAAAAAAATAATTATTTAATATCAGGAGGAAGGTACTATGAGTAAATTATCCAAAGAAGAATTTCAATCCTATTTAATGCAAATCCGAGAGCTGGCAGAAGGACCGTTGGAAGAGATCCAGAAGGAAGTCGAGGTTACCAATAAATTTCCAAAAGAATTCTACGATCTGTCAATCAAAAATGATTTATACCGCTGCGCTCTGCCAGTAGAATACGGCGGCTACGGTCTGTCCGAGCTTGAGATTTTACAGGTACAGGAAGAATTCTCCAGAGGACCGGGCGGAATGAGAATGCATCTTCACTATGCAATGGATTTAAACTGGAGAATCCTTGATGATTACGGCAGCAAGGAACTGAAAGATGAATACATGAATAAGTTCCAGGATAAATCAGTATTCACCTGCTTCGCTCTCACAGAAGCAACCGGCGGTACCGGAGCTGATTTACATACCATGGCAGTAAAAGATGGCGATTCCTACGTATTAAACGGAGAGAAAACTTTAATCTCCCATACCGACTGCTGTGAATTCGCTTATGTAATTGCAGTTACCAATCCTGATTCAAAAAAAGACGACAGACTTTCCGCATTCTTTGTTCCAATGGATGCTCCAGGATTTGAAGTAATCAACATGCCTCATATGATGGGCTGCCGCGGAGCAGGACACGGAGAACTGAAATTTACAGATTGTAAAATCGACAAAAAGTATTTATTAGGAAAAGAAGGCCAGGGTCTTGAGATTGCCATGCATTCCTTATCTGTATCCCGTGCCCATATCGCAGCAAGTAACTTAGGTATGGCTCAGAGAATGCTGGAACTTTCCTTACAGTATGCTAATGACCGTGTAACATTTGGAAAACCAATCGGAACCCGCCAGGCAATCCGCTGCAAAATTGCTGATATGTCCATGATGGTTCATGCACTGCGCTGCATGGTTTACGATTTTGCTAAATCCTATGAAGAGAATCCTACCGGTGAGTACATCGAAGAGAAAGCAGCAATGTGCAAGCTGTACAGCATTGATACCACAAGAAAAGTCAGTGATGAGATGTTAGAGATCTTCGGCGGAGTGGGATACTTTGAAGACTGCAAATACGGTCCAGTAGAACGTCTCTACCGTGACTGCCGCGCAATGTGGCTGGAAGAAGGCGCTCCTACAGTTCAGCGCATCACCATTTCCAGAAATACCATTAAGCATGGCGCAAAAATGGAATACATCATCTAACAGGAATTCACCTTGGGGTCATCCGGTTCCGTATGGGCCTGATGACCCCAGGTTTTTGTAAAGGAGGAGGATCCGTATGAAACCTTTAGAGGGAGTAAAAGTAGTAGATTTAACCACATATCTTGCAGCCCCTACCACAGTCCGCGTTCTCGGGGAATGGGGCGCCGACTGCATTAAAATCGAGTCCGCCAAGGGTGATCCTGCAAGAACACAGGGCGCAGTATTTAACATGCCCTACGAAGACGATGAAAACCTGGCATTTGATGTTGCCAACATGAACAAACGCTTTATCACCCTGGATTTGAAATCCGAAAAGGGTCTGGAAATCGCATACAAACTAATTGGAGAAGCAGATGTCTTCGTCACCAACACCAGAACAAAGTCCTTAACAAAATTAGGTCTTGACTATGAAACATTAAGCAAACGTTTTCCAAAGCTGGTTTTTGCCCAGGTTTTAGGTTATGGGGAGAATGGCCCGGAAAAAGATTCTGCCGGATTTGACGTTACCTGTTACATGGCAAGAGGCGGTGTGTTCGGAACTACTGTAAACAAAGGGGATGCTCCCATGATCCCAACTAACGGCTTTGGAGATTTCCAGGTTTCCTTAGGTCTTGCATCGGGAATCTGTGCTGCTCTTTATGCTCGGGAGAAATCAGGAAAAGGCGATAAGATCACAGTCTCCCTCCATCATGCCGCAGTTTACGCACTGAGTACAGGAGTGATTTCTGCCCAGTATGGCAATCAGTATCCAAAAAGCAGAAAGGAAGTTCCCAATCCATTTAATAACGTATACCGCACCAGTGACCAGAAATGGGTGGTAATCTGCTGTCCCGAGTATGATCGTGACTACGAGAAAATTATGACACTGTTAGGCAGGCCGGATATGGTCGGAAACTCCCGTTACATGAGATGTGCAGACGTAAATGCAGGTCATTTAAACCATGAGGTCATTGATGTTCTTGATGACGCCATTGGCAAACTCACAAGAAAAGATTTAATGAGCATGTTTAAAGCCAACGACTTAGCCTGCGAAGCTGCCTATGAACCTCTTGATATGTACGAGGATGAACAGGTCTGGGCCAATCACATTATTGCAAAGATCCCCTACCCTTCCGGTGAACGCTACCTTCCTACAAACCCGGTAAACTTTGGTTCTGTTGGAGAACCGGAGTATCAGATCGGCGGCTCCCAGGGTGCTCATACAGTTGAGATCCTGAATCATCTGGGATACAGCCAGGGTGAAATCGGTGAGATTCTTGCCTCCGGCGCAGCCACCGGGGAAACAAAGCTGAAAAAATAACCACTATAGAATGGAAAGGTGAGATGACATGAGTTTACTATACACCGAAGAACAAAAAGAGCTTCTTGCTCTCGTACGAGAAATGGCTGAAAACGAAATCAAGCCTTACGTAAAAGAAGCAGATGAAAAGGGCGAGTGTCCAAGAGAACTCTTTAAATGGGGTTTTGATATGGGACTTCACATGCTGGAAATTCCTGAGGAATACGGCGGAACTGGCTTAAGCTATGAAACCACTGCCATGATATTTGAAGAGCTGGCAAAAGTAGATGCAGGCTATGCCATCACCTTTGTAACCACCTTCGTCGCTTTAAGAAACGTAATTCTTGCAGGAACCAAGGAACAGGGACAGTATTTCGCAGATAAAATCAGACCCGGATCATTTGCAGGATTTGCCTTAACTGAGCCAAATGCAGGCTCCGATCCGGCTGCCATGCGTTCCACCGCAGTCTTAGATGGGGATGAATACATCTTAAACGGAACAAAAACCTTTATTACAAACGGAGCGCTCTCTGATGTATTTGTAGGATTTTTCAAAACCAGCCCGGCTGCCGGACACAAGGGAATTTCCGCCTTTATTATCGATGCAGATGCACCTGGTGTTACCGTTGGCGCTCATGAGAACAAGATGGGTCTTCGTCTTTCCAATACCACGGACTTAATTTTTGAAAATGTGCGGGTAAAAGCTTCCGCTATGGTTGGACCAGAAGGCTCCGGCTTTAAACTGGCTTTAAATGCACTGAACTTATCCCGTGCATTTGTGGCAACCCTGGCAGTGGGCATTATGCAGAGAGCCCTTGATGAATCCGTAAAATATGCAAAAGAACGCAAACAGTTTGGAACTCCTTTAATCAAGTTCCAGATGGTTCAGGCTCTGCTTGCGGATATGGCAATCAAGGTTGAAGCATCCCGGTGTCTGGTTAATAACACCATGCGCATGATGGACCAGGGAATCGTGGTTCAGAAGGAAGGCTCCATCTGCAAAACTTTTGTCTCCGACTGTGCACAGGAGGTTACCTCCAATGCAGTACAGATCTTCGGCGGATACGGATTCAGCAAGGAATATCCCGTAGAAAAGCTGATGAGAGACTGCAAAGTGTTCCAGATTTTTGAAGGCGCCAACCAGATCCAGCGTATGACCATTGCAAATGTGCTGGATAAGGAATACAGATAGGAGGACATAACAGGATGAATATCGTTGTTTGCATCAAGCAGGTTCCGGATACAACAGAGATTAAAATCGATCCGGTAAAAAACACCCTGATCCGTACAGGTGTACCAAGCATCATGAATCCATTTGACAAAAATGCCTTAGAAACAGGGCTTACCTTAAAGGACCGCTACGGCGGAAAAGTGACTGTGATCTCCATGGGGCCTCCTCAGGCAAAGGCTGTATTAAGAGAAGCTCTTTCCATGGGAGCTGATGAGGCCTATCTGGTGACAGATCGTGCATTTGGCGGTTCTGATACCTATGCCACCAGCTATATCCTGTCACAGGCCATTAAAAAACTTGGTGACTTCGATGTGATTCTGGGCGGAAAACAGGCCATAGACGGGGATACGGGTCAGACTGCCCCCAGTATTGCAGAACACCTTGGAGCTGCAAGGCTTACTTATATTCTGGATTTAGAGGCAGACGGGGATAAGGTAATTGCCAGACGGCAGGTTGAGGAAGGAATCGAAGTAATCGAGGCCCGCTTCCCCATTCTTTGTACTGCAACAAAGGAAAGCAACAAACCCAGATATGCTACCATAAAGAGAAAAATCGCCTCTTTAAAAGCAGAGATACCGGAAATCACCCTGGCTGATTTACCAGATGCGGATGTGTCAAAAATGGGACTCAAAGGCTCTCCCACCAAGGTAAAAGCTACTTTCACACCAAAGCGGACCGCCTGCGGCGTGACCATAGAGGGAACTACTCCCGGTGAAATTGCTAACGCACTGATCGGCAAGCTGGCCGACGGGAAAATACTGTAAAAGGAGGCCGAAGAAAATGAGTTTTGAAGCATGGAAGGATGTTTGGGTATTTGTTGAATGTTTTAAAGACCAGCCAAAAAGCGTGGGACTGGAACTCTTAGGTCAGGGCAGAAAACTGGCAGAAGGTTTAAAGCAGGATCTTTGTGCAGTGGTAATCGGAAAAGATACAAAAGAGGCTGTAAAAGCTGCCGGAGAATATGGCGCTGATAAAATTTATGTGGTTGAGGGAGCGGAATACGAAGATTACTCTGCCGATGCCTATGGAAATGTATTTTTAAAACTATGTGAAAAGTATCAGCCCAATACGATCTTAGTTGGTGCAACCGTAAACGGCAGAGACTTAGGATCCAAAATCGCGGTAAGCCTGCGTACCGGCCTGACTGCAGACTGTACTGCCCTCAGTGTTGATGAGGAAACCGGCAATGTTGTCTGGGAACGTCCTGCTTTCGGAGGGAATTTATATGCCCAGATTCTTTGCAGTGAAACCAGACCTCAGATGGGCACCTGCAGACCGGGAGCATTTAAAAAACCGGAAAAGAATCCGGACAATAAACCGGTTGTAATCCGGGAAGAAATCTCCACTCCTGCCCAGGAGATCCGGACTAAGGTAATTGATTTTATTAAAGCCTGTGAAGACAATGACTTACGGCTTGATGAGGCTGAAATAATCGTTTCCGGCGGCCGGGGTATGAAATCTGCCGAGAACTTTTCTGTATTAAAGGAATTGGCTGATGTACTTTGCGGTACCGTTGGCTGTTCCCGCGCTGCTGTTGATGCAGGCTGGATGCCTCAGAGCAAGCAGGTCGGACAGACGGGCGCTACCGTTTCCCCTAAAATATATTTTGCCTGCGGTATTTCAGGAGCAGTGCAGCATGTAGCCGGAATGAGTGAGTCAGGAACCATCATTGCCATTAACAAGGATGAAACCGCTCCTATTTTCGAGGTTGCGGACTATTGCATCGTTGGCGATTTATTTGAAGTGGTTCCTGCTCTTGTCAAAGAGCTGAAGGCGAGGCAGCAGGGATAACCTTATCATACCTCTGCTCTTCATTTCCAAGGAGAAGGGTTATGCTTGAAGAAATAAAAATAAATCCTGATTTAAAACTTCAGTATCTGAAGAATGGATACTGGTCGGACCGTACACTCGCTGACTGCTTTCATGAGTCAGTCAGAAAATATCCTGACCGGGAATATGTAGTTGATGACAGAGGATGCCGATATACATACAGGCAGATGGATGAGGCCGCTTCCAAAGTGGCGGCCTTTCTCCGTTCCCAGGGAATTGGCCCCGGTGATGTGGTTTCCTATCAGATTCCTATCTGGAGCGAATTCGCAGTAATCACCATTGCCTGCTTTAAGGCGGGTGCCGCAGCCCATCCCATTGCCATGTCATACGAGGAAAAAGAACTGGTCCGCTGCTTAAATCTAACCCAGGCAAAAGCTTACTTTGCTCCCACTTGCTTTCACAAGACCGATTATGAGGAAATGATTCAATCAGCACTTCCTCATATTAACAGCCTTCGTGCAGTGGTTTTGCTGGATCAGACCAGGGAGATAAAAAGCAGCTGTTATTCCTGGAAGAATATTCTCAATGATTACGAACCATTAAGGACCTGGGAATGTGCCCGGCAGACTGGACAGGATATTGCCGCCATTCTTGGAACCTCCGGCACTACCTGCGGCTCAAAAGGTGTGATTCTAACTCATGATAACATCCGTTACAGCGAGGAAACCTTTAACGGAGAGCTGGGGATATCAATGGACGATATCATGTTTATGCCTGCCCCTCTCAATCATGCAACCGGTTTTCACCATGGGATTATTGCTCCCATGCTCACAGGTGCGAAGGTGGTTTTACAGCAGAAATACTGCTGTCGGGAAGCCATTGATCTAATGAACCAGGAGGCCTGTACTTATTCCATGGGTGCCACTCCTTTTATCTATGATATTTTAAGAGATTTAGAGACCAACGGAGGTGCAATCCCCTCTCTTAAATTCTATTTATGCGGCGGCGCACCTGTTCCGGGCTATATGGTACAAAAAGCCTGGGATTATGGGATACTTCTATGTGAGGTGTATGGTTCTACGGAAAGTGTTCCCCATGTTTTTGTCAGACCCTGTGACGCATTAAGGCTTAATGGAACTACTTCAGGAAAACCCATGGAAGGAGTTGAGATCCGTGTGGTGGATGAAAACGGTGCAGATGTTCCTTTTGGAACTGCAGGAGAAGAATTGTCAAGAGGTCCCAATGTATTTGTGGGATATTTAAAAAACCGCGGGATTACCGATGAAGTCCTTGACGATGGCGGCTGGTTTCACAGCGGAGATCTCTGTGTTATGGATGAGGATGGAAACATACGGATTATCGGAAGAAAGAAAGATATGATCGTCCGTGGCGGGGAAAATTTAAATTCCAATGAAATCAATGATAATTTAGAAGGCTGTCCCGGAATTCTGGACCATACCGTCATTGGTATGCCTGACGAACGTCTGGGGGAACGGATCTGTGCTTTTGTAGTTGTTGCAAAAGGGTTTGAAAATCTCTCTCTGACAGATGTAATAGACTATTTAAAAGAACACCGCATATCCAAACGCTTCTGGCCGGAACGTCTGGAAATAATTAAACGAATTCCCCACACAGGCAGCGGAAAAGTAAAAAAATATCTGCTGCGGGAAGAGCTGTTAAAACGGATGAAGGGGTGACATGCTATGACTCAACAAACATTCGGACCAAGAAGATGCCGTGACACAAGAAAACCTCCGGCTAACCAGTGTCCGGAGGTATCCTTTTACCGATGCGAAACATGCGGCGGACTGTTTCCCGCTATTGCTGTTTCTTCCCTTGGTGAAACGGAAATTTTATGCTGTGGTTCAAAAGCGGTCCATTTAATACCGGAATCACCGGATCTGGTAAACGATAAGATTCACTTAAGCTATCGAATCACCGGCGGCTACAATGACAACGCCGTGGAAGTATTCTGGGAAACATTAAAGCCGGAATATATGCCGGAGTGGATGTATTTAAAAACGTTTACCGGAGGGTACTTAAAATATTTACCTAAGACAAAGCGTCCTCCTCTTGTTTTTTTCCTGGCAGACACCGATGCCTTTGCCTATTGCGATGAAGACCCATGCCTGGAATGCGTCTTCCGCTGTAAACGTGGATTTGTAATCTATTCCTATTCCAGGGAAACAGGGCTGACTGCGATTCCGCTTGATAAAATGACGGCGCAGTGGCAGTCCGGTGCAAATGAGAAAGCTTAATGAAGAGTTTTCCTGACTGACAGACTATATAATTATTGGAGGGAACATTATGTTAGCTACAATTGGTCTTATTATTGCCATTGCACTTTTAGTTGTAATGATTATCAAGGGCATCGATATGATAACAGCGACGGTGATCACGGCAGCCATTATTCTGGTCACAAGCGGGCTGGATCTTAAGGAAGGGTTTCTGACCACATTTTCCGGCGGTGCCGGCGGCTTTGTAGCCTCCTGGTTTTTAATCCTGGGGCTTGGCGGGGTCTTTGGCCAGCTTGTTTTAGAAACAGGTCTGGCAACAAAAATCGCCCAGACACTGACAAAGAAGCTGGGAACGAAAATGGTAGGTCTGGTCATCCTGATCTGTACATTTTTCATCACTCTGCTTGGTATCAACGGTTATATTATGGTATTTGTCCTTTACCCCATTGCCGATAACCTTTTATATGAAAATAAAATGGACCGGCGGGTGCTTCCTTTCCTTCTTTTGGGTGGCGGTGCTTCTGCCAATGGTTTTGCCTATTCCTTAGATATCTGCAATGTACTGCCAAGTAAATATTTAAATACCTCCCTTGGATCAGCGCCTCTTCTCTCCTTTGTGTTTACCGCGATCCTTGCTGTTTCTTATTTCCTGTATTTTAATTATGCACAAAAGCAGAGTCTGAAAAACAACACACCGGAACAGCTTCTTGCCATGTATAAGACACAGCAGACAGCCGTTTCGGAAGAGGAGCTTCCCGGAATTTTCATGTCCGTTCTTCCTTTTGTTCTTGTTTTAGGCTGTGTAGTTGCAACCTCCAGCTGGGGAACTTCCCCAAGCATTATGTTCTCTCTGGTAATTGGTATCCTGTTAATTATCTGCACCCAGTTAAAACGGATTAAGAACATGAAAACTTCCATTAAAACTGGAAGCGGCTCCGGCTTAAACTCTATGCTTACGGTTGCAGCAGTTATGGGTCTTTCCAAGGTTTTAGGCGCTTCTCCTGCATTCCAACAGCTGCAGCAGGCAGTGCTTGCCATGAATATGCCCGCATACCTGAAAGCATTTTTCGGCACAACGGTACTGACCGGACTGACCGGTTCCGCAATTTCAGGTGAAACTATCTTCATGGAGAGCTTTGGAAAAGCATTTGTTGATATGGGCGTCAATGTTGCTGCCCTTCACCGCATTGTAACAGAATCTGCCCTGATTTTAAATAAACTGCCAAACTCCTCCGTTGCAATCCTCACCATGTCCATCTGCGGATGCAGCTTAAAGGAAAGCTATAAACATATTATTTTAGGAACCATGATCCCGGCTTTTATTGGTGGACTGGTAATTGCACTAATGGCGACTGCAGGTATTGTATAATCTGATTTGGATCAATCGTCTATGATATAGAAACAGCGGTATGCGCTTTTGGGAGCATACCGCTGTTTTATGTTTAATCCTTTTTATAAGTGTTTAAAAACGTCTGAAAAAACTGAAGAAATCCATCTTCTACTGCAACTGTATCAAGTTCATCATATCCAGATCATAATAGTAATCTCGTATTCTGCTCCATCCTGTCTGTCCGATTACGGCAGATTCATCTCATGCGCCACAATGAAATCTGCAAATGCTTCCACAGAGGAGGAAACGAAATTCTTTCTGCTGAATGTCATATAAATCAGGCGGGTATCCTTTGGTACATCTGACAGAGGAATCAGTACAAGGTTATCAAATTGTTTTAAAAAGGGAGTGCGGGCAACGATAGCTGCCAGATTTGTCTCTGATATCACACCTCCGATGGAAATTTCATCATCATAAGAAAATGTTGCCTCAACCTCATGCTGCTGCAAAAGTGTTCGGACAACCTTTCCGATAGGTATACAATCACGATATGTAGTAAGATTATAATTCTTTAATTCGCTTAAACATAATTCTTTTCTTCCTGCTAGAGGATGGGCGTCGTTAACAATCAAAACCAGTTCCTGTGCCATAATGGGAACAAATAAAAGATCAGGCTCCTCTTCCACCATGGAACAAAAACCCAGATCATATTTTCCAGCTGCTACCCCATGAGCGACCTCAATAGACATCCCCTGGAATATGTTAAATTTCGCCTGAGGATTCTTTTTCATGTAATTTTGAATTGCTGTCGGAAGAAAATCACCTAATAAAGTGGGGATACAGCCTACATCAATGGTACCTCCCAGCTGACCAGAATGCATCTTCATGGTGGCGATTCCCCGTTCCAGTTCATTTAGCGCCTGGGATACATGGATATAAAATTCTTCTCCGTACTTTGTCAGTGTTACATTACGTCCTTTTTTCTGAAACAAGGATATTCCAAGCTCACTTTCCAGTGAAGCGATCGAGTCACTTAACGAGGGCTGAGCGATGTAAAGTTCTTTTGCGGCTTTTGTATAATGCTGTAATTCTGCTAATTTTATGAAATAATATAACTGCGGCAGATTCATGCAGATCCCCCTGTATTCTGTTTAGAATTCAACAGTTTTGTATATATATATTATACAAAAAACGACAAGATTTGACAACTGTTTGTGTTAATAATATTCAGTATTTTTACACTTATTTAGATTATATAATTCAACCTACCATATGAGAAATTTTCTCTCATTAAGAAAATATTCAAAGTGTTATATTGCTCCTTTATAAAACGTATAACATATGAAACAACATGAAAGGAGATGAGTCCATTGCATAGTAATAAAACATAAGAAAACTTTATTAACCATTATACAAAGGTAAACGCTCCATAGTGAATGCGTAGATTTCTTTCTATGTATCTGAGATAATAGGCTCACCAAATCAAAAAAGTTAAGGCTAAACTTTTTTGATATCTATAGGAGGAGTGTCTATGAATTCAACAACGTCATTAGTGGCCAGGCAATATCGACTTCAGCAATGGGCTGATCAAATCCGCGAATGTCAAAACAGGTCTGCTGGAGTCTCCGTCAAAGAATGGTGTAACCAGCATGAACTTACTGCTGCGAATTATTACTATCGTTTAAGGGAAGTGCGCAAGGCCTGCCTGGATCATATTTCATATAATGCTATTCCGCAAAGTATAGTTCCGGTTCCAACAGAACTCATGAGTGGTGATTTACGATCTGTATCAGCATCTGGATTGAAAGTTTCAATCAACAATATCTGCATTCGTGTAACCAATGAGACTTCTCCTGAGCTTTTAAAAATGGTACTGCAGGTGGCTGCCGATGTTAAATGATGCAACCTGTTTTAAAAACGTATATATCGTGACTGGGTACACTGATTTAAGATTTGGAATTGATACGTTGGTTTCTATCGTGGAGTCAAAACTTGAGAGCAAACCATTTGTACCAGATACGCTTTATCTTTTCTGTGGCAGAAGAACGGACCGCATCAAAGGATTAGTCTGGGAATCGGATGGTCATCTTCTTTTGTACAAAAGATTAGAGCAGGGAAGTTTTCAATGGCCGCGTTCCGAATCAGAAGTAAGGAGTCTTACACAGCAACAGTTCCGCTGGCTGATGGAAGGACTCACTGTTACACCAAAGAAGCTGGTAAAGCATGTGGTGGCACCCGAGTACTCCGCTTAAAATTTGTGCAAAACAGAGATTTTTTCTTGCTGTTTTCAATATCAGATAAACACTTGAATTTATATATTCAAAGCGGGTCTGATACCTCTATGAGCTTGTAAAAAAAAGCATTCTTCCACTGTAATTGACAATCATCATTTTAGAAGCCTGTGATTCAAGGGCTCTTGAACAGTCACACAGCGTGAAATAACCATAGGCAATATGCCGAAAACGGAAACTTGTAAAATTCGCTTTATTTCGTACAATCCGCTATAATAGAAACAAGAAAGGATGGGTTCTATATGGCGATTGAGTATACAGAAGAACAACTGAATAATTTTGACAAGACTACCATCGTTCAACTTTTTCTTACCCAGCAGTCCCAACTAAAAGATATCGATCATAAGCTTCAGCTTGTGCTGGAACAGATCGCTGTACTGAATAACCATCGGTTTGGCAAATCATCTGAAAAGCTGGATACAGATAATCAGATTTCTTTTTTAGAAGTAGATGGTCAGATCGTATTCTTCAACGAAGCAGAGGCGATCGCTTCCCTTACTGAATATGATGAAGAGGAGCCGGCAAAGCCAAGACCGAAAAAGGTGAAAGGCAAGCGTGCGCAGGATATCAAAGATCTGCCGATCATTGCGGTAAATCACATGATGTCAGGGGAAGAACTCATCGCTGAATTTGGTGAAGATGGTTGGTACCAGCTGGAAGATGAGATTTTCAGCCGCTATAAATTCACTCCTGCAAAGGTTGAGATTGAAGAGCATCATGTAGGTGTCTACAAATCCAAAAAGGATAATCACTTTAAGAAGGCTGAGCATCCGGGATATCTTTTGCGGAACAGCTTAGTCTCTGCATCCCTTGAAGCAGCCATCATAAATGCTAAATATGTAAATGCCATACCACTCTATCGCCAGGAGCAGGAATTTGAGCGATACGGAGTAAATATCACCAGAGGTGAAATGGCTCACTGGACAATTCTATGCGCGGAACGATACCTCGCGATTCTGTATGACTATCTGCATGAAAAAATATATGATTATCATGTGTTACAGGCAGATGAAACCCCAGTGCGCGTAACAAAGGAAAACCGCACGGAAGGTGATAAGCACTATATGTGGGTCTACCGTACAGGAAAAATGTATCAGGACCATCAGATCGTCCTCTACGAATACCAGCCCTCAAGAAATGTAAGTCATCCGAGAGAATTCCTAAGGGAATTTCAGGGCATATGTGTAACAGATGGATATCAGGTCTACCACACGATTGAAAAAGAGCGTGAAGGTCTGAGAATTGCAGGATGCTGGGCACATGCAAGACGCAGATTTGACGAAGCCGTTAAGGCTTTGCCAAAAGGGAGTCAAAAAAATGCACTTGGATATCTTGCATTGAAACAAATCCAGGCTATTTACAGAGAAGAATCTAAACTCTGTGATATGAGCCCCAAAGAACGATTGGAACATCGCCAGCTTACGGTAAAACCCTTGGTAGATGCGTATTTCACATGGGCGAAAGAAAGCGAGAGCAAAGTTCCGGCCAAAGGAAAAACTCACAATGGCTTGACCTATTCCATTAATCAAGAGAAGTATCTTAAAGTATTCCTCGAAGATGGGGAAGTTCCAATGGATAACAATTCGGCAGAACAATCGATTCGTTCTTTCTGTATAGGAAAGAAAAACTGGGTGATGATTGATACAATCGCAGGAGCTGACTCCAGTGCTATTATTTACAGCATAGCTGAGACAGCAAAAGCGAATCATCTAAAGCCTTATGATTATTTTGAATATCTTCTGACAGAGATTCCAAAACACTTGGAGGAAAAAGATAACAGTTTCTGCAAAGATCTGCTACCCTGGTCAGATAAGCTTCCAGCTAATTGCAGAAAATCGCTGTAAAAACGTGCCGCTCGTAGGAGCGGTTGTTTTTGTGATGATACTCACTATGGAGCGTTTACATACAAAGGAGGTATTTTATGTCAAAAGATTATAAGAAATTATTTGGATCTATCATTACAGCATTTACACTTTTTAGTTTATTAGCGGTTACTCCACTGTATGCTGCAGAGGCAAGAAATTCATCACTGAATGACAGTGATATAGAATCAAGTATTGAAAAAGATTATCCTTTACTGCTCTGGAATCTGAAAGAAACCCCAATGGTGTCTCCGCTAAAGATTTAACTGGAGTGAAATTGCTTTCTCCAGTTAGGATTGTCACAAAAGATATATCGAATACTGATCTTACAAATAAAGAAGCTCTATATGTATTACATTTCCCTATGGTAAACAATAGCGGAAAAATATTTGCAATTTATACGATTATAAAAACTGACAATAATGTGAATGCCACTATGGGTGTTGATTTTGCTCCTTTGTTAGAAAAGGTAAAGAATGATGGGACTGCTAATGTCGTTTTAATACAAGACGAAAATGGTATCTTTGCACTAAGTGAAGCCGGAAAGACACTGCCACTCAATTCAAATACTCATTCAGCTAAAAGTGATATATTAAGTTCTGTTACTCAGATGTCTGATTGTCCATATGTGTTCTTGGGCCTTGATGAGACAAATAATACTTATTCCATAATGGCTGATCAGGCTATTGAAGATTTTTCCACTGAAGAAATAGAAAGTGATACTATTGTAGGAAAAAATAAAGAAACTTTCGTAGGAGCAGAAGAAACAACTGTTGTTGATGAAAACAATACAGCTGCGATTGCAAGGGCATCAGGAAGTTCATATTTATATAATTATCCTATTGTCGATCAAAAAGTCAATGGAACTCAACGGGGATTATGTTGGGCTGCGACAGTTGCTTCAATGTGCAGATTTGAGAAACCTTCATCATATGGTACCCTAACAGCTAAGCAAGTAGCAGACTATATGGGTATTGGTTATGATTCTGGCGGAACAAATGCAAATGCTAAAAAAGCTCTTAGTCATTATCTGAGTTCTCCTTATTCGCCTACGACAACAAGTGTACTATCAGATGATGCCATAAAGACTGTTATCAACAATGCAGACCCTGCTTATATGCGAAATAAAAGAAAAACAGGATTTTGGCCATGGAGTTTTGATTATCATGCAGTAGCATTGACTGGATACTCATTCACTTCCAGAGGTAGCACTATTCAAATTATGGACCCTGCCTATGAACAGTTTAAAACAGCAACCAAAAGCGGAAGTAACTGGTCCTTTGCTTTTGGTGACACAACATTTACGTGGCAAGATACAGTCAGATTACTATACAAATAATAAAAAGTAATTGTTTGAAGAAATAATAATACGGGCATGCCCTTGAAGATTTCAAGGCATGCCCATATAATATTTTTGAAGTTATGAAAGCGGTATATTTTTTCTTAAAATGTCATATTTTCAATAAAAAACATCCAGATAGGTAGAACGCGATTCAACAATATAGTAAGTCGAACCGCGATGAGAAATCATTTATAGTTAAAAATACACTTTTTCATAGGTACGAATTAAAATATGCACTGGGTATAGCCGTCGCACTAGCGACTTGGTATAATAATATAAAGGAGTAAAGTTTTCACCTATAAGGGTGATAATGCATATGAAATATGTAAGTGCAAGAATGGACTCCTCATATTATCGTGTTATAAAGTGTATTACTATTTTGGTATGAAATTGAGGTTCTCAACATTTTTCATTACTTATTTGTACCCTACACTGCGAAAGGAATTATATAATATGAAAATGCTCAGAAAACATTTCTTGTTTGCTCTTAGTGTCATTATTTTAATTTTTCTGGTTCTTTATTACATCTGGAATAATATGAGTTTATATGGGGACTGGATCATTCAGGCAACTGAGGTAAATATAGAATGGTATGACTATCAAGGATTTAAGCATCTAGAAAAACTATCAAACTCAAATAAAGCCGAATTAGTTAACCAATTAGAAAATATAAGTGAAAAACATAAATTATTTTACCCTCCGAAATCACGAACCGGAGAATTAAACTATAACATATATTGTTATGGAGTAAAAAAAGTCCATTATACCGTGAAAAGCTCAGGAGTAGTAATTGTTCAAAATATGAACTTTCCATACCAGTATTCTATTTGGAATATAAATCAAGAAAGCATAACTGGAATAATTAACTATATAAAAAACATAGAAAACAAAGAAAATAGTACGTCATTTTCTAATTAAACCAACTATAGAAAAGATGGAGTGTAAACCATGATAAAAAAAATATTGTTCGTTTTTATCTTTTTTTGTTGTTATTAACCGGATGTAGCAATGAAAAAAAGGAAAAATACTTTAAAGGAATTGTTTCAGAAGTCGCTGATACTTACTTTATAGTAATTCCAAATGAAGGTGAACCCATAAAAGACATGGGCGATAAAGTTTGGGTCCCTAAAAAAGTAGTATCTGCAGATGGGATACCAGATATTTCTGTTGACGATAAAATACAGGTGATATATAAAGATGCAGAGAAGTTTGACGATGGAATAAAACTAGACGTAGTTTTTGCAATTTATAAAGAGTCGGAGATTGAGTAATAAACAGGCCAAAAAGAGCATTTTTAGTAATTGTAATCATCAGATTTTTACACCTCGAACTGCCGATTTCAGCGTCATCGATGTTATTCAAAATATCAATTACTTTAATCAGTGATGTTTCAACAATGTCTTCCGCATCATGCGAATTTTTTAAGATATCATATGCAACCGAATACATTGTATTTTTATACTTTACATAAATACGCTGGAACTTTGACAGATTTTCTTTGCCATCTATCATGTCACATAACATAGTTATTGTCTCCTCATCTTTAGTAAGTATCAGACTTATTATAGCAAAGGACTTAAACCATTGCAAAGAGTTTCATGATACACAATCCGTATGACTCATTTAGGCGCATACGGCAAACTATGAGTACTTTATTGCATGAATTCCCCGGGAATAAAAAAACGCTCACTGCAATCCCCTTTCGTACGAAATGAGCCAGTGAGCGTATCTGTTTCTACATACCTGCTAAATAATACTCAGTTATATCTATTTATGATAAGGTTCCCCATTGATAATCCGATAACTCCGGTAAATCTGTTCCAGTAAAATCACCCGCATCAACTGATGGGGAAACGTCATGTTAGAGAAGCTCAGCTTATAATCCGCCCGCTTTAGCACAGCGTCAGCCAGCCCAAGGGAACCGCCGATAATAAATACAATCTGGCTTACCCCGCCCACTCCAAGAGCTGCTATTTTTTCTGACAGCTTTACAGAATCGGGGGTATCTCCGTCAATGGCCAGAGCGATCACATAGGCGCCTTCCTTTATGGAAAGAAGGATTCTCTCGCCTTCCTTCTCCTTAATCTGCCGTTCCACCGTCTCGCTGGCATGATCAGGTGTCTTTTCATCTGCCACCTGGATCATCTCAAGCTTGCAGTAGCGGCTCAGTCTCTTGCTGTATTCGGCTATGGCGTCAGTATAAAACTTTTCTTTTATCTTCCCCACAGTCACCAATGTGATTTTCATTCGTATCTCCTCTATCCATTCAATTCTTTCTTCATCATGGCAATTAAAAATTCAGTAATATCTCGTGCAGACCGTTTTTGCCCTGTCTTCACTTTACGGACAACTTTTCCTTCCGGTTTTACACTAATATGATAAACCACCCGTAAGAATT
This sequence comes from Paenibacillaceae bacterium, assembly GCA_015057705.1. Lineage (GTDB taxonomy): Bacteria > Bacillota > Clostridia > Lachnospirales > Lachnospiraceae > Lacrimispora. The sequence continues at coordinate 53,474 of SVDU01000001.1, read as the reverse complement.
CTTCCGCCTCCTCCCAGGCTTCCCGGCTCTCGGGAATTAGATCCAGCCCCATCTGGAATACATGGAACATCCCTTCAAAGACGGATATCCGGCATTTCACACCGGCTTTTTTTAACTTCTGCCCCACCATCAGGGTGTCGCTTAACAGTATCTCGTAATTTCCCACCTGCATCAGTACGGGAGGAAATCCGCTAAAGTCTCCGAACAGCGGCGAGATATACGGTTCCATGGGATCTGCCTCTCCAATATACGTAGAATTGTAAAGCATGTTGTGGGTGGAATTACCAAAAAGGGGATCCAGCTCATAATTAGCCTGATAACTTTCCCCGCTGTTTGTTAAATCCGTCCAGGCTGACATAGTGAGAAAACCTCCCGGAAGCGGCAGGTGATTGTCCTTTAAATAAAGGCCTAATGCAAGGCATAAACCTCCGCCAGCTGAATCTCCTGCTATTACAATATTTTCAGGGGCATACCCCTTCTCCTGTAAAAGCCACTGGTAAGCCGAAACGGCATCCTGTAACGCAGCCGGATAGGGATCTTCCGGAGCTACCCGGTAATCCGGAGTCAGAACATCTCCTCCATAGCTGATCTTGGAATACCGGACTGCAAATCTCCGGTAAATATTCTTCATGGGACCGATATAACCGCCACCGTGAAGCTGAAGAATCACACGTCCTGTAACCACTCCAACAGGTCTTAAATATTCCATCTTTAAATCACATTTTTCTATAATTTCATATTCATATCCAGCCGGACATACCCAGGCTGGCTCCACTGGATTTTTTCTCAGTTCGCCGCTCTGGATTGGCTGCTTAAACGAAGTTTCCATCACATTCTGCATCATATCTCTCACCAGATTTCCCATCACACTCACTTTTTTTCTTCTCATATGTCTACCTCCTTTCCAGACGGCACGTTCTATATGTGAAATCGTCTGATCAGCTCATTCTTTACTCTCCGGTCTCCCAAAACAATGGTGACTGCAAGAATTATCACGGTCACTGCCACTGTCACAATGGACAAAATCGGTCTGGTAATCAGCCCTGCTGCCCACAGAATCAATGGAATAAAACTGAAAACAGTAACTGCAATCTGATACATGAAATAGCTTTGCCAGTTCATTCGGTTAACAAGGATTAAAAACACCACCGCCAGGTCAGCAAATAATATGGTACTTGGTATCCCATAGTTCACAGACCAGCTGCTGTACCCTGTCACATGATCAATAGCAACCCATACCATCTCTGCTGCTATGGTCTGCATGACTACTTTCCCTGCCAGATTGGAATGGCGCATAAAGGAATACCGGACTGTCATGACGGAATAGGCCATTAAGGCAATTGCGATCACTGACCAAATGGAACCAGAATAGGTAGCAAAGTTAATAATTCCAAGTATCACCGCGGCAAAAATCATGATACCGTAAAAGATATTGGCAATCTTTTTCATCCGTTCCTTGTCATAGCGGATCTGGGGATACTGTCCCTTATCATCTCTGTGATCCGGCACCCCATTACTTTCCAGTTCAACCGGAATCCCTTCTTTCCTTAGAAAACCAAAAAACGTGTCCGCAAGCCTTGTATCCTGAAAAACAGAACTGAAGGTGACAATAACCTCATCAGCATAGGAACAAACCCCGCATTTCATAGGCTGTCTGCGTGAAACTCCGATCAACATGGTAAAGCGTTCAATCTCTTTTGCGTATTCTTCATCCATCTCAATGGGACCGATGTTTGACAACGTCATGGTATATGCCCCATTGTTCCTCCAGAATATCAGATTTAAAGCAAGCCATTTTATTACAAGAGGGGTAATGCGCAGATACCACTTCTTCTCACTGGAAACATTATAGGAAATGGTCTCCTCCATCTTCTCTTTTGTAATCTTTTCATCCATCTGGGTACATACCACATGCAGTATCTCCTCAAACGTATGGTTCTCTCCGGAAGAAAGAAATTCCACTAAAGTCACGGCAAAAAAATTCGCCATAGTCTCAGAACCGAAAAAATTCCTAAGATTGATGGGAATGCTGATTCCAATGGATTGTTCAGACGGCTTCTTATTTAAATACTCCTGATAAATAGACCAGATCAGTGCAGCAGTTAAAAAACGGGTAATACTGACGCCATAGCCCTTGCTTACAGCCTTTATCTCTTTTAAACCGATATATCCGTGTAGTATATTCTCCTCATCCAAAGAGAGCAACTCCCCGGTAATATGATAGGCTTTTGCAGAACTGTATTTCTGTTTCCGAATCTTTCTATAGTTACGGACGTAACTGTCCTCCACGTTCATGGAAACATCGGAAGAAATCTTCTGGGGGGCTCTGTGACCAGTTCTTGAATCCTTTACCAGATCCAGATAGCGGTAAACCAGTGCCTTTAAAAAATTAACAGCACCCAGTCCATCTGTAACAGCATGAAATACTTCCAGATTGATCCGGCTGCCAAAATAAGTGACCCGGAATAAAAAAAGCTGGTTGCTGTGAGGGTCAATATACTTACAGGGATAGGTTGTCTCCCGTTCAATGACCGGCATCCGGCTGTTGTGTTCAAAATAATACCAGAAAAAGCCTCTCCTCAGTTTCACGGAAAATCCTTCAAACTGTGGCAGAACTTCCTCTAAGGCTCTCTGTAGGGTTCCAGGTACCACTTCACTTTTTAACTGGGCACTGATCCGGAACACATTGCTTAAATTTTCATCGGCTATGACAGGAAAAATCTTTGCCGTATTGTCAAGCTTTCTCCATCGTTCACCCTGCGGGCTTTTCTTCATCGTTTCGGCACTCCTTAATTTAAGAAAAGGCGGATCTCGCCAGTCTCCCGGCAGAAATCCTCCTTTTTTTCACTAGACGCGGAAATAGTATCCTACGCCCCATTTCGTATGCACATATTTGGGATCACTGGGGCTGGGCTCAATTTTCTCCCTCAGACGCCTTACATGAACATCTACAGTACGGACATCACCTGTGTCCATCGCCTTGTTTCCCCAAACATAAGTAAGCAGCTGTTCTCTGCTGTAAACCTTGCTGGGATTGCAGGTTAAAAGCTCCAGAAGATCGAATTCCTTTGCTGTTAAATTGATCTCCTTCTCTGCAATAAAGACCCTTCTGGCATCCCGGTCCAGTTTTAAATCACCGGCTGTCACCAGATGGCTGTCTTCCTTTTTATCCCGTCTCCCCTTCTTGGCGTTTCTACGCATAATTGCCTTAATTCTTGCTTTTACTTCCAGAATATTAAAGGGCTTCGTAATGTAATCATCAGCTCCATACTCAAGCCCTAGAATCTTATCCATATCGTTGCCCTTGGCTGTCAGCATAATGATGGGCATCTCGGAAAACTCCCGGATCGCCTGACAAACCTCATATCCATCAAACTTTGGAAGCATGACATCCAAAAGCACTACATCGTATTCCTTCTGTTTTGCCAGATTAATGGCTTCCTCACCGTCGTAGGCACAGTCCACTTCCATACCGTCCTGCTCCAGACTGAATCTCATTCCCTTTACAATCAGTTTTTCGTCATCTACTACTAAAACACTTGCCATTTTGCACCTCTGTCTTCTATTTAAACCGTGATATCGTCTTTTATCTTCTGAAAGGCTGCCTCCTTAATTCCTGATATCTTCATAATGTCTTCAATCTTCTGAAATCCACCGTGACTCTCCCGGTAACGAATGATGTCATCTGCCTTCGCCTCTCCCACTCCTTTTAAGGTCATAAGCTGACCCTTATCAGCCGTGTTAAGATTCACTTTACGTCTGCCTTCTGATGAACCTGTTCCGGAAGATAATGCCTGATCCAAAAGCACTTTGGCTTCTTCCTTGTCCGGCACTTTAATCTTCATCCCGTCTTTGACCGGTTCCGCCATGTTTAGAGAATCAGCTGCTGCATTCTCTGTAAAGCCTCCGGCTACTGCGACAGCCTGAAAGATACGGCTTCCCTCCTCCAACTCATAGACGCCTGGAGAAGCCACCTCTCCGCATATATGTACATAGCAAATACGTAACGGTTCTTTCGATGTTTCTTTTAAATCCCCGGCTAAAGATTCCTCTTGTGACGATGCAGGCGTCTCCTGAATGGAAACAAACCCTTCTTCCCGGTATTTATGATTTCTGTTTAAGCCATAGCAAATACTGCATATGATTACGCAGAAAGCTATGGCTGCGATCTTAATCCTATGATAGTTCATGGAATCCTCCCTTTACAAAATTTTGCAAAAAAGGATCCCATCCTCAGCCCTTGTACCTATTCTACCTAAAGAAATAAGTAAATACAAGCACTATTTCCAAATTAGTTAAAGATTATAATGCCTATGATGGCTACCACTGCTCCAATCAGTTTTTTCCACTCAAATCCAACTTTTTCCACGCCAAATAATCCAAATACCTCCACTGCATAAGCCACCACGATCTGGGACAATACTATCACCAGTGCTGCTTTTGCCGGGCCTAACGTCCCCATACTTTTTACAACTGTGTAAGTAATAAATGCGCCGATAATGCCTCCGATCAGCATGTATTTGGGGTGAACCGAAAGAAGGGCTGAAATATGGTCCCTCCCTGAAAAATACCATAAAATGAGGCAGGTTAAAAAAGCGGTCAGCTGAACCCAGCCTGCGGATACCCACATGCTTGTCTGTTTGGACACTCCCGTATTTAATACTCCCTGTATGCTCATTAGCGCTCCTGATATCAGGGCAATGATAAAGCCTGTCATAGATACAACCTCCGCATCTGTATTTTTTAATCGAAAAGATGCAATGATGCAATGCTTTACTAGGTTGTGCTTAATTTACTTTTTTATACTTATTTTACAGGCTTAAATAACTTGACATTCCCTTTTATTTCAGTTATACTCACACCGAAATGAAAAAATTATGACACGCTGGGGGAGCCTTAGGCTGAGAATGGTATTTACCTGACCCTTACTACTTGAACCGGATAATGCCGGCGGAAGGAAGCAATAGTAGTAGTCCCCTCCTGTGCATACGAAGGAGGTTTTTTTATGTCATTTTTTCTAACCTATTCTCAGGAATCCGGAGAATATCTTTTAAAACCAGCCGGTTACGGGCTGGTGATTGCAGCACTTTTAATAATTTTACTGGGAATTCATCTGCTTACTGGAAAAACACTTCCCACCAGACAGCTGAAAACCCGGCAGATGGTAACCTGCGCAGGTGCGATGGCACTGGCTATGGTGGCTTCCTTCATCAAATTTGCCTCACTTCCGTTCGGAGGTTCCATCACATTGTTTTCCATGCTGTTTATCTGTCTGATTGGCTATATCTACGGTGTTAAAGCCGGAATCATGACAGGAGTGGCATACGGAATTCTTCAGTTTATTATGGGGCCATATATTTACGCTCCCGTTCAGGTTCTCCTGGACTATCCGATTGCATTTGGATGCCTGGGTCTTTCCGGATTGTTTCATAACAGAAAATACGGACTGATTCCAGGATATATCACAGGTGTTTTAGGTAGATATTTATGCCATGTTATTTCCGGTTACATATTCTTTGCTTCCTATGCGCCGGAAGGCATGAACCCGCTTTTATATACCTTTGGATATAACGCCACCTATATTATTCCTGAAATGGTTGTAACTATTGTAATATTATATCTGCCTCCGGTCATCGAAGCCATCAGCCAGATGAAACGCCAGGCAGTAAACGGTTAAAATAGATAGTAGTCCAGCATGGAGATATATCCTATCTGGGCTACTATTTTATTTGTCAGAGCGCAGCTGAGTGCCTGCTTCTGATGCTGATACAAGGTTTATCTGACTCCCAGTAGTTTAGTATCCTTTCAATAATTCTTTTGAAAATATTCAAGTGCACTTATTTGGGATTTCGTAAAAGAATCATCACGAAATCGTTCACTTTCCATATTTGGTCTGGGATAATCAGCTTTAATATCTTTATTCATCGCTCTATCCACTCCATTCATGAAAGCACTCCATTTTTTTTCAGACATATTATTATTGCCTTCACGGTCATTTTCTAAATCCTCATTAATCTTCTTCTTGATTTTTTCCTCCCAATTCAATACTTCTTTTCTAAATATCTCAGCCATATTTATTTCTTTGCCACCATTATATTTTGTTCCCACATTATTTGATGCTGCGTCAGTACGGCAGTATTTATTTAACCCGGTTATCTCCATAAAAATTTTCCTCCTTACAATGTTATCGGTAACAGTTTATTTTTCACTGGAATGATTCCCTGAAGCAGAAATTAATTGAGCTTTTCTATTACTATTATCGACTGATATTTAGTAAATATAAATTGCAAGATCAAGAACAGAACATATTGCAAAGGTGGCAGAGGAATTTCATATTTCGCAGCCAAAGTTATGGCCACCCCGGGCACAATGCAGGCAAAAAATACCGCCCCTCTGGACGGTATTTTTCATAATCAGACTTATTTCTTTTTATGTTTTAACAGTTTGGTAATTTCCACAATTGGAATGATGGAAACGGAAATCAATACCGCCACCAGATATTCCACCAATGAAATATGCTCAAAGGAAAACGCTTCCCGTAAAAACGGAACATAAATGACAGCGGTTGTCAGAACGAAGGATACTGCTAATGATGCAGTCAAAAAGTTATTCCGCGATTTTAATTGAAAGATGGAATGCTTTCTGGAACGCATATTAAAGGAATGAAACATCTCAAGCAGGGACAAAGCTAAAAATGCCATCGTCATACCATCGGAACTCTCCGCAATTTCCCATACTCCGCTTTCCATATAATGTCCGATAAAGTACGCTGCCAGAGTGAGTATGGCAATCACCAAACCCTGAAATGCTGTTTCGGCTCCTATTCCATCGGAAAATACACCATCTTTGGGGCTTCTGGGATTTCGCTTCATAATATCGCCTTCTTCTGCTTCCATACCAAGACCAATAGCAGGGAAACAGTCTGTTATCAGGTTAATCCACAACAAATGCACCGGTTTTAAAATAGTAAATCCTAAAAGACTGGCTACAAATACAGCAATTACCTCTGCAAGATTTGAGGAAAGTAAAAACTGGATCGCCTTACGGATATTGTCGTAAATACGGCGTCCCTCTGCTACTGCAGCAACGATGGTTGCAAAATTGTCATCAGCAAGCACCATATCTGCAACATCCTTAGTCACATCTGTTCCGGTAATACCCATTCCCACGCCGATATCCGCCTCTTTAATAGAGGGCGCATCGTTCACTCCGTCTCCTGTCATGGCTGTTACTTTGGATAGCTTCTTCCAGGTCTTAACAATACGTACTTTATGTTCCGGCTGAACTCTTGCGTATACGGAATAATTCTGTATGGTCTTTTCCAGTTCTTCATCGGAAATCTTCTGAAGTTCGGCACCGGTAATCGCCATGCTTTCATTTTCAAGAATTCCAAGCTCTTTTGCAATGGCAACTGCGGTATCCTTATGGTCTCCGGTGATCATAATCGGACGGATACCTGCTTCCTGGCACTCTGTAATGGCTGCTTTTACTTCCGGGCGAACCGGATCAATCATTCCGGACAATCCAAGATACACCAGATCCTTTTCCAGAATATCCGGTTCCATAGCAGCCGGAGCGCTGTCCCACTCTCTCATGGAACCGCACAAAACCCTGAGCTCCTTATCTGCCATGCTTTTATTGGCTTTTAATATGGCTTCACGGATTTGATCCGTCATTTCTGCAATTCCATCCCCTGTATGAATTTTGGTGCATCGTTTTAAAATCTCATCAGGAGCTCCTTTTGTAAACTGTATTACAGTGCCGTCTGCTTTTTTATGAACCGTTGACATCATTTTTCTGACAGAATCAAAGGGCGCTTCCCCGATTCTTACATATATCCTGGATAACTCCGGCTTTGACAAACCATTTTTAAATGCATCGTTAACCAGGGCACATTCCGTAGGTTCTCCCACTGCCTGTGAACTGTCTGTATCCAGTTGTGCGTCACAGCACAGCGACATGGCAGTCATCAAAAGAGTTTCATCAGAAGCAGAATGTTCCACAACCGTCATTTTATTTTGTGTTAAGGTTCCTGTCTTATCTGAACAGATGATCTGGGTACACCCCAGCGTTTCCACTGCTGTCAGTTTTCTGATAATGGCATGTTTCTTCGACATCTTAGTCACACCAATGGAAAGCAGAATGGTAACAACGGCTGCCAGACCTTCCGGAATAGCAGCTACTGCCAGAGAAACCGCAATCATAAAAGTATCAATAATCTGCTCTAAATGAATCCCGCCTCCAGATATGCCTATTCTTATTAAATCTATGGCGAACATAAGAGCGCAGATTCCAAGTACCATAATGGACAGTACTTTGGAAAGCTGGTCTAATTTAATCTGCAGAGGAGTTTCTTCCTCCTTAGCTGTGTTGAGTGCATCGGCAATATGACCGATCTCAGTCTCCATGCCAGTATAACATACAACAGCCTTACCTCTTCCATAAACAATGGTAGAACCGGTATAAACCATGTTCTTTCTGTCTGCCAGTGCAACCTCTCCTGAGCTGCCTGAAACGGCTTCTATAATCTTAGATACGGATACGGATTCTCCGGTCAGCGCCGCTTCCTCCACCTTTAAGCTGGCAGATTCCAAAACTCTGGAATCTGCAGGTACAGAGTCCCCTGCTTCCAAAAGAATAATGTCACCAGGAACCAGTTCTTCGGATCGGACAATGAGAAGCTTGTCATTTCGGATTACCTTTGATGTGGCCGCCGCCATCTCCTGTAACGATTCGATTGCAGATTCTGCTTTGGATTGCTGATAAACACCAAGAACGGCATTGATGATAACCACAGAAATAATGATAAGGGTATCAATCATGCTTTCCCCTGCATAAATCGAAGTTACTCCCGAAATAACTGCTGCAACAATCAGAACAATTGTCATAAAGTTAGCAAGTTCTTTTAAAAATTTTTCGATCAGGCTGGCCTTTTTCCCTTCTTTTAGTTTGTTAAACCCATACTTTGACCTTCTCTCTTCCACTGAAGCATCCGAAAGTCCATGAAGCGATGTCTCCAACTGGCTTAAAACATCTGTTGATTCCATTAAGTATTCTTTTCGCATAGTTCTTCTCCCGTAAATAATATGAATGGCATGTCCAAGTTGTCGCTCAAATCGTTCATATTTGGAACAATTGGTTCGTATTTTATTATACCATATTTCACTTTTCTTTGAAAGCAATAAAAATTATTTGTGTATATTATACAAAAACCTTTAACCCGTTTCTATGATGTGTTTCATATATGAACCAAAACAATGATTTAATTGGTTGGTGAACCTATTCCCGTATGGTATCATGTTTTTAAGATACAAGGGCGTTTATAAAAACCTGATAAAAGCAGATGGAAAAGGGAATTACATGATTAAACTATTAATAATATCAGATGATTTTACGGGCGCACTGGATACCAGTGTCCAGTTATCAGCAAGTGGTGCAACTGCGTATGTTACCTTAGATTGTAAATTTAATACGTCAGATTTCAGCCCTGAAACTGATGTCCTGGTGATTGATGCCGAAACCCGTCACTTAAACCAGAATGACGCCTATGAAGCTGTGTTTTCCATAACAGAGCACGCACGAATAGCTGGAATTCCTTATATTTATAAAAAAACGGATTCCGTTCTTCGTGGAAATATCGGAGCAGAGCTTTCTGCTGTACTAAAAGCTGGCGGACAGAAACGGATCCATTTTATTCCCGCTTATCCCCAGATGAACCGCACAACCAGAAAGGGAATCCACTACGCTGATAACATTCCTATTGATAAAAGCATTTTTGGAAAAGATCCCTTTGAACCTGTTTTATACTCTGACATTACACAAATTATCCGGTCCCAGACAGATATCACTTCTTTCATTATAGAAGATCCCCGGCAGGACTGGAGCCAGTATGAAGGAATCCTGATTCATGATTCACAGTCAGCAGAGGATCTGGAGCAGATTGCACAGAAGCTGAAAGAGAAAGGGGAAATACATCTGCTGGCTGGCTGTGCGGGATTCGCGTCGCTGCTTCCCATGCTGACAGGACTTTGCGGGAGCAAACCTCAAATACCGGAAATATCTTCTCATTTGCTCATCGCATGCGGCAGTATTCATCCGGTATCTCTGGCCCAATGCAGTTATGCTGCAAGAAGGGGGGCTCCTCATTACCACCTGACTCCGGAAGAAAAACTGAGTCCTTCCTGGGCAAATGGAGATTCGGCGTGCAGCCTGGTATCTCATGTGTTTCAATCCTGTGAGGAATCACCTGTGGTTATTTTAAATGCTAACGGACCGGACGAGCCTGAGAAGACCTACGCATATGCAAAAGAAAATGGGATTGAACTTTCACAGATCAGAGAAAATGTGGTCGCTGTAATGGCACAGCTGATCGAAGGTCTGATTGATCGTGGAGTAAACGCTACTGTTTTTCTCATGGGTGGAGATCTTCTATACCAGTTTGTAAAACAGACTGGCATAAACGTTATTTCACCTGTCTATGAGGTTGAACAGGGTGTTGTACTCTCAGAAGTCCTCTACAAGGGAAAAAGAATCAATATCATATCAAAGTCAGGTGGTTTCGGCAGGGAATCTCTCTTTATGGATCTGTCAGACCGGTTTCAAATTTAAAATCAGTGTATCCGGCAATGAAATGATTGCCTTAAAAAAATACAAATCTGGAGGATAAAACATGCAATACGCGAAATTACCTGGCCTGACCTGGGACGGCACTATTTACCAAAATGATGATATGGGAATTCTGGAAGCACTCCTTCCTACCGGTGGATATCCCACCGCCCATGCTCCGGCAATGCTTGAACTGCCTGACGGCGATCTGCTGTGCTGCTGGTTTGCAGGTACCTACGAAGGCAGCACTGATATCCATATTATCTGCTCACTTCTTCCTAAAGACGGAGCAGCATGGCTTCCGCCTGTGGATATCTCCGGTGACCCTGACCGCAGTGAGCAGAACCCCTCTTTATTCTACGGTCCTGATCATGCTGTATGGGCAATGTACACCGCCCAGATGGATCGCCAGGAAGGCAAAGACAACATGCAGTATACAGCCGTAGTGCGCTGCCAGAAGAGTACCGATGGGGGCAGAACATGGGGGTCCTATGAAACAGTGTTCCCCGAAGAAGGAACCTTTTGCCGCCAGCCGATTCAGATACTTTCATCCGGACGGTGGATTTTTGCCAACTGGCTGTGCACAGATTCGAAAGACGGGCTTTCCGGAGATCCCACCGCTTTGCGCATCTCTGATGACGAAGGAAAGACGTGGCGCATGGTGATGATGCCTAAAAGCAACGGTCATGTTCATGCCAATGTCATAGAGCTGGAAAACGGACATCTGGTTGCTTTTATGCGTAACCGTGAAGCTTACCGCATTCATCGCAGTGAGTCCTTTGACTGGGGCGAGACCTGGAGTGAGCCCGCTCCCACTCCTCTTCCAAACAACAACTCCAGTATCAGTGCAGTGAAACTGCAAAGCGGACGCATTGCCATTGCCTACAATCCCACCTGCACACCCGATCCCCAGCCGGGCAAGGCTGCATGGCCTGGTCTTCGCTGCCCGGTTTCGGTTGCACTGACTGAGGATGGCGGTCTGACTTTCCCAATCATCCGCTATATGGAACGGGGCGAAGGCTACATAGGGGAAGAAAACAAAACCAATAACCGGCAGTACGAATATCCCTATCTGATGCAGTCAGATGATGGGGTGCTCCATCTGGCCTATGCCTCCCACACCCGCGCCGGAGTGAAATACCTTCGATTCACCGAGGAGGATGTTCTGGGACAAAAAAGAGAGCGGGTTGGTCTCTATAACCCAACTGCTGCCCAGAGCCATTAATAACACAGAGAGGATTTAAAAATGCTGAAAACCTATAACATTAAAATGCCCCACGCCGTATATGGCGGAGAAAACGCCATGGAAAGCATCACCACCATCTTAAAAAACCAAAAGGTGAATCGGGTTGCCATGTTTACAGATAAGGGAATCGAGGAATCCGGCCTGTTTTCCCTGCCAGAGGAAGCAGTAATAGCTACAGGAGCCGATTACTATGTCCTTGATGAACTCCCTCCAGAACCGACTTATACCGCAGTTCAAAAGCTGGTAGACCAGTTTAAAGCCAGCAAAGCGGATATGATCGTAGCATGCGGCGGTGGCAGCGTTATGGACGCAGCCAAGCTGGCAAGTATCCTTGTCACCGACGAGTACGGTGTGAAGGAACTGTTAGACGATCCGGGCCGTGCACAAAAGTGCGTTCCCATTATTCTGATTCCCACCACTGCAGGTACTGGAGCAGAGGTTACCCCCAACGCCATTGTTGCCGTTCCGGAAAAGGAATTAAAGGTGGGAATTGTCAATGAGAACATGATCGCTGACTATGTGATACTGGATGCCAGAATGATTAAGAACGTCCCCCGAAAGATTGCAGCAGCTACGGGTGTGGATTCTCTGGCCCACTGCATTGAGTGCTTTACCAGCAATAAAGCGAATCCATTCAGCGATTTGTACGCACTTGAGGGTCTGGATCTGATTCTTAACAACATCATGGAGGCATGTAACAACTCCGAGGCAATGGAAGCAAAAAACAGGATGCAGATTGCGGCCTATTACGGCGGACTGGCTATTACTGCCTCCGGCACGACTGCCGTACACGCATTAAGCTATCCCCTTGGAGGTAAGTACCACATCCCACACGGCGTTTCCAACGCAATGTTATTGGCTCCTGTCATGGGATTCAATGAACCGGTATGCCGTGAAAAATTCGCTGCTGTTTATGACCGGTGTGTTCACACCCAGGGAAACTGCCAGACAGCGGAAGAAAAAAGTGCTTATCTGCTTGCGTGGATGGAGAAAATCGTAAAAGACTTAGAAATCCCCACCAGCTTAAAAGAGTTTGGAGTACCCGCCGAAGACTTAGACGGACTGGTAGAAGCCGGTATGCAGGTAACACGCCTTCTGGTAAACAATATGCGGGAAGTTACACCTGCTGATGCCAGGTCGCTGTATGAGAAAATTATTTAATCAGAGGAGATTATTATCATGAAGAACGTTGAATTAAAAGGCATTATCCCACCAATTCTAACCCCTATGAATGCCGATGAATCCCTTAATCTGGAGGAGCTGCGTAACCAGATTGAACGAATGCTGGAGGGCGGTGTTCACGGTATATTCCCATTTGGGACCAACGGAGAAGGTTATATTTTAAATGAAAAAGAAAAAATCGAAGTGCTTGAGGCTGCCATTGATCAGGTAAAACATCGTGTTCCTGTATATGCAGGTACAGGCTGCATTTCCACGTCTGATACCATTCGTGTCAGCCGGAAAGCTCAGGAACTTGGCGCTGATGTGCTGTCCATTATCACACCCAGCTTTGCTCTTGCTTCCCAAAAAGAGCTCTACGATCATTACGTGGAAATTGCGAAACATGTAGACATTCCAATCGTGCTGTATAACATCCCGGCACGTACAGGCAATAAATTGCTTCCTGAGACCGTTGCAAAGCTGGCGAAAGATGTAGACCTTATAATGGGTGCCAAAGATTCCAGCGGTGACTGGAATAACTTACTTGCCTATATCAACCTTACAAAGGATTTAGATAAAGATTTCCGTGTATTATCCGGAAACGATTCCCTTATCCTTCCCTGCCTTGAAGCAGGCGGTGCAGGCGGTATTGCCGGATGCGCCAACGTATATCCACATGTTCTTGCATCTATTTATGAACTGTTTCAGGCCGGTAAACTGGATGAGGCCAAGGCTGCTCAGGACTCCATCGCCTCATTCCGTGCTGTATTCAAATATGGCAACCCTAATACGGTCGTTAAAAAGGCTGTTTCTCTGCTTGGTTATCCGGTAGGCGACTGCCGCCGTCCTTTTAACTATCTATGCGAGGAAGGAATTGACGCACTAAAACAGGTTCTAGTGGAAAATGCCGACAGAGGGATGTGCTGATATGAATAATCAAATGAGACCTATTATTGGAATTTCCATGGGTGATCCCTTTGGAAATGGCCCGGAGATTACGGTTCGGGCATTGGCAGATGAAAAACTCTATGAGCGCTGTAAGCCTTTGATAGTAGGGGATGAAACTTCCATAAGTTATGCTTTAAAGGTGGCTGAAAAAGTTCATGGCATTCATTTGAAACTGAATGTTATCTCTTCTCCCGCTGAAGGCAAATACATCTATGGCACCATTGATCTGATGGATCTGAAACTGATTCCTGCAGATGCAATTCCAGATACCTCCGGACTGAATGAACCAAAACCCTTTGGCGTAGGTGCCTGTGCACTGGGTGGTGAGGCAGCCTTCCAATATGTAGTAAAAGTGATTCAGCTGGCTATGGAGGGCCAGATTGATGCTACCGTTACCAACGCCCTGAGTAAAGAAGCCATAAATATGGCAGGTCATCATTATTCCGGTCATACCGAGATTTATGCTGATTATACGGATACACCAAAGTACACCATGATGCTGGCTCACGGGGACCTGCGGGTAGTCCATGTTTCCACTCATGTGTCGTTGCGGGAAGCTTGTGATCGTGTTAAAAAGGACCGTGTTCTGGATTGCATTCGCATTGCCAACGAAGGCTGCAAAGCCCTGGGTATAAAAGAACCTAAAATCGGAGTAGCAGGGTTAAATCCCCACTGTGGTGAGAACGGCATGTTTGGCTGGGAGGAAGTAGAAGAAATTCAGCCTGCCATTGATGCAGCCCTCGCTGAGGGAATTATTATTCCGGAAAAGAAGCCCACCCCTCCCGATACCATATTTTCTAAAGCACTGGGCGGCTGGTATGATATTGTTGTTGCCATGTACCATGATCAGGGTCATATTCCCCTAAAGGTAAAAGGGTTTGTTTATAACCGTGAAGAAAAACACTGGGAAGCGGTTGAAGGTGTTAACGTGACTCTCGGACTGCCTATCATTCGTGCCAGTGTAGACCATGGCACCGGCATTGATCTTGCAGGCAGCGGCCGCTCCAGTGAGCTGAGTCTGATCAATGCAATTGATTACGCTATCCTCATGGTTCATGCCAGAAAAGAATCCTGAAATTGATTAATTGTACCCTACTGCCAATTAATATAGCTTTATAAAAGAGAGGAGTCCAAACAAATGACTATCCCAATGATTATTGCTCTTGCTATCACAATTCTCATGATTGTTCTGATCATGACAGACAAACTTCCATTCGGTGCACCTCCAATACTTGCCTGTCTTCTAATGGTTCTTTTTGGCATAACCGATATCAAGACTGCTTTCGGCGGTTTTTCTAACGCTACCATTATTATGCTTGCCTCTTTCATGGCAATCGTGGCAGCACTTCAAAAAACAAGCCTGATTGGTGCTTTCAGAAAAACAATTATGAATATGGCTAACAAAGGTGGATACAAAGCATATATCATGTTATTTATTATCGTCATGCTGGCCAGCAGTATCTTTGGAACAGGTTCCACTGCATTCTATGTTCTTACTTTAGGTATTTTATCTACGATACAGTACACTGACAAATTACCACGTGGCAAGGTGATCGCTGCTGCTGGTTTCGCAGCTAACCACCCACTGATCCCGGTTAATGTTACATTACAATATGGCATTGTTATCGCTGTATTAGCAGCTGCCAAATCCGGTATTACCAGCGTTTCCTTAGCAAAATTCTCTATTGTGAATCTGATCCTTTCCCTAGCATATGTGGCATGGGCTTTAATTGGTTATAAAATTCTGCCCAGCAAAAATGTGGAAGATACAGAAACCGGCACAGATAAATCCAAAGATACCGTTTATGATTTACCAAAATGGAAAGAAAATGCAACCTATGCGGCCTTTATCGCAGCTGTTATTGGTATGATTCTTCAAAGTAAAGTAGGCGATGCCGGATATATGATTCCAGGTTTATCTGCAGGTCTGGTTTTAGTGATCGGTGTTCTGAATTTTGATGAAATTCGTAATAACATTGGTGCTCCAATTATTTTAATGTCAGCTGGCGTTATTGGTGTTGCTGATGCTCTTGGCGGTACCGGATTAACTGCTTTAGTTGGAGAAACGGTAGCCAATATGCTTGGAACAAATATCAATCCTTTCGTTCTGATTTTTGTATTCTGTATGTTAACAAGTGTACTTGCAACCCTTACAGGATCCACAATCGGTACGGTATATGTATTTGCGCCTATGGCGATTGCTACCTGTATGAGTCTTGGACTGAATCCGACAGCTGCAGCTGCTGCAATTGTAATTTCAGGCTGGAATGGCCATTTCTTACCAATTGATGGGATGCCAGCTATGGTAATGGGAATTGGTAAATATAAACTGACAGAGTTTTGGAAATACACGATTCCGATGTACTTTATCCGACTGCTTGCTTTAACTGCCGGAGCTCTGCTATTGTTCCCAATGTAAAATGCTAAATTACTTAAATCAGAAAGAGGTACAATTATGAATAATAAATATGAACTGGAGCATATTGGCATCAACACCCCAAATGCGGAAGAAGCAGAAAAACTGGCGCAGCTGCTGAGTATGATGTTTAACTTAGAGCCTCGCCACGGGCAAAAGTCTGAGTTTGGAGGTTCTTATTTTGAATGTATGAAAGCTCCTTTCCTGGGTTCAAACGGTCACATTGCCATGCGTACACCGGATTTAACCTCCGCCGTTCAGGAATTGAAAGAGAAAGGCTTTTCCTTTAACATGGATACTGCCGCTTATTTTGAAGATGGAACACTGAAAAATGTCTATTTAGACGGTGAGTTTGGAGGCTTTGCCATTCATATTATGCAAAAATAACGGTTAAAAACCGCTGATCCATTGGCGAATGAAATATCGCATCTGGATCAGCGGTTTTTAATTAATCAGAGAAGCTCATGAATATCTTTTGTCTCATGATCCTCATATTTGACTACGTTTCCTTCCCAGGTTCTGAATTTTACATAACCCGGACCTCTGGAAATAATGTAATTGGGGAATATAGGAGTTTTGCCCTGCCCCTTTGGCGCATTGACAATAAATGTGGGAATTGCCATACCAGAGGTGTATCCTCTTAAATATTCCATAATCTCAATGCCATCTTCAATGGATGTGTTAAAATGAGTGGTTCCCTGAACGTGCTTTGCATGAAAAATATAATAAGGCCGTACCCTGCACTTTAACAATTCATGATTGAGCACACGCATTACAAATTTGTCATTGTTAATACCATTTAATAAAACTGCCTGATTTCCCAGAACGATTCCTGCATCTGCAAGCCTTTCACAGGCTGCTTTTGATTCTTCAGTAATCTCCATGGGGTGATTAAAATGAGTGTTTAAATAGATGGGGTGGTATTTCTTTAGCATATCGCAAAGCTCTTTGGTGATTCTCTGTGGCATGGTTACGGGAATTCTGCTGCCAAGCCTTATGTAATCCACATGAGGAATCTCCTTTAACTGGCTGATAATCCATTCCAGCTGCTGATCTGACAGAGTGAGCGCATCTCCCCCTGTGATAAGAACATCCCTGATTTCTTCATTCTCTTTGATGTATTTAATCGATTCTAAAATCTTGTCACGGGAATTGTGGACATCCTGTTCCCCTATGTTGCGCCGTCTCTGGCAGTGCCTGCAGTACATGGCACATTCATTGGTTACATTGATAATCAGGCGGTCCGGATACCGTCTGGTAATACAGCCGGCTGGATTGGTATACTCTTCTGCCATAGGATCTAAATCCGTACAGCTGTCTTCCAGCTCCTTATAGTTTGGGACACTCATCAGACGTATGGGATCAAAGCTGTCGTCCGGATCTGCAAGACTTAGGTAATACGGGGAAACTGCCCACCGAAACTTTTCCCCTACTTCCTGTATCAGCTGCTTCTCTTTTTCGCTGACAGGAAGAATCCGGCTTAAGCTCTCCACATCTGTAATTCTGTTTTTCAATTGCCATTTGTAATCATTCCAGTCCTCTTCCGTTGCCGAATAAATATGAAGTATTCTGTTTTTCCGTTCCTTCAGCACATCTTCTTTGCTGATACCAGTCGAAATTGATTTCCTTGCTTCAAGAAAATCTTCAATCCTCCCCTTCAGTTCATCTGCCCGCTGTAGTGATATTTGACGTTTTTTTTCTTTTTCCATATATTTATTCTCCTTTTGCTCCAAAAGAAACAACTTTATTATAGCAAATAAGTTGTTACTACGTCAATAAAATTTATTCTGGCAAAAGAAAAAAAGAAGCCCGCTTTTTATAAGCTGACCTCTTCACTTACACTAACAGATTCTTGGAAGACCTTCTCCATATAAAAGATCAATGGTTCGAAGACCATTAAGCCTGGTTTTCATTCTGACTCCGTTTCCTTCAAAAATTGTTCCAATTATTCTGGCATTTGTCCCATATTTACTGTTCTGCACTGCTTTTAACGCCTTTTCGGCCTGATTTCCCGGGACAACGGCTATCATCTTTCCCTCATTGGCCATATAGAGAGGATCCAGCCCCAGTATTCCGCAGAAGCCTTTTACCTGGGGACTAACGGGAAGAGCCTCCTCCCAGATTTCCACACTGCATGAAGACTGCTCTGCTGCTTCATTTAATACAGTGGCAAGACCGCCTCTGGTGACGTCCCGCATGCAGTGAACCCTGATCTGGCTGTCCAATAAGTTCTGGACTATGGAATTAAGGGGAGCACAATCGCTGGCAATCTGATTTTCAATTCCCATGCGGTGGGAAAGAATCGCCGCATGATGCTCTCCTAAGTATCCGGATAAAATAATGGCATCACCTGGTTTACAGTGAGAGATACTGATACCACCTTTCATCACTTCCCCAATTCCCGACGTATTAATAAAAACCCCGCCATTGCCGTCTACTACCTTGGTATCGCCTGCTACAATCCGGACTCCTGCTTCTTTTGCAGTTACAGCCATGGTGCGGGCGATCTCCTCTATGGTTTCCAGCTCAGTTCCTTCTTCTATAATAAAGCCTGCAGTGAGATACTTTGGAACAGCTCCCATCATGGATAAATCATTAACTGTCCCGCACACAGCCAGTTTACCAATATTTCCTCCTCTAAAAAACAGAGGGGTAACAACAAAGGAATCTGTTGTGTAGGCAATCTTCCCCTCAACAGACAGCACCGCCGCATCTTCCAGTCTGTTTAACGTTTTATTATTGAAATGTTTTAAAAAAACCTGATTAATCAGATCACCGGTCTGTTTTCCACCGCTGCCGTAAGACATATCAATTTTCATAGCCCCTGTCCTGACCTTTCGTCTGTTATTGTGAATGGATTTGTTATGAATTCTGATACCAGATCCCGCAGGCTCCTTCTGATGACACCATACAGGGACCGATTGCATGAAGCGGCGTGCAGACCGTCTTAAACAGCGGACATTCTGCCGGATTTTTACGCCCCAGAATTACATCTGTACATCTGCACCCTTTGGGCATTTCCTCGTTGATGCCCTCAATACGGCTGCCCCCGTCAAACATCTCATATTTCTTCTTCAGCCTTAAAGCGGAATTTTCAATAATACCGATCCCCCGCCAGAAATCATCTCCCTGTTCAAAATACTCCGAAAGCAGGGCTCGGGCTTTTTCATTGCCTTTTTCCTTTACTGCAGAGGCGTACATATTTTTCACTTCATATCGGCCTGTTTTTAACTGCCTCATGATTTCATAGACAGCTGCCAGAATATGCTCTCCCTCGAAGCCTGCAATTACAAACGGCTTCTTGTATTTTTCTGCCAGTTCCTGGTAGCTGTCAGCCCCCGTAATTACGCTGACGTGGCCAGGGCTTAAGAATGCATCTATATTTTTTTCTCTCTCACAGATATAAGAAAGGGCCGGTACGATTGTTTTTACAGAAGTTAAAAGTTTCAGATTGGTAATGTTTTTTTGCCTCATTTCCTCCATCATAAGAGCATAGATGGGTGCGGTCGTCTCAAAACCAACAGCTGCAAACAGATAATGGAGATTTTTATGCTCTCTGGCCTCCGTTAAAGCCATTAATGGAGAATACAGGATTTTTACTTTTCCTCCTGCTGCCTTTGCTTCTGTTAAGGACATGCTGCTTCCTTTCACTTTCATCATATCGCCAAAGGTCAGAACACAGTGATCCTCCTTTAAAGAAAATTCTGTCAGTCGGTCGATATAAGCAGCTGAGGTAACACAAACCGGACAACCAGGGCCGGAAATCAGTTTAATTTTAGGAGAAATCATACTTCTGATTCCATTTTTAAAAATGCTGGAAGTATGGGTTCCACACACCTCCATGATTTTTACCGGTTTCCCATCATAAGATTTCAGTTCATCAATCACTTCCTGGATCTTCATACCTGTCCTCCTGAAGTTCTGAAAAAAGGCTTAAGATATCCTGGGCCATTTCCCCGCTTATTACTTCTATGGCACAGCCTGCGTGGATCAGAACATAATCTCCGATTCCAGCATCCACAAGCTTTATATTCACATCGGTGATATTATCCATTACATTTACTCTTGCATAATCGCCCCGTATCTCTATGACTTTTCCTGGTATTGCAACGCACATGAGATTTTCTCCTTTCTTCCAGTTACGTGTTGCCTTCCTTCCAATGTTCTCTGCCTAAGTAGATCTGTCCAAGACTCAGTCCGCCGTCCCCCGGGGGAACAAGGCGGTTTACGTATACCCGAAAGCCTTTTTCCTTTAAAAGGGGAATCGTCAGTTCTGTAAGTACCGTGTTCTGAAATACGCCTCCGCTTAGTGCCACCTCACTGGTATGGTAACAACTTCTCAGCATTTCACAGATTTCTACAATTCCTTCTGCAGCTGAATTGTGAAAACTCAGAGCAAGCGCACTGGTTTTCTCTCTGTCTTTGCAGTTTACTGCTGCTTCAAAAAATGGTCTGGGGTCCAGTTTTAAAACGCCCTCCTCTTTTGTTATCAGAAATGGCAGGGACGGAGGTATTATATGTTCTCTTCTGGCAATTTCAGCCTCCCGCTCAAGCAGTATGGCGCATTTTCCCTCATACCTGTTCTCATGGGCAATCTGAAGGACAGAGGCCGCTGCATCAAAGAGCCTGCCCATACTGGAAGTTAAAACCGTATTAACTTTTTGATCCAGTGCAGCCGTTATGAGCTGTTTTCTTTCATCTGGAAAGAAACTGTCAAGACCTGCATGATGGAGATAACAGACTGCGGTCTTTTTTCCATCCCGCATGGACTGATCACCACCAAGAATCGGGAAGGGGCTCAAATGAGCAGCCCGCACAAATTCCGTTCCTTCGCAGATTAAGAATTCCCCTCCCCATATGCTCCCATCGGTTCCATAACCGGTTCCGTCAAATGCCACGCCTATTACAGGGCCTTCCAGCCCATGCTCCGCCATAACAGATGCAATATGGGCATGATGATGCTGAACTTTTACCATAGGGAGCATCAGACTCTGGGTAAAACGGGAAGAGTAATAATTGGGATGCAGGTCACAAACTGCCAGTCTTGGGTTAATGTTTAAAAGACCCGTCAGATCTTTGTAGGATCTTTTATATTCCTCCATAACACTGCATTCTTCTAAATCACCGAAATACTGGGATACAACTGCTTTTGCCCCACGGCTGAGACAAAAAGCAGCTTTCAAATCTCCTCCTGCAGCAAAAACCTCTGCTTCCCCAGCCTTTTCTTTTTGCAGAAAAACCGGATAGGGAACATATCCCCGGCTCCTTCTGATAAGCTGAGGGCTGCCTGCTACGATCTTCGCTACAGAATCATCTACGGATCTTACTATTCTTCTTCTATGATACAATATTCCTTCAAGGTATGGATCCGAAAAAGAACACATACAATCATCTTCACGGATAATTGGCTGTCCTGATACATTGGCGCTTGTCATAATAAGGGGGCCAAGTTCTTCCGTCAGCAGATGCTGGAGGGGAGTATAGGGCAGAAACGCGCCGCAGTACAGGCTTTTCTTATTGGTGGACGGGGCCATGAGGTCTTCCTGCATGGGTAACAGTACGATGGGTCTTGCTTTGGATGTAAGCAGTATTTCCTCTTCTTTCGAAACATCACAGTACTTCCTTATTTCTGAAATAGAATGAAACATAACGGCAAAAGGCTTTTCTTCCCGTCCTTTGCATTGACGCAACCGGACTACCGATGTCTCGAGAAAAGGCGAACACACCAGGTGATAACCTCCGATTCCCTTTACTGCCACGATTCCGCCATTTTCCAGAACCTTTATGGCTTTTTTTAAGGCCTCCCGGTCGGTTAGCTCTTCTGCCTCCTGCTTCCTGTTATCCTGGTATAAAAGATAGGGTCCGCAGTCATTACAGGAAATTGTCTGCGCATGAAATCGTCTGCTTTCTGGAGAGGTGTATTCCTTCTTGCAGGCACTGCACATGGGGAAATCCTTCATGACAGTGTTATCTCTGTCATACGGCATTTCTTCTATTATGGTGTATCTGGGACCGCAGGCCATACAGCTGATAAATGGATTGCCATATCTTCTGTCCGATGGATCAGCAAGTTCTTTCAAGCATTCCGGGCAGACTGGCAGATCTGCAGGTATCATGGAAACTTCTTTTGCTTCACCGCTTGGTATAATAGCAAAATCATCAAAAACAGAGACTGGCAACGCTTCCATCTCCATATTTAAAATCTCATATCTTTGATCTTTATTTTCTTTTAAATCAGATAAGAACCGGTCCAATGCTGTTTTTGATGCCTGTGCCACAATTTCCACATCACCGCCAACATTTCGTACCCAGCCTTTCAGCCCCAGTTCCCTGGCTGCACGATAAACAAGGGGTCGGAATCCAACCCCCTGTACAATACCGCAGACTTTAATTTTTACTGCTGTTTCTTTGTTTTTTCCACTATCCATTCTGCTGCCTTTTCATAACCTTCTCCGGTCTTTCCTGAAACCTTGATTACCGGAGCTGTTTTATTTAATGCCCGTACTCCCTTCATGAAAAAGTCTTCATCGAAGTCTACATAGGGCAAAAGATCACATTTGTTTAACAAAATTAAATCTGCCTTTTCAAATGCCAGGGGATATTTATAAGGCTTATCGCTTCCCTCCGTTACAGTGGATATCAGCATTTTTGCATGCTCACCAATCATAAATTCGGCAGGACAAACCAGATTTCCAATATTTTCAATAAATAATACTCCATCACTGATATGAAGATCCTCTACCGCCTGTCCGATTAACGGAGAATCCAGATGG
This sequence comes from Paenibacillaceae bacterium, assembly GCA_015057705.1. Classification (GTDB taxonomy): domain Bacteria; phylum Bacillota; class Clostridia; order Lachnospirales; family Lachnospiraceae; genus Lacrimispora. The sequence continues at coordinate 30,325 of SVDU01000001.1, read as the reverse complement.
CAGGCTCCGCCGGTGTTGATCTGAATCGCTTTTACGCCAAGGGATTGTAAGGTTTTTGTATCAAAATCCGCCTCAATATCACCCTCAATTACATAAGCAGTTACTTCTTCCAGACGTTTGATCAGTTGAATCAGAGAGGTGGTTTTTCCCGCTCCCGGCGCTCCCATCACATTGACGGCAAAAATACCGCTCTCTGTCAGGGAAGCCTGGATCTTAGCTGCAACCTGGTCATTTTTATCATAGACAGACTGCATGATTTCAATTTCTTTATTTTCTGACATGACAACCTTCCTGCCTTTCGTAAAACAAGCCTTTTTACGGCTCATTTAAATCCTGTACTTCAATGGATTTAATATAAAATTCCTGTCCTATTTCAGTGGGTGTTCCTTCTCCCTTACAAAGGGGGCATTCAAACGTAAAGGGCTTTCTGACAAACAGCTGGCCGCAGCCTGTGCACCGCAGTTTTGGAACCACTCTCTCGATATGAAGCTTTGCGTGCTCACATGGAGTTCCCTCCGCAATCAGCTCAAAATAAAGTTCAATGGAACTGGCCACATAACCGCAGTAATCTCCTACAACAAGATTGATCACCTTTACCTCAGATGCACCATTGTCTTTTGCGTATTCTCCGGCGATTTCTATGATTCGCCTGGTGATTGGATATTCGTGCATTTTATGTATTCATCCCTTACGTTTCCATATGATGGTGCTGTGTACTGATTTTCCATGGTAAGACATTTTTTCGGGCAGACCTCACTGCAATAACCGCATTGGATGCATTTCAGCCGTTCAATGCTCCATGACGTCTTTGCCTTATCTGTTTGAATCGCCCCGGTTGGACATCTTCTTTCACACATACCGCAGAAAATACAGTCATCAATGGAAATTCCAATTTTCCCTCTGGTCCGTTCATAGGTTTCTTTCTTCTTTACCGGATATGGCACGGTATAGGGACCATGGAATATATTCTTTAACAGTGTCTTTGACATCTTAAATACAGACATAATACCCTCGATTCTGCTGCTTATGGCAGCATTTACATGTTATCCTGTTACCTGTCTGGCTGTGTATCTGTTGGTTACCGCTCCGTACAGCTGATACAGGGATCTATGGTAAGAATCAATATGGGTACGTCTGCCAGCGAGCAGTTCTTTAGAGTTTCAAGCAATGCAGGCAAATTAGCAAAGGTAGGAGTCCGGACTCTTACCCTGTCCAAAAACTTGGTTCCGTTTGCTTTTGTATAATAAACAACCTCACCGCGGGGCTGCTCCAGCCGGATAAACTGTTCTCCGTTTGGATTTCCTTTTACTTTCACATTGATATCACCGTCAGGAATTAAATCAATACACTGTCTGATTAAATTAATTGACTGGAACATCTCCTTAATTCTTACTCTGGTTCTGGCATAACAATCCCCACCATCATTGGTAATGGGTTTAAAATCCAGCTTGCCGTATGCACTGTATCCCTGTGTTCTCATATCCATTTCGATTCCACTTGCTCTTGCCATTGGCCCTACTGCGCCTAAATCAAACGCCATCTGTTTTGTCAGAACTCCCACGCCTTTGGTTCGCAGCTTCACTGTGGTATCGTTGATAAAGACACTGGTTGTCTCTTTTAATTCCTTTTCCATCTCAGTTAAAACAGTTTTAATCTTCATTAACGTCTCGGGACTGATGTCTTTTCTTACTCCTCCGATATCACATACGGAGAAAATGACACGTCCGCCTGTGGTCTCTTCAAAAATATCCAGAACCTGTTCCCTTAACTTCCATGACTGCATAAACAGACTTTCAAATCCAAAGGCATCAGCCAGGAGTCCAAGCCAGAGAAGATGGCTGTGAAGCCGTGATAACTCTGCCCAGATTGTGCGTAAAAACTCGCCCCGCTCCGGTACCTCTACATCCATAATACGCTCAATGGACATACAATATCCCATTCCATGCATAAACGAGCAGATTCCGCAGATTCGCTCTGCCACGTAACAATACTGCTGATAATCCCTTTTTTCCACCAGCTTTTCCAAGCCTCTGTGAATGTATCCAATTCTAGGAATTGCCTCTACAACCGTTTCATCCTCCAGCACCAGATCCAGGTGGATCGGTTCCGGAAGAACCGGGTGCTGGGGACCAAACGGAACAATTGTCCTGTTTCCCATAAATAACCTCCATACTGATGCAGGCTGCCACAGCCAGCTATTCGTTCACGCCAAATGGTGTCTTCACCGGAATCTTATAAAGATTATTATTAAAATCCGGCATAATGCCTGTTATTTTTACTCCGAACAATTCCTTTATCTCATTCTCATAGAGAAACGAATAGGGATAAAGAATGCTGATACTTGGCAGTTCAGTTTCTGTATCTGTGGTCAGCCGGATATTCAGCAATTCATAATCCTTATCAAAGGAATAGGTTAATTCCATTCCATTTTTATTGGTGCAGGTAATCGCTACCAGCCGGTAACCATCATTTTTTATTTTCATAATCTCCGGCAGCAGATCATTGGGGGAGATTTCTTTTAATATCTGTTCTTTCATTTTTCTCCAATCCGCTTTTTCGACATCGCTTTTTTCTTCTCAGCCAGAATATCAAGGGCTTTCACTACGCCATCAATAATAGATTCCGGCCGTGCTGCACATCCTGGCACATAAACATCTACTGGAATCACCTTATCAACTCCACCTGCTACATTATAGCATTCTGCAAAGATGCCCCCGGAAGTTGCACAAATTCCAACGGCAACCACTGCTTTTGGTTCCGGCATCTGTTCATAAAGTTGCTTTACAACAGGGATATTCTGTTCATTGACGCTGCCTGTGATAAGTAAGATATCCGCATGCTTGGGATTCCCGGTATTGATAATCCCAAAACGTTCCACGTCATATAATGGCGTCAGACACGCCAGTACCTCGATATCACAGCCATTACAGCTTGTTCCGTCATAATGCAGAATCCAGGGTGATTTCTTAACCACATTCAAGTTCATACGCACTCTCCTTAATTTTCCCGGAATTTCATTTCATAAAAAATGAAAGAATCACCAGATTCACCGTACCCATTACTCCCGTAACAATCCACGCAGAATTAAGTGCATGCTGCCATTTCAGCCTCGCTGCACAGTTATCCACAATTATCTCAAACAGATACACACCGAGACACACAATTGCAGCAACCAATCGGCTGACGGGTGCAGAGGTGGCAAAAAATACATAAACAAGAGATAACGATATGATCACCTCATACCAGTGGGTTACCTCAATCACAGCCAGATCCTTTCCGGAATACTCGGTGGTAATACCCTTAACGATCTCCTGATGTCCATGATGGGACATACTTAAATCAAAGGGGGATTTTCTCAGTTTAAATGTCAGGACAAATACCAGTCCGATGAAAACTCCGGGCAGATAAAGAATGGAAGGTTTGTCAGTCATGACAATATCTTTGATAAAGAAGCTTTTTTCCGCGTAATAAAGGCCAATGCAGGTAAGAAGCACCATTGGCTCATAAGCCATAATCTGTAAAAGCTCCCGCTCCGATCCGATGGTGTTATATGGAGAATTTGACGCGTAACCTCCCAGAACAAAGAATACAGATCCAAGTGTCAGTGCAAAGATTGCCAATAAAATGTCTCCGCCTGAAAGCATGATCACTGTGGTAAATACAGCAAATACCATTGATACATACACGAAAAAACGGTGCATGGAATTGACTTCAATGGATTCCTTCTGCATCAGCTTCAGCACATCGTAAAATGGCTGTAAAACAGGGGGACCCTGCCTGCCCTGCATGCGGGCAGTGATAACACGGTCGATACCTGTCAGCAGACCGCCCACCACAGGTGCGAGAATTATTATCCCCATAATTCTTAGAACGCTCATCATGATGCAATCCCTCCGATCAACAGTATCACTCCCCAGATGAGAATGACAAAAGATAATATGTCACTAAAGAAGGATAACCTCTTTGTTCCAAAATAGCTGTCCATATACCAGTTATGAAGTTCCACCTGCCGCTTAGTCCCACAGGCTCCGTAAAAGGTCTCATTGTCTCCCGTGTTTTCTCCTGCCATATAAATGGGAACTCTTCTTCGTTTATCATTTTTATAAACCGGTATAAAGCTGATTGGCAGAATAATAAGCATACTTAACATATAAAGCATCAGCTTGATATCTCCCTCTCCAATGGGCATCAAAGCCTGACGTATAAAAACTTCATTTAAATAAGGAATCAGGGCATATTTGGATACAATGGGAAAAGTGAAGCAGGATACTACCACCAGACAAGCAAGGATTGTAATGGGAATCTCCTCATCTAAGTGAAATTCGTTTTCACTTTGCTGCCTCATATTAACTTTTGACACCAGCTTACCCATCCACTTGGTCCAGTAAAACAGAGTCGCTGCGCTGCCATAAGCCAGGATAATTACAATCAGAATATTATTGGAGTCAATAAATGCTTTCATTGCCACCCATTTGGAAATCAGCATACCAAAGGGCGCAAGGAACATACCTGCAATACCAATCATCATACACAGAGCCAGCTTTCTTGAAATCCCAAGAAGGAGATCCATGTTTTCCACATTCCTGTTTCCAATCTGATGTTCCGCAGAACCAACAGATATAAAGAGCAGAGACTTTGATACTGCATGAAAGATAATTAAAAGGATTGCTGCCCAGATGGATTCTTCCGTTCCAACGCTGGCACAGATAACGATAAGTCCCAGGTTTGCCAGTGTGGAATAGGCCAGAATCTTCTTGGCATCGCTTTGGGAAATCGCCATAAAAGAGCATGCCAAAAATGTGACTCCGCCTACAAGTGTGACTGTTTTACCCACTGGAGAAGCTCCAAGAAGAGGAGCCAGTCTGATAATTAGATACACGCCTGCCTTAACCATGGTAGCCGAATGGAGCAGAGCCGATGTGGGGGTAGGTGCAACCATGGCGCCAAGCAGCCAGGAAGAAAACGGCAGCTGTGCCGATTTGGTAAGTGCTGCCAGAGACAGCAGAAATACGGGAATCATCAGGTATGCATCCTGCTTTTGTGCTGTAAATACAGATAGTTCCAGTGTATGTCTGCTCACGCCGATAATAATGATGCCGGCAGCGAACGCTGCTCCTCCTAAGAGGTTAATAAAAAGTGCACGAAACGAATTGTTTCTTGCCTCTTTCGTTTTTGTGTACCCGATCAGTAAATAGGAGCAGAATGTAGTCAGCTCCCAGCAAAAATACATCCATGTAAGCTGATTGCTCAGTACAATACCAAACATTGCGGAAAGGAATAGAAACAAAACTGCAAAGAAGAAACCCTTGCGATCCTCATATTCGGTATGGTGCATATGATATGTTTTCATATAACCCACAGCATAAATACAGATCAGGCTTCCTACCACTCCCACGATTACTACCATGATTGCAGTAAGTTTATCAAAGACAATCGCATTCTCCACTTCAATCTGCCTCTTTACGGTCAGTTCAAAGCAGAGTATGGCTGCAGTCTGTAGAAAGGAAAGAACAGAAATAGCATAATTTTTATAACGGATACCAATTGTAATAATATAAGCGGCAAGTACCACTTCCACCACTGCCATAACTAAATCGATTACAGTTTCCAAACGGTAGGAATAAGCAATTCCCTTATGGAAAAACAAACAGACAACAACCAGCGTCAAAGCAGCTGTTATGCCTGCACTCACCCGGACAATTTTGTTTCTTACTTCGTCCTCTTTTACTAAAAGCACAGCAAGCGCTGCCAAAAGAGGAAATAATACCAATACCGTAATCGCATCCATACATTCATCACCTTACTTTTTATAATTTCTGTCAATAATAGCGTAAAAATTACTTTTTAGTTATATAAAATGTCGAAACCTAAGATGTCAAATTACATAATTGATCAATTCGTGCTCATTATATCACACGAAAAAGGGATGTCAATGTTTTGTTTTGTGTACAATTTATACAGATTTAACGTATAAAAGCAAAATATAAAAAACCATTCCAGAAGAATATGAAAACTTACTGTTTTGAACAAGTTAAACATTTAACATGCAGAATTTTAACTATTTCTCGACATTCTTTTACGTTTTTTTAACAATTATACGTAAATATATACGGGTTATTAATACTGGATAGATGATGAGACAAGATTTTTTGCGTATAAAGAAACTGTTAAATAAATGCACTTTGGCTGCATAAATGGGAATTGATAAGAAATCTCATTGGTTCAACTAAAAAAGGACGCTCATACACAGTGGGCATCCTTTTTGATCCTGTCTCATATATACTTATTCTTAAAGCGAATTTTTGACCTTACTCATCTTACTTTATATAATACGTTTCATAGGTATCATACATAACATAACCACTTTCCTTTTTTCTCATAATTTCCTCATTGATCATAAGAAACCTTTCTTTTGTAATTTCTATGTAACTGCCACAAATAGGACATTCAATACAATATACTACTTGGTAAGGAATAATTGGTATGAAAAATAAAGTAAACCAAGTTGTCCTCTTACATAACTCCCATACTAAATCCACATTACAATGTTCACATTTTTTTTTGAATACTCCACCAATTCTATTTCTTGTAACTTTTCCATATCCCCAAATAATCATTTTCTAAGCACTCCTTTTTCTTAAGTAAGATAGCTTTTAATCCTGTATGCCATAATCACAGGCATAATATACTATACAACAAAAAACAACAAAAATGTGCTTAATGTAATAATTGACACGATTCATGTAACTTTTGGTATAATCATGTCCCTATGTGTAATATATCTACTTATATATATGCTTTTATAAGCATAAAAAAGTGGTACCAAAGTCGTAAGTATCGCTCGTGTAAATGGAAAGTTGAAGAAGTTGCACCTAACAGAATTAACAGTTTTAATACTCATATCCAGAATGTACCCTGATTTACTTAACAGAATTTCTGTTTCTTTTTCAAATAATATCTGCTGTTCCACCATCTCGAATTATTGAGCCCGGCCTAAAAGGTACACCTCTTCACCAGTTTTTTATCTATAAAAGTTATTTGTTTTTACATTCGTTAATTAGTGTTAATAAATCAGAAAAGCTATCCGCTATAAAATATGTATTCTTATCATCTTCTGAAGATTCAAAGTGGTACGAATCATCCCAGTAATAAACTCCTTTGTATTCTCCTGTACATATTAAAATTATAAAACCTTTTTCCAACGTGTCTGCTATTATTAGGGAAGATTCTAACATATCATCTGAAAATTTATTAGTCCAAGTTAAATTACTGTTACCTTCTGTTCGTCTCCCTGTTGCTTTTACAGAAAAATGTCGCAAATAAGCCAGTTTTTCATATCTCTCAAGTCGCACATTCGCAACCTTTTATAAAATCCTGAACCGGAAGATTTTCATTCTATTTTGCTCCGAAAGCAGGGATGAACCATGGGGTCGAAAATGATGCAGGTTAAAGACCCGGGGTCAAAAACTTCCCCGACTCAGCTTACATCAGCCCGCAATGCGGACTGAAAGGAATTTCTCATCGAGATCGAATTCTTGGCACTGGGGTCGTAACCGGTGTCACATTTGCAAGAAAAGTCCATTTACACAAATGAGTTACGGGGTTATGAACGACTCCGTTTAAATATTACCAGTGAATCAAAGAATAGACAGCCCGTGAATCCTTTTAATCTCAAAACACTGATTTATTGTAATCTCTGATTTCGCCTTTTTATTTTAAAAAACAAAAATTGGCAAACAAAGATGTGTCTTTATATTTTTTATAACTTTCTCTATTTAATATCCATTTAATTTTAATTATTCAATATTGTATTTTTGCTTATATTTATTTAATAACTTATATAAAATTTCCTGTTTATCTGGATAATCCTCTATAAAAGATGAAGTAATTATTTGTAGATATTTATATAAAGTTACATAATCAATAACAACCTCTTCGCCACTATGGAGACCAAACTCAACACCTTCAAACATGCCTCCTGTAGCAATGTCATATTCATCTAAATCGTCTGGAAAAACACAAGCACCAAAATTTTCTCCAAATCCTCTCCCCTCACTTACTCCTTCTATAATCTGAATAAATCTCTCATCACTGACCATATTAAAAACTGCTTGTACTGGAAAGTGTTCTTTGTCCAGCATATTTTGATCATAAAGCCTAAAATCTCTTTTCATGATTAATCTCCTAATCGTTTTTTTATTGTTCTGGAAAGAACGATGTAATGTTCCCATTTCCATCACTATATCCTCTCCATTTTACTCCAGCACCATCATTGCCGACCCATTCTCTTGGTAGCAAACCATCAGGACTCTTAGAATAGCATGGCGGGCCACTGCCCGCAAAAATTCCAATAAATTCCATAATTCAAAAGATATTGTTTTAGGTTGTTTTAAATGGTATACTAGATACATAGTCAACATCGTACTGAGCGGAGAGATAGAATGATTAATGTACTTATAGTAGATGACCAAAAGCTTTTGAGAGAAAGCTTTAAACATATTATAGAAAATAATAGTGATATAAAAGTCGTGGGCTGTGTTACAAATGGTAAAGAAGCCTTTAACTTTTGCAATACATTTATCCCAAATGTTATTTTAATGGATTTATCGATGCCTGTATGTAACGGAACTGAAGCTACAAAACTTATTAAATCCAAATATACTAAAGTAAAAATACTTATTTTATCGTCATCCTCCGACGGGTCAGATGTAGTTGATGCAATTAAAAATGGAGCAGATGGATATATATGCAAGAATATTGGAGCTGAGGAATTAATACTTTCAATCAAGAGTACTGCTGCTGGATTAGCGACCATCGACAGGGAAGTCTTAAATTTTATTTCACTTGAAACAAGTGATAATCAAAACGATAATAAAAAGCAAGATGATAAGCAAAAAAGTACAGTTATTAAAATAAATGATATTGATATTTCATTAACAAAAAAAGAGTTAAGCATTATAAGTATGATTGTGGATGGAAAGGATAACAAGCAGATCGGTACAGCTTTGTTTATGGCAGAAGGAACGGCTAAAAATAAAATCACTGAAATTATAAATAAATTGCAGTTAAAAGATCGAACTCAACTTGCCGTATTCGCACTTAAGAATAACTTGATTTAATGAACAATATCATCTCATAAAGGATGTATGCATTTTATTAGAGACTGTTTCAAAGTTTGTGAAAACTCAAAAAACTGATATAAGATAATCAGTTACCATGGGGAAAAATCATTTTTTCGATATTTCCCCTTTTTTTATTATAATGCAGATTCCGGCCATGTCAAGAAGAGCTGCCTACTGACAGCCTAGAAAGCTTTATAATTAAGATAAACCTTCTTCAAAATAGATCTCCAACGTAAGCGCTTAATAGGTTCTTTCCAACCTTAGTTGATTTTATAATAACATTCATTTAGCAGAAGTTTACTTTTGGTTAATTTAATTTTATTAAGGCTTTCTTCTGCTAGACCATTTAATATAGAAAGCCAGAACAGTTCTTAATTCAGCTCCTCATCAAGAAAACCATCAAGAGCTGAATAGTTTTTCGTATTCTCCTACTTGAAATATTGTAAAATTTCTCTTTTAGCTTGGTCAATGGCATGGTTTAGTTTTAATACATATGTATTTATACTATCATAGTCTTGACTCTTTAGCTTAATATCCAAGCTCTTAGCGATTTCATAAACTTCCTGTGCCTTATAACTGCTTGCTATACCTTTAATATCATGTACGACTTTCATCAACTCTGTAAAATTTTCGAAACACAATTGCGTATTTGCAGTATGTTTTCCATGTTCTAACTCTTCAACGAATACCAGATAGAGTTCTTTTATTGTGTCACAATCTAAACCAACATCTTTTTGAAATGCTTTAATATCTACTATTTTCTGTTCCATTGTTTTAATTACTCCTCGTATTATATAGTCATAGACCTTCTTTACCTTTTCTATAGGTTAGGCTATGCTGTTTTAGATACTGTGGATTAGTTAATTTCTCCTACCACACAGATGGTTTTAAAAAGGTGCGGTATGCTTTATACAATGCCACAAAATTTGTATGTCACTGGGATAATACGTTTTCTACATATCTTGCAAAAAAACGCGCTTTCTAGGTTCAAATATATCTGAAATGCATTTCTGCAGTTCATTCAAAAATTCCATTTTTAGACTTGACTTTTAATAATTAGTCTTTTTATTCATTATATCTATATAGGCGTCTGACTAATTCCATTTCCTTGTCTGTAAGAATGTTATTTGTTTGTCTCATTTTGATAACCTCCGTTTTGACTGTTAGTGTGATAATTCCCATTTACACGGATAAAAATTCAGCCTCGCTGCTTAACTTAATAATATTATATACGCCAATACGGTCTTTTCTTAAAAAGAAAGGAATATGACCCGTATATATCCTGTTTTCTTACGCATTCTATATGCTTGTGGTCCAGGTATATTACTGATCCAGTTATAAAAGTGCCTGGATTAATACCATTCATTTGATATTATAAAGATAAACGGTTCGATTTAGAATCCATCGTAAGCGTCAAATAAAATTGTGTATTTAAAAAGAGCCAACCTTCCGTTATAATGAAAGGTTGACTTTATCGGCACAGTTTCTGAATCAGCGAATCCCCGGGCATGTATTCTTCCAGATATTCAGGATGTTCTAGGAATGAAGTTCCATGGATGTCACCAAGAATAGACTGAATATATTCATGGGACTCAGACTATTGGCTTTTGCCGTTTCAATTAGAGTGTATATACCAGCACTTGCCTCGGCTCCTTTGGGACTGCCAGAGAACAGCCAGTTCTTTCTGCCAATTGTAAAAGGACGAATGCTATTTTCTGCCTGGCTCTGCTCGTTTTTGGATCTTTAATACGGTACCGTCCCATTATGTTCGCACCAGCAAGAAACTTTCTGTCCACTTGCTCTGCAGTCGCGAATTCGGGAAAGCCAGAATGGATCATTATCCCATAGGTAAAACAAAAATCTATACACGTACTTATAAGACGCTTACTTTATTTTGATACTCCTATTATACCAGAAAAGTGCCTCCAAGTCCTTATAGACACTAAACTTTTTGACACATTTCAAAGACAAAAACCCAGACGGATGCCCGGGACTTTGACTACAGTCTGAGAGTGATACTTTATGTATCACTCTGATGACATAAATATTTACTTAACCCCTTTTGTATAATATTATTAAGTTTAATCATTGTTATAGGTTTACTTATATAGTCATCCATTCCTGCTGCTATGCACTTGGCACGATCACCTTCCATTGCATGAGCGGTCATTGCGATCATAATGGTATTCTGATTTAATTCACCGTTTGTCTTTATTATATAAGCTGCTTCATATCCATCCAGTAAAGGCATCTGACAATCCATTAAAATTATATCGTATTTTTTATTCTTACACATGAAAACTGCTTGTTGTCCATTTTCAGCTAACTCCACTTTGTATCCGAGCAGATTTAACATGGCAGTGGCAAGCTTCTGATTTGCTACTGTATCTTCTACCAGCAACACATTGTTATATTTATTCTGTGTTATTTGATTCGAAGTCAAATCTGTTATCCCTGTAACCTGTTTGTTCATGTTACTCAAGAATAACGGCATAGGTTCACTAAGATTAACAGGTGATTGAATCACATTTTTTTCTATCTTAGGCCAGTTGTTTGCACTAAACTCATCTTGGATTTTGTATTTTTCAAGATCTAATTCAACATAGAAATTTGAGCCTTTACCCAATACACTCTCTACACTAATTACTCCACCCATTAGCATGATAAGTCGCTTAGAAATCGCAAGTCCAAGACCAGTTCCACCATATTTTCTAGTTGTCGTAGCATCTGCCTGAGTAAATACATTAAATAGTTTTAATAACAGCTCTTGGCTCATTCCAATTCCTGTATCATTTACCTGAAATTGGAGCTTTATATACTTTTCATTATTTTCTAAAACTACAAGTCTTACGATTATATTACCGACTTCAGTGAATTTCACTGCATTACTAATAAGATTATTTAATACCTGTCTTATTCTCCCTGGATCACCATATAAAATTTCCGGAACTTCGGGTGAAATTAATAGCTCCATTTTTATTTTCTTTTCATTTACTTTTGAAGAAAATAGCTTCACCGATTCTTTTATGAGAGCATGAACATCAAACAAAGCATGCTCTAATTCCAGCTTACCTGCTTCTATCTTCGAGTAATCTAAGATATCATTTACAAGAAAAAGTAAAATATCAGAAGCTGAATTTATTTGCGTTAGATAATCCGATTGTTCTTCGTTCAAGTTAGTCCTCATAAGAAGATCAATAAATCCAATAATGCCATTCAATGGTGTCCTAATTTCATGAGACATATTTGCAAGAAATTGGCTTTTTGCACTGTTCGCTTCCTCTGCAGCTTTCTTAGCATTAAATAAATCTTCTTGTGTTTTTCTTTGCTCAGTAATATCCTGTGCCGTGCATACCAGGTATTCAATATTACCAATAAAATCAAATTTTGGTTTACTTTTAATCTGTAAGAGCCTGTTTATCCCCCTACTATCATCTATCCAAATTTCATTTATAGCCTCTCTCTTTTGTTGAAACATATCCCAGTATAATTTGCATAATAAATTGGCTGTTTCGGGTGAAAACACCTCATATAGGTCTTTATACTCTAATTCTTCTTTACTCTTACCAAAAAATCGTGCATGAGAATTGTTCACAGCTCCATAAACTGTGGTATTCTTTAAGAACCAAATCTGAACATCGGAGTTATCCAGAATTAGCATGCTGTCATTCAATTTCGACCTTAGAATCCTTTCTTGCTGTAATCTTTCAATATAAGCGATCCATATCTCTCCAAGATTCTGAACCATATTTATAGCTTCCTGCTGCCATATCATAGAACTACATACGCTATCCAGACCTACATAACCTTGTACTATTTTATTCACTGTCATAGGAACTATGATACATGCCTTAACGCAATGTTTCGTCATCATATCCCTTTCTGAATAGGCTTCATCAGGAATATCTTCAACATTGTTAATTACTACACACTCATTATTTTTAATTTTTCTCATTAACCAGGGATATTGATAAGCTAGCTCTTCTTGTGTAGAATCTCTTCTAGAAGGAATTCCCTCTCTGAGCCATTCATAAGAAAGTTGCATGATAGTCACATCATCTAAAAACTTATAGATATATACTCTGTCTGTATTTAGAAAAAGGCCTAAAGCAGCAATACTTGATCTAATCTCAGACTCTATCTGCTCTCCTTTCAATTTCAGAAATCTCATGTAAGTCTGCTTGATATATTCTTCTTTTATTGTTTTGTCTATCTGTTTTATGTTGGCATGAATATTTTTCATATATATCTCCATTCAGCCGCCATTCGGCATTTCCATCAGTGTGAGGGTGATTTTGTTTTAACATTTAACTCTATAAATCATATACACCTGTTATAAGAAGCGTAAGTTCCTTGATAAGATCAATCTCATAGGGTTCGTCTACTTTATTTCCGTTTTTATCGTAAATAACCTTAAGTACCGGACGCATAGGAAGATCTTTATTCTGCCTTATCACCAGGCACATCTCATTCGTATTAAGTATAACACCACTCCCTGAAGGGTATGCAGCAATGTGTTCGACAAACTTACTTACGATGTCCTTGTCGAAAAGGTAACCACTCATTGCCGTCAGATACTCCATCACTTCATAAACGTGCATGATCGGCATATCTTTGTTACCTGATACCATATTATCAAACACATTACAAATGGTTATAAGTTTTGCTACCTCATGGATTTCATTCCCTTTTAACCCTAGAGGATACCCACTGCCGTCTACATGCTCATGATGCATAAGTACTGCAACATTTGCTACAGCACTGAATGAATTATTTGATCCTAATAGATCAAATCCGACTTTGGGATGTAATTTTTCTATATTAATAATTTCTATTGATTCTTTCTGCTCCTTCAATAGCTTTATCTTTCCCACATCATGAAGAAGGGCACCAATGGCAACCTCTTTCAATTTCTGCATGTTATATCCCATATGAATCCCTAATATAACTGCAAGTACACAAACATTAACAGAATGAGAAAAAAGGTAGTCATCCTTTGCTCTGATCTCCAATACGTTAAACATTACATCTTTTTGATCAAGAATCTCGTCGATAATAGAATTAACAGATTTTATAATACCATCATTATTAAGCGTACCATCTCGTACATACTTTTCCACCATTTTCTTCACTGCGTGTTTACTCATCTGCCTGGTCTTTTCACTGATGTTATCATCTATCTCGACATCCATTGATATAGCATCATCAATATATATTGAGTGAATTCCTAGATTTATAAGTCTTTCAATATACGCAGGCATCAGCTTCACATCTTTGGATAACAATATTCTTCCCGATTCATCATATATTGGTCTGCCGAGCACCTCGTTCCCTTTCAGGCTATTGACAGATACTAACCTCATATGTCATCCTCCATAAACATTGTAAATGATTCAATGATATAACACATTCTAATGCTTGTATGTATATTTTTAACACGCCTAATGCTTCAGCCAATATTATAATATGGAAATTAAAATTATTCAAACAAAAAACTCATAACAATACGGAATTTTAAACAACCGTACTAAATCGAAAAATTCTGAAAGTTATTTTTCATTATTTTTAATATAGGAAGGCTTATCATTATCACACTATACTGGAGCCTATTCTTTTCTATAAATAGATGGCATGATGTATTTAAATCGTGTGTCTTCCATACACAAGGCCTCTGAATGTCCGATGAAAAGATAACCTCCATCCTCTATAATATCATAAAACTTATTTACTAGCTCTCTTTTTGTTTGCTCATCAAAGTAAATCATTACATTTCTGCAAAAGATAACATGAAATCTTCTTTTAAAAGGGAATGCGGTCTCTTTAAGATTAAACTTTCTATATATTACCTCACTTCTTAATTTATCTGTCAGAATATAATTATTAGTGTCATACTTTTTAAAATAGTTGATCTTCCATTGTGAAGGTAATGGAGCTATTCTTTCACTGCTGTAAATTCCTTTTTTTGCAATATTTAAAATCCGTTCTGAAATATCAGTTGCTAAAACCTTAGTATCCCATCCCTGCTTCTTATCTCCAAAAAACTCATCTATGACCATAGCAAGTGTATAAGCTTCTTCTCCAGATGAACATGCGGCACACCAAATGCGTAAATCTTTTTTATTCACTGTATTAGCAAGATACGGGAGCACTTTATCCCTAAAGTAGTCAAAGTGAATTGCTTCTCGCATAAAAAAAGTATGGTTTGTAGTTATATGATTCAATAAAGTAGTAGCCGCATCGCCTGAGTTATCTGATATTATATATTTAAAATAATCCGAAAAATTATTAAACTGTTTATTATCCAGCACTGTATGTAGTCTACCTAAAACAAGAGTTTTTTTCTCTTTTTTGAGAAATATACCATAGTTTGTTTTTATATATTCCGACAATTGATTAAACTCTTTATCCGTAATGGTAACCATATTCTCACCTTTCATTATTATCCCTATTTTAGGCGTTTGCAAAACGCCAAATGCATCATAATCTGACAAACCTCAGTTTCTGTGTCTTCTTGAAACCCATATTGACCTTGATGAAATGGGTCTTTATTATCCAACTCGCTGTGGTCGTATGATTTACATTTGGATTTACGTGCTTATCCCGAAACGCTTCGTGCAACGGAGACCTGGAACAAAACTTACAAAATAAGAACAACCTTTATCACTATTATAGATGGAGAGCGTTGCTACACTCTCCCCATCTGCAAATTACTATCATATTAATCACTTGTTGTTAATAATTAATATTTTCCAAATTCCTTATCACTTAATATTATTTTCTTGGAACTACTTGTTGATTCTTCACTCTTCTTTTTTACTGGTTCTGGTTTTTTCTTATTAAATAAGCTTTCAAGCATTGGTCGAACTTCTTGATCTATATTCTCATGTCTACTGTAGCCATTGTACTGATACGACTCTCTAAGTTTAAATTTTGAAACCTGTTGTTTTAATAGCTCTGCCTGTCCAGCAAGTTCTTCACTGGCTGCTGCACTCTCCTCCGAGGTAACAGAGTTGGTCTGCACTACTTCAGATACCTGTATAATCCCTTGATTTGCTTGTGCAATGCCCATAGCCTGTTCATTGGAAGCAGTCGCAATATCTCCGACAAGATTCGCTACCTTCGCTACCCCTTCCACAATCTTATTAAGTGCATCGGCAGTTTGGTTAGCAATTTTAGTTCCATCCTCAACCTTCCTGATGGAGCCTTCAATCATTGCAGTAGTTTCTTTCGCTGCATTTGCTGATCTAGCAGCAAGATTTCTTACTTCTTCTGCAACAACTGCAAAACCTTTTCCATGTTGTCCCGCCCTTGCAGCTTCTACCGCTGCATTAAGTGCAAGGATATTGGTCTGGAATGCTATTTCATCTATTACCTTTATAATTTTCGATATATTCCCTGATGAGTCATTAATTTCATCCATTGCCTTAAGCATCTGTTTCATCTGCTCATTCCCTTGAACCGCATTTGTCTTTGCTGCTTCAGCCAATTCATTTGCTTGATTTGCACTCTGAGCGTTTTGCCCTGTCTGTGACGATATTTCTTCAAGAGAAGCCGTTAATTCTTCGATAGCACATGCCTGTTCTGTTGCTCCCTGTGACAATAATACACTGGAGTCTGACAACTGTTTTGATCCGGACACAACCTGTTCAGATGTTGAGTTGATATTGGACATTACTTCATTTAAATTATTAGCCATTTTTCCAAATGCAGCTGCGAGTATTCCCATTTCATCTTTTGTATCAATCTTTACCTCTACATCCAAATCCCCATCCGATATTTTTTCTGCAACAGTTACTAGTTTTTTTATTGGATTACTAATAATACGGGAGAGAAAGAAACCAAGAAAAACGGCTATAACCATCGCGATGACTACTATAATTATCATCGTTATTATGTTTTTATCCCCCTCGACAGTGTATTGACTTGATAGCGATTTACCATTTTTGTTTTTATTTGCAAACAGGTTATCGATCGTGCTGTTTATCTCGTCTGATAAAGCTTGTCCTTCACTTTGTAAAACTTCAAGACCTTGATCTTCTTGATTTGAAAGCGCTAGAGCAATTACTTTTTCCTGTACCGGAGCATATTTCTCTATCGCAGTCTTCAGATTTGATAATTCTTTTGCTGTTTCTTCCGATTGTACTGATTGTTCAAAGCTAGCCAATGAATCTTGTACCTGCTTATCATATTCGTTGATCTTATCTACAATATTGTTTTTATCTTGTATATCTTTCACTAATAATAATTCTCTTAAGTTTACTCGATTACGTTGATAAAAAATTGAAACATCAGCTATATCACCTAATGCGATACCATAATTAGTATATAAATCTGTATATAGATTATCATTTTTATTAAGATTATATACTCCAATACCTCCTACGACACCTGCAATCAATGCAACGAATAAGAATCCCATGATCAGCTTTGCGCCGATTTTCATATTGTAAAACCACTTCATATATTATTCCTCCTTGTTTTATATGGTAGCGAGATACTCTACGTCTTGTTCATTCAGCAATTTGTCACAATTTAGAAGCATTTTAACTTCATTACCTACTTTACCTATTCCTTGTATGTACTTATTGGATACTCCACTTATATCCGGAGGTGATACAATATCATGATCAGGTATGGTTAATACCTCTGCTACACTATCCACAATTAATCCAATCGATACATCATCAATGATAATGACAATAATGCAGGTCCTATCATTATATTCTATCGATTGTTTCTTAAATCGTATTCTAACATCCATTACCGGGATAATCTTCCCTCGTAGATTAATAATTCCCCTGACATATTCCGGGTGCTCCGGCATCTCCGTTATGGGTTGTATGCCAATAATCTCGGACACATACTGTATTTCCATACCATAGCATTCACTACCTAATGTAAAAGTAAGAAACCTTCCCTTTTGAGTATCTTCTTCCTGGTCAATCAATTCTTGTATTATTGATTCTGTCATATCGCAACTCCTTTCTACTACAATATAATTATGGTTAATATTCCTTACAGCCAGTAAGGTATTATCCATCTTGTTGCTAGTTTGTTTTATTTAGTAAAAATAATCCTAACTTCTTATCAGTATCCATAATATGTTTTGACAACCATTCAACTAGATATGCAAGTAAATCAGCATAAAACTCGTATGATTTTTCAATTTCAAAGACATTCAGTTGTGACATCTTGTATCTTAATTGATGATGTTGCAATATATGTTCTTTCATGATTGGATAACAACTCTTTTTCATAAGTTCTTCTTCATATTCAAGGTGTTCTATAATATACCGGTCCAATTCAATAACCACCTCGTAGACATTTGTAAATTGATCATCATAATTATTTAATAATGCAGCAACTCTGTATATTAGTTCTATTAGTTTTTTATGCTGCTCATCTATAACATAATCTTGTACACTAAAATTCTCGCTCCAGGTAAACATCTTACCCCCTAGTAAATATTATTCTTAGGCGTTTGCGAAACGCCATATCCCTTGATTTTACTGGTTCTTTTACTCTTAAAAATAGAATAACCCCTCAGCTTTCATTGGCAGATGTTTTTTCAGATTGCCAAGATATTTATGAATCTGACAAACCCGAGTTCTTATCTCTACTTCGTCAGGGATGAAACTGGTAAATATACTTTAATTAATATTACCTTTTAAGAGCCCTTCAATATCTAAAATTAAACTGATATTACCATCCCCTAATATTGTACATCCGCTTAGCCCTACTATTTTTTTTCTTTGTTTAATGTAGCTAGGCAGTGCTTTTACTACTACTTGTTGCTGTCCTAATAATTGATCCACAAAGATACAAAGTTTTTTTTCTTCATGCTCTAACATAATAACAATTCCTTCGTCTAATCGAATTACATCTGTTTTTATTCTATAAAACTCATGTATTCTTAGGATAGGATGACACTGACCTCTAACCATTATCATTTCATTCCCATCTGGATCACAAATAATATCTGCGAGATTTGCTCTAAAAGACTCTTTAATTGATGTTGTCGGAATGGTATAACGAGATTTTCCAACGCATACATTCATTCCATCAACAATAGCCAATGTTAGCGGAATTTTAAAAGTAACTGTTGTACCCAGATCTTCTGTGCTGTTTATCGACACAGTGCCTCCGATGGTCTCAATATTTCTTACAACTACATCCATACCAACGCCACGCCCAGAGAATTCAGTAATATTCTCACATGTAGAGAAGCCTGGCAGTAAAATCAAATTATATATTTCGCTAATAGACATTTCCTCTTCGGGCTTATAAAGCAAACCTTTTTTCTCCGCTTTATCAATTATTTTTCTTTTATTTAGTCCCCTCCCATCATCTTTGACAGTAATAAGTACATCACTACCTGCATGCCTGGCTTCTAAAATAATCCTACCTTCTTGGGGTTTTCCTTTTAACAATCTATCTTCCTTTGATTCAATACCATGATCAATTGCATTTCGGATCAAATGCATTAATGGGTCCGAAATATGATCAATTATATTTTTATCCACTTCTGTTTCTTCACCGATCATTTCAAATTTTACTTCTTTATCCAACTTTTTGCACATATCCCTTACGATTCGATGCATCTTATAGAATATCGTAGAAAGAGGTACCATTCGTATCGACATTACTACATCTTGCAGTTCATCAGTAATTTTATGGAGTTGTCTTACTGACTTATCAAAATTATTTAACTCCAATCCTTTAAGATCCGGGTTTTGAGTAACCATTGCTTCGGCAATAACTAATTCACCAATTAAGTCCATTAACCGATCAGTTTTTGATAGATTGACACTAATCATTCCTTGATTTTTAGTAGAATGTAAATGATTCTGTACACTCAACTCTTTATTGGTTATAAGCTCCTGTTTTAGTAAGTTAGTCTGGCATTGTGAAGAGTTGTCATTTTGAGCTTCAATCATATTCACAATGTCATTTTGAGCAGATAATTCCAGATTTTTCACGGAAACCGTATTCTCAAGTAATTCCCGAATAGATTCAACACTTGTTAATGTTTTAAAAGATATTTTAAATCCCTCTTTTTTGATTTGCTCTATTGTAGTATCATCATCAATTATATTTTCAGGATAATAACTTAAATCAGAGGTAATATCGGAAAGCATATGAATAATAGAAAAAGCTCGTATGTTTTCCATCTCACAACCATCCTCAAAAAAAATTACAACCTCATATTTTCGTTTATCAGATAAATCTATTTCTTTTACTGAATTTATGAAGGGTTTATGCATAGCAGGTTGTGAATTACTATTGTCATTTTTAGAAATGTAACAGTCTCCATTTAATTCTTTAAGATTGATTAGAAATCGCTTTATACCATCAATTATTACTTTGGCATCTCCATCTGCTGGACAGCTTTTTTCAATCTTTGACAATTCATTTTTAATGAAATCTACAGACTCAAGAACAATATCACTTAAGGCTTGGTAGTCAATCTGTACAGGCTCATTCTCACGGAGATAATAGAACAAATCTTCAACAACATGTGAAAGCTCTGAGATATTATTAAATAGCATCATAGCTGAAGAGCCCTTTATGGTATGCATAATTCTAAAACTTTCATCTATTGATAGTAAAAATTGATTACTTTTTTCTCCATGAAGAATTAATTCTTCCATTTGTTCAATTAAATGATTTGTCTCAAAAGTATACATATCTAGCATTGGCTCATTTATAATTGTATTCGCCATCTTATACCTCTCCTGCCTTATTTTGCTTAATAAAATGCTATACTTTTATTGTTTTGCTGTTACCAATTTTAGTGATTTTTCTATAAACGATTCATTAAAAGGTTTTAATATAAATGCGACCGCACCAGCTCTTATGGCCTCTCCTATTTTATCCTTATGTCCTAAAGATGTGATCATAATTATTCTGGCATTTTTGTCTAGACTTTTTATCATCTTAAGAGCATCAATACCATTTAACTCCTGCATTGTAATATCCATTGTGACAATATCGGGCTTTAATTGCCTGTATAGCTTTACAGCAGCTAGTCCATTTTCAGCCTCTCCTATAACTTCGAAGCCACTTTTTTCAATAATTCTTCTTAAAGACAATCTTATAAATGCAGCATCATCAACAATTAATACTTTTTTCAAATTCTCACTCTCCTGTGCTTTTTGTTATAATCTGATTATAGTTAATAACTTCACATAGTTGTAGTGTCACAAGTCACAATCGTCAATGCAAAAAGCATTATATAAATCTTAAAAATGCAAATGGCATGGGAAGAAGCTATATTATTGTAAGCGTCTTATAAGTACGTGTATAGATTTTTTGCAAGGGGTACGGCAACGACGAAGAAATTTTGAAATGCCTGTTAAACGGTTCATCCCAATTGATGTACCAAAACGCGAAGTTGTTGTTATGAAATATTACCCAAACCAACGGAAACTTCGCATCAGAAATCAAATCGTGGAGCATCCCTATGGTACGGTCAAACGATGGAATGACGGTTATTACCTCCTCGTCAAAGGGAGAGTGAAAGCCGCCGCTGAATTAGCGTTGTCTTTTTTAGGATATAATTTTAAGCGGGTGCTGAATCTGCTGGGTACGAAGAAAATGTTGGAAATGGTCACCGCCTAAATAGGGGCGTTTTTTGTTTTGTACTCCTTTTTCACAATTACCTCAGACGTTTCTTCGCCTTCCTCTATGATTTTAATCGAGTTTTCGGACAGTCTGCAAGTCATTTCTGGATTTATTTTCGGGAAAAGGAACGACAGAAAAAAGAACAGAAAAGGGAGCTACAGAAAGAGTATTTTTACCCCCTGTAACCCCCGGCAGCCCCAGTTTACCATAGAATCAATTTCCTGTAAATCCCATGGTTCACCATGAACCTTGGGGGAGATGATCTGGCTAAGATTCTGATAAATAGAATCAATATACCACTTTCAGCTTGCCCTGTGTCGCAAAATATTGCCCCTGTGTGACCTTTAAAAACGATGGTGGAACATATATGCCATTCAAGCAATTAAACACTTCGTTGGGCAAATCTGAAAAAGATGGATTTTCCTCTTTTACCTGCTAAGTGTTTGGATTACTGTTACCTTCTGTTCGTCTTCCTGTTGCTTTCGCAGAAAGGTGTCGCATATATGTCAGTTTTTTATATTCCTTAAGTCGCACATTCACAACCATTTATAAATTCCTGAACTGTAAGATTTTCGCCCCATTTTGCTACAAAAGCAGGGATGAACCATAGGGTCGAAAATGATGCAAGTTAAAGGCAGGTGCACCTTACGGGGCTCCTGCCAATTTACAGCGGACGGCAATGCCGACTGCTTAAGGATTTGTGGTCAAAGCCATTTTTTTATTAGATGGCTATAATAAGGCAAAATCACCACCCATTAGGTGGCTGTAGCAACTCTCAAATCAGCCAAATTCAAGGCTTTTTAAGGTGTCTGTGTAGGTCACCGCATAAAATTTCATCAATTTATTCTTGCCAATATACATTACACATTTTAACTTCTTATATCTTAAAAAATAAATTCAAATTTATACTCTATTATATGATATTCCTGACTTAAATACGGAATTATTCTTTCAGCATACCAGTTAAAATCTGGGATTTTGACCTTTTCTCCAATATATTTAGTATTTATATTTAAATCAAATGAGAAATCACTATTATTAAACATCAATAAGTGTCCACCAATATCTGTATCTTCCCAATATAACTCCACCCCAACTGTTTCTTCTAAATACTCTTTTTCATCTACCAATTTAATGAAATCACTTAATGTTGTTTCTGATGTTGTCCACTCAAACATATCATCATCATTTAAAGGTAAAAATGTAATATTACTATTTTTTTGAATATTCCATCCCGTCTTTAATAAAAGGTTAATAATTTCTTTACAACAAAGCATATTATTTGAATCCAACTTCACATTTAATGATACGGAATACGACATTTTGTAAGCCTCCTAATCTAAAATTTCCGTAAAAGGAATTCCTTTTTTTGTAAGCCAATCTTTTATTGATTGTGGTATCGGGGTGTTAGAAAACAATTCGTAAGTTGCCCCATTTTGTTTTGCAATATTTAAGCGATCAAGGTAGTTCTTCCAGAAATACATTGCACATTTCCCGTCTATCTCGCTGAAGAACTTACTGTAGCTGGGATACGCCATGGATATCTGCTCATGGAGTCCGTTCTTAAACCGGATACCATCTTTCACCAGTAAATCTCTCCGATTTACTAATTGAGCCAACGTCCATTCATTATCTTTTGGTTTTGCATCTGGCAAGGTATGTAACTGGTTAATCAGAACCGTTGCCACACAATAAGCATCATGCTCATCATTTTTTCTGAGCATAGGTGCACTTTTTCTCTGATCATAAGCCAGAGCTGGATTAATGTCTTTTACAATGTAACCTTTTTCAATTAACCAAACAGCTAAAATTCTGCCGTAGCCATAGGCATTTTCCAGTCCATAAATGGGCTCAATTCCAAGATGACGAGATTTCCTGTTCACCTTTTCTGCCAGCTTTTTAAATTCACAGGGCTTGTTTTCAATGACGACTACCTCTAACTTTTCATTCCAGCAGTTCACCATCACTGCGGTATGACTTTCCTTATGCAGGTCAATCCCCACATAAAGCAGATTTTCTCTTTTCTGCAATACTCTCCCTCCAGATCTTGTTTCCAACCGATCAGTTCCCGTACCGGCAACCTCAGATGACAGCGTTAACTCTTTATGAGTCCGCAAGGGGGCGACAGCCAATCTACAACAAACCAATGGGTGGATGGACAAGTTATTTCTTTTATTGGTTGTTGATGTTAACTCTGTATGGAATGGATTGCAAGTCATTTCTGGATTTATTTTCAGGAAAAGGAACTGCAGAAAAAAGAATAGAAAAAGGAGTCACAGTAAGAGTATCTTTTACCCCCTGTAACCCCCGGTAGCACCAGTTTACCATAGAACCAGTTTGATGTAAATTCATGGTTCACCATGAACCATAGGTAGATGACCTGGCTAAGCTTCTGGTGAAATAGAATTAATATATCACTTTTTGTTTGCCCTGTATCGCAAAATACTGCCCCTGTGTGACCTTTAAAGCCGATGGTGGAACATGTATGCCATTCAGGCAATTAAACACCTCGTTGGGCAAATTTGAAAAACATAGGATTCTTCCTTTGCTCCTGATAACTGTTTGGATTGCTATTGCCTCCTGTTCGTCTTCCGGTTGCTTTTTCAGAAAAATGTCGCATATAGACCAGTTTTTCATATCCCTTAAGTCGCACAATCGCAACCATTTATAAATTCCTGAGCTGGAAAATTCTCGTTCTATTTTGCTCTAAAAGCAGGGATGAACCATGGGGTCGAAAATGATGCAGGTTAAAGGCAGGTGCACCTTACGGTGCTCCTACCGATTCACAGCAGACGGCAATGCCGACTGCTTAAGAATTTTTAGACAGGTTGATAAAATTTTCAGGTGGCTGTAAATTGGACAAGAGACACCTGTTAGGTGGCTGTAACTACTCAGATATTAATCAAGTTCAAGGGTTATTAAGGTGTCTGTGTAAGTACACCGCAAAATTACTTGGATTCTATAAATGATTCTAAAGTCTCTTTGTTCTTTAAAACGTTATTACTTAAAAATAAAAGAATGTCAAATTCTTCTAGATCTACTTCATAAAACATTATACCAGGATCAATAAAAGGGTTATAAATAATATTACAAATTTCTATATCTCTATTCTTTAATATAAAGCATCTCTCATCTTTATTAATATATGTATTACTGCATTCAAACTCTGTAGGTGAGAGTGAATATACTTGAGTTTCAAAAGCGAAAAAAACTTTTTTACTATCTACAAAAACACCTACTAGATTATTGTTTTCTGTAATTCCAGCAATACCTTGAGTTGATATATCAGCGTCGTCATCTAATATATTATACTTCCCATCTTGCCAGATAATAACTTTTGTTATGTCAGGATAATTGTTAAATACAATTTTCAATATCTCTTCCACCTTTCATATTTTTTCCTTAATGATCTATACCTAATAGCGTATTTATAACCTGATCTTTTTTCATTGAATTTTCGATAATATATTCCCAAATTTCAGTATCAGTTTTATTTGGGAATTTTAACTTATTTTTCTTAAATAACCATTCAGCATCTGGTCCTATCTTATTACCATATATTTTAAGATTTCTTTGTTCTATCGGTGCTAAATCTTCTGGGGGCATTTTAGCTCTTGCTTTTACTTTATCAGCATTTCTCATATTAACAACTTTATCAGCAATTTCTTGTTTAGAAGCTCCCACTTTAGTCATTTCTTCAATTTCATTTTGTATTACCTTTGACTGCTCTAAATACTCCTCTCTTATCAACCTATTTTCATTTGTTTTTGCAATATCAGTAAAATCATATTTTTCATATGGAGTTCCTTTTTTAGGTGAATAACCATAAGCAGCATTTGAATCTAGTTCTATTTGTTTTAAGACGTCAGGAGAAACCTTCTCCTGAGGAATACCTTTTCCAGTCTTACCAATTCCTGTATACTTACCCGCCCCCTCAGGTGGAGTACTGAGGTATCCGACGAACGGTGAAAATCTTTATTCAATAAAAAAATTATAGCACGTCTTTGTGCTGTTTTTAAGGAAAAAGTTACTGTTCTTCTTCTCGATTCGGTTCCCGATATTCCGTCTTATTTTTCATCATTCCGTACACAATGTTTACCAAACGGCGCATAATGCAGACCAATGCCTGAGACTTTGTCTTTCCTTCACCGATTTTTCGCATGTAATAGTCATAAAATACCGGATGATTGGGCATTCCGTTCTTTGGTCTGGACACCATGGTTACTGCCAGGAAATAAAACAGTCCATGTAACTGGCGGTTTCCTTGTCTGGAGCTTTGCTCCTTGCCTTTTCCTGCAGAACTGAACTTTACAGGTGCCACTCCTGCAAATCTTGCCAGTTTGTCTGCACTGGGGAATCTTCGAATATCTCCGATTTCTGCAATCAGCTTACTGGCTACGGAAGTTCCAATTCCCGGCATACTGGTCAGTTTATAATCAAAACTAAGCAGGATTTTTCCGATTTCTTGATCAAGCCCCGCTAATTCTTCTTTCTGATGCTCCAAGTCCCGTACCAGACTTCTTGTGATAAAATCTCTGGATTCCTGATATTCCCGAAAGGTATTTCCATCATTCTGAACACAGTCCAGAATCAACTCTGCTTTATCTTTCTTGGCAATACGGGATATTTCCTTAAATTCGATTGTTAGGTCTTCTGCTGTCTTTCCCTGCAAATGAACAGGAGATGGATAGGTTTTCCAGAAATACATGGCACATTTTCCGTCTATTTCGCTGAAAAACTTACTATAGCTGGGATATGCCATGGATATCTGCTCATGGAGTCCGTTCTTAAAACGGATACCGTCTTTCACCAGTAAATCTCTCCGATTTACTAATTGAGCTAACGTCCATTCGTTATCTTTTGGTTTTGCGTTCGGCAAAGTATGCAGCTGGTTAATCAAAACCGTTGCCACACAATATGCATCATGCTCATCATTTTTACGGAGCATAGGTGCACTTTTTCTCTGGTCATATGCCAGAGCTGGATTAATGTCTTTTACTATGTAACCTTTTTCAATCAGCCAGACAGCTAAACTTCTGCCGTAGCCGTATGCATTCTCCAATCCATAAATGGGTTCAAGCCCAAGATGATTGGACTTTCTGTTTACCTTTTCTGCCAACTTTTTAAATTCACTGGGCTTGTTTTCAATGACAACTACCTCTAACTTTTCATTCCAGCAGTTCACCATCACTGCGGTATGACTTTCCTTATGCAGGTCAATCCCCACATAAAGCAAATTTTCCCTTTTCTGCAATTCTCTCCCTCCAGATCTTGTTTCCAACCGATCAGTTCCTGTACCGGCAACCTCAGATGACAGCGTTAACTTTTTGCGAGTCCGCAAGGGGGCGACAGCCAATCTACAACAAACCAATGGGAGGATGGACAAGTTATTTCTTTTATTGGTTGTTGATGTTAACTCTGTATGGAATGGATTGCAACTCATTTCTGGATTTATTTTTGAGAGATGGAACGTCAGAAAAAAGAACAGAAAAGGGAGCTACAGAAAGAGTATTCCCCCCTGTAACCCCCGGCAGCACCATTTTACCATAGAACCAGTTTGATGTAAATTCATGGTTCACCATGAACCATAGGGTAGATGATCTGGCTAAGCTTCTGGTGAAATAGAATTAATATACCACTTTTTGTTTGCCCTGTATCGCAAAATACTGCCCCTGTGTGACCTTTAAAACTGATGGTGGAACATGTATGCCATTCAGGCAATTAAACACCTCGTTGGGCAAATCTGAAAAAGATGGATTTTACTCTTTTACCTGCTAAGTGTTTGGATTACCGTTACCTACTGTTCGTCTTCCTGTCGCTTTTACAGAAAAGTATCGCATATATGCCAGTTTTTTATATTTCTCAAGTCGCACATTCGCATCCATTTATAAAATTCCGAACTGGAAGATTTTCAGTCTATTTTGCTACAAAAGCAGGGTTGAACCATGGGGTCGAAAATGATGCAGGTTAAAGAGCCGGGGTCAAAAACTTCCCCGACTCGGCTAACATCAGCCCGCAATGCGGACTGAGAGGATTTATCATAGGGGTCGGATATTCGGCATTGGGGTCGTAATCGGAGTCACACTTGCAGGGAATGTCCATTCATGCAAAAGATTTACGGGGTTATGAACTACTCCTATAGTAGATTGATGATTATGTAAAACTATATAATCATCTCATTCTATATATTTAACATCAACTCCCTCGCCTAAGTCATCAAATGATATTTTAAAATAATACTGTTCTGGATTGTTATAAGTGTAAATTACATTATCTACTTTTTTAAAAATAATTGTAGACGAATCTCCCAGAAAGATACTATCTCCTTCAATTTTCTTTAACAAAGACCCTATTACCTTTAACAATAAACGCATCCCCTCTTCTACTGCTTTTGCAAATAAATCTATACTAATACTTGAAGTAACTTTTAAATTGTAGTCTTCTTCTATCATATCTAAACCAAATGTTTCTTTAAAGATTGTTATGCTAAAATAATCATGACTCAAATAATATCCATCCTCATCATTCCTAATATCAACCTTTTTCGCAATTTCTGCAAATGTCGTTACTATTATATCTTTAAAATTATTATAATTTAAATATGTATTAAAAAATAACTCAAATTCCATTCTTACCTCCCAAATATATGAATAATTTCACCATCTTTAACAAAATATAATTCTTGTAGATATTTTAAATCTCCATCTATTTTTCCTAGTAAAGAATCTGTTAATTCAGGTATGTTTCCAGCATAATCATCCAAATTTACTACAATATTTGGAGTTTGCTTCTTAGTCTTATTATATATCTCCTTTACAATTCCTTTAGTATTTGTATCTACTTTAGGAGCATAACAATCAAAAATTTATCTTCAATTAAGAAATCAGGATTTGAATTAGGTTTAATTCCATATCCATTTCCACCCGGAACTTCCTCTAACATTTCAACCTTGTAACCTTTAGAAGCAAGCAAATCTGCAGTTTCATTTTGTCTAATTAGTCCAGGTGAATTAGGTGGAGAATACTTTCCAATAGGTTTACTGCCATCAGTTAATGATGGTTTTAGCTTACCCGCCCCCTCAGGTGGAGTACTGAGATATCCGACGAACGGTAAAAATTCGTATTCATTTTAAAAAAAGTATAGCACATCTTCGTGCTATTTTTAAGGAAAAAAACTACTGATCTTCACCTCGAATCGGTTCCCGGTATTCTGTCTTATTTATCATCATTCCGTACACAATGTTCACCAATCGGCGCATGATACAGACCAGTGCCTGAGATTTTGTCTTTCCTTCGCTGATTTTTCGCATGTAATAGTCATAAAATACCGGATGATTGGGTACTCCGTTCTTTGGCTTGGAAACCATTGTTACCGCCAGGAAATAAAACAGTCCATGTAATTGGCGGTTTCCTTGTCTGGAACTTTGCTCTTTGCCTTTTCCAGCTGAGCTGAACTTTACAGGAGCTACTCCTGCAAATCTTGCCAGCTTATCTGCACTGGGAAATCTTCGGATATCTCCGATTTCTGCAATCAGCTTACTGGCTACCGACGTCCCTATACCCGGCATACTGGTCAGTTTATAATCAAAACTAAGCAGGATCTTTTCGATTTCTTGATCAAGTCCTGCCAATTCTTCTTTTTGATGTTCCAAGTCCCGTACCAAACTTGTTGTAATAAAATCTCTGGATTCCTGATATTCACGAAAGGTATTTCCATCATTCTGAACACAATCCAGAATCATTTCAGCTTTGTCTTTTTTTGCAATACGAGATATTGTCTTAAATTCGATTGTTAGGTCTTCTGACGTTTTTCCCTGTAAATGAACAGGGGATGGATAGGTCTTCCAAAAGTACATGGCACATTTCCCATCTATCTCGCTGAAGAACTTACTGTAACTGGGATATGCCATGGATATTTGTTCATGAAGTCCATTCTTAAAACGGATTCCGTCTTTTACCAGTAAATCTCTCCGATTTACCAGTTGTGACAACGTCCATTCATTATCTTTTGGCTTTGCGTCCGGCAAAGTATGCAACTGGTTTATGAGTACCGTTGCCACACAATACGCATCATGCTCATCATTTTTACGGAGCATGGGTGCACTTTTTCTCTGATCATAAGCCAGAGCTGGATTAATGTCTTTTACAATGTAACCTTTTTCAATCAGCCAGACAGCTAAACTTCTGCCATAGCCATATGCATTCTCCAATCCGTAAATGGGTTCAAGCCCAAGATGATTGGATTTTCTGTTCACCTTTTCTGCCAGCTTTTTAAATTCACTGGGCTTGTTCTCAATGACAACAACCTCTAGCTTCTCATTCCAGCAATTCACCATCACTGCGGTATGACTTTCCTTATGCAGGTCAATCCCCACATAAAGCAGATTTTCTCTTTTCTGCAATTCTCTCCCTCCAGATCTTGTTTCCAACTGATCAGTTCCTGTACCGGCAACCTCAGATGACAGCGTTAACTCTTTATGAGTTCGCAAGGGGGCGACAGCCTATCTACAACAAACCAATGGGTGGATGGACAAGTTATTTCTTTTATTGGTTGTTGATGTTAACTCTGTATGGAATGGA
>SVDU01000033.1 GCA_015057705.1 Paenibacillaceae bacterium | reverse complement strand
ATAGATGTATTTTATTACAACAAGAAGAATGTTGGAAGTGTGCTTTTCAAGCACACCCCAACATTCAGTATAGAACCGAAATTAAGTTTAAGTGATAGTGATAAGTGGCGGTTTTGGATTTAAAGATCAAAGCCATCGCTAAAATTAAAAGTAATAGGAAGAGAGACAGTATTTGTCTCTCTTCTTTAATACAGTCTCTGGTTATTTTTTACGCCCGTTTATATAATAATATTTACAATTATACCATAAATAGTAAAAGAAATTAACTGTAATAATTAAATTAATAACAATAAAATATAAAAATTTTAAAATAACGTTCTATATATTGAAAATAATACTATTATAAGTTATAATTAGTCAAAATTTAAAAGGAGGAAAACCTATGTATAATATACTGATTGGTGGTGCTGCCGGTCAAGGCATCGATACCACAGTCTCAATTTTAGAAAAACTGCTGAAACATTCCGGCTATTATATCTATACAACCAGAGATTTCATGTCACGGGTGCGGGGAGGTCATAACTTTTCCCTTCTTCGCTTTGGGACGGAGGTCATTACCTCCCACAGTTACCGTCTAGATGGAATTATTGCTTTGAATGAGGAAACCATTGATTTACATAAGCGTGAATTAAAGGAAGAAGGATTTGTCTTATGTGACAGCAGTTTTGATTATCCTGATACAGACTTAAGAGTCATGAAACTACCCATGAACAAAATTGCTAAAGAACTTGGGAATGGGAAAGCTTCTGCAAGTGTGGCAGTAGGAGCGGTATTGAAGCTTTTTGGTGAGCCATTTACCTATGTTGAGGAAGTGATGGCTGATGTCATGAAGAAGGAAATTCTTGAGGTTAATTTAAATGCAGTCAAAGCTGGATATTCTGCCGTGGAAGCAAAATTTAACCATCTGGAAGGCGGTTATAAAGATTATATGCTTATTTCAGGCAGTGAGGCTTTAGGGCTTGGAGCAGTGGCAGGAGGACTTAAATTCTATTCTGCCTATCCAATGTCTCCCTCTACGGCAGTTTTAGAATATCTGGCCTCTGTAGGACATAAGGCAGGAATCGTGGTGGAACAGGCAGAAGATGAGATTGCTGCTGTTAACATGGCACTGGGTGCTTCCTTTGCCGGCGCAAGGGCTATGACAGGAACCAGCGGAGGCGGATTCTGTTTAAATGTGGAGGCGCTGGGATTCTCCGGTATTGCAGAGATTCCCCTTGTAGCCGTAGATGTGCAAAGGCCTGGCCCGGCAACTGGTCTGCCTACCCGCACAGAGCAAAGTGATTTAAAATTTGTTATTTCCGCATCTCAGGGAGAGTTCCCCAGATTAGTGATAGCTTTAAGAAATCAGGAAGATGCTTTTTACCAGACATTCCGGGCCCTTAATCTGGCAGAAAAATACCAGATCCCTGTCATACTGCTCAGTGACCAGTATCTTGGAGATTCAACAGCCTGTGTGAAGCCCTTTGACATATCGGGACTGAAACAAGTCAGTCATGTGAAGGAAGCAGAAGGAGAATATCTGCGTTACAGGATAACGGAAGATGGTATCTCCCCCAGGCTTATTCCAGGGCTTACAGACTATATTGTTGCTGCTGACAGTGATGAACATGATGAAAGAGGCTGGATCACGGAATCTGCAGAGGTCAGAATCCAGATGGTGGATAAGCGGATGAGAAAATTAAAGGGTCTGATAGAGGAACTGTCAGAACCGGAGTTTATGGGAGAGGAGCACTGTGAAACACTGTTACTTGGCTGGGGTTCTGCTTACGGCCCTATCAAAGAGGCAGTCTCTCTTTTAAATAAAAAGGGGAAAGGAAGCTATGGCGCCTTGGTGTTTGGAGATATTTATCCCCTTCCTCAGGAGAAATTAAAATTTTATGCGACAGGCAGGACGTTAATCAACGTAGAACAAAATGCGACAGGCCAGCTGGCTTCCCTAATCAGAGAGCAGACGGGAATCGAATGCCATAAGAGTATTTTAAAATATGACGGCAGGCAGATATCAGGTGAAGAAATTACAGAAAAAGTGCTGGAAGGAGGTTCCAGGTAGATGGATAAATTCAAAACTTATGAAACAGCGTGGTGTCCGGGATGCGGAAACTTTTCCATTTTAAACAGCCTGAAAACAGCGCTGGAGGAATTGGGCATAGAACCAAATAAAGTATTGATGGTCGGAGGAATAGGCCAGGCCGCGAAGACGCCCCAGTATTTAAACGCTAACAGTTTCTGCGGGCTTCATGGAAGGGCGCTTCCGGCTGCAGTTGCCGCTAAAATCGCCAATGAGGAGCTTACTGTTATAGTGAATTCCGGAGACGGTGACTCTTACGGCGAAGGAGGCAATCATTTTATTCACAATATAAGAAGAAATGTGAACATTGCTCATTTTGTTCATGACAATCAGATCTATGGTCTGACCAAAGGGCAGGCATCACCCACCAGCGGGGAAGGATTTGTCACAGGAGTTCAGACCGATGGCAACTTAAATACGCCTTTAAATCCAGTACTTCTGGCAATTGCTTCAGGTGCGGGATTTGTAGCCAGGGGCTTCAGTGGTGATTCAAAGCAGCTGGTAAATATTATGAAGGAAGCGATCCTGTATCCGGGATATGCCTTTGTGGATATTCTTCAGCCATGTATTACCTTCAATAAAGTAAATACCTTTGCTTACTATAAAAATATGGCAGCGCCCCTTGGAGATGACTATGACCCAACCAATCGCCTGGAAGCCATCAGAATGTCAATGGAAGTAAGTGAAAAAATCCCCACCGGCATTCTGTATCGGGAGGATAAGCTGGATTTTCACAGGAAAAACGGAATTTTAAATAACGGCACTCCCCTGATAAAACGAGAAATACAAGATCAGGTTCTTAAGGATCTGATCAGCAGCTTTATATAATAAAACAAGGGCAGAAATCCATACAATGGGGATTTCTGCCCTTGTTTCTATGGGAATCATACCTGTCAGGAATGTGCAGGTGATCCCTCTTCTTTTAAATATTTATTTGCCATGGGAATCAGACAGCCGCCTGTTAAGTTTCCCGCGGAAATCACCAGAATATATAAGAATGCCTTGGCGCTCCAGGCACCTGCCATGGTGAAATAAAACATATCTGCAATGCTGTGCTCATATCCGGAAAGGATGAATACCATGACTGGAAGAACCAGAGCAAAATATTTTCCAACTTCATCCTTAATGGTTTGAAAACCGATAACTGCAATGCACATCATCACGCCGCATAAAATGGCCATGATAAAGGTGCTGAATAAAGTGTCCGAAAGCTTTATGCTGACAATATCTGCAGCGTGGGCTGTTAACTTGGAGAGTTTTGTATGTCTGAATATGGTTCCCATTCCTGTGGTTCCCACAAAATTACCTATGTACACCAGGAGAACGGTCAGGAGATAGGAAGGCTTTTCCTCCACAATATAGCATACCTTGCCTGTAAATAGATGGAAGCCAAAGGTGTATATGGTAAATAACCCGATAGTAAATAAGAAAGAACCTGCAATATGGTTCTCCAGGGTTAAATAAATGATGCCCCCCGTGCTGATAGCGATCCCTGCAATTACTGCTTTTATTAATGTTTTCATCTGTGCGGTAACTCCCTTTTTCATTCTGTTGTGTTTCGTTTCCTGTCTGTCTTTTCAGAGCCATGTCATATTATGACATAAGAAAAAGAGTTTACAAGAGCAATTAACATTTTGACAAAATTTATCAGAATTTGCATAAAGAAACCGCCGGTTTCATGCCGGCGGTAGTAACATATTTATACATTAAAACGGAATAAAATTACATCTCCGTCTTTTACAACATATTCTTTTCCTTCCAATCGTACCAGACCTTTTTCTTTTGCGGCGGGATAGGTTTTACAATCCAGCAGATCCTGGTAATTAACAACTTCAGCACGAATAAATCCTCGTTCGAAATCGGAGTGGATCTTTCCAGCTGCGCCAGGTGCCTTAGTCCCTTCTTTTATGGTCCAGGCTCTGGTTTCGGTAGGGCCGGCTGTTAAGTAGCTGATTAAGCCCAGTAAGTGGTAGCTGGCAGCAATCAGTTTCTCAAGACCTGATTCAGTCAGTCCAAGATCTTCTAAGAACATCTTTTTTTCGTCTTCTTCCAGCTCTGCAATTTCCTGTTCAATCTGAGCACAGATGACAAAAACTTCACTGTTGTTTTCTTTTGCAAAGGAACGGACTTTTTCCACATAAGCATTGGAAGCACCGTCATCGGCAAGGTCATCTTCGCATACGTTAGCGGCGAAAATCACCGGCTTATAAGTAAGAAGATTAAGGCTGCTGATAAATACAGCCTCCTCCTCATCCTCTGTTTCTAAGCTTCTGGCAAGATTACCGTCTTCCAGATGGGCTTTGATTTTCTTTAAGATGGTTAATTCTTTTGCCAGAGATTTATCATTCATTGCGCCCTTTGTGGATTTGGCAATTCTCCGGTCAAGGATGTCCAGATCAGAGAAAATCAGCTCTAAATCAATGGTCTCAATATCCCGGAGCGGATCTACGCTTCCGTCTACGTGAATGACATTGGGGTCTTCAAAGCAGCGTACTACATGGACAATGGCATCAACTTCACGGATGTTGGAGAGAAACTGGTTACCAAGTCCTTCTCC
Source organism: Paenibacillaceae bacterium (assembly GCA_015057705.1). Taxonomy (GTDB): domain Bacteria; phylum Bacillota; class Clostridia; order Lachnospirales; family Lachnospiraceae; genus Lacrimispora. Next base: position 20,391 of record SVDU01000033.1, on the reverse strand, counting down.
TTTGGATGCTCCTTTTACAAGACCAGCGATGTCTACGAATTCGATGACTGCAGGTGTGATTTTAGCGGAATCATACAATGCGGCCAGCTGTCCTAAACGTACATCCGGAACAGGAACAACTCCTACGTTTGGATCAATGGTACAGAAAGGATAGTTGGCAGATTCTGCCCCAGCCTTTGTGAGTGAATTAAACAAAGTACTTTTCCCTACGTTCGGCAAGCCGACAATACCTAATTTCATATCAAATACCTTCCTAATATTGTTTATATTCATGGTTGATTTTTATCTACAACTAATATAGAATATCATATTATCCACGAAATTAAAAGAGAAAAACAAAAAGAACAAAGGGCTTGTCGAAATATAGTTGAATATGTCGGGCGATAATGTTTGATTTTTGTGTTTTAGCGGGGTAAAATAAAGAAAACATCGAAAGGAGAAGACGAATGGCAAATACGGCAGATATTAGTTTTGTGCATTTGGGAATAACCATTGACCACTTGCGAAACAGTATCTCGATATTTGGATTCCGCATTGCATTTTACGGTATTATCATAGGAATTGGAATCTTGGCAGGTCTTTGGGTTGCGACAAGCGATGCAAAACGCAGAGGGCAGGATCCGGATATTTATCTGGATTATGCACTGTATGCAATCATTATTTCTATTATGGGAGCCCGTATCTATTATGTAATTTTTGACTGGGATACTTATAAAGATGATCTGCTTCAGATATTCAATACCAGAGCAGGAGGGCTGGCAATCTACGGTGGCGTCATAGGAGCTGTCATTACCCTCACGGTTTACACCAGAGTGAAGAAACTTTCCTTCTTTTCTTTGGCGGACACTGGTTGCTTGGGATTAATTACCGGGCAAATTATAGGAAGATGGGGAAACTTCTTTAATTGCGAGGCATTCGGCGGATATACAGACGGCCTGTTTGCTATGAGAATCAGAAGGGCGCTTGTTAATGAGAATATGATATCTAAGGAGCTTTTAAACCACTTAATTGTAAAAGACGGTGTGGAATTTATTCAGGTTCATCCCACATTTCTTTATGAATCAGTGTGGAATTTATGCGTTTTGATTTTTATGCTTTGGTATCGGAAACGCAAAAAGTTCGATGGTGAAATGCTTCTTATCTACCTGCTGGGCTATGGATTGGGACGAGTATGGATCGAAGGACTCCGTACGGATCAGCTGATCTTCTTTAGTACTGGCATACCGGTGTCTCAGGCGCTGTCATTGATTTTGGTAGTGATATCTACTCTTGTGCTCTTCTGCAAACACAGACAGATACGAATAAAGAGCAAAGGAGAATCATGAAATGATAATGTCAAAAGAAGAGTTAATACAGAATATTGAAGTTGCAAGGGAAAGATTAAATACAAGTATTGATCACGAGGATGGCGAAGTGATTTATCTTAGAAGTGTGGAGTTGGATAAATTAATTGAACAATATATTGAAGCTGGATATTGAAGAACGAATAGAAAGCAATTGTTTTAAATCGAGTGTTTTTGGAGAACAGAATGTGTAGAGATACATATCCTGTTCTTTTTTGGCTTACAGCTTTTCATCAATTTAATGAGGTGGAATATGAAAAACAGGCTTAAAAGTGTTATTCGACAAATATTTCATTCAGGTACCATATTTACCCAGCTTGTTACTTTTACAGCTGTTGTAAGTATTGTACCCATCCTTTTTATCAGTTCTCTGATGCTTCGAAAGATCAGCCATATGATAACAGAGGAGCTGATTGCCTCTCATAACCAGCTGGTTGCCCAGTATACAACGTCTCTTGAGAGTAAATTAAATCAGTATCAGTACAGCTTAAAGCAGCTGTCCAATAATACCATTGTTCTAAACACCCTACAAGGGAGAACGGGGGAGAAGAACCCTTACGTCATGGGGAATGATGTCAGTATCGAGGTGAATAAATCCTTTCATCTGGATGGATATGAAGTCCGAAATTGTATGATTTATTCAAATAATCTGGATAATAAAATTTATGGAACCAGAGTTGCTATGATTACAGAGGCCAGCAGGGAGATCTGGTATATAAGCAAAGAAGCAGCCAGCCAGTATTATTTTATTTATGCCACTGGAGACGGTAAGAAAAGCAAGGTACTGTCTCTGATTAAAAATATTGTGGATGTTGATGTCAACAGTTATGAGAGCAAATACGTGGGGTTTGTTAAACTTGATTTATATACGAAAAAGCTGTTTGAACCGGCAATCGGAGAAGATTATTCGTATGCCTATGACGTGATTGTTCTGGATCGGAAAAATCAGATTGTATATTCTTCTAATCCATCGTACAATGACATCATACAGGAACAATCCTTTGAAGAGATGAAGCAGAAGGGCAACTATGGAAAGAATACCATGATCGGTACCAGCACAGAGGAGTATTACGGGCTGAAGCTGATTTTTCTCTTTAACAACAGCCAGCTGGATCACAAACGGCAGGAAATACAAAATTCCATATTGCCGGTACTGGTGCTGGTTATGCTGATTATAGCACTGACCGCTTTTTTATTTACCAGAAGCTTTGCAAAACGTGTATCACGATTAATTGATAAGATAAAAATTGCGGAAACCGGAGATCTAACCATTAATGAGGAGATTAAGGGCAGTGACGAGATTGCAATCCTTGATAAACAGTTTAATCAGATGCTTTTAAAGCTGGACCGTCTGATTAAGAAAAATTACGTTCAGCAGCTGGAAAACAAGGAAAGCCAGGTGCGCAATCTTCAGCTGCAGATTAATCCCCATTTTTTATACAATACTCTGGAAACCATCAGCTCCATCGCCGCTGTAAACGGAGTTTTTCTTATCTGTGATCTTTGCGAAAAGCTGGGTGAGAATTTCCGCTATAGTCTGGGCAGAAATTACGGGGAATTTGTTACTGTGGAACAGGAGCTTTCTCATACTCAGAATTATATTTATATACAAAAAACCCGTTTTGGAAATAAATTTGAAGCGTATTACAATGTAGAGCCGGGGCTGGAGAAAAATCTGGTTTTAAGGTTTATTTTGCAACCAATTGTGGAAAATGCTATTGTTCATGGGCTGAGTGTAATGGAACAGACAGGAGCTTTGGAAATCTCCATTTACCAGGAAGATGACTATCTGATGATTAAGATTGCAGATGATGGGATCGGTATGTCTAAGGAACTGGTGGAGGAAATCAGGGATCATATTGAAATCAGGGGGGATGAGGAGAGGAAAAAGCAGAGTATCGGGATACAGAATGTAAATCAAAGAATTAAACTTACTTATGGTGAGAAATATGGAATCACCATTGAAAGTGGGGAAAATAAGGGCAGCATTTTTACCATATGTCTGCCTTTCATGCAATAGGAGGGGCATAAATGGATAAAAGGGTTTTAATTGTAGACGATGAAGACTTAATCAGACAGGGGATGATTGCCAGACTTCAGTATTTAAATCTGAAGCCTGTGCAATTGTATGAGGCGGAAAGCGGACTTGCGGCAATTGAAATACTTAAAAATCAGCCAGTGGATATTGTTATTACAGATATCCGTATGGCGGATATGGATGGTTTGACCCTGATTCGAACGGTGAAATCATTTTTACCTGAAATCCATTTTATTATTATAAGCGGCTACGCAGAATTTGAATATGCGGAACAGGCGATCCGGCTGGGGGTGGCAGCTTATCTTTTAAAGCCAATATCCAATGAAGCCTTAAAAAAAGCCGTAGAAGAAGCGGCAGAGCGGATTGATGAGAAGAAGAATCAAAAGCAGATGATACAAAAGGGAATCCGCTCTATGGAGGAGAACCGGACTTATCTGTTTGAAAAGACAGTGAATGATCTGCTTTTGAGCCAGGAAACCATTGGTGTAAGCACTACCCGGGAAACAGCAGTGTTTCAGCAGTTTCCTCTTCTGAATCGTTATGTGATGGTGATGATAATTCATATCGACGGTGACAGCTATGACCATAATTATTTTGAATGCAAAGACATTGATTTAATCCGGTTTTCTGTCAAAAATGTATTTATGGAGCTTTCTTCTCCCTGTGGGAAGCTGATCGTAAGCAATCTGGGCAATAGCAACCAGCTTTACGCGTTGACCAGTCATGAAAATAAAAATCAGCTTCGCCTGGAAACAGAACGGCTCCTTACCATATTCTCTAATGTCATGCGTAAAAAGCTTCGGATTTCTCTTACGGTTGGTGTCAGCACAGCTCTTTTGGAAACAGTGAAAAACGGGGTGGAAGAGGCCAAAGAAAGCCTGACCCAAAGAGTCATTCACGGAAATTCCAATCTGTATTTTTATGATGATATCAGGGTTCTGTCTGCAGACCAGTTTCCTGTGTCGGAACTGAATATGCTGCGCCGGTATATTGAACGTCATGATCCAGAGCATATTGAAGTGATGATACAGGATATATTTTCAGATGAGAATATAAAGAAATACAATACTTCTTATGTGCGGATTCTATGGACCAGAATTACAAACATGATATTAAGTCTGTCTAATTCGGCAGCCATGGATCCGGATAAGATAGAAAAGCTGGTAATGAAGCCGGAACTTTTCGCATCCTTTCACTCGTTAGAGGATTTACGAAGACATCTTTATCTGCTCATCATGGACTGTATGAATGCAGATGCGGACCCGGATGGCAATGCTAAAAACAAGGTGAAATTAAGCATTAAATACATCAGGGATAATTACAACAGGGATATTTCGGTCAATGAACTGGCTGAAAAGTATTCCTTAAGTCCCAATTACTATTCCACCATATTTAAGCGGGAGACCGGGCAGACGACTGTTAATTACATTAAGGAGCTGCGATTAAATAAGGCCTGTGATTATCTGGTGAATTCGGGGAAAAGTATCGCTGATATATCCAAAGAGGTGGGCTATGAGGACAGCCAGTATTTCTTTCGTGTCTTTAAAAAGACAACTGGCCTGACTCCTTTGGAGTACCGCAAAGCCCACCGCAGATAATTAAGAGTTATCAGACTGGTACAATGACAGGAGCCACCGCCACCAGATTTTCAATGGCTGTATCATTCTGATACAGCTTTGGAATGAGAACAGACCGGGTATTGAAATCCGGATACAACTCATTGACCGGGATTTCTAAAGACCGGCAGTCCGGGAATTCTTTTGCAACAGTTCCTGTCACACTTCGCAGGGAGAGGATATAACGGTCACTGTCTGAGTGAAGGAATCCCGGTTTTTTTGTCTCGCAGATGGTGAATAAGATTGTCTGCTTCTGGGGGTTATATTGAGATTCTAAAATCGGCCCTCTGGAAACCCAGGTTTTTTGATGCCTGATGGCATCTTCCAGTTCTTTTTCAATATTGCCGCCGTTCACTCCTTCTATGAAGGTGGCATACTGATTGTTCATGTCCCACCTGCCGTGCAAATCCATACCGCAGGTGGCGGACAGCACAAACCCTTTTAGTACAAGATCTTCCCACCACAAAAGTGCGGGTTCATTTACCTGGTGAAGGGGTTCGGGATTATTAAATATTTCGATGAAATCAAAGGAATTAAAATCTGTAATTGTCATATCAAACCGGCAGCCTCTGGCAAATGGATGTCCATAAGAAAATGGATGGGCAACTCCAACCATGGCTCCTTTTTCTTTCAGACTGTGAAACAACAGCTCCGGTCTATGTAAATCGATGGATTCCCAGGAAAGATATTCTCTTAAATTCAGGCACAGGATGTGGCCGTAATAGGTGGTATACTCCATTCCATAGATGGAGGAGATACTGCTTTTATTCTGCTTCAGCAGCTCTTTGATTTTACTATGGCCGGAAATGGTATTGTGGTCTGTAATTGCAAACCCATCTACAAGATTCTCCTCCATAAACTGGATCAGCTGGGAGGGGGTCAGTGTACCGTCTGATTCTGTGGTGTGATTGTGAAGTTCCAGTCGCTTATACATAGGCACCTCCATCTGGGGAAATCTGCTTTTCCTGATTTCCTGCGGATAACTTCAGGCGGTAGTTTGTTCCGTCAAGAAGCACATTAAAGACTGCCAGAGTCACCTTAATTACTCCGGAAATGTGTTCCTGGGGGATGCAGCCGTCACTGGTGAAATCCTCTGAGAAAATCATGTGTCTTGTAGTGAGCTGTTTGTGTACGCCTCCGATAAAGGTATCATTCATTGTAACAATGGTATGTATTTCAGTTTTCATTCCTCTCATGGCATCCACGAGTTCTTCATCCGAAGCATGTTCATATTCAGTGCCACTGCAGGACTCTCTGATTTTTTTTTCCATCTCTTCTGTGATAGTCTGATAATGCTGTTTGTCAAAGGTAAATTCAATGTCCATAGCGTCGTAAACTTTGTCCAGGCAGACAGTATAAGAGATCTGTCCTACGAAACCTTCGTTTAAAATTCCCCCTGTTTCATAGATTAATTCCATAAAAAACCTCCATTTTCTTCTGTGTTAAGCACACTATACTACTGCTTCATTCAGGAAGCAATACAGGTAGTTAAAGTTTAACAATTATCCACTGATAAGCGGAGAAATGTCCATTGTGGAGAAATGAATTTTCCGATATTCTTATATCAGATACCAGGAAGGGAGTGTTCATAAGTGAAACTGGTTACATTTAATATCCGGTGCGATTATGGTCAGGACAAGGAAAACAGCTTCTGTTTTCGTAAACCGTATATATTACAAAAAATTAAAAAAGAGTCTCCCGACGTAATTTGTTTTCAGGAAGTTCTGCCTCATGTGGCGTTGTGGCTGAAAGAAAATTTAACGGATTACAACATCGTGGGCTGCGGGAGAGGGAAAGACTTAGAGGATGAGCAGACTGCAGTTGCCTATAGGAAAATGGAATTTGATCTCCTGGGACTGGAGGTTTTCTGGCTTTCCAATACGCCAGAGGTTTTTGGCTCCCGTTATGAAAATCAAAGCATGTGTCCAAGAACCTGTACAAAGGTTTTGCTGTGGAGCCTTGAGGAAAGAAAGCTGATTCGCATTTATAATACCCATCTGGATCATGAAGGCAAAGAAGCAAGGCAGGCAGCGTTATCTCAGATACTGAAAAAAATCCGGGATGACAGATGGGGATATGATGCCCCTGCTGTTATTACAGGAGATTTTAACGCCTGTCCGGACTCTCCGGAGATGGAGGTCATGAAAACTGCCAGGGAATTTACGGATTTAACGGCGCAAATCCATGGAACCTTTCATGATTACGGAAGACAGGAAGAAGAAAAAATCGACTATATTTTCGGAGACAGAGAAATTATCTGCCAGGAGGTAACAATCTGGAATGAAACATGGGGAGGTGTCTATCTTTCCGATCATTATCCGGTTTGTGTAAGTTTTAAATTTGCAGCTGAAGGAAAAGGAGAGAGTTAATATGTCCATTGCAAGAAAGATGATCCGGTTCTGGCCTTTGTATCTCATGCTGGTGCCCTGTATCGTTTATTATGTTCTCATATGTTACGTACCAATGGGAGGTGTCTTACTGGCTTTTAAGGATTATTCCTTCCGAAAGGGGATATGGGGAAGTCCCTGGGTGGGACTGCGTTATTTCCGCATGTTTTTTACCAGCTACGATTTTTCCAGATTATTAAGAAATACCCTGATTGTGGGATTTATTAAATGCATTCTGGAATTTCCTTTTGCAATTATTCTTGCGCTTCTGCTTAATGAGTTTAAGAATGAAAAATTCAAAAAGATCAGCCAGACTATTACGTATCTGCCGCATTTTTTATCCACAGTTATTATTGTGACCATGCTGCAGAGGATCCTGGCACCTAATATCGGTGTATTAAATCAGTTTATCGGTAAACTGGGAGGGGATCCCGGTACATTTTTCTTAATGGAACCAAAGTATTTCTTTCAGCTGTTGTTCTCCATGGATTTATGGAGAAATATCGGCTGGGATTCTATCATATATCTGGCAGCAATCAGCGGCGTAGATTCGGCTCTTTATGAGGCAGCAAGCATTGACGGATGTACCAAGTTAAAAAAAATCTGGCATATTACATTGCCAGGAATTCGGGGAACTATTGGTCTGCTTTTCATTATGGGAGTGGGTGGACTTTTATCCAGCGGTTTTGAACAGATTTACTTACTGCGGACCCCCGGAAACATGTCGGTTGCAGATACACTTGATACCTTTGTTCTTCAGATGGGACTTATGAATGGGCAGTTTGGCTATGCTACAGCGGTGGGACTCATTCAGGGTATTGTAGGACTTATTCTGGTAATTGTGTGCAACCGGTTATCAAAACGATTTACAGGAGTCAGTCTCTGGTAAATAAAAGATGAAAGAGGAGGTATTTTTATGAGGAAAAGTATTGGAAAACGGCTGCTTGCGGGAGCATTAGTGGTGGCAATGGGTGCAGCGGGAGTGACAGGCTGCAGCTCAAAAGCAAATGAGGGGACAAAAGGCGAAGAGAGCAAAACTTCTGACAATTCCGGGAAACCGGATACATGGATCGCAGACCGGACCATTACGGTGCAGGCTTACGTTGATGATATTGGAAACAGTCTGCCAAAGGATCTGGCCAATACAGAGGTTATGAAGGAGCTGACAAAGCGCACGGGAATTAAACTGGATATTCAGTATACTCCCGGTGATAAAGATTCCAATGTTATGGCAGCCCAGCTGGCATCTGGAACCATTCCGGATGTGATTTTCTCTTATATGGATGATTCCACGAGAAAAGAATTCCCTATTCTTTTAAAGGCAGCAAAGGAAGGCATGTTTGCTGATGTATCCGGATTGTTAAAGGACACAAAAGTATACAGCCATTACCTGGAAGATAAATATTTACCCGATGATTCAAAGAAAAACATTACCTTCCGTGAAGATTTTAAAGGTGCTGCTTATATTCTGCCTTTGTCGGTTGATTCCGAGGACAGATCTTTAATCTATGATCCACAGACTGCTTACAGAGGCGGAATGTACATTCAAAAAGCGATCGTAGATAAGCTTGGAATTGATCCATCTAAGATCAGAACACAGGATCAGTTCTATGACCTGCTGGTACAGATTAAAAACGGAGATTTTAAAGATGACAACGGAAATCCTGTTTATCCACTTGGACCGAAATACTGGGGAGGATCTCCGGATACACTGCAGTACATTGTACCTGGTTTTACCTGGGGTGTCAGCGATGGCTACAACTTAGACAGTAATGGTATTATCAAGCACGAGGCTGATACGGATTACGTATATGAAAAAATCAATTACTTAAGAAAACTGCTTGCAGAAGGCCTGATGAATCCGGAGTTTTTCACCATGGATGGAACCAGAGCGGAAGAAGTGTCCAGATCTCATAATTCCGCAATTATGGCAGATGTACACAATTATCAGGATATTATATACGCTTCCGAAGAATGGATTCCCCTTGGACCCTTAGATGATATTACTGGTAATAATGCAAAAGTAGTTCATGGAAAAAAACAGAACGGCGTGTGGGCTATTTCTGCAGATGCAAAGAAACCAGAAGAAATCTTAAAATTCTTTGATTATTTATCCACTCCGGAAGGTCAGCTTCTCTGCCAGTACGGCGTAGAGGGAAAAAGCTATGAGATGAAGGATGGAAAACCGGTACTGACTGATGAGACGTTAAAGAAATTAAATGATGGTGACAAGGAATACCTGGTTAATAACATCGGCGCCGGCTTTGGATATACAGGCTGCGTATTCTTCAGCTTTGCTTTGACCAATTTGGACAACATGAATAATTTCGGCGAAAACAGGCCGGGTTCCAATTCCAGCACAACCTTTAAACGTGCGGTAGAGGTAGCGAAGGATTATCCCATTACCTACAGACTGGTTCCAGGACTGGATGCAACCGGATATTTATCAGCCGATTCCATGGCAGAAGTAAAAGCGCAGATGTCTCTTCTTAATTATAAGGAAATGATCGTTCAGGCAGTTTATGCAGGAACAGACGACGATGCTAAAAAGATTGTGGAATCTTTCCGTCAGCAGTTAAAAGCAGCTGGTAATGACAGGTTCGTGGAATATTTAACAGAGCTTTACAAAAAAGATCCTTCATCCATCGACTTTGACAAAAAATAAAATGCAGTGAGAAAGAAAGGGCAGGGTGCTCAGACATGAAAGCAAAAGAGGCTGTGAACAGACGCAGTAAAATAAAATCAGGCAGATCGGAACAGGTGATTCAGGTTTTAATCTATTGCGTGGTCATAGGGCTGTGCCTTGCCATCATCCTGCCCTGTTTAAATATTGCCGCTCTGTCATTTAATGACGGAAAGGATGCGGCAAAAGGAGGCATTTATTTCTGGCCCAGAATGTTTACCCTGGATAATTATAAACAGGTATTTAAGGATGGAACCATAACCAAGGCTTATATGATTACCATAGCAAGAACTGTGATTGGAACAGCTGCCAGCTTAACAGTGACCTCCTTTGCCGCTTATGCGTTAAAGGAAAAGGAACTGCCGGGCAGAAAAATCCTTACTATGCTGATTACCTTTACCATGCTGTTTGGAGGAGGGATGATCCCTACTTATATTCAGTACAACAGACTGGGACTGGTGGACCATTTCAGTGTTTATGTTGTTCCTGGTCTGGTAAGCGTTACTTATCTGTTGATGATGAGAACCTTTTTTGAGGGTATACCGGAGAGTCTGGAAGAATCTGCAAAGCTTGACGGCTGTGGATATTTTGGAATTTTCACCAGAATTGTACTGCCTTTAAGCAAGCCTGTCATTGCGGTCGTGGGATTATACACGGCAGTCAATCACTGGAATGACTGGTTTTCCGGCGCATTTTACATGAGAAGCAGCCGGCTGTGGCCGGTACAGACCGTTTTACAGCAAATGCTGACCAGGGCCATGGCAAACAAAGAGGTAACTTCGGTGGCTCAGGCAATTGCCCAGAATTCCAATTCTGTCACCTCGGATTCTCTTAAGATGGCGGCAGTTATCATAACAACAGTTCCTATTCTGTGTGTGTATCCCTTTGCGCAGAAGTATTTCACAAAAGGTGCCATGATCGGAGCTGTAAAAGAGTAAATCAGGCTGACAGACGGAGGATTCCATGACAGGAAAAAAGTGGGATGTATATATTTATGGAGATATAAATGTTGATATTGTAATACCGGGAGTGGAGCAGTTTCCCGGCGCCGGTCAGGAGCATGTGGTAGAAGACATGAATGTTTATCCGGGCGGCGGAGCAGCACTGTTTGCTTTAGGACTTGGAAAGCTGGGGTTAAACCCGGCTTTTCAGGGAAGTGTGGGTGCGGACTGTCATGGATACTGGCTTCGTGAGGAGCTGACACGCAGTCACGTAGACTGTACATTTTTGGGTACGTCACAGAAGAATAAAACAGGAATTTCTTTAAGTTTTACCAATGAAAAGGATCGTTCCTTTCTCACCTACAGGGGAACCAATGAGGAATGGAACTTAGAGGCAATTGATTTTGAAGGGGTAAAAAATGCGGGGCATATTCACCTGACTTCTTATGCTGGCAGCCGCAATCACCATCAATTTAAAATGCTTCTTAAAAAGATCAAAGAAATCAGTTCTGCCACAGTCAGTTTTGATGTGGGCTGGGATGAAACAGGGGAATGGTATGAAGGTATTTATGAACTGCTTCCTTTCATAGATATCTTGTTTATGAATGAAACGGAAGCAGTTCATTATACAAGAGGGTTGAATGCCGAAGAGGCCGCTTTGGAGTTTTCAAAGCACTGCGCCATGGCAGTAATCAAGCTGGGAAAGAGCGGGTCCATTGGTGCGATAAATGGTATACTCACAAAATCCCATCCCTATACGGTAAGTGCAGTTGATACCACCGGAGCCGGTGATTCCTTTAATGCAGGCTTTGTTTATGGATTTTTAAAGGGTGAGACCATGGAACAAAGTCTAAGGATTGCCAATGCCTGCGGTGCCATGTCAGTCACTGCATATGGAGGCAATACAGCCTTTCCAACGAAAGAGGAGCTGTATCATTTTATAAAACAACAGGATGAAAGGCAGGATGACTAAATGAAGATCACAGTAATCGGTGGAGCAGGAGTAAGAACAGTCATTTTTATTAATGGTCTTCTGGATCGTTATAAGAAATTAAATATAGATGAAGTAGTGTTATATGATACTGACAGGGAAAAACTGGAGATCATAAGCCGTCTGTGCCGCCATGTTGTGGTCAGACGGGGACAGGAGTTAAAAGTCAGTACTTCTTTTAATGCGGTTGAAGCAATTACGGGGGCGGATTATATTGTAACCACAATCCGGGCAGGGGGAGATCATTCCAGAGTTGTTGATGAGGAAATTGCCTTAAATGCCGGAGTGATCGGTCAGGAGACAACAGGAGCCGGAGGTTTTTCCATGGCTGTGCGCACCATTCCTGTTTTAATGGAATACTGCGAATTAATCAAAATCCATGCTCCCCATGCCTGGATCTTTAATTTTACCAACCCTTCCGGGCTGGTGACACAGGCTTTAAAAAATGCAGGATATGAGCGGGTTATAGGAATCTGCGATGCTCCCAGCAGCACCAAATTCCGGATGGCTAAGCATTTGGGTGTGACTCAGGATCAGCTTTCTGTAGAATTTTTTGGACTGAATCATTTATCATGGATACAGAGTGTGAAAGTGGACGGACGGGAGGTTTTGCAGAAACTTCTGTCAGATGAATCCTTTTTAAAGAGTGTGCAGGAATTTTCTATTTTTGATCCCGAACTTTTAAGATCAATGGGATATCTGCCCAATGAGTATCTCTACTATTATTATCATAGGGAAAAAGCTCTTAATAACATCAAAAAGTCTGGTGAAACAAGAGGAAAGTCCATTGAATCGGTAAATTGCCGAATGATGGAAGAACTCAAACAAATGGATATAGATAAGGCTCCGGAGGAAGCACTTCAGGTATTTCTGTATTACATGGCATTGAGGGAAGAATCCTATATGAGTATTGAAACCGGACACGATAAAAAGGAACCTATCAAAAAGGGGGAACTGGAAGTGCCGGATGGTATGGGGTATGCCGGAGTTATGCTGGACTGTATTGAAGGTCTTCAAAGCGAAGAAGGGCGGGAACTGGTATTATCTGTCCAGAACAATGGTTGTATTGAAGGACTGGAGGATCAGGACGTCATTGAGGTGACCTGCCATGTATCCAAAAATGGGATCATACCTGTGCCTGTAGGTAAGGTACCGGAGCATTGCTATTTACTTATCAGGCTGATTAAAATGTATGAAAAACTGACTGTAGAAGCAATTAAAAACCATTCAAAGGAAACCGCAGTCAGGGCGCTCACATTACATCCGTTAGTTAATTCCTATTCACTGGCAAAGATGCTGGTTGAGGAATACGACTTAGCTTACGGGGGAATTTTAGGAGGCTGCCATGCCATTTGATTTACACAACAGAGACCGGATCTGTCATCTTATTGAAGAGCTGGCGGAGTTACGATATAAAAATTTAAATAGTTTTAATCATATTTTCTGGTATGAGGACAACGGAATAATAGGAAACAGAACGCCTGTGGGTGAACCGGTTGAAATTGAACAGGGTTTTCGGTGGAAAGGCTGGGATCGGTATAACTGGCTTTGTACCAGACTAACTGTGCCAGCAGAGCTTATGGAGGAAGAGGTAGTTGGCATTTTCGATTTTGGTGTTCCAGAGGGAACCGGTAATAACAGCCATTTTGAAAGTCTTCTTTATTTAAACGGCAAACCATATCAGGGAGTGGACGGAAACCACAAAGAGGTCTTTTTTCAGGTAAAAGAAAATGGAACCTTGCTGGATTTAAAATTCCGCCTCTGGTCTGGCTTGAACGGAGGAGGAGTTCCAAAAGATATGGCCATGGAACTGGTCCGTGCCCAATACGGGGTGCTTGACCATGATGCCGATGATTTCTATTTTCTGGCAAGGAATGTGCTGGAAACTTATGATATTTTAGATTCTGGCAACGAGTATAGAGAATGGATGCTTAATATGCTTGTAAAAGCCTTTGGTTTTGTTGATTATACAGAACTGGGGAGAGAACGCTTTTATGAAAGTATCAGGAAGGCATATGAATACTTAAACGGGAAGATGAAAGGGCAGGGGAAACCGGACATACAGGTCAGCATGCTGGGACATACCCACATCGATGTGGCGTGGCTGTGGAGGCTTCGCCATACAAGAGAAAAGGCAGCCCGTTCATTTTCCACGGTAAATCGGATGATGGATCGTTATGACCATTATCAATTCCTGCAGTCCCAGGCACAGCTTTATGAATTTATTAAAGAGGATTATCCGGATATTTATGCAACCATCAAAAAGCGAGTTAAAGAAGGCAAATGGGAACCTGCCGGAGCCATGTGGGTGGAATGCGATTGTAACCTGGCAAGCGGCGAGTCCATTGTAAGACAGATTCTTGTGGGTAAAAATTTCTTTCAGGAAGAATTTGATTATGAGAGTGAATTCCTCTGGCTTCCGGATGTCTTCGGATACTCCTGGGCACTTCCACAGATTCTTAAAAAGGCAGGAGTGGAGGCATTCATGACCACCAAGATCAGCTGGAATGATACCAACCGTCTGCCTTTTGACACCTTCCTTTGGAAGGGAATTGACGGGACGGAGATTACAGCTCATTTCGTCACTACTACCGATCAGGATTCCGATTCCTATACGTACAATGGAGATACCAGACCCTACGCTGTCAAAGGGGTATGGGATAACTATAAAAATAAAGATTTAAACCGGGATCTTCTTATTTCATATGGATATGGAGATGGCGGTGGCGGACCAAACCGTGATATGATAGAGACACTGAAACATTTAAATAAAATTCCTGGACTTCCCCAAGTTCAGTTTGAGAGTGCAACGGAGTATTTCAGAAGGCTGAGAGAAAATGTTAAACGAAATGAAATGGAAGGAAACATCCCGGTCTGGGATGGGGAACTTTATCTGGAGTTTCACAGAGGAACCTACACCTCTCAGGCGTATAATAAGAAAATGAACCGGAAGATGGAATTTTACCTTCGGGACACAGAGATACGTTCTGTTCTGGCAAAGGAGTGGGACGGTATTGCCTATGACAGAGACAGGCTGCAAAAAGCCTGGAAAATCGTTCTCTGCCAGCAATTTCATGATATTCTGCCTGGTTCATCTATCAGGGAGGTGTATGAGGACAGCCATGTGGAATACGAAAAGGCCTGCCGGCTTCTTGCTGAGGTAGAAGACGAGATCAGCCAGGCACTGTATGTGGAAAAACCAGGGGTTTATACGGTATGGAATAATTCAAACTGGAAGAGAACCTCTGTTGTCAGGATTTCTGAAACCTCGGACGGTGACCGCTTCCGGGCTGAAAATGGACAGCTTCTTGACAGTTATACAAAGGATGGGGTATCACAGGTTCTGGTTAAGGATATGGCTCCGTTTTCTTTTGTGACACTGTACCGGGATACGGCTTCTTTGGAAGTGGATCAT
Source organism: Paenibacillaceae bacterium (assembly GCA_015057705.1). GTDB lineage: Bacteria > Bacillota > Clostridia > Lachnospirales > Lachnospiraceae > Lacrimispora. The sequence goes on along the minus strand of SVDU01000033.1, from coordinate 4,977 downwards.
ACCGGTCAGAATTCCAGTCATATAAGCACACAAGTAAGTTCCTGTCAGGCAGAAACCAGATATTACCGCGTTGCCTGGAATGAGTGGGGGCAGCTGACAGAAATTTATGATAAGGAAGCAGGCAGGGACATTCTTTCAAAAGGGAAGAGGGGCAATGTCTTACAGGTGTTTGAAGACAAGCCAAGATGCTTTGACGCATGGGAGCTGGAACCGACGTATGGAAATAAGATGGAAGAGATCAGGGATTTAAAGGAGGTTCGAACAGAAATAAATCCGCTTGGAATCTGGATTACATTCACCTGGGACTATCACAAATCCACGATTTCACAAACCATGTGTCTTTACCATGAAAAGAAAAGGATTGATTTTAAGACCAGGATCATATGGGAAGAGCGCCAGAAACTGTTAAAGACGGCATTTCCTGTAGGTATCAGAAGCATTGACGCCAGATTTGATATTCAGTATGGAAACATCAGACGCAGAATAACAAGAAATGGCAGCTGGGAAGCCGCCAGATTTGAAGTGGTTGCCCATAAGTGGATGGATTTCAGTGAAACGGGATACGGAGTGGCGCTTTTAAACGACTGTAAGTATGGTCACGATATCTATGAGGATACCATGCGCTTAACTTTAATTAAATCGGCAACAGATCCCGATTATGCCGCAGATTTAGGACTGCATGAATTTACCTATTCTCTCTATCCTCATAAAGAGGAATGGTACGATTCCGGTCTGGAACAGGAGTCCTTTGATTTAAATAATCCCATTACAGCAGTCTCTGGTGCACCAAAGATTACGGCAGGAAGTCTGTTTCATCTTGATAGTGACTATATTGCTGCAGACTGCATCAAACAGGCAGAGCATTCTCAGGATATCGTCTTACGCTTCCATGAATTTGCAGGGGCAAGAGTGAGTGCAGTACTGACAAGCGCACTCAATATTTCTTCCTGGTGCCAGTGTGATTTAATGGAACGTCCCACGGAAGAATTTAAAAGCGGACCGGTCAGCCTGGATTTTGCGCCTTATGAAATAAAGACTATTTTAGTGAGATTTAATTGAGAACCATAGGACAGGAGGCAGTATGAAGCTGGAAGAAAAACAGAGATTATTAAATGAAGCGGTGGAAGAAATTGCCGGAACGATTAAAAATAAGCTGCCTGAGAATCAGGATTTAATTCAGACTTTTGAAAAATGTTTTCAGACTACAGCCAAAACAACAGTCCGATTTCTGGAAAACGGAGAGGTGTTTGTAATTACCGGAGACATCCATGCAATGTGGCTTCGGGATTCTTCCGCTCAGGTGATTCACTATCTGCCGTTTTTGAAGAAATACCCCATACTGGCAGAACTGGTACGTGGGCTGATAAAAAGGCAGTTCCGTTATATTCTCATCGATCCATATGCCAATGCGTTTAATGAGGAAGCAAACGGAAACTGCTGGGATGAGGATATTACCGACTCTACACCCTGGAACTGGGAAAGAAAATACGAAGTGGATTCTCTCTGTTATCCGGTATGGCTGCTTCATGAGTATTTTGAAATGACTGGAGATCAGGGAATATTTTCAAATGAGGTGAAGCAGGGTCTTTTGCAGATTGTTTCCTTATGGAAAAGAGAGCAAAATCACGACAAAGACTCCACGTACCTCTTTGAACGAAGAAACTGCCCGCCTTCGGATACACTCCCAGAAGGTGGAAAAGGTACGCCTACGGCATATACAGGTATGACCTGGTCCGGCTTTCGCCCCAGTGATGATGCATGCAGTTACGGTTATTTAATTCCTTCTAATATGTTTGCTTCAGTGGTACTAAAACATATAGAGGAGTATTCCATAAATATTTATCAGGATTTAGACCTTGCAGATTCTGCCCGTGGGCTTAGAAATGAAATAGAAGAGGGAATCCGCAAATTTGGTATTGTTAAAGACCCTGAATACGGAGACATTTATGCATACGAGACAGACGGGTATGGTAATTATAACCTGATGGATGATGCCAATGTTCCCAGCCTTCTTTCTATTCCATGGCTGAAGTATGAAACAGAAGAAAGTGAGATCTATGAGAATACAAGAAGATTTCTGTTAAGCAGCAGGAATCCGTATTATTTTAAAGGAACGTATGGACAGGGAGTGGGAAGTCCTCATACACCGGATCGCTATATCTGGCATATCGCATTAATTATGGAAGGTCTGACTGAGAAGGATCCCTTAAAAAGAGAAGCACTCCTGTCCAACATTTTAAATACCCGCGGGGGAACCAGAGTCATGCATGAAAGCTTCTTTTGTGACAATCCGGCTGAATATACCAGAGACTGGTTTGCGTGGGCCGATTCACTTTTTGCGCTGTTCGTGATGAAGAGCTACGGGGTGGAATTATGAAGAACTACACCTTTGATACGGTAATTGAACTGGAAGTGCTTAAAAACTATCTTTCCAGAGCGGCATCGGCAGCCTTTTTAATTCATACCAAAACACTGAGTGATGATTTAAGAGCCATTAAAAATCTGGGTATCAAGTTTCTTGGCAGAGCATCTGGTTACTGGTACCCAGATTCGGATGAAGAGGAGCATTTCAGAAGGTCAGAGGAACTGGCGGAAAAGGTTCATGAAATTGATCCGGAGATCATTTTGCAGGCCTGCATTTTTGAGGCGGTTTACAGACCTTTAGAAACAATTTCCATCCCACCCTATGTTTTTGAAGCATTTGAAATGGAACCTGAAAACAGATGCTTTTCTTTTGAACAAATGCGTTTTCCAGAGGGCCCGGAGGGGTTCTGGTGGGAAGAAGATGGTGCGCTTCCGGATATTACCCAGCTGGAGACGAGACTGTGGTTTTATTACCGTGCAATTCGGTATATTGACGCGGGCTATGAAGCACTTCATATGGGGCAGATTCATTTATACACAGCAGATGACCGTGGAATGGTGAAAATGGGTGAATTAATGGAAATGATCCGGGCCTATGCCAGAAAAAATGCCAGGCGACACCTGGTGTTGATGGATGCACACAGCCATGGCATCAGCATAAGAGGGAAACTACTGCTGGATTATCACGCCATGCCCTACACCAGATATCCGGTGACAGACCGGGAGGGGGACAGACTGCTACTGGTGAAGGAAGGGTTTAGTGAAGGCGGATTAAATCCAAATGGATTTGAATTAAAATCCATGCCATATCTCATGGAGTATGATAACTGGGGAGGAAAGGTGATAAATGACTTTGCTAGTGTGACAAAAGAGGAACGTGCATGGAGTGACTGGTGGGGTTATGATCAGATTGGCTGGTTTGCCAATCAATCCCAAGAAGCCCAGGGTAAATTTCTGGAATATACCGCTTTATGGTCTGCTGTTAATCACGCTTTTTTTGAAATACCCTTCCGTCGTTCCTTAGATGCGGCAGCCATAACTATGAAGCGGGGCGACAATGGTCAGATGGACGTACAGGATTATTATCAGATCAATATGAAAAGTCCTGACTGCCCCATGGGATTTAGTCAGGAGGAGACCATAAAAAGTATATGGGAATCGGAGGAAGCTTTGAAAGAGGTGGAAACGAACCCGGAATATTCTTCTGATTATGGGGCAAAAGATGTTTACGATGAGGAAACCGGAATGAAACTTCCGGAGAGGGTGGTTGTTTATGGCAGTTTCCAGCCGTATGTGGGGGCGGTAAAAAATGATTCTAACAGCGAAGTCACCCGGATGTATTATATAGGAAATAACACCTATGCACTCAGCGTCGTGATTCCCTTTGCGGGAGAATATGATTATGCGGTTTCAACCTATGGAACATTGTCGGCAACATACAGCCACGATACTTATCCCAGAAGCGGCTCTTCTAATAAAGGTTTTATTTCGGTATTAAATGATAATACTGTAGTTCGGTTTATTTTTCATTTTATGGATCGTACTGTTGCCATCATGCAGTGGCCTCCCGCCACAACCCTGTTTAAACACGGGATAAGGGAATGTCAAAATAAAAAATAAGCTTTCACATTTTACACAGGATACCGCCCAATGGGACAAGATGGGCGGTATCCTGTGTATCTTTATTTTCAATTACAAAATACTGAATATTTAAACTGTAAGGCGGAGTAAGTCAGCTTATCTAACTTCTTATGCTAAGATAAAGACAAGATAATATCCAACTTTTCGGCTCTGTCATATAATAAAAATGAAACGATAATCGCACTATGTGTGAAATAATTGGAGAAATCAAATGAGTAATGTAGCTTTACAAATTGAACGAATATCATCGGGAATGGTGGCAATAAACAATAATGTTATCTTTGAGACTACAGTATATTCGGCTGGTGATATCAGCTATAATCCTATAACAGGTGTGATAACCTTTAATGTAGAAGGAAGATATGTCATCAATTGGTGGGTTGCGGTACAATCTTCAGCATCCACAAACGGTGCGGTGTTTGCATTATCCAGTTCTAATGGGCATTTTCTGGAAGGGAATTCTCCGGTCAAAACAGCAGAGGTCTCTGGCATTGGCATTATAGATGTGGTTGCTGTACCTATGACGGTATCATTGGTTAATTCCAGTGATGCTAACGTATTCTACTCCGCAATTGTCCCACTTACCGCTACGCTTGTGGTTATCCAGGATGACGAAGTGGGAGCAGGACCAACCGGACCAACTGGACCAACTGGTTCTATCGGACCAACTGGAGATACTGGAGCCACCGGACCAACCGGAGATACTGGAGCCACCGGACCAACCGGAGATACCGGACCAACAGGAAATACTGGATCAACTGGAGTTACTGGACCAACCGGAGATATTGGAGCCACCGGACCGACCGGACCGACGGGAGATGCGGGACAAACCGGAGATACCGGAGCCGTCGGACCGACGGGAGATACTGGAGCCACCGGAGCCACCGGAGATACTGGAGCCACCGGACCGACGGGAGATGCGGGACCGACGGGAGATACAGGAGCCACCGGACCGACGGGAGATGCGGGACC
>SVDU01000032.1 GCA_015057705.1 Paenibacillaceae bacterium | reverse complement strand
AGATTTGCCTCCACCTTCCTTCAGATTCCACCTCACGGTGGACACCCTTGGTCTTGGCTGTGTCCTTCCCACTACTAAGGCGAACTAGGGACTTTCACCCATTAGAAACGTGTGCCGCAAGGCGCACACAAAAACGGGAAGTCTCTTAAATAAGACTTCCCGTTTGTTACAAGCTGATGACGGGACTCGGACCCGTGACCTCCTCACTACCAATGAGGTGCGCTACCACCTGTGCCACATCAGCATTTCTTTGGTTCGTCGCTCGAACCTCGTATATCATAGCATGGGAAAATCTATTTGTCAACGTTTTTTATAAGTTTTTTATAATATACATGAAACTACAAAAATTCTACAAATACTTCGCTAAAATGTCCTTTATTGAGACCGGAACAGTCCAGGAAAGAACAGGGCTTTCCCCATTCTTTCCTGCTATATTTTTATAAAATACCCTGAAAGCTTTCCCGTAATGTATCACAGGAATGGCCAAACTGCTTCATCTCTTCTTCTGTAAGAGAGAGAGATAAAACCCGCTGAATGCCGTTCTTATTTATGATACAGGGGACTCCCGCATATACGTCATTCTGACCGTATTCCCCTCTTAACATGGTTGATACGGTAAAGACACTGTTCTCATCTCCAAGGATTGCTTTTGTAATTCTGGTTAAAGCCATTCCGATTCCATAGTAGGTTGCCTGCTTTGCATCAATAATACGATATGCCGCTCCCCGCACCTCATCTTCGATCCGCTTTAACTCCTCCCTGCATACCATATCATCTTCGCCGCCGCTTCCGCAAAGTGACAAAATGGGTTTGGTAGCAATCATGGCCTGACTCCACGGTACGAATTCACTGTCACCGTGCTCTCCCATTACGTATGCATGGACATTTCTTGGATCCACACGAAGTGATTCCCCAAGGAGATACCGAAGCCTTGCTGTATCCAGAGCTGTGCCGCTTCCTAAAACCCGCTTGGGATTAAAACCGGAAAGAGAATAGGTAATCCTGGCCATAATATCTACCGGGTTGGTTGCAACAAGAAAGATTCCGTTAAATCCCGACTCTGTAACTGGCTGCACAATGGACTCAAAAACGGAAGCATTACGTTTTAACAGATCAAGTCTTGTTTCTCCCTGTTTCTGTGCCACGCCTGCACAGATCACCACAATATCCGCATCGGAACAGTCCCTGTATTCTCCTGCATAAATCTTCATATGATATCCGGAAAAAGCAAGCCCATGGTTTAAATCCATGGCTTCTCCCTCTGCTCTTTTTCGATTAATATCGATTAAAACAAGTTCATCACAAATTCCCTGGTTTAACATGGAATAAGCATAGCTCATTCCAACCATTCCAGTCCCTACAAGCGCAACTTTTCTTTTATCTGTTCTCATATTTTATGCCACTCTCCTATTCGTATTATAGATAGTGTTACTGCATGAAATGGAAACTATGCGTTTGATATTCCCCGTTCGATTTTTTTTGACATTAATTCACTGTTACTGCTGTAAATAATTGCGTTTTCTTTTGAAATTCTGCCTTCCCTGTAAAGGTTTAGCAGGCTGGAATCCATGGAACGCATTCCTTCTGCCTGACCGGTGGCAATAACAGAATCAATCTGATGAGTCTTGGACTCCCTGATCATATTTCGGATTGCATTGTTAAAAAACATGATTTCAAATGCCGGAAATACACCTCCGTCTACGGTGGGAATCAGCTGCTGTGAAATGACAGCCTGCATTACCATGGAAAGCTGCATCCGAATCTGCTGCTGCTGATTAGGCGGAAAGCTGTCGATAATACGGTCAATGGTATTGGCTGCACCCACGGTATGAAGTGTGGAAATCACCAGATGACCAGTCTCCGCTGCAGTCATGGCAATCCGGATTGTTTCGTAATCCCTCATTTCTCCAACCAGTATGACATCCGGAGCCTGACGCAGTGCCGAACGGAGTCCGGTCACATAGCTGTCCGTATCCGTAGTCACTTCCCGCTGGGTTACCACGCTCTGTTTATGGCGGTGTAAGTATTCCAGGGGATCTTCCAAAGTAATAACATGGGCATTTCTTGTATTATTAATCTTATCAATAATACAGGCAAGGGTGGTTGTCTTTCCGCTTCCCGCCGGTCCAGTTACCAGTACAAAGCCTTTTGTCAGCCTGGCAGCGTCGATCACACTTTCCGGAATATGAAGCTCCTTATAATCAGGGAGATCGAAGTTCACCACACGAATCACTGCAGCCAGAGAGCCTCTCTGGCGGAATACGCTGGAGCGGAATCTGGAGACTCCTGGTATGGCAAAGGAAAAATCATCATCACCATGTTCCCTTACCTTTTCCATGTTTCTTTCTCCTGCCAGCTGGTAAAGCTCCGTTATCAGCAGCTCCATCTGGGCGGGATACAGCTTTTCCTCACTCTGGTAAACAATTCTGCTTCCGATCTTATACGAAAACGGCATACCGGGCACAAGAAAGATATCAGATGCCTTTTGTGCCACAGCAGAACTCAATAAATCTACTACCTTCATCTTCCAATCTCCTGCTCTGTCAATTCCCGCCCTTAAAAACCGGCAGGGATTGATCAATTTCATAATCTTCTGTCTGTATGACTTTCCACTGGGATATTAAAATCTTCCCGCTCTGATCCGGTGGTACATGAAGCTTTATGGAAAGAGACTGGGATCGTTTCATGGGAATCTGAGTGGATGCGATCCCGGTCTGTGAATCATAGTAATCCCCCAGTTTCCCGGAAAGTGAACTCTGCAAAACCATCTGATAAAAGACTTCTGCCTCTTTATCTGCCCTGTAATACTCTGTAACAGAATCTGCATTCCTCTGGGCCAGATTCCATTCGCTTTTGGCAGTACTAAGAGAAAGCATCCCAAACGTAACCAGGCAGAGAATCATAAATATCAGAATAAGAGTAGGGGTTCCCATATTGGCTCTGTAGCCAATCTCCTGTTTCGCCATATGACTCCTCCTTCACTCAAGGGTTTTCATGCCGGCTTACCGCCAGGGTATAAAGCGTATTTCCGGCCTTTGATACGGTCACTTCCGCTTCCAGTTCACTTATGAACTTAACCTCTCCATAATAAACTGCATGAGACTGGTCAGCGACATTCCCTTTTTTATCAAACATCATGGTACAGGCCTCCCCTGGGGAATCCTGTTTCACACCATTTAAACGTTGAATCAGCCCCGCTTCTCCTTCTGCCTTCCAGATTTCAGCTGCACTTTGAGCAATCATAACACTCTGATTTAAATCAGCTGCTCTTTTACTCAGTAAGTCTGCCTTTACAAATGCCTGAATGCAGACTGCTGCACACAGCAGAAAGAAAAATACGGCGACAATCATCTCCATCATCATAACATTGGATCTGTTTTTTCTATTCATCTGCAGCTCCTTTGCTTCTTAAAGAAATAAAGAGCTGGCTTCCTGTATCACCTTCTGTTTTCAAATGGAGAAGGTGCCCCTCCATATCCATGGTGATTTCTTTGCATTCCAATATCTGATTTCCGTCACCAATGGATAATCCACTGTCCTGATCTGCAAACAGCTCCCATAAGCTTCCGTCACGGTAATAAATCTGTGTCACATACGCCGTGCTTTCAATGGTCTGCTTTAATGTAAGTACCTGCACTCCATCCACATCTGTAAGTGATACAGCACCGGCTTCATCTGCCTGCCTGACCTTATTGGCAATATAGCTGAAAGCAATATCTTTTTCATAGGTCAGTTCCGATCTGTTATTGATGTTCTCATAAACTCTGCCGCCGATCAGGATCAGAAACAGAGCACACATCACAAACACGAGAAATAAAAGGAGGGGAAATACGATAGTCCCCAACCGGCTTTTTGGTATTTCTTTTCCTGCCATGGCTACCCCTCTATGGATTTTGTAAGTTAACCGTGATATCCGGCATGAAATTTGATGCGAAACCACTGTAAAATACATCGTAGCGGTCCCTGTCTATTTTAATGCCGTAATTTTCTTCTAAATACTCCACACTGGGTGGATATCTTCCTTCAATGGCATAGCACTGAACCGATGCCCTGCGTATGGCATCCCGTAAAGTTTCTGCGCCTCTCTCTCCTGACCGCTTTGAAAAAGTCAGGGCGGAAGAGACAAAAAGCACAACGGCGAGAGAAAACGCCCCAAGGGATATAAGCTGTCCTAACAGCTCTTTTCCTGAACCATTCTGATTTTTCATAGAGACCTCCTAGCCGATGGCAGACAGGACACCGATTAACGGCAGCATGACTGACAGAAGAATCATTCCAACAGAAACTGCCAGAACTGCTATCACAGTTGGTTCAAACCGGCCAATCATCTGCTCCGTGGCAAGATCTGCCTCTTCCTCATAGCTTTTTGATATCTCGTACATCACACTGTCCAGACGGCCGCTTCTTGTTCCCACTTTAATCATCTGGATATAAAATCCGTTGAAAAGGCCAGTATCTTTCATTGCGCTGTAGTAGTCGCTTCCAGCTTCCAGCTGAATGGCACACTGACGAATCTTCTCTTCCACTGCAGGATTTTCTACCAGCTCGCCAGCAAGCTCCATACCTTTTTCCAGGTCCAGTCCGCTTTTTAATGTAAGGGAAAGAACTGCAGTAAAGCGACGGTTTGCTATGGATTTTGCTATTTTACTTCTTCGTTTGATCCAGTTGAGTAATCGATCTGCAAGAAGGAATCTTCTTCCGTTCCTCCCCAGAATCCAGACAAAAAATGCTGCAATCCCAAGGAGAAGAATGATTACCAGCGAAATGGCACAGAATATTCCTCCCAGTCTTGTTGCAGCAATTGATACCGGCGGCATCTGGGCCCCCAGCTGTTTATATACCTTTTCGAATACAGGCATTACCTTGGTAAACAGTACAAACAGAACAATCAAAAGCATCCCTATCATCATTGCCGGATAGGAAACCGCATTCTTCATGTTCTTCCTCATAATATGTTCTTTTTCATAATATCCGGCTAAAGACTCCATAATCTGATCCAGAGTTCCTGTCTCTTCTCCAAGCCTTGCCATCCGGACCAGATAAGCCGGATATGCGCCGGTTTCTTTCAATACTTTGGAAAACGGATTTCCCAGCTCTGCTTCCTCTGCCATGGATAAAAGCAGCTTCTTTTCTTCCTGACGCTGCGCATCCTCCGCCATAACAGACAATCCCTCATCAAGAGGGATTGCTGCATGAAGAAGAATGGATATCTGAAGGCAGAATGCAGAAAGTTCCCGGGCAGAATACTGTTTTTTCTCTACTTTTGCCATCTGTCCTTTCTCCCTTTTCATTCCATTCATTAATACGTATATTTCGCCTTATAATTGGAGCTGTTTGTAATATAATCCTTAATGGATGGATCATTTTTACCCGATGAGGCAAAGGTGGGATCCATCAGCTTCCACTGAGTACCGTCAAAATAGATGATATTATCCACCCAGCCCTGTCCTTCTATGTACACACTCACCCACGCGTGATAAAGGCTGCCTGTGTATCCCACCACCAGTTTGGTTGGGATATTCTGAGAACGAAGCATAGCTGTCATGACAGCTGCATAGTCAAAGCAGATTCCCTTCTTCACAGACAGAACATGATCCACATTGGGTAAGTAACCTGACTGGACTGAATTGGCAAGTGCGGTATCGTAAGTAAAATTCTGTACAACGTAATTATATACATTGCTTACAACTCCCAGCCCATCTGCTGCAGAAGCAGCAACTTCTGCACCTTTTGCAACCACAGCGCTGCCGGCAGTAAAATTCACATACTGGTTGGGATATAAAAATGGTTCATACTCATTTGACAGCGTTACGTTTAAGCTGTTATTGGATTTTACCGCATATTGGTTACCAGAAACCTGTTCCAATACCCGGACTGTATAGGTTCCGCTTCCTTCAGTCAGAGGAAACACCTCATACGCCGATCTGGAATTCAAATCATAGGTATATGTCTCGCCTCCGCTTTTAATAACCTGAACCTTAATTTTAGCTGAATTACCGGTATACTGCACCATCACATATCCATGGCTGGTATTGGATGCATCTAAAAGAACGGAATTACTGTTGTAAGTAACCGTTCCTGACGCCTGGGGAACCTTAACACTGCTTCCCGCTGGTTTGGAATAAAGAGGAACTGCCTCATCTTTAATTGTAACAACCGTTTTCCACTCTGTGGCTTCTGCTGTCTGATCAGCAGAAGCAATCCGGTTTGCCGGAGCACAGCCGTTTAAAGAAAACAACAGGGCTGCACTGACGGCGGCAGCAGCCATACCTTTTTTTCTCATGCTCATCATCTCCTAAATGGTTATCCCAGACGCTGCCTTACTATCTCATAAGCCAGCACTCCTGCAGCTACTGAGGCGTTGAGAGAATCAATGTTTCCCTTCATCGGAATGGAAGCGACCATATCACAGGTTTCTTTTACCAGTCTGCCCACTCCGCTTCCCTCACTGCCAATAACAAGACCAATCGGTCCTTTTAAATTCAGGCGGTACATGCTTTCTCCATCCATATCCGCGCATACGAACCACATTCCCTTTTTCTTTAAATCTTCCATCACAGCGGTTAAATTGGTTACTTTTGCAACCGGTGTATAATTAAGTGCACCTGCTGAAGTCTTTGCCACTGTAGCGGTTAAACCAACTGCTCTCCGCTTCGGTATAATAACACCATGGGCGCCTGCAAGGTTGGCTGTACGGATAATGGCTCCCAGATTGTGAGGATCTTCAATTCCGTCAAGCAGGAAGAAAAACGGCGGTTCCCCCTTTTCTTCTGCTGCCTTTAACAAATCTTCCACTTCTGCATATTCATAAGCAGCAGCGTGGGCGATCACACCCTGATGGTGACCTTCCTCAGACATCTGATCCAGACGCTCTCTTTCAACAAAGTTTACAATGGTATCTGTCTTTTTGGCTTCCCTTAAAATGGATTGAATGGGGCCATCGGATACACCTTTCTGCACATACAGCTTGTCAATGGTCTTTCCGGCACGGAACGCTTCAAGCACTGCATTCCTTCCTTCTATTGTAAATTCTTCTATCATTCCAGTTCTCCTATTCTGTTAAGCCCCCTGCTTACCACCCAAATCAAACGTTCCAGCTTTCCGCTTAAATAGAGATAACCACATAAGGCTTCAAATCCGGTTGCGGTTCTGTAATCTGCCACTGTGGCATGTTTGGCTGTTGTGGCAGACTTGGCATTGCGCCCCCGTTTGTATACGGCAATCTCTTCCGGAGTCAGTTCTTCCCCTTCCACCAGACTTCTGATGATGTCAGCCTGAGCCTTTGCATTCACCAGTCTGGCGCTTTTTTTATGCATGTTATTCACTTGGGTGCTTCCGTGATTCATGACTTTCGTCCGGATAATCAGTTCATACACCGCGTCACCGATATAGGCCAGTGCAAGAGGAGAATAACTGGTAATATCCACATTCTTTAACTGAAGTGTATCTGCAAAATAATCGGAAAATGCAGACAGTGAAATTATACTCTCTTCCATTTTACACCTTCCCTGGTGTCCTCCAGTACTATGCCCTGATCCAACAGTTTACCCCTGATTTCATCAGCCAGCGCAAAGTCCTTATCTTTTCTTGCCTGCTGTCTTGCAGCAATCATAGCTTCAATCTCTTCCGCAAGAATCACTTCTTCTTTTTCTGTGATAATGCCCAGAATATCGCAAAGCTTTTCGATGGTATTTTTTAACAGGGTAACATACTCCAGAGAGCTTTCCTCATCGGTAGTGGAGTTGCTTACTTTCACCAGTTCAAAAATTGCGGAGATGGCATCTGCCGTATTAAAATCATCATCCATGGCAGCTTCGTATTTCTCCACCAGAGCATTAACCTGATTTTTGTCTTCCTTCTCAAGCATCCCCTCTGTTTTAGCTGAAGCTTCCAGGCTCTTTAACTTATCAACCGCAGTCAGGATTCGCTCCAAACCATTTTTAGAGGACTCCATTAAATCAGCGCTGAAATTTAAAGGGCTTCTGTAATGGGCGCTGAGCATAAAGAAACGCAGCACCTGAAGATCATATTTTTCACTGATATCACGAACGGTAAAGAAGTTGCCAAGAGACTTTGACATCTTCCTGTTATCAATATTAAGAAATGCGTTATGCATCCAGTATTTTGCAAATTCTTTTCCGTTGGCTGCCTCGCTCTGTGCAATCTCATTCTCATGATGGGGGAAGATTAAATCCTCACCGCCTGCATGAATATCGATCTGGTCACCCAGATATTTCTTGGACATAACCGAGCACTCAATGTGCCAGCCGGGACGGCCGTCGCACCAGGGAGATTCCCAGTAAGGCTCCCCTTCTTTCTTAGGTTTCCACAGTACGAAGTCAGAAGGATCTTCCTTTTCCTCTTCTCCGGTTACTTTCAGTTCACGAAAACCAGACTGCAGATCCTCCAGGTTTTTATGAGACAGTTTTCCATACTGATCAAATGACTTTGTACGGAAATAAACGGTGCCATCCTTGGCTGCGTATGCATGACCGGACTCAATTAAATGTGCGATCATATCAAGCATTCCGCAGATTTCTTCTGTAGCAAGAGGATTTTTGGTTGCCGGCTTTACATTCATGGCCTCCATATCCTTTTTGCACTCATCAATATAGCGCTTTGATACTGTATCCGCATCAACGCCTTCTTCAATGGCTTTTTTAATAATCTTGTCATCCACATCAGTAAAGTTGGAAACAAAATTTACATCGTAGCCCTTATATTCAAAATATCTCCGTACTGTATCAAATACGATCATCGGACGTGCATTGCCGATGTGGATCAGATTATATACCGTAGGACCGCAGACATACATCTTCACCTTCCCTGCCTCTAACGGTATGAATTCTTCTTTTTGTCTGGATAATGTGTTAAATACTTTCATGCTGTCTCCCTTCTTCTCCTGTTATTCATGTTTGCAGCAGCCTTTACAGCCCTGACAGTCGCTTTGCATGATTTTGTCATCATAACAGTAATCTCCGACAGAAGTTAAAAGAACAACGGCCTGTGAGGAAATCCCTTCTCCTCTTCCGGTAAATCCCAGACCTTCCTCTGTTGTCGCTTTCACATTCACCTTGTCAACCGGCAGATTCAGCGCGTCAGCCATATTCTTCGCCATAAGCGGTCTGTAGGACAAAAGTTTTGGTTTTTGTGCGATCACAGTGGAATCAATATTCTCCACAACATATCCGCTTTCTTCCAGCAGACCCGCCACATTTTTTAACAGTTCGATACTGGAGACTCCTTTATACTTAGGATCTGTGTCAGGGAAATGTTCCCCGATATCTCCTAATCCGGCAGCTCCCAATAAAGCATCTATCACTGCGTGGGTCAGCACATCCGCGTCTGAATGCCCCAGAAGTCCCATCTCATATGGAATGGTCACTCCTCCCAGAATCAAATCTCTGCCTTCTGCAAATTTATGAACATCATATCCCTGTCCAATTCTCATTGTTTTTCCTTTCCTATATAAATAGATCAGATCTTAAACGATCATTCGAAGTTTCTTACTGATACACCGGATCTCCACGTCATTCTGGCAGAAACAGCTTTCTCCATCAACATGAACCGCCATGGGGCGATCCATATGAATGTGAATCTCTTCGCAGGAATAGAAGCGGATTCCTTTGTTTACAGACTTTTTTCCCATAAGGGAATTAAGCAGTACACATATAAGCTTACTCTTCTTCCGGTTATTCATCACGCAGACTGACAGTTTTCCGTCTTCAAAATCTGCATCCGGCGCAAATTTAAAACCTCCGCCTTCATATGGATGAATATGAGTCGAAATGAAATAAGCATGGTTAAACTCAATCTTTTGTACTCCGTTCAGCACGATATATCCCTTGCAGGGCCTCGCTGATATAAGTTGTCTGACGCCCACAAGCAAATAGGCCAGTTTTCCAATTCTCAGTCTGTGAAGCAGCCCTTTCGTTCTGGAATACAACAGATTATGACAGACAGCCGCGTCCATACCAAAACCGGAACTGACCATAAAGCGGCGATGGGAGATCTCACTGTCTCCATATGATAATACTCCATAGTCCATCAATTTATAATATTTGGGGTGCAAAATCTTATTTAAACATCGGATGGGATTCTTAGGAAGTTTTAAGCTTCTTGCAAGATCATTGCCAGATCCTGCCGGAATATAACCAAGTGTAACACAACTGCACATGGAATATCCATCAAGAATCTCATTGACTGTCCCATCGCCTCCAACTGCGATGATTACATTGGATTCTTTACACCCTTCTGTTAATTTTTTTGCAAATATCTTTGCGTCCCCTGGCTTTTCAGTTAAATATGCCTGATATTCCACACCGGAATCGTTTAATGTCCGTTCCAGCTTATCCCAGATAATTTTACCCCGTCCGCAACAGGAGTTCGGGTTAACAATAAAATAGTACATGGAATCCCTCCGCTTTTTGCTATTTGTAAGTATAACATAAAACATCAAAAATGAATATAAAAAAAAAGGAAAAAGGTCTGGGTGGCTTGTCGAAAAAGAAAGATTTTTGTAGCATGTGAGTTTTATTATACATTTTTTATATTTTTATTGCTTTTTTTACACGCTTTTTATATAATATTTTTAAATTTATCAGTCAGGCTTCAGGCCAACTGCAAGTAAATTAAATAAACGGGGGTATTTACCATGAGAAAAGTGCAATTATTTCTTGTTGCTGCGTTAATGACCGCAGCATTCAGTATGACTGCTTATGCTGCTGAATGGAAAAGCAACGACCAGGGGTGGTGGTATGAGAAAGATGACGGCTCCTATCCGGCTGGAAAACTGGAAAAAGTTGGGGAATACTGGTACTATTTTAATGAAGCCGGTTACGCTCAAAGCGGCTGGGTTAAGCTTGATACCGGTTGGTATGAGCTGAACGACTACGGAATCTGTCAAAATCCCATCGATCCTGCAACCCAGCTTCCAGCAGGTGCTCCTTATGGCGGTTGGATTAAATATGTTGAATTGTTTGGAACTAAGGAAGAGCTTGGCGCTGTATCTTACAATAACTTTTACTGGATCAAGTTTTATGATGTGCCAGAGACAGATATTACCAATGCATATCAAACTGATTTTAATCAGGTTTAATCACCTGATGCGACTGGTCAGCACCACTCACGCTGGCCAGTATTTTTAATCCATGACAATTGCTGCAAATAAAAAAAACACATCAGATCCGACTCATAAATCAGATTACCGTGTGTTTTTTAAGTAGCGGAAGGGAGATTCGAACTCTCGACACCACGGGTATGAACCGTGTGCTCTGGCCAACTGAGCTATTCCGCCATATTTAATTATTTGATAAGCGCTTGCTTATCAGTGGGACCTACAGGGCTCGAACCTGTGACCCTCTGCTTGTAAGGCAGATGCTCTCCCAGCTGAGCTAAGATCCCAGTGCCTGTCAGGAGCTTTTATTTTCTCTCGTTCCCGACTGCTTCATTAGTATAATATGAATTGTATTAATTGTCAACACTTTTTTGTCAATTTTTTTCTTTTTTTACAATGTCTTGTAAAACCCTGATTCCTGCGAGGTTTTCTCCACTTATTCTCCTGTATGGAACAGGTCAAAAAGCTCTTTATAGTAGGTTTGATAGATACTTCCTTTTCTCCAGATAAAAGAAAAATCATGAAACAATTCAAAATCCTCCAGATGAATTTTTCTCAGTATCCCTTCCTCCAATTCCCGTTTCACAGCCGTTTCATATAAAAATGTAATGCCCATCCCTTTTGCAGTCATCTGTTTTATGGCACCAATACTGTTGACCTCCACGCGGTTCGTAAAATCCTGGATAAGAAGATTCTTTCCTTCCAGAAACCGTTCTAACACATATCTGGTACCAGAACCGGACTCTCTGATAAAAATCCGTTCTGAAAGCAGATCCTCCACTCTCTTTATTTCCTTATGAAATACGTAATCCCCTGCACAGACTGCTGCAAATGGTTCTGAAGCAAATACCAGAAAGTCATACTCCTTCTTTTGGAAAAATCCTTCTACAAGAGCAAATTCAATCTCCCCCTCATTTAACTTTCTAAGAAGTTCTTTGGTATCTGCCACAATCATCTGAACAGAAGAATCCGGATATACCTCTAAAAATCTTATAAGCGCTTCCGGCATCTTATATTCCCCGATGGTCATTGTTGCTCCGAATACCAGATGCCTTTTTTTCTCCAACTGCTGCATCATGAGTTTTTTTAAATGCAGTTCATCATCTTTCATGGTAATGGCTGCTGACAAAAGAGTTTTTCCACCATCTGTCAGACTGATTTTTTTACCTGTATATTCAAACAGCCGGACTTTATATTCTTCTTCTAAATATCTGATGTGCTGGGAAACAGCTGGCTGGGTAATACTTAGTTCCCCTGCTGCTTTGGTAAAATTCATATGCCTGCAAACTGCAAGAAAGGTATCCATTCGAAAATCCAGCATTTATTATTATTCTCCCTTTTGGTGTTTTTTTAATCATAACATAAATTTATCATATAATAAATATTTATAATTTTATTTTATTATATTTTTTATATATAATTGCTTCAGATCAAAAAGGAGGAATTTACTTATGAAAAAATACGTTCCAGGCCTGCTTTTGTGCCTGATCCTTGCAATACCTGCCTGGTATCTGGGAAAACTGATTCCCGTTGTGGGGGGGCCTGTATTTGCAATACTTCTAGGCATGGCTGTTGCACCATTTCTAACCGGAAAGGAACAGATCAGGCCAGGTATCGCCTTTACTTCAAAAAAGATCCTGCAGTACGCAGTTATTTTACTGGGTTTTGGCATGAATCTTTCCACTGTATTGCAAAAAGGGAGACAGTCTCTTCCCATTATTGCTGCCACCATCACCACTTCCCTGGTGATAGCCTATATTTTGTTTCGAAAGCTGAAGGTTCCTGAAAAAAGCGCAATCCTCATCGGAATCGGATCTTCCATCTGTGGCGGCTCTGCAATCGCTGCAACAGCACCGGTTATAGATGCGGATGATCATGAGATTGCCCAGGCAATTTCCGTTATTTTTCTATTTAATATTGCAGCCGCACTTTTATTTCCGGCTCTTGGTACAGCCCTTGGCCTTTCCAATGAAGGATTCGGACTATTTGCAGGGACTGCCATTAATGATACTTCTTCCGTCACTGCGGCTGCTTCTGCCTGGGATGGAATTTACAAAAGCAATACACTGGAAGCTGCAACGATTGTCAAATTAACCCGGACACTGGCCATTATTCCCATTACACTGTTTCTTGCGCTGTACCGGGCAAGGAAAGAGCAGAAGAACTCCAAAGAAAAACTGGGATTAAGGAAAATCTTTCCCTTTTTCGTGCTGTATTTTCTTTTCGCTTCCATTATTACCACCGTTTTTCATGTCCCCCATTCCGTTACCGGACAAATAAAAGAATTGAGCAAATTTTTTATTATCCTGGCAATGGCCGCCATTGGAACTAATACAAATCTTCCCAAATTATTGAAAACCGGAAAGAAGCCCATGATCCTGGGCTTTTGCTGCTGGGTGGGAATTTCAGTGGTCAGTCTTACGCTTCAAATTGTTCTTGGGATCTGGTAATCTATCTCCAGTGCACTTTCATTGTACAACTGAATAATATAGTAAAAGTAATATATTTAAAGGAGAGAAGATGTCAAAACAAAGCGCTTCTTCTAAAATAAAAGATAATGCATTGTTGATCAAAGGATATCCTGTAGAGGATGAGACCATATCAATTCAGGTTGATAAATATTTTGGACGACTGATGAATTTTATAGAAGAACGTAACCTGGAAGAAATCAAGGCAGGAATTAAACAAAATTTACTATACTGTCAGAAAAAAGATGCCCCGGTTTATCAGGCAATTATTAATTATTACAACCGTTACAGCAGTTTGTGGGGTGGTTATGATCCGGATAAGGGAATCTATGATCTTGTGGATAACCGTGCTGATGCATTAGTAAATCATAATAAAGATTTTGAATGGCTGTACGGGCAGCTTAGTGATTACAGATCTAAGAAGATTTTGTTAAATATCCTTTCCTATTGGCTTAAGACTGATAAAACATTAATTGGAGATATCTGTGATAAGTGCTTCAGTCAATATTTTGATTTTGATTTGATACACTGTGATCCCAACGAGATATTTGTGGATATCGGCGCTTATATAGGAGATACTTTGATACAGTATACAAATATGTTTGGTAAAAATTGTTATAAGCAGATTTATTGTTACGAAATTGTACCTGCAAACGTACAGTCTATCTATAAAAATGTGGAAACATTTAAACTGGAAAATGTAGTAGTGCGTGAGAAGGGCGTAAGTGATAAAAGTGGATTCATGTATTTAGACCAAGATGGTGTTTCTTCTGTCCGCCAGCTTGCAAAGGACGGATCTATTAAGATTCCCACAGTTACTATAGATGATGATATTGAAGGGAAGGTAACATTTATCAAGATGGACATTGAAGGTGGCGAAGAAAGTGCATTATCAGGGTGCAAAAATAAGATAGCCCAGTATCACCCAAAACTGGCTCTGAGTGCTTATCACAATCATAAAGACCTATGGAAATTAGCACGTATTATTAATGAAATTGATCCATCTTACCGGTTTTATTTGCGTTATTATGGATATCCGCTGGTTCCTACAGAATTTATATTATATGCATTGTAATGACAGATACCTTCAGACTGATGTAAACAGCTTACTCAGCCTGAAGGTTTATTATCTCATCTTCACAGTCTTTTCATTTATTTTAAAAATACGGAGTTACTGTTATTCTTATTCTCTCTCACTTCCAGCTGGGAAATGCTGTGAACAAATTTAGAAAATGTGGAATAGCCGTAATCCTTTACTTTAAAGTCAGTAAATTTGCGATGCATTCCATTACCAAGAGCCGCCAGCTCCATTCCATTCTTACCGCTGCCTTTTACCAGTTTCACAGCATAGTCATCAAGTTCCTGTTTTCTGGTACGGTTGTCCTTCATACGGACAGTCACTACATTGCTGGTCTTTCTCAGTTCAAAGCTGTCCATCTCTTCGAGAAACTTGGACAAAGAGCTGTATCCGTAATTTCTCACATCAAAATCCGAATACTTTTTAACCAGCCGGTTACCGATTTCTCCCAGACCAGTTGCCTTGTTCTTATCTTCATTCTCCAGAATTATGGAAGCAATATCCTGCTCAATCACTTCTTTTCCAATAGCTCCGCCGCCGGTTCCCTCTTCGTCCTGATCCAGTAAAACTTCAAGATTGGTAAATACGGTACAGGCAGCACGGAAAGACTTGGGTGTTTTTTCCTCTCCCATTCCAATGACTTCCTTACCTGATTCCCGCAGACGGCTGGCAAGTCGGGTAAAATCGCTGTCACTGGAAACAATACAAAATCCATCTACGTTATCCGTATAAAGCAAATCCATAGCATCGATAATCAGAGCGGAATCGGTTGCATTCTTTCCTACTGTATTGGAAAACTGCTGAATCGGTGTGATGGAATTCTCAAGAAGCTCCATCTTCCATTTGCCCATCTGGGCGCTTGTCCAGTCACCGTAGATTCTTTTGTATGTAATTACCCCGTACCGGGTCATCTCATCCAGAATACACGTAATGTACTTGGCGGATATATTATCCGAATCAATCAAAACTGCAAATTTCTTATCACTCAATCGTCTGCTCTCCTGTCATAATTGTTTTACATTTTATGTCAATTCCCTTGACTTTGTCTCTATTATATTTCATTTTCTTTATTATTACAATAACATCACAATGGGTAATCTGGGATAATTTTTGCAAAGTAATTTTTTATTTTCGCTCCATAATATAAAAGAGTCAAAGAATTCATCGAAAGAAGGGAGTGTTACTATGAATTCAGTAGCTGTAAAGGAATGTGAATATGAAACTGCAACACCCAGCAAAACCGTAGCATTAGCCATAGCAACTGTTCCCATGCAGCCTTGGGAACAGCCTTACGATCCAAAAACCGCTTTAAAACACGGAACCATATTCCCCAGTCTTGATTTGCCATTTTACGTAACAGGAGGAAATAGTCATGATTGATCGAAAGAATCTGCTCAGTCAGATCACTGAAATCAGCTTTACTGTTAATGATTTAAATCTTTATTTAGATACCCATCCTCTTGACGAAAACGCTTTGAACGCTTTTAAGGACGCAATGACCCAGAGGAAACAGCTTCTTCAAACCTATGCAGATAATTTTGAGCCCCTCACCATGAACTGTATCTGCCCTGACAGCAACAATAAAACAAAATCAAACACAAAATATCCGGACCAGAGACATTTTACCTGGAGTGACGGACCTCTTCCATGGGAAGGAGGTGCATTCTGATGTGGACTTATGAAAAAAGACTGCAATTTCCTGTAAATATAAAAAACACCTGTCCCAAAACAGCATCTCTTATTATCAGCCAGTTTGGCGGACCTGACGGAGAGCTGGCAGCTTCCATGCGTTATCTTTCCCAAAGATATACCATGCCATGCAAGGAAGTGGGAGGACTTTTAACCGATATCGGAACGGAAGAGCTGGGGCATTTGGAGATGGTTTGCTCCATTATTTACCAGCTTACAAAGAACCTGACCATTGAGCAGGCAAAAACAGCTGGTTTTGATGCTTATTATATCGATCACACGACAGCTCTGTGGCCAACTGCCGCCGCCGGAGTTCCTTTTAATGCCTGTGAATTCCAGTCCAAAGGCGATGCTATCACTGATTTGATAGAAGATCTTGCAGCAGAACAGAAAGCCAGAACCACTTACGATAATTTAATTCGTATGATCGAGGATCCGGATGTAAGAGAACCACTTAAATTTTTGCGGGCGCGGGAAGTAGTTCACTTCCAGAGATTTGGTGAAGCTCTGGAAAATATAAAGACTACGTTAAATCCGAAAAACTTCTATTATTATAATCCTGAATTTGACAAACAGTTTGTAAAGAAAGAGATGTAAGATTCTATAATCAAAAAATCACCTTTCGTTGCTTATTAGTAGCGAAAGGTGATTTTATATCTATAGATTGTTAGCGCTGTTCTTCATAGCTGTATTTCAACAGCTCATATATTTCATCTGTTACCCGATCATCTTTATAATACTCATCAAGAAGGCTGATGATTTTAGCTGCATATTCCGACGGAACCGGACGGGCTGCAACTGCCTCATGAAAATCCTTCTTCATATCACTGACCATCTCTTTTTTTTCCGGAACAGGCAGACCGTAGATCTTATAAAGCATTCCCATAGCCGCACACGCCTCATTAGGGGATGTTAAAGGCGCGTTTTCAAATCTGGTTTTAATTTCTACAGCCTGTTTATTAATATAAAATACCATAATATGATTCCTTATACATTTTTCACTAACGCAATGTCAATCAGGGTGAGTTCCTTCGCTCTGTTCTCCATGCTGGTTACAAGTGCTGCTGCTGTATCCAGGGACGTAAGCACGGTCACGCCGGTTTCGATGGCATTTCTGCGGATCACAAATCCATCCTTGCTTCTGTCTGCGCCCTGAGGAGGAGTATCGATAACCAAGTCAATCTCATGACCCAGAATCAGATCCAGGAGGTTGGGGGACTCCTGCTCCAGCTTGCGTACCTGGAATGCCTTGATTCCGTTATCGTTTAACACCTTGGCTGTACCGGCAGTAGAGAAGATCTTGTAGCCCTGATCTTTAAATCTGCGGGCAATGTCAATAATCTCTTCTTTATCAGAATCTTTTACTGTTATGATCATGTTCTTATGCTTTGGTATCTTAATTCCAGATCCTGCAAAGGCTTTGTAAAGTGCCTCGTTAAAGGTCTTAGCAATACCCAGACACTCACCAGTGGATTTCATCTCAGGCCCCAGGCTGATATCTGCGCCACGGATCTTTTCAAAGGAGAATACCGGCATCTTAACTGCGATGTAATCTGCTTCCGGCTGAAGTCCTGGCTCATAACCAAGTTCTTTTATGGTATGACCGCAGATGACTCTGGTTGCCAGGGGAACAATGGGGATTCCAGTCACCTTGCTGATATATGGCACCGTACGGGAAGAACGTGGATTTACTTCGATCACATAAACATCTTCTCCGCTGACAATAAACTGAATGTTGATCATTCCCTTTACATGAAGTGCTCTTGCAAGTCTTCTGGTATATTCCACAAGCTTGTCCTTAATGTCTTCATTTAAGCTCTGAGCCGGATATACAGAGATACTGTCACCGGAGTGAACGCCTGCACGCTCAATATGCTCCATGATTCCCGGTATGAGAATGTCTTCTCCGTCACAGACTGCATCTACCTCAATCTCTTTGCCTACGATATATTTGTCTACTAAAATAGGGTGTTCCTGAGCAATCTGGTTGATGATAGCGATAAATTCATCGATATCCTGATCAGAAATAGCGATCTGCATTCCCTGACCACCCAGTACGTAGGAAGGTCTCACAAGAACCGGATAACCAAGTTTTGCAGCTGCCTTTTTAGCCTCTTCTGCTGTATAGACTGTCTGGCCTGCTGGTCTTGGAATCTGACATTCCTCCAGAATCTTATCAAACAATTCCCGGTCTTCCGCCGCATCTACATCTTCTGCTGCCGTTCCAAGGATGGGAACTCCCATCTTCATAAGTGCCTCTGTCAGCTTGATGGCTGTCTGGCCGCCGAACTGTACCACTGCTCCGTCCGGTTTTTCAATATCAACAATACTTTCCACATCTTCCGGTGTAAGGGGTTCAAAATACAGCTTATCTGCAATATCAAAATCTGTACTGACTGTTTCCGGATTGTTATTGATAATGATTGTCTCATATCCTTCTTTGCTGAAACTCCAGGTACTGTGGACGGAACAGAAGTCAAATTCAATTCCCTGACCGATTCGGATTGGGCCGGAGCCTAATACCAGAACCTTTTTTCTCCCTGTTGTCTGCTCTGCCTCATTTTCACTTCCAAAGCAGGAGTAGTAATATGGTGTCTCTGCCGCAAACTCTGCCGCACAGGTGTCTACCATCTTAAAGGCAGCTGTTATCCCGTTTTCTTTTCTTGTGTGATGGATTTCTTCTATAGATATACCAGTCAGCCTTGAAATGACTGTATCAGGGAATTCCAGTCTCTTTGCTTCTTTTAAAAGCTCAGTGGTAAGAGGTCCCTTCTTTAAGGCTTCTTCCATCTCCACCAGAATTGCCAGCTTATCAATGAACCAGACATCAATCTTTGTGATGTCATGAATGAGTTCATAGGTAAAGCCTCTTCTTAATGCTTCTGCAATCACCCAGATTCTTCTGTCATCTACCAGATGAAGGGTTTCTGTCAGCTGATCATCTGTAAGTCCTGTAAAATCATAAGACATTAAGCTGTCTACATGCTGTTCCAGGGATCGGATCGCTTTCATTAAGCCGCCTTCGAAATTGGTACAGATACTCATTACCTCACCGGTTGCCTTCATCTGGGTTCCAAGGGTTCTCTTGGCACTTAAAAACTTATCAAACGGAAGGCGTGGCATCTTAACCACACAGTAATCCAGCATGGGCTCAAAGCTTGCATAGGTTTTCTTGGTTACAGCATTTTTAATCTCATCAAGGGTGTATCCCAAAGCGATCTTAGCTGCAACCTTGGCGATGGGATATCCGGTTGCCTTGGAAGCCAGAGCGGAAGAACGGCTCACTCGTGGATTTACCTCGATGACACAGTACTCAAAGCTTTCAGGGTGAAGAGCGTACTGAACGTTGCAGCCTCCTGTTATGCCTAATTCGCTGATGATCTTTAATGCAGAGGTACGAAGCATCTGGTATTCCTTATCTCCCAGTGTCTGGGAAGGAGCCACTACGATGCTGTCGCCTGTATGAACCCCTACCGGATCCAGATTTTCCATGTTGCAGACGGTAATTACATTGCCTGCGCCATCCCGCATCACTTCATATTCAATCTCTTTCCAGCCTGCGATGCAGCGTTCCACAAGAACCTGACCTACACGGGATAAACGAAGTCCGTTTTCCAGAATTTCCCGGCACTGTGCGGGATTTTCAGCAATTCCGCCGCCTGAGCCTCCCAGTGTATATGCAGGACGTAAAACGATAGGATAACCAATCTGCTCTGCAATTCTTAATCCATCTTCCACATTTTCAACGATATCCGAAGGAGCTACCGGCTCACCGATCTTCTCCATGGTTTCCTTAAACATCTCCCGGTCTTCTGCCTTTTTAATGGTCAGGGCAGTGGTTCCGATGAGACGGACATTGTTCTTTTCAAAAAAGCCCCTGTCTTCCAGCTCCATGGCAAGGTTTAAGCCTGCCTGGCCTCCCAGTGTAGGAAGAACGCTGTCTGGTCTCTCTTTTAAAATCAGCTGCTCTACGACCTCTACTGTCAGCGGCTCAATATAAACCTTATCTGCAATGTCTTTATCAGTCATGATGGTTGCAGGATTGGAGTTTAATAAGACAACTTCAATTCCTTCTTCTCTTAAAGAACGGCATGCCTGGGTTCCCGCATAATCAAATTCTGCTGCCTGACCGATGATAATCGGACCAGATCCAAGAACTAGTACTTTTTTGATCTCCTGATTCTTAGGCATTCTTTCCCACCTCCATCATATTTATAAACCGGTCAAATAAGTAGCTGGAATCCTGAGGTCCGGGACAGGCTTCCGGATGGTACTGTACGGTAAATATGTTCTTTCCGGTATATTTCATGCCTTCGTTTGTTCCGTCGTTGACGTTAACAAATGCAGGAACTGCAACAGCCGGATCTACAGTATCTTCATCCACCACATATCCATGGTTCTGAGATGAGATGTAGACTCTTCCGGTTTCTAAATCCTTAACCGGGTGATTGCCGCCTCTGTGTCCGTATTTCAGCTTGTGAGTATCAGCGCCAGTGGCCAGTGCCATCAGCTGATGTCCCAGGCAGATTGCAAAGATGGGAACCTGTGATTCGTACAGCTTGCGGATTTCCTTAATAATCTCCGTACACTCCTTTGGATCTCCAGGGCCGTTTGACAGCATAATTCCATCTGGATTTGTGGAAAGAATTACTTCTGCTTTCGTATCAGCAGGATATACAGTAACCTCACAGCCTCTTTCATTTAAAGACCGTGCAATATTCTTTTTAGCTCCTAAATCTAACAATGCTACCCGCTTGCCTTCACCGGGAAGCACATAAGATTCCTTGCAGGTGGTTGCTTTCACAGCGCCCGTTACGGAATAAGTTTTCATACGCGAAATGACTTCGTCAAGATCAAATCCTTCATCGGTTGTGATCATGCCGTTCATTGTACCTTTTTCTCTTAAGATTTTTGTTAGGGCTCTCGTATCGATACCACTGATACCTGGAATGTCGTTAATTTCTAAGAAATGCTGAATGGTATCCTCGCTTCTAAAGTTGCTGGGGATTCTAGATAATTCTCTGACAATGTAGCCATCCGGCCAAGGTTTGTATGACTCCATATCTTCCTGACAAATGCCGTAATTACCAATTAGCGGATATGTCATCACAACTGCCTGTCCCGCATAGGATGGGTCGGTGAGGACTTCTAAATAACCCGTCATGGAAGTATTAAATACGATCTCACTGATCACTTCCCGTTTTGAACCAATGCTCGTGCCTGTAAAAACAGTGCCGTCTTCCAGTATTAAAAAAGCTTTCATACGCAAAGTCCCAATCCTTTCTTAATATTTGTCCATGGTTTCTGGACATAAAGGGATACCCGTAAGGGTGTTTCTTAATATTTGTCCATGGTTTCTGGACATAAAGGGATACCCGTAAGGGTGTTTCTTAATATTTGTCCATGGTTTCTGGACATAAAGGGATACCCGTAAGGGTTAATTTTGAGCTGACTGGTATCAGACCAAATTGAATAGATTATACATTATACCGCGACATTTTTCAACTGTTTTTTTATAATTTATTTATCTACTTTTTATGCATTATTTTTCTTTTTTCAGATATTTTAATCGGTATAATTGTATATTTATGCAAATATATTAATATTATACATTACTGTATACTTTGTGTCAACTTAGAACAAACTATTCATGAGGTGATAATTCATGATTGATAACAACGAACTTCCCATTGGATTTACCATGGAACTGGCACAGCATTCAGACATTATGGTACAGTTTGCCGGACTCTCGAAAGATGATCAGAACCGCATCATCAATGGTGCAAGAGAAATTGAAAGCCGAGATGAAATGAGAAGCTATGTAGAGTCCATGTTCCATGAACCCAAAACATCATTCTTTTAAAAAAGCCCCCGCAAAAACTGATTTTTTCGTTTTATGCGGGGCTTTTGTAATCATTGCCCCGAGCAGCTAATATATTAATAATAATCATTCAATAAGGGGCTATTATGAATCCATATATGACCACTACCCAGGAAACGGCTGCTACCGGCTCTCTTCAGGTAGATGTGGTATCTTCCGAGAACAACTATCCAATCGGTGACGCAGAAGTTTCCATTTCCTTCACAGGAGACCCCGGCAGCATTTTAGAAAAAGTTACTACTGACAGTTCCGGGCAGTCCGAAACCGTGAGTTTATCAGCGCCGCCTGTGGACTTAAGTCTGTCTCCCGGGTTGGCACAGCCGTATTCAGAATATTCACTTTTTATTACTGCACAGGGTTATGAACCAGTGGCTATCTCCGGAACCCAGATCCTTGCAGATACGGATGCCATTCAGCCTGTCCGCATGACTCCTGTTAAAGACGAGACAACTCCCGATACTCCCATTACCATTCCGGATCATACTTTGTACGGCGACTATCCTCCAAAGATAGCAGAGGCCGAGGTAAAGCCTGTTGCAGAAACCGGCGAGATTGTATTAAGCCGGGTTGTTGTTCCACAGACAATTATTGTACATGACGGTGTACCCACAGATCCCACGGCCACCAATTATTATATTCCTTATAGCGATTATATTAAAAATGTGGCCTCCAGTGAAATTTACGCTACCTGGCCCAGAGAAACAATTATTGCCAATGTTCTGGCGATTATGAGCTTTACGTTAAATCGTGTTTACACGGAATGGTACCGGAATCAGGGTTATGACTTCACCATCACTTCCTCTACCGCTTTCGACCATAAATGGATACACGGCAGGAATATTTTTGACAGCATTTCCCAGGTTGTGGATGAAATCTTTAACAGCTACTTATCAAGGCCCGGAATCAAACAGCCCATCTTAACCCAATACTGCGATGGTCACCGGGTTACATGTCCTAACTGGATGTCACAATGGGGTAGCTGCACCTTAGGTGAACAGGGCTACACTGCCATCGAAATTCTCCGTAACTACTACGGAAGCAATATGTACATCAATACTGCGGAACAGGTTTCCGGTGTTCCTTCCTCCTTCCCCGGTTATAATTTAACTGTAGGTGCCTCTGGAGACAAGGTGCGCCAGGTTCAGGAACAGCTTGATACCATCGCCGGGGTTTATACCAGAATCCCCAGAATCACAGCAGACGGGGTATTTGGAGATAATACGGCAGAGGCAGTCCGTCAGTTCCAGTCCATATTCAAACTTCCTGTTACGGGAGTTATCGATTTTGCAACCTGGTATAAGATCTCCCAGATCTATGTGGGCATTACAAGAATTGCCGAGTATTCTTAAACTTAATAAAAGAGGGATATCCCGTCAGTTCAACCGACGAAATATCCCTTTTTTTATTCCTGAAACTATTATCCCTCTCCTCCCAGAAGATCTGCGATCACGTATCCCAAAAGTGCCAGTGCAATTCCTCCCAGCATTTCATATATTGCAACGGTTTTCCACGGCACATCCCAAAGAATAACAAAGGGGGAGGAAATCACAAGACCAATGATCACCCGGTACATCTGATGCTCATAACGGGTCAGAAGCTGCTCCACCACTCTGGCAAACAGAAGAACGCCTGTCAGCATGCCCAGAAAATATGGGAACAACACTGTAGCATTTTTCATAAGGCCTTGAAAATCAAGAGCACAGGCTGCCCGGATGCAGGCATTATTTGTCTGCAAAACAGGCTCATAAAAGCCCAGCATCATCATGATCATGGACCCGCTTACCCCTGGTACAATCATAGTGGCTGCTGCAAGAAGCCCCACTGCAAAAAGAGTAACTACCCAGTATTTTCCCGATGATAAATAAGTCGCACCGGAAGCCATGGCAAATCCCTCTCCGCTATGACCGGAAGCGATCACTGTTTCAGCCACATATGTAATGAGGATTACAATGCCGCATGTGATTCCAGCAGTTATAAATCCTTTCCATAAGTCGTTTTTTTCTCCAGAAAAAGCTTTGCGGCCAAGGGCCGGAAGACCGCCTCCGATTAGTCCCAAAAAAGAAAGTTTCGTCTGGAGAGGATATGTATGAAACAAATATTCAAACACCAGTGACAAAAAAATGATGCCTGCAACTGCACCGATTCCATAAGGAAGAAGAATCCTTATACTTTTTACCGGCTCTTTAAAAAGCCGGTTTACCGCATGGATGATCTTATCATAGACACCCATGGTAATGGCCAATACCCCTCCGCTGATGCCCGGCAGTATATTTGCCACACCTATAATTAAACCTTTTAAAAGCTCACTGATATACTTCAAGCAATTCCTCCTGCATTAATCCGTATATCCAATCCTATGCACCTTTACTGCTTCTAATACTTCTTTTACCCGATTCAGCTTATAATCTGCAAGACTCTGGTCAAATCCATATCTTGTATCGATGACTGCCGCAATTTTAAGTCCTGCACGGTGTGCCGCCGTTATTCCAATGGTGGAATCCTCTACTGCCAGGCATTCCTCCGGCTTTAATTTCAACTGCCCGGCTGTATATAAATAGATCTCCGGATCAGGTTTGCTCTTTTTAAACTGTTCTCCACTGACCACTGCTTCAAAATAGTCCCTGATTCCATTTTCCTTAAGAACACGTTCCACCAGTTCTAAATGGGTGGAAGAGGCAAGAGCAAGACGAAAACCAGCTTCCTTCAGCTGTTTTAATGTATCCGTCACCTCCTGGCGGTAAATGCTTCGGTAATCTATTTCACTATAGATATCTCTCTGCCGGAATTCTTTCCTTAACTCCTCCCAGGTCTGCCCATTGGAAACAACCCTCTCCACTACTTCCCAGCACTCCTGCTTTGTTGCCCCAACCATAGGATAAAGATCCTCCAGTTTTACATTTGGATTTTTCTTTTTGGCAAATTCCAGCTGATATTCCAGATATACACCCTCGCTGTCGATAATAACGCCATCCATATCAAATATCACTGCCTTAATCATAATTCTCTCCTCTGTATTCATTCTGATTAAGACCATACGACAATAAAAGGGATCTTGTCAAGTCAAAGTCATAAGAGATGGCCGGAAGAGGCTCTTCTTTATCGCCCCTTCCGGCCTGTTTCCCCGACTCAATACACAGCCGGGCGTTTCACCATAAATGTGTTATGCCCCAGCTGCCTGAGAGCCTGCTCCATTTTAACAGCATTGTCCATATTCCGGAATGCACCGACACGAACCTTATATAATCCGTCTTCATAAACGACAAAAGCTGGAAAACCCTGGGATTTCAGCATATTGACCTGGTCCTCGGCCAGAGAGCGTACCCGAAACGCACCCGTCTGTATCTGATAGTACTCAACCTGATTTTCTTCCTGCTGCTGAATGGTATTTAAAATACCAGCAGCAATTGCCTGGGCTATCTCATCAAAGTGATCGTCAAAAAGATAATTATCCGCTTCATTATCTATAAACCCAACCTCTGTTATGACAGATGGAATCTTTGTTCTTCTCAGCACTACAAGCCCCGGACGTTCCACAGTTCCTAAATTGGTGAAGCCCATTTTTCCAAGTGCTTCTCCAATATTCGTTCCAAGCATTCCCTCAATGCCTTTGTTTTCAAAAACAACCGTTTCGACTCCGGATCCTGTTCCAGGAACCGGCATGGCATTCCGGTGAATGGAGACGAATAAATCTGCTTCTGCATCATTGGCCATCATGGCTTTTTCCAGGGGTGTATTATAGGTATCGTCAGTTCTTGTATACCTGACATCAACTCCGTTGTCTGACAGGATTTTCCCGACAGCTAACGCAAGTTTTAAGTTATCATCTTTTTCCTGCCGCCCATTATAGACTGCACCCGGGTCCGCACCGCCGTGACCGGCATCTATTACCACGATCTTTCTCTCAGCCAAAAGAAAAACTCCTTTCACATACCTCTATTCTATAAAGTATGTAAAAGAAGTGTTCTCCGTACCATATTTCAGACTATGATTTATTCATTTTCTCCTAATTCTGCCATAACATCCACGCCTCTTGGACCAACCGGTGTGGAAAAGACAATCTGAGTACTGGTCTTTCCGTATTTCTGGAGCTGTCCGATGAATATATCCAGCTCCATGGTGCTTTGAAATGCAACCTTAATCAGCATGGAATAATCTCCGGTAACGCAGTTGCATTCCAGCACATTGGGTATGGAATCCATGTAGGAATAAAACTGAATTTTATCAAGCGGCGACACATCAAGATTTACAAATGCAATGATGTGATATCCCAGCTTCATGGGGTCCACTGACGCATGATACCCGGTAATGATTTTTTCCCGCTCCAGCTTTTCAATTCTGGAGGAAACAGCAGGTGAGGACAAAAAGGTGTTTTCTGCTATGTTCTTTAAAGATGCCCGTGCGTTCTTCTGCAGTGTCTGCACTATTTTCTTATCAATATCGTCCATATATTCCTCCTTGAATAAAAAAGTGTCTTCGTACACTCTCAACTCCCCTGCCCCTCACTCATGAGGGGTTTGGGGTTTTTCTTTGTTCAACTTTATTGTAAAATTCTTT
>SVDU01000007.1 GCA_015057705.1 Paenibacillaceae bacterium | reverse complement strand
GGCTTAACCAGGTTGGTTTAGGTAAGAGGAAAGAACGGATGAAGATATATAACAATGTGTGGTTTTGAGGGTATATGTATTATATGTAATACTGCTTGAAATAGGAATGCGTAAATCCAGGTGTGGGTTTGCGCTTTTTTTGCTTTTGAAAAGAACTGATACCAATCATGAAAAGTGAGATGATTAGAATGAATAAAAATGTAAATAAGAAAACTCCAGTCATATTAATTACCGGATATCTGGGTTCAGGGAAAACCACATTGCTTCAGGGATTGCTGGAGAGCGGTGATAACAGCGGTCTTGCACTGGTTATTAATGATATGGGCAGTGTGAATGTGGATGGTAGGCTGATAAAAAGTGAAGATTCCTCAAAAGAAACTGCAAAAATGGTAGAATTGCAGAATGGATGCATCTGCTGTACTTTGCGGGAAGAATTTATGAATCAGATAGAAGAACTTTCTAAGGATCAAAGGATAGAAAAAATATTAGTGGAGGCATCTGGAATCAGCAATCCAGCATCCATAGCGGAGGGGTTTTTGATGTCTGAAGAAGAACCGGATTCTTCAGGCGTATACTTACAATCCATTATTACAGTCGTGGATGCGGATCGGCTTTATTATGAATTCCTGGATGAGGTGGAAGAGCAGCTGATTGAGGATGGGGAAGAGGAACCTGATATCATTAACCTGGTTATGGATCAGATAGAATTTTGTAGTACAATTATTTTAAATAAGTGTGATTTATTAACTCCAGTTAAAACGGAGCAGGTAATCAGTACAATAAAGCAGATTCAGCCTGAGGCAAAAATTATTAAGACTGCATGGGGGAAAGTAGATACCAGGCTCATCTTTGATGGGAACGAGTTTGATTATGACAGAGTTATGAATTCCTCTTCTTTACAGAAAGCACTTGCCAGAGAGAAGAAGCTTAATGATTCTGGAATAGATGATTATGGAGTTTCTTCATTTGTTTATGAAGAAAGAAGGGCGTTTGACCGGGAATATTTTATGGAATTTCTGGAAAATAGTTATCCGGAAACAATCATACGGGCGAAAGGCTATATCTGGTTTTCTGATGATTCGGTACATGCCCAGTTGTTTGAACAGGCGGGAAAAAACGCCTCCGTTTCAGAAGCTACCAGTTGGGTGGCGGCACTTTCAAATGACGAAAAAGAGGAGATCTTTCATAATTATCCGGATGTGTTAGAAGATTGGGATGAGATCTATGGTGACCGTATGAATCAGATCGTATTTATTGGCAGGAATTATGATAAGTTAGAGATGACAAGCGCTTTAAACAGGTGTATTGATAAAAAACTATAAGGTGTGTTTAATGAAGTTAAGATGTAAGGTCACCATAAAATATTAAGATACTTCAAATTGACAATATGGCATATATGACATATACTGATAATGAGTAGGTGAGGTATGCAGTGAATAAATTTACGATAGAATTTTAAGAAAAAGAAAATGGTGATATTCCTGTAGAGGAGTTTTTACTTAGCATAGATAAGAAGATGCGTGCTAAAATTCTCGGAATTATGGGTATACTACAGGAACGGGGGTATCAGTTAAGAGAGCCTTATAGCAAACATTTGGATGAAGGTATATTTGAAATACGAGGAAAAGTTGGAGATAGAAAAGGCTAAAATGTATCGTAGTAATTATTTAGAAAGGTGTGAGAACAATGAGAAAATTTGATGATTTTTTAGCAGAACAGTTACAGGATGAAGAGTTCAAAAAAGAATTTGACGATTTGCAGCCTGAGTTTGATGTGATCAGGGCAATTGTAGATGCAAGAATTTCTCAAAATCTTACACAGAAGCAATTGGCAGAGCGAAGTGGAATTAATCAGGCAGATATCAGTAAAATAGAAAATGGAACTAGAAATCCCTCTATAAGTTTGCTGAAACGTTTGGCTGCAGGAATGAATATGGCACTAAAAATCGATTTTATACCAAAAAATAAAATTTAGTATAACAAAGCATTAACAGGGAGATATATTGGATGATCAAAGTACTATTCGTCTGTCTTGGTAACATTTGCAGATCACCCATGGCAGAATTTGTAATGAAGGATCTGGTGGAAAAGAAGCATTTAGCATCTGAATTTTATATTGCATCTGCAGCTACCAGTTCAGAAGAAATTGGCAATCCGGTTCATCATGGTACGAGAAATAAATTAAAGGAATTTGGGATTTCTACAGCAGGCAAGTGCGCAGTTCAGCTGAAAAAGAAAGATTATGAAGATTATGATTATATATTGGGAATGGAGCAGAGAAACATTGCCGGAATTATGAGAATTATAGGGAGTGACCCAAAGAGGAAAATAAAGAGGCTTCTTGATTACTCTCCCAATCCAAGAGATATTGCTGATCCGTGGTATACCGGTGATTTTGATGTGACCTATACCGATGTAAAAGAAGGATGCGAAGCATTACTGGATACTATTCTTAAGGCAGAAGGTATCGGGTAAACATAAAGCAGGTGGGCGTTTCCCGATTCTTCGGTGAACGTCCACCTGTTTCATTTATTTTGTTAATCATCCATATCTATAATAGTGATATTTAGTGCTTCACTTGATAAATTGATTTCCTTGCCTGCCACACTGGAAGGATTAATGAATCTGATGATTGGCCGAAGTGCAAAACCGGGTGTATTATCTTTGACGACAGCTGTGCTTCCATCACTTAATCTGACAATTGTACCTATTGGATAGGCAGAAACACATTGGAAAAAGGCGGATAACAGTTCCGGGTCAAAATGGGAATTACAGCAGCTGGTCAGATAATCAAATATCTTTCTTGGATTCCATGCCTTCCGGTATGGTCTTGTTGCACTTAAGGCATCATAAACATCTGCTATGGCGAGGATACGGCCGTAAAGAGGGATGTTTTCTCCAGCAAGGCCAAAGGGGTAACCGCTTCCGTCGTATTTTTCATGGTGGGTCTGAATTCCCTGAAGCACTGCCTGGGAGATGGAACTACAGTTGAACAGCTTATCATAGGAAAGGCTGGGATGCTGCTTCATAACTTCATACTCTTCATTGGTTAAAGGTCCTGGCTTATTGGTGATCTCAATTGGAATATCAGTTTTCCCGATATCGTGGAGAAGACCGCAAAGAGCCAGGTCATTCAGCTTGGATATAGGGAGTCCGATATAACGTCCAATGAGTACGCTTAAAATACCCACATACAGGCTGTGGGAATAGGTATAGCTGTCGTAGTCTCTGATGTCAATCATCTGAAAAAGATACTTGTCCATGTTTAAAACATTCATAACGACAGTTTTGGCTACGTCGGCAATATTCTCATATATTTGTCTGCTGGTCTGAAAGGTGACTTTTTTCAGGCTTTCTTCAAATGTTTCCTGTATGCTGATCAGCATTTTGGCCTTTAATTCAGGTTCTACAATATCTACTGGCTCAATTCCTTCTGTAAGTTCAGTCTGAATATAAGCTCCCTGAATTCCGATACTCATCATTCTGTTTATCGTGCGATCATTCAGGATGTAGCCAGTTACGGCGAAAGGCAGCATTGGGTTTAAACCTGGTATGTTGCGGGCCAATTCCATACCTGCAGTCAATTTCTCAATTGGTAAATAAATCAATTCTTTGCACCTCAACAGACTATATGGCAGTCTCTTCTTTCTGTTCAGTAGTTTCCTTTTTATGTTAGAATTAGAAATAATTGTATATTAATATCTTAAATTATAGTTGGATTTGATAAATGCGTCAATGAAAATTTCATATCTGACAGATGGATTAATGTAGAAAATTGTGGTTTCAATTTGTACAATTATATTATTGGGTGGTAAAATATGGTAATTTTAATATAAAATTAATTCATAAGAAATTAAAATAGAACCATTCATACTTGACCGTCATCCTGCATAAGTATGTAAAAACGTCCTAGCAGGGGGATTTTCTTGAAGGAATATATTGAAGAACGCGCGGTTGCGATCGCCAACTACATCATAGACTACCATGCAACCGTAAGGCAGACAGCAAAGAAATTTGGAATTTCCAAATCTACGGTACATAAGGATGTGACAGATCGTTTAGAGCACATCAATCCGTCCCTGGCAGCCCGGGCCAGGGTCATCCTGGACATTAACAAATCCGAGCGCCATATCAGAGGCGGCCTCGCCACCAAGGAAAAGTATCAGCACCGCCTTCAGATGTGCAGTAAAAAAGATTTATAAAACAAATGAGTGGGGAGACAGCCGCTGTTTGAGAAATGGTAGATGTTCTCAGACAGCGGCTGTTCTATTTCATGATCGGCAAAAATTTTACAAAAAACTGGTTGACATGAATCCTCAAAATATGTTATTCTTTACCCCAGTATGAAGAGACATTATCGTTTTCATGCAAATATTGACCACTTCGTAAGAAGTTAAGCCCAGACGGACAGGCGGGTCAGCTGCCGAACGTGGGAAACCACATTATTGATTGAGTTAGAAGCTCAAATTTTATAAGTTGATTACTTTATAATCAGTGCATCTGCACATCATCTTGTGAAACGATCAATAATAGCAGGGACAGTATATTTGCTATGTAGACTCGAAACGGTAATTGTCATGAACAGTAACATACGGAGGATAATTCCGTTAAAAGATTCATGAGATTTCAGGCAGGTGATGTACATTCACCTGCTTTTTTTGATTGTAAGGAATTTTATTGCAGAGAGGTAATTTGCCATATGAACAGAGACGATCAGATGAGAGCTCCGATTTATGATGCTCTTGAGACATTTAGAAAGAAAAGAGTAGTGCCCTTTGATGTACCAGGGCATAAACGGGGAAGAGGAAATCCGGAGCTGGCACAGCTTCTTGGTGAGCGTTGTGTGGGGCTTGATGTGAATTCCATGAAGCCGCTTGATAATTTGTGCCATCCGGTGTCGGTGATCCGGGATGCAGAACGTTTGGCTGCGGAGGCTTTTGGAGCGGCAGATGCGTTCTTAATGGTAGGAGGAACTACTTCGGCAGTACAGAGCATGATTCTCTCTGTCTGCAAAGCTGGAGATAAAATTATTCTTCCGAGAAATGTCCATAAAAGTGCGATTAACGCTTTGGTGCTTTGTGGAGCAGTTCCTGTTTATGTTAATCCCGAGGTAAACAGCATGCTGGGGATTTCCCTGGGAATGGAGATCAGCCAGGTTGAGAAGGCAATTGAGGAAAATCCCGATGCAGTGGCAGTGTTTGTGAACAATCCCACTTATTACGGAATCTGTTCCGATATCCGTTCCATTGTCCGTCTGGCTCATGCACATGGTATGAAGGTTCTGGCAGATGAAGCTCATGGTACCCACCTTTACTTCGGTAAGAATCTTCCTGTTTCCGCTATGGCGGCAGGGGCAGACATGGCCGCAATTTCCATGCACAAATCAGGAGGAAGTCTGACACAAAGCTCACTTCTCCTGCTTAATACCGGTGTGAACGGGGATTATGTGCGTCAGATCATTAATTTAACGCAGACGACCAGTGCGTCCTATCTTCTTCTTTCCAGCCTTGACATTTCCAGACGGAACCTGGCACTCAGAGGAGAAGAGTCCTTTGCAAAGGTGACTGAAATGGCAGAGTATGCCAGGGAAGAAATTAACTCCATTGGGGGATATTATGCATATGGCCGAGATTTGATAAATGGTACCAGTATCTTCGACTATGACGTGACCAAGCTTTCCGTTTATACCCTGGGAAATGGTCTGGCAGGAATTGAAGTGTATGATCTTCTTCGGGATGAATATGATATTCAGATTGAATTCGGAGATATCTGCAACATCCTTGCCTATATTTCCATTGGTGACAGAATACAGGATATAGAGCGCCTGGTAGGTGCTCTGGCAGATGTAGAGCGTCTTTATAAAAAAGACCGGACAGGTATGCTCTCAGGAGAGTACATAGCACCAAAAGTGGTGATATCTCCCCAGAAGGCATTCTATTCAAAGAAGGTATCTGTTCCGGTAAAAGAGTCAGCTGGCAAGATCAGCGGAGAGTTTGTGATGTGTTATCCGCCGGGAATCCCGATTTTAGCGCCTGGAGAGATGATTACGGAAGAAATTGTGGAATATATCGTCTACGCAAGAGAGAAGGGATGCTCCATGCAGGGAACAGAAGATCCGGCAGTGGAGAATTTAATGGTACTGACAGAGTAATTTCCGGTAAGTGGGAAAGATGGAGGAAAATATGGAGATATGGTTTTCGGAATTGCATACATCCAATGTTAAGCTTTCCGTCCGGATTGACAAGCAGCTTTTTTCCGGCGAAAGCGAATATCAGAGGATCGATGTATTTGAATCCCAGGAATTCGGAAAGTTTGTGGCTCTTGACGGAGACATTGTTTTTTCGGACAAAGATGAATTTATTTATGATGAGATGGTTACCCATGTACCCATGGCAGTTCACCCCGATGTGAGGAATGTTCTGATTATCGGTGGAGGTGACGGAGGTGTGGCGAAGGAGCTTTTGCAGTATCCTTCCATTGAATCCATTGATGTGGTTGAGACGGATAAACTGTTTGTAGATGTATGCCGGGATATATTTCCTGAGGTGGCATGTGGTCTGGATGATAAAAGAGTAAAGGTTTATTACGATGACGGACTTCGTTTTCTGAGAAACAAAAAAGAAGAATACGATCTGATTATCAATGATTCCAC
Source organism: Paenibacillaceae bacterium (assembly GCA_015057705.1). Lineage (GTDB taxonomy): Bacteria > Bacillota > Clostridia > Lachnospirales > Lachnospiraceae > Lacrimispora. The sequence continues at coordinate 186,053 of SVDU01000007.1, read as the reverse complement.
TGATCCGTTTGGACATACTGAGGGACTTTTCACCAAAGAGTTTTATGGAAGCTGCTATAAGGCGCTTAAGAGCGATGGAATCATGGTTTATCAGCATGGCAGTCCTTTTTATGACGAAGATGAGCTGGCCTGCAGAAGCATGCACAGGAAGGTTTATCGTTCCTTCCCTATCAGCCGTGTTTATCAGGCTCATATTCCAACCTGCCCGTCAGGCTACTGGCTGTTTGGTTTTGCATCAAAAAAATATCACCCGATTAATGACTTTAAACCCGATAAATGGAACAAAATGAAAATAGAGACTTGGTATTATACCACCAATCTTCACACAGGAGCATTTATGCTTCCAAAATATGTGGAAGATCTACTGGAAGAGGAGGAAAAGGAATGAGCAGATTATTAGTAATCGGTTGCGGCGGAGTTGCCGCAGTAGCAATCAACAAGTGCTGCCAGAACAGCGAGGTATTTACAGATATTTGCATAGCAAGCAGAACAAAGGAAAAATGTGATGCGTTAAAGGCAAAGCTGGAAGGAAAGACAAAAACAAGAATTGAAACCGCAAGAGTTGATGCAGATCACACAGAGGAAGTCATTGCCTTAATTAAGAGCTATCAGCCGGATGCCGTGTTAAATGTGGCACTTCCCTATCAGGATCTAACCATTATGGATGCCTGCCTGGCTGCAGGGGTGGATTACATCGATACGGCTAATTATGAGTCGGAAGATACGGAAGATCCCCAGTGGAGAGCGATCTATGAGAAACGTTGTGAGGAGCTTGGTTTTACCGCCTATTTTGATTATTCCTGGCAGTGGAATTACAGGGAGAGATTTGAAAAGGCAAATATTACGGCTCTTCTTGGAACCGGATTTGATCCTGGCGTTACCAGTGTATTCTCTGCTTATGCTCTAAAGCATTATTTTGATGAAATTCACACCATCGATATTTTAGACTGTAACGGCGGTGATCACGGATATCCATTTGCAACAAACTTTAACCCTGAGATTAATTTAAGAGAAGTATCTGCAAACGGATCTTACTGGGAGGATGGCCACTGGATTGAGACCAAACCTATGGAATTGAAATCTAAGTACAATTTCCCAGAGGTGGGTGAAAAGGACATGTATCTCCTTCATCATGAAGAGATCGAATCTCTGGCTAAGAACATTCCGGGAGTTAAGAGAATCCGCTTTTTTATGACCTTTGGACAAAGCTACTTAACACATATGAAATGTCTGGAAAATGTTGGAATGCTTTCAACAGCTCCCATTGAGTTTAATGGCCAGAGCATTGTTCCGATCCAGTTTTTAAAGGCACTTCTTCCTGATCCGGCGTCCCTGGGACCAAGAACAGTTGGAAAGACCAACATCGGATGCATTTTTACAGGAATCAAAGACGGAAAAGAGAAAACCATCTACATCTACAACGTATGCGATCATCAGGAGTGCTACAAAGAGGTGGAATCACAGGCAATTTCCTATACAACCGGAGTTCCGGCTATGATCGGAGCCATGATGGTGGTGACAGGACAGTGGAAAAAGCCAGGTGTGTTCAATGTTGAGGAATTTGATCCTGATCCATATATGGAGGCTTTAAACAAATGGGGACTTCCCTGGGTAGTCTGCGAAGATCCTGAGACTGTAACTGTGTGGAGACAGGAATAATCATGAAGATAGAGGAACTAAAGACTCCCTGCTATGTAATTGATGAGGGCAGGCTGACTGATAATTTAAAGATTTTAAATGGAGTGAGAGAGAGAACTGGATGCAGCATTCTCCTTGCACAAAAGGCATTTTCCTGCTTTGCAGAGTATCCGTTAATTGCAAAATACATTGATGGAACCACTGCAAGCGGTCTGTATGAAGCCAGACTTGGCAAAGAGGAGATGGGACTTTCAAACCATGTTTTTGCCCCTGCTTATAAGGAAGCGGATTTTGAGGAACTGACAAAAATCTGTGACCACATTATATTTAACTCTTTTTCCCAATTGAAAAAGTATAAGGACTGCCTTAAGGGTGTAAAAGCCGGTATCCGGGTAAATCCACAGTGCTCCACACAAGATGGGCATGCGATCTATGATCCCTGTGCACCCGGCTCAAGGCTGGGTGTGACTAGGGAGCAGTTTGAGGAGGAATATCTGCCTTATATATCCGGCATTCATTTTCATACTCTTTGTGAACAGAATGCAGATGCTCTGAAGACCACTCTGGATGCAGTGGAAGAACAGTTCGGAGAATATTTTCCCCGGTTATCCTGGATTAATATGGGGGGAGGACATCATATAACCAGAGAGGATTATGATCTGGAGCTTTTGGAATCCTGTATCAAAAGAATTCAGGACCAGTACGGGCTTCGTGTCTATTTAGAACCTGGAGAGGCAGTTGCTTTAAATGCTGGTTATTTAGTGACAGAAGTGCTTGATGTGGTGGATAACGGAATTAAAACCTTAATTCTTGACGCTTCCGCATCCTGCCATATGCCCGATGTACTGGAAATGCCTTATCGTCCGCCGTTAAAAGACAGCGCAGATCCGGGAGAAAAGTCTTTTACTTACCGCCTGTCTTCCTGCACATGTCTGGCTGGAGATGTAATCGGAGATTATTCCTTTGACCATGAGATAAAGCCTGGAGACAAACTGTATTTTATGGACATGGCTATTTACTCCATGGTTAAAAACAACACATTTAACGGTATGCCCCTTCCTTCCATAGCGATTATGGATCAGGACGGAGAATGCCGCATTATAAAAGAATTTGGATACGAAGATTTTAAAAACAGGCTGTCTTAATGAGCCTTAAATGAGGAATGAAATATGAGAAAGCGATCCACACTGCCGGCAGAGGAAGGATTTTACATGCCGGGGGAATTTGAACCTCACAGAGGCTGCATCATGATCTGGCCCAGAAGGCCGGGGTCCTGGCCATATGGGGCAGTAAAAGCAAGAAAGGCTTTTGCGGAAATTGCAGAAGCAATTGCAGACAGTGAACAGTTAATTATGCTGACCCATGAGGATACTTATGACAATGCCAGAGCCATGCTTTCTGATCGGATTGAAGTGATGGTGATGGAATCTGACGATGCGTGGGCGAGAGATGTTGGTCCTACTTTTGTGAAAGATAAGTCAGGACGTGTCAGGGGAATTGACTGGCAGTTTAATGCCTGGGGAGGTACCTTTGATGGCCTGTATCAGGACTGGGAGAAGGATAACCTTCTTGCAGGCCGGTTTTGTGAAAAGCTGGGATATGAAGTTTATGATGCCGGACATTTCGTTCTGGAAGGCGGTTCCATTCATTCAGATGGAGAAGGGACGGTTCTGGTAACAGAAAGCTGTCTCTTAAGTAAGGGGAGAAATCCACTTCTGACGAGGGAACAAATCGAGGCAAAGCTAAAGGAATATCTGGGAGCAGAGAAAATTATCTGGCTGAAGTATGGCATTTATCAGGACGAAACCAATGAGCATGTGGATAATGTCTGTGCATTTGTGCGTCCCGGTGAAGTGGTGTTAGCCTGGACTGATGACAGGGAAGATCCTCAGTATGAGATGTCTTTGGAGGATTTACGAATTCTTGAGAAAGAGACCGATGCAAAGGGCCGGCATTTTGTTGTTCATAAGCTGCCAATTCCTAAGATCCCTGTCTGTATTACGAAAGAGGAACTGGCTGGCTTTGCCTTCGAACCCGGTGAAGATGAGCGGGAACCTGGTGAACGGCTGGCTGCCAGCTATGTGAATTTTTATATTTCAAACGAAGGAATAATTGTCCCTCAGTTTGAAGATGAAAATGACAGGGAAGCGGTCCGTATTCTATCTGACTGTTTTCCCGACAGAAAGATTTATCCGGTCTATGCCAGAGATATTATTGCAGGGGGAGGAAATATCCACTGCATCACGCAGCAGATACCAAAAGGAGAAATAGATGAGAAAGGTAACAGTTGCGGCAGTTCAGATGAAGTGCTGCCAGGACGTTGATAAAAATATTGCCAGTGCAGAGAAGCTTGTAAGGAAGGCAGCAGCAGAGGGAGCAGAAATCATACTGCTTCCGGAGCTGTTTGAACGTCAATATTTCTGTCAGGAGAGACGCTACGAATATTATGAATATGCGAAGCCAGCTGAGGAAAATGATGCAGTTATTCATTTTTCCAGGATCGCAGCAGAGCTTTCTGTGGTAATACCGGTCAGCTTTTATGAACGGTCTGGTAACACCATGTTTAATTCCGTTGCAGTTCTTGATGCAGATGGGACGAATCTGGGTATTTACCGGAAAACCCATATCCCGGATGACCACTATTATCAGGAAAAATTTTATTTTACTCCCGGAGATACGGGATTTAAAGTATTTGATACAAGATACGGAAAAGTAGGGATTGGAATCTGCTGGGATCAATGGTTTCCGGAGACAGCAAGAAGTCTTGCACTTTTGGGTGCAGAACTGATTTTTTATCCCACTGCCATTGGAAGTGAGCCCATATTGGAATGTGACAGCATGGAACACTGGAGACGCTGTATGATGGGGCATTCTGCTTCCAACATTATACCAGTCATTGCCGCTAACCGCATTGGAGAGGAATGGGTATCGCCTTGTGAGGAAAATGGCAATCAGAGTTCATCTTTAAAGTTTTATGGATCTTCCTTTATTACAGACAGTACAGGTGCTTTGATTCAGTCTATGGGAAGAGAAGAGGAAGGCGTGATTCTGGCAGAGTTTGATCTGGATGAGATCAGCAGAGACCGCAGGAACTGGGGACTTTTCCGGGACAGAAGACCGAAACAGTACGAAATTATCTCAGGAACGATCAAATAGAAGACGGGTAGTTCCGCTCTTGATAAAAAAGTTTCATAAAAATGGCACACTCCCCATATAAATAGTAATAATCAATAAGTTGGGGAGTGCGCTATGAAGAGACTGTTTAACAGAAAATGGATGATTTTTTTCGGCCTCGCTATGTGGGTGCTGGTGGTTCGTACCTTAAGCGGGTGTACAGTAAACGGGGATAATGGAAACAAAGTACGGGATCTGGATTTCACTGTGGTTGCAGATACGGATATACCGCAGGAACTCAAACAGATAATAGCAGAAAAACAACAGTCACCCTTTAAACTGACTTACAGTGATGATAAAAATCTTTACATAGTAGTAGGATATGGAAAGCAGGCCAGTGGCGGTTACAGCATAGCAGTCAATGATCTTTATCTCACTGACAATTCCATCGTTCTTGATACGGAATTAATCGGTCCGGATAAGGGTGAGAACACAGGAACAGAACCATCTTATCCATTTATCGTGATCAAGACGGAGATGTCCGAACTTCCAGTTGTATTTCAATAAGTAATTATGTAAGAAAATAGCTGTTCTGTAAATAAGTTGCAGAGCAGCTATTTTAAATTTCTCTTTTTTCTTTTGCTCCCATATGATATACTACATCAAACAGGAGTCGAAAGTAAGGAGAAGAGGAAGGTTCGTATGATATTAAAAGATATATGGCTTGATGTGAAGGCAGTAAAGCAGCGGGATCCGGCAGCCAGGAATGAACTGGAAGTCCTGCTTTTGTATCAGGGGGTTCATGCTCTCATCTGGCATCGCTTTGCCCACTGGTTTTATCAGCACAAGATGTTTTTTATTGCAAGAATGATTTCCCAGACTGCCAGATTTTTTACACTGATTGAGATTCACCCCGGTGCGAAAATGGGGCATGGAATACTGATTGATCACGGTTGCGGCGTGGTAATCGGGGAAACTGCGGTTGTAGGGGATAACTGTACGATTTATCAGGGCGTTACTCTTGGCGGCGTTGGTTTAAATAAAGGAAAGCGTCATCCTACACTTGGGAATAATGTGACGGTGGGAGCAGGAGCTAAGATTCTTGGTTCTTTTGAAGTAGGAGATAACTGTACCATAGCAGCCAATGCGGTACTTTTAAAGCCTCTGGAGAACAATGTGACGGCAGTGGGAATCCCCGCTCGCCCGGTAAAAATTGACGGAGTTCCCATACCAAAGAAAGAAAGCAATATGGTTACCATGGAGCATTACTGCATGATGGAACAACGTGTAAAGGAATTGGAAGAGAAACTTCATAAACTGGAAAACCCGCTTTCAGAAAAGGAAACTCAAAATTCAGAGGAAGAGGAGAAATCCCAGGATTAGAATAAAAAAAGTATATTGGAACATGCACCTGCATACACTTTCTTAAAGGAATAAAAGAAGGTAAGGCAGGTGCTTTTTCATGTTGGAGCTGGTGAAGAAAAACATACATATGAATCGTTGGAAAGGAAACGCCACATCCCAGATTACGCTTGACGATGATTTCATTGTCCCTGACAGCATGGATGATGTGGAGCAGATAATTCTTAGTTCCGGTGAGATTACCATGGATTCCGTTAAGAACCAGGCGGAGCGGGTAGTAGTCCGGGGAAAGATGGATTTTACCATATTGTATCGGGGAGCAGAGGGCGGACTTTGTACGTTAAGCGGGAGCATTAATTTTGAAGAACCGATTAATGTACCGGGACTTGATGAGAAAGATTTAGTTTCAGTTACTTGCGACTTGGAAGATTTAAACGCAGGGATCATCAATTCCAGAAAATTAAGTGTGAAGGCGATTGTTACGCTTCAGGTAAAGGTTGAGACCCTTTGCGACGTAGATGCTGCCGTAGAAGTGGACACGAAACCTACCTCAGGCGATGCTCCCAGTGTAGAAACTCTTCGCAAAAAGGTGGATGTGGCAACCGTTGCTCTTCACCATAAGGACACGTTTCGGATAAAGGATACCATCAGCCTGTCTGGAAATAAGCCTAATATTGATCATATATTGTGGAATGAAATGATATTAAGAGGCGTAACCACCAGGCCTACCAACGGAAAGATGATGCTTGACGGCGAACTGATGGTCTTTCTTATTTATCAGGGAGAAGGGGAAAATGCTCCCGTTCAGTGGATGGAAGAAAGTATTCCATTTTCGGGAGAAATAGAGGTTCCGGATGTAACAGAAGACATGGTGCCGGTAGTCACTGTACGGCTGATTCACAAGGATAATGAGGCGAAGCCTGATTCAGACGGTGAGATGCGGGAAATTGATGTGGATGCAGTTCTGGAACTGGATATGAAGCTCTATAAAGAAGAAAGTATGGAGCTTTTAAATGACTTATATTCTACCAACCGTGATCTTGCGCTCCAGACAGGAGAAGTCTGTTTTGATAAGATCCTGACCAAGAATATGAGTAAATGTAAAATAGTTGAGAAAATAACCCTGGATCAGGCGGATCGGATCCTTCAGATCTGTCATAGTGAGGGTACCGTTAAAATTGATGATACGGAAGTGAAGGAAGATGGACTTCATGTGGAGGGTGTTCTGGAAGTAAAGATCCTTTATATGACCTCTGATGACACACAGCCCATTCAATGTGCAGTAGAAGATATTCCGTTCCATTTCCTGATCGAGGCTCCTGGAATTAATGAGTCTACCATTTGTCAGTTAAATCCTGGGCTGGAGCAGTTAAGTGCCGTTATGATTGGCGGAGGAAACGTTGAGGTGAAGGCAACCATTTCCCTTGATCTTCTGGCCTTACAGCCGGTTTGCGAACAAATTATTACCGGTGTAACGGATTCACCCATGGACTTAAATAATTTGCAAAAACTTCCTGGTATTGTTGGCTATATTGTTCAGCCTGGCGATACTCTGTGGAAAATTGCTAAAAAATTCCATACAACGGTTGATACCATTATGACCACCAATGGTCTTACGGAAAGTACCATTAAGCCAGGAGACCGCTTAATTCTTGTAAAAGAAGTTTCATAAAATAAGTGCCAGGCAAAAGCACCTGCTTTTGTCTGGCACTTTTGACAGAGATCTACTGAATGATTTTAGGAAAACAGGGTAATATAAAGATTGTTATTCACATATCGGCAAGTCCTGTTATATAATATATTATAGCTTAAGCTTTGTTCAACCATCGACGGCGCCATAACGCATCCAGCTGGTGCTTAAGATAGATGACAGGTTAGCCTGGGCGGTAGTGACGCGATTGCAAGGCGTTATTACCGTTTACATAGCATCATATTTACAGATGGAGAAGGAAAATGAATTATACTTATTTGGTCAAGTGTGCAGATAATACTCTTTACTGCGGTTGGACAAACCATTTAGAAAAAAGAATGGAAGCCCATAACCAGGGAAAGGGTGCCAAATACACAAAGACAAGGAGACCGGTGGAACTGGTCTATTATGAATCTTATCCAACAAAGGAAGAGGCTATGCGCCGTGAAGTGCAGATTAAAAAGCTTTCCAGAAAGGACAAGCTGTTTCTGATCGAAAAATCTGAAAATCTCCATTGACTTTTTTACTTTCATACTTTAATATAGTAAAATATTACATCGAGGAAACACTATATTGACGGAGGAATCTGGAATGGATCAGTTTGAGCGTGTAGCAGTGATAAAGAAAGCAAATATCTACCATGGCGGAAAGGTAACCAGCCGCACAATTTTGTTTGAAGACGGAACCAGAAAGACCCTGGGAATCATTTTACCGGGAGAATATGAGTTTGGTACAGATGAGAAAGAGCTGATGGAAATTCTTGGTGGTAACTTAAAAGCCCTTCTTCCAGGCAGCGATAACTGGGAAATTTATGAAGCAGGACAGGCTTTCACAGTACCCGCTTCCAGCAGATTTAAAGTTTCAACGGATGAAGTAACGGATTATTGCTGTTCCTATATAAAGGAATAGAGAAAAAAAGAAGACTGATCAGGCATTCTGGCTGAATGCACCCAGTCTTCTTTCTATTTTAAGTTATGCCACAAAGTGATACATGAGAATGTAGTGACAGAAACTTCCTCCCATTACAAACAGATGAAACAGTTCATGATTGCCAAAGCTCTTATGTCTGGACTGAAACAGAGGAAGCTTTAACGCATAGATAATGCCTCCGATTGTATAAATCAGTCCGCCTGCAAGAAGCCAGATAAAGGCAGCAGGAGGAAGGGCTAATACGATTTTACGAAAAGCCAGAACACAGATCCAGCCCATGGCAATATAAATGACGGATGAAAACCACCTTGGACACATTACAAAGAACGCTTTAATAATCATTCCTAAGATGGCAATGCCCCATACAAGAGCAAGAAGGCTTAAACCGGTTTTGTCACCCAGAACAATTAAACAGACTGGAGTGTAGGTCCCTGCAATCAGGATAAATATCATCATGTGATCTATCTTTTTCAACAGCTTATTAATCTTAGGTGAAATATCAAGGGTATGATAGATGGTGCTGGCTGCGTAGAGAAGCACCATGCTGATACAGAATACCGCCAGGGCTGCAAGATGAAGCTCTCCGTCTGCAGAAGCTTTTATCAGCAGGGGAGTAGCGGCAATCAGGGCGAGAAGCATGGCTATAAAATGAGTGCCTGCGCTGACGGGATCTTTAATTTTTATGTTCATAGTAAAACCTCCTTGCGTGAGAAATAAAAACGTGTGATGTAGTATTGAAAACTATGTTACCTCTTTTTATATACTATACACTTTTGGAGAAAAGAATGCAAGTATTTTTTGAGTTTCAAAGTAAAAATCTTCATTGCTATTATTGACCATTTGAAATATAATCAATGAAACAAAAGTGAAAAAAGAGAGGAATATAATCATATGAACAATACGGTGAAGGAACTGATGGAGAGAAAGTCAGTCCGTGTTTATGAAGACAGGCAGATAGAGCAGGAAAAGAAGGCGGCTATCGTGGAAGCAGCACTGCAGGCACCTACGGCTGGTAATATGACCTTATATTCCATTATAGATGTGACGGACCCGGAGTTAAAACAGAAACTGTCTGTAACCTGTGACAATCAGCCATTTATTGCAAAAGCTCCCATGGTTCTTGTGTTCGTGGCAGATTATCAGAAATGGTACGATCTGTTTTGCAAGTATGAGGACACAGTCAGAAATCCCGGAATGGGAGATTTTATGCTGGCAGCCGATGATGCGTTAATCGCAGCGCAGAATGCGGTGGTTGCAGCAGAGTCAATGGGAATTGGATCTTGTTATATTGGGGATATTTTAGAACAGTACGAAACTCACCGGGAGTTATTTTCTCTTCCCAGATATGCAGTGCCGGCTGCAATGGTTGTATTTGGATATCCTGTTCCCCAGCAAACAGAGAGAGTGAAGCCGAAACGATTAAGACCGGAGGCGGTTGTTTTTGAGAATACTTACCGCCGTATGGAGCCGGAAGAATTTCAACATGAATTAAATGAGGTCACAGACAGAGGCGAAGATTTTGAACGGTGGATCCGGGCATTCTGCCAGCGCAAATGGAATTGCGATTTTAGTATTGAAATGAGCCGCTCTGTTAAGGCTATGATGAATCAGTGGGAAAATAAGGAGCAGCAGACGGATGAAGCTTAATATATTATTTGAAGATGATGATATTCTTGTGGTGGAAAAACCGGCAGGAATTGAGTCTCAGTCCGGGAAGTCGTTTGAACCGGATATGGTCAGTGAAATAAAGAAACATATCAACATACAATCCACAAAGAATGGGGAGCCATATGTGGGGGTTATCCACAGACTGGACAAGCCGGTTGGTGGCGTAATGGTTTATGCAAAATCTCAAATTGCTGCAGAGGCTTTAAGCAGACAGGTTTCCGGGCATCAGATGGAAAAAATTTATTATGCTGTTGTTTGTGGAAAACCTGTGGATAACTTTTGCACCTACGTGGATTATTTGTGGAAAGACGGAAAAAATAATTGTTCAAAAATTGTGGAAAAGGGGATAAAAAGTGCAAAACCTGCAGAACTGGATTATTGGTTTGTGGATAGAAAAATTTATGATGGTAAGGAAGTGAGCCTTCTTAAAATTAAGTTAAAAACCGGGCGGCATCACCAGATCCGTGTACAGATGGCTGGTCATGGCACACCTTTATGGGGCGACCGTAAGTATAATCCTGAATTTCAAAATCATATTACAAAAGGAAATGTTGCTCTTTTTGCATCCGGTCTTACATTTATTCATCCAAAAACAAAAAAGAAAATGACTTTTTCCATAAAGCCAAAAGAAGGACTGTTTGAGCTTTTTTCCTGGCAGGATGCATTTTAAAAGGAATTTTTTACTATCATGGTTTCTGCATATTTTTCGCCGTTTGATTCATAATAACAGTGTACAAAAGAAGTACAAATCAGAAACAGGTGAGTCCATGGAGAAACCGAGCAGGAAACTGAAGAAAACAATTTTAATATTGGGAGTTACAGGGGCGGTCTATTTAAGCTTTCGATTTTTGCTGCCTCTTGTGATTCCCTTTTTGATTGCATATGTATTTGCCCTTTCCCTCCGGCCCTCTGCCCTTTGGATTGAAAGGAAAACCCGGTTCAATTATAAAAAAAGAGTGATTTCTCTCCCTCTTGCCCTGATTGGCGGAATTGAAATCTTTCTTTTTATGATTGTGCTTGGTGTATTTCTTTATTTTGCAGGAAGAAAGCTTTTTTTAGAGGCAAAGCTGTTGTTAGAAAATCTTACTCAGATATTAGACGGCATCAACGCCTGGCTTATGGATAACTGTTCCTTTGTGGAACGGTTCTTAAAGCTGCCTGAGGGTTATATGGTGAACGTGGTCAGTGATATTTTAATTGGTGGGGAAGCTGCCGTGAAAAGCAGGGCTATGCCTTTTTTAATGTCAAATTCTATGACCGTATTAAAATGGGTAGTTCAGCTGACTGTTATTTTGGTGATTTTAATGATTGCTACTGTTTTATCTTTGCAGGAGATGGATGATATCCGCACCCGGCGGGATAATTCCATGTTCTGTTACGAATATGCAATGCTTGGTAACCGTCTGATGACAGTAGGGAGTGCATGGTTAAAGACTCAGGCAACCATTATGCTGTTTACAATGATAATTTGTTCTGTGGGATTGTTTCTTTTAAAAAACCCATATTTTATTCTGCTGGGAATTATAATCGGATTACTGGATGCCATGCCTATATTCGGAACCGGAACTGTTTTAATACCCTGGGCACTGATTGCTCTTGTTGAAAAAAAATGGCTTACCGGAGTAGGCCTTATAATCATTTATATTATCTGCTATTTTATAAGAGAAATAATGGAAGCTAAGATTATGGGAGGAAAGGTGGGGTTAACACCTTTGGAAACTCTTGTTGCCATGTATGTGGGACTGCAGCTTTTTGGAATTCTGGGATTTATTCTTGGACCAATAGGGCTTTTGATTATTGAAGATATCGTGGAGCTTTATGAGGGAACGTGCTATAATGACCAAAAGAATGACAGGAAAAATGAAAGAGGAGAGGTGCCATGAACCCGGAACAATTAATAGTATTTTTAGGAATCCTGGAAAAATTAAAATGCAACACCCGGCATAACTGGACGACGAACGGAAGGCAGGAAAGTGTGGCGGAGCACAGCTGGCGGCTGGCTGTGCTTGCGATGCTGATGGAAGATGATTTTCCTGAGCTTGATATGAATAAGGTTATCCGCATGTGTCTGATCCATGACTGGGGGGAAGCTGTCACCGGAGATATACCAGCATTTATTAAGACAGAGGCAGACGAAGAAAAAGAGGCTGATGCGATTGAAACACTGCTAAAGAATCTGCCGGAAACGATTTCTTCTGTTTTTTTAACCATGTTTAAGGAAATGTCGGATCTTACCTCGGATGAAGCCATACTGGTAAAGGCTCTTGACAAAACAGAAACATTAATACAGCATAACGAAGCAGGTTCCGGTACATGGCTGCCTCTGGAATACGATCTGAACTTAACTTATGGTAATGAAGTCTGCGGGCATTTTGAAAAGACGCAGGAGCTTCGTGACAAAGTAAGAGAGCATACGTTACGGATTATCAATGAGGAAAGAAGAGAACATCGTGAGTGATACATACGAACAGATATTGAAAGAAATAAAGAACTTAAGGAAAGAACTTCATGCCTGTCCGGAAAAATCCGGATCTGAGAAGGAGACCATAAAGCGTTTGAAAGAATTTTTGAAAACCCGGACTTCTCTTAAAATTATAGATTGTGATACGTGGTTTTACGCTGTACATGAGGAAGAGGACGCCTGGACCAGCAAGGCATTCCGGGCTGATATGGATGCGGTAATGGGGGAGGACGGCCGGCTTTTTCATGGATGTGGGCACGATGGTCACAGCGCCGTATTGGCTGGATTATGTCTTCTGCTGGAGGGAAGAAGGACGGGAAGCAATGTATATGCGATTTTTCAGCCAGCAGAAGAAACCGGTCAGGGAGCCAAGATCTGCAGCAGACTTCTGGAGGCGAAAGGAATTCGGGAAATATACGGATTTCATAATCTGCCTGGATATCCCGCAGGAAAAGCAGTGGTGAAAAAAGGAACCTTTGCCTGTGCTTCCAGAGGGCTCATACTGAATCTGGAAGGCAGGCAGTGCCATGCGGCCTATCCGGAGGAGGGAATCAATCCTGCATGGCTGATTGCGGAATTGATCAGCAGTCTGCCATCACTGACAGAAAAAGCCGGGACTCAGGGAATGGTGCTTGCCACCATTATCGAAGTGAAGGCAGGAGGAGAAAATTTTGGCGTTTCTCCTGCTGACGGGAAGCTGGCATTAACCATCCGTGCAGAGCGTTTATCGGAATTAAACCGGCTTCAGTCTTCCATACTTTCACTTGCTCAAAAGCGTGCGGATGAAGGAGGATTAAAGTTTCAGTATCAGATATTAGATGAATTTCCAGATACATACAATGAACATGATATGGCTGATGCATGCAAAAGAAGATTTGAGGAAGGGAAAATTCCTTATCTGGAAGAGAATGTGCCCTTTCGCTGGTCGGAAGATTTTGGCTGGTATTTAATGAAAACTCCTGGATTGTTTTTTGGTGTGGGAGCAGGAGAGGACTGTCCGGGCCTTCATACGGCTGCCTATGAATTTCCAGATGAGATTATGGAATCTGCAGTACGGGCGTTTGAAGCACTTTTATAGGAAATGTCAGGGAAAATGCTTTGTCCTCCTCTTGACAAACATATGTAAATAACGTAAAATCAACCATACGATCTATATAATTATAGGAAATATGACGTTGAAGAGGATTAATAAGTAATGATGTATCACAGAGAGAAGGCCCTTAGCTGAAAAGCCTTTATACCACTCATCACCCAACCTGCCTCGGAGTCCCGCAGAAAACTGCGGCGCGTATCCGGCGTTATCGGATTCAAAGTGAGCCGCATGAAAGCAGCGGCTAAATTGGGTGGCACCGCCGAGCTGTTCGGTCCCTTTTATAGGGATTGGATGGCTCTTTTTGTATCCATCTATGCCCAAAAAGCGTGGGCAGGAACAATGAAACACCCTACGGGTATCCCTTTATGCCCAAAAAGCGTGGGCAGGAACAATGAAAGGAGAGATTAGTCATGGCAAAGGACAAGAAATTAGTAGAGGCAATCACATCCATGGATGTGGATTTCGCACAGTGGTACACAGACGTAGTTAAAAAAGCAGAATTAATCGATTACTCCAGTGTAAAGGGCTGTATGGTAATTAAACCTGCAGGTTATGCAATCTGGGAAAATATTCAGAAGGAACTGGATTTTAGATTCAAGGAAACAGGCGTAGAAAATGTTTATATGCCTATGTTCATTCCGGAAAGTTTATTAGAGAAAGAAAAAGATCACGTAGAGGGATTTGCTCCGGAAGTTGCCTGGGTAACTCATGGAGGACTGGAACCATTACAGGAGAGACTCTGTGTAAGACCTACATCTGAAACCTTATTCTGTGATTTTTATTCCAGAGAAATTCAGTCTTACCGTGATCTTCCAAAGTTATATAACCAGTGGTGCTCCGTAGTACGCTGGGAAAAAACCACCAGACCATTCCTTCGTTCCAGAGAATTTTTATGGCAGGAAGGTCATACTGCTCATGCTACTGCCGAAGAAGCTGAGGAAAGAACAGAAATGATGCTTAACTTATACGCCGATTTCTGCGAAGAAGTACTTGCAATGCCTGTCATACGCGGACAGAAAACGGATAAAGAAAAATTTGCGGGTGCAGAGGCTACTTATACAATTGAAGCCCTGATGCATGACGGAAAAGCTCTTCAGTCCGGAACCAGCCACAACTTTGGAAGCGGATTTGCAAAGGCTTTCGAGATTCAGTATTCAGATAAGGAAAATAAGCTTCAGTACGTTCACCAGACCTCATGGGGATTAACTACCAGACTCATCGGCGCTATTATCATGGTTCATGGTGATGACAACGGGCTTGTACTTCCTCCTAGAATTGCTCCGGTTCAGGTTATAATCGTTCCTGTACAGCAGCAGAAGGAAGGCGTTCTTGAGAAAGCGTATGAATTAAAGAATGTTCTTTCTAATTATAAAGTAAAAGTTGATGATTCAGATAAGAGTCCTGGCTGGAAATTCAGCGAATCCGAGATGAGAGGAATCCCGGTTCGTGTTGAGATCGGACCAAGAGACATTGCTGAGAATCAGGCTGTTCTTGTCCGTCGTGATACTCATGAAAAAATGACAATATCCTTAGATGAATTAAACGAAAAAGTTGGAGAGCTTTTAAGTACCATTCAAAGCGATATGCTCGCCCGTGCCCGTGCTCATAGGGATGCCCACACTTATGAGGCTGTGGATATGGATAGCTTTGTAAAAACTGTGGAAGAGAAGCCAGGCTTTGTTAAGGCAATGTGGTGTGGATCCCAGGAGTGTGAGGATAAGATTAAGGAACTTACAGGCGCTACATCCAGATGTATGCCATTTAAGCAGGATCATCTGTCCGATACATGCGTTTGCTGCGGCAAGCCGGCAGTAAAAATGGTTTACTGGGGCAGAGCTTATTAATCAGAAAATATAACCATGCAGGAGGAAATGCAGTGATAACAATTCAGGTACCAGATGCAGCAGGAAAGATCATAAAACAACTGAATACCCATGGGTTTGAGGCATATGCGGTGGGTGGATGTGTGAGAGACAGCCTGCTTTTACGGGTACCAAAGGACTGGGATATCACTACCTCCGCAAAACCGGAACAGGTTAAGGAAATATTTGCAAGAACGGTTGATACGGGGATTTTGCACGGTACAGTAACCGTGCTGATGGAACACGAAGCCTATGAAGTGACAACCTACCGCATTGATGGAGAGTATGAAGATGGAAGACACCCCAAGTCTGTAGAATTTACCGGCAATCTGCTGGAAGATTTAAAACGAAGGGATTTTACCATTAATGCGATGGCATATAGTGAAAGAGACGGGCTGGTAGATGCCTTTGGCGGAGTCAGGGATTTAGAAGCCGGTATTATTCGCTGTGTGGGAAATTCCATGGATCGTTTTAATGAGGATGCCTTGCGGATTCTCAGGGCCATACGGTTTTCTGCACAGCTGGGATTTGAGATTGAAGAGGAAACCAATAAAGCCATTTCCGCAATTGCACCAAATATGGAAAAAGTCAGTAAAGAGAGGATTGCTGTGGAACTGACAAAGCTTCTTCTCTCTGACTATCCTGAGAAAATGGTGGCTGTATTTGAAAGCGGGATTGCACCTTACGTTTCCCGGCATTTTAACACCGCTAAAAGAGGTGTCTTTCAGCTTGAAAAGCTTAAAATGCTGCCTTCCAGCAAGCATGTACGCTGGTCTGGTCTTTTGCGTTTCTTAGACCCCAAGGAGGCAGCAGGGATTTTAAAAGAACTGAAACTGGACAATGATACGGTTGATCAGGTTAAAATCCTGGCTGAACTATGGAAGAATGAAATTCCTGCGTCAAAGCCAGAAATCAGAAAAATTATGAGCAGAATTAATACTCCATTATTTGATGATCTCATGAACTTTCAAGCTGTATTTTTAAACGGCTCTTATCTGGAACAGCTAAAAACAGTGAGACAGTATGCCGGGGAAATCATTGATGATGGAGACTGTATCTGCCTGAAGGATATGGCAGTAACCGGGAGGGACCTGATTGAAGCAGGTGTAAAACCCGGTCCCCAGATGGGTGAAATACTAGAAGCATTATTTAACCAGGTCTTAAAAAATCCGGAGCATAACAGCCGTGAATATCTTCTGAATTATTCCAAAGATCTCTTCTGAAAACAGACCTGGGCATGGATAACTTTCCCCTGGAGTTTGCATATTTTTTTCCGCCCCTTCATACCCTAGAAGTAGCTGATTAGCTAAGAGTTGGAGGGGTGGTTGTGAACGAGAAATACACAGAGGTGCTTTCGCAGTATGAGCTTGAAATTCTGGATGTGAAACGCGGCCGGGGCGCCTGGCTGTGTGAAACAGATCAGGGACTTAAGCTGCTGAGGGAATATAAAGGAACCATCAAGCGCCTGGAATTTGAGGATCAGGTATTTTTACAACTGGAAGAAACCGGCCACTTGAGTGTGGATCGCTACGTCAGAAATAAAGAAGGTGAGATTCTTTCCAGTGCAGAGGATGGCACCAGATGGATTGTGAAAAACTGGTATTCAGACCGGGAATGCAATTTAAAGGATAGTAAAGAGGTTCTTTGCGCCATTGAACGGATTGCTTTATTACATAAAATGTTTCGCAAAGTAAAGTTTAAAGATGAATGGAACTTAGGCTCCATTCTGGTGCAGCAGCCGGCCGAGGAGATGGAACGTCACAACAGGGAACTGATACGAGCCCGCAGTTTTATCCGCAGTAAAAGAAAGAAGTCCGAATTTGAACTATGTGTCATGGGTAATTATGACGTATTTTTTGATCAGGCTATGGAAGCCTGTAAAGGACTTGCAGGCTTTTGCGAGGAATGCGGGATTGGGGAGGGGTATTTGTGTCATGGGGACTTAAACCAGCATCATATTCTGATGTGCACCCATGACGTTGCAATTGTAGAATTTAACCGGATGCACAGAGGTATGCAGATGGAGGATCTTTATCACTTTATGAGGAAGGCTATGGAAAAGCATGACTGGAATTTAAAACTGGGTATGTCCATGCTTGATACTTATTCGAAAGTGGTTCCTTTGTCAGGTGCAGACAGGACCTGCCTGTATTATTTGTTTTTGTATCCGGAAAAATACTGGAAGCAGATTAACTTTTATTATAATGCCAATAAGGCCTGGATACCGGCCAGAAATATTGAAAAACTAAGGGAATTGGAGATTCAGCAGCCTATGCGGAATCTTTTCCTGTCGAGAATAAAATAATGGGAATCTGCTTTCCTTTTGACATGTTATGATTTATAATAACCATAATATGAAGTGGAGAGAAGGGAGCATTTTGCTTATGAAAGATTACAGAAGCATCTATGAAGAATGGCTGTCAAATCCATACTTTGATGAGGCGACGAAAGATGAACTTCAAAGAATTAAAGATGATGACAATGAAATCAAAGAGCGTTTCTACCAGGATCTGGAATTCGGTACCGCCGGTTTAAGAGGCGTGATCGGAGCAGGCATTAACCGCATGAACATTTATGTGGTCAGAAAAGCCACCCAGGGTCTTGCAAATTATATCATAAAACAGGGCGGAGCCCATAAAGGCGTAGCCATAGCATATGACTCCAGACATATGTCTCCGGAATTCGCAGAGGAGGCTGCACTCACACTTGCTGCCAATGGTATCAAAGCATATAAGTTTGAATCTCTGCGCCCTACTCCGGAGCTTTCGTTTGCTGTGAGAAAACTGGGCTGTATCGCAGGTCTTAATATAACCGCCAGCCACAATCCTCCGGAATATAACGGATATAAGGTTTATTGGGAGGATGGTGCACAGTTTACACCTCCTCATGATCAGGGAGTTACTGCTGAGGTTTTAGCAATCACTGATATTTCTACCGTTAAGACCACAACAAGACAAGAAGCTGTTGCTGCAGATAAATATGAAATAATCGGAGCAGCTGTAGATGATGCATACATTGCTCAGGTTAAGGCTCAGGTTATGAATCAGTCTGCAATTAATGAGATGAAGGATGAACTTTCCATCGTTTATACCCCTCTCCATGGTACAGGCAATATTCCTGCAAGAAGAGTGTTAAAAGAACTTGGATTTACCCAGGTATACGTGGTTCCGGAGCAGGAACTGCCAGATGGAGATTTTCCTACAGTCAGCTATCCCAATCCAGAGGCGGAGGAAGCTTTCCAGCTGGGGCTTTCCCTGGCAAAAGAAAAGGATGCAGACCTGGTTTTAGCCACAGATCCCGATGCAGACCGTCTGGGTGTTTATGTTAAGGATTATAAATCCGGAGAGTATATTCCTCTCACCGGCAACATGTCCGGTTCCCTGCTCTGCGAATATGTATTAAGCCAGAGACAGGAACGTGGTGACATACCGTCTGACGGACAGGTGGTTAAGTCCATCGTAACCACCAATCTGGTAGATGCAGTGGCGAAGTCTTATGGATGTGAACTCATTGAAGTGCTCACTGGATTTAAGTATATCGGGCAGCAGATTTTAAAAGAAGAGGCTACCGGTTATGGTACCTACCTGTTTGGTCTGGAAGAAAGCTATGGATGTCTGATCGGCACCTATGCCCGGGATAAAGATGCAATCTCTGCAACGGCCGCTCTCTGTGAGGCTGCCGCTTATTATAAGACAAAAGGCATGAGTCTCTGGGATGCCATGATTGCAATGTATGAGAAATATGGATACTATAAAGATGCGGTTAATTCAATCGGATTAAAAGGCATTGAGGGTCAGGCAAAGATCCGTGCAATTATGGAAGCCATGAGAAGTAATACGCCAGCGGTGTTTGGTGGATATAAAGTTCTTTCAGCAAGGGATTATAAGGCAGATACGGTAAAGAATATGGATACGGGAACTGTTGGCCCCACTGGCCTGCCGTCTTCTGATGTGCTTTATTATGAACTGGAGGAGGATGCGTGGTTATGCGTCAGACCTTCCGGAACAGAGCCTAAAATTAAGTTCTATTATGGGATTAAGGGAAGTTCCATGGAAGATGCAGAAGAGAGATCTGCGAAACTGGGTAAAGCTCTTATGGAAATGGTAGATCAGATGATATAAATACAAAAAAGAAGGATATCCATTGAGAATATCCTTCTTTTTTGCTATTTTTTGAATCTTTTTGAATATTCCTTTAATTCTCGAAGTGCTTCCCCAAACATACGGGATGAAGCAGAAGGATTTCGTCTGAGAAGACCTTTCGGGTAAAATGTAAGCCGGCTGGTTAATTTTTCCCTTGTTTCAGTCAGGGCCTGAAGCCGCTCTGCTAATGTGGATTCCCTGATCACATTGGTGGTTTCTGTTTTAAGAGAAGTAAGCTTTACCATGGTTTCTTCTTTTACAAAAGCCGCCTTTTGCATCGTCTCCGATTTTAACTCGGAAACTTTCTGGGCAGTCTCTGCTTTTAACAGTGACATCTGAACCTGAACCTCTTCCAGTTCCGCTCTGATTTTAGTTAAGGATTCCAATACCTTGCCCAGATCAAGAGCTGCCTTGGTGGATTGAACGGTATCATAGACAAATAGGATGCCAATCCCAGTTACCAGGAAGATGCATGTCGTTGCACTCAGGCGAAATACCAGCCATTCTAAAGGACGGTGTACCACTTCTGTAAGAAGAATGGTGAGAAAGCCCCAGGCGATGGAAGTGCCCAAACAGACATATCCGTTTAAATTAAAAGGGTTATTACTGTAATCCCAGTATTTCATTTTAAATAATCGTTCCATGATATAACCGGTTAAGTACTCAAGAACAGAAGCACCGACCATACCAAAGAGAAAAACGAGAAGCAGGTTACCTTTCACAGGAAGAGACAGAAAAAGCATAAGGATTGCGCCGCTGCCATAGAGAGGGAGTAAGGGAAGTCTTAAAAATCCACGGTTTACGAAATGAAAGCTCTTTACGGAAACATAAGTCGATTCGATTACCCAGCCGATAAAGCAGTAAATGAAAAAAAACAGCAGCCACTGATACCATGTATATACGTACATGCTTAGATTCCTTTCTTCATGTATTGATGTTGGATCTATCATATACGGTTTTGGGCGCTTTTGCAACCAAAATGCGCAGGAGTAAGGTAAAATATGCTTGCCTTAATTGCTCGGTTCATGTAGAATTATGATGTTTCGGTTAGTGGAATTGCACTTATGAAGGAGTTTTTTGATGAGTATATTAAACGTAGAACATTTGACCCATGGATTTGGAGACCGCGCCATCTTTCAGGACGTGTCATTCCGGTTATTAAAAGGAGAGCACATCGGCCTGATCGGAGCCAATGGAGAAGGTAAATCCACATTTATGAATATCATAACGGCGAAGCTACAGCCGGATGAAGGAAAAGTTGAGTGGGCAAAGAGAGTCCGTGTGGGCTATTTAGACCAGCATACCGTATTGGAAAAAGGGATGACCATCCGCGACGTATTAAAAAGCGCATTTGCTTTTTTGTTTCAGATGGAAGAACAGATGAATGAGATCTGCGACCGTATGGGAGAGGCAGACGAAGAGACCATGAATTCCATGATGGAAGAGCTTGGTACCATTCAGGATTTATTAATGGCACATGATTTTTATATCATTGATTCCAAAGTGGAAGAAGTGGCCAGAGCATTGGGATTAAGTGATATGGGAATTGATAAGGATGTTACGGAACTGAGCGGAGGCCAGAGAACCAAGGTTCTTTTGGGAAAGCTATTGTTAGAGAAGCCGGATATCCTTCTTTTGGACGAGCCTACCAATTACCTGGATGTACAGCATATTGAATGGCTGAAACGTTATCTTCTTGAGTATGAAAATGCATTCATTCTGATATCCCACGATATTCCGTTTTTAAACAGCGTGGTAAATATTATCTATCATATGGAAAATCAGGCATTAGACCGTTATGTAGGTGATTATGACAAGTTCCAGGAAGTTTATGCTGTAAAGCGGGCTCAGCTGGAATCAGCTTATAAGAGGCAGCAGCAGGAAATCGCAGAGCTGGAGGATTTTGTGGCGCGCAATAAAGCCCGGGTTTCCACCAGAAATATGGCCATGTCCAGACAGAAAAAGCTGGATAAAATGGATGTAATTGAGCTTTCAAAAGATAAGCCAAAACCTGAGTTTCATTTTATGGAAGCCCGTACTGCAGGAAAGCTGATATTTGAGACAAAGGAACTGGTGATTGGATACGAGGAACCATTATCAAAACCACTGAATCTGATTATGGAAAGAGGAGAAAAGGTAGTTTTATCAGGAGCCAACGGCATTGGAAAGACTACTTTATTAAAAAGCATTCTGGGACTGACACCTTCTTTAAAAGGAAACGTGGAACTGGGAGATTATCTGTCCATTGGTTATTTTGAGCAGGAGATGGCTCCTGGAAATACCACTACCTGCATTGAAGAGATCTGGAAAGAGTTTCCTTCCTATACCCAGTATCAGGTTCGTTCCGCTCTTGCCAAATGCGGACTTACCACCAACCATATTGAAAGCCAGGTGCGGGTACTCAGCGGAGGCGAACAGGCAAAGGTCCGCTTGTGTAAGCTGTTAAACAGAGAGACCAATGTTCTTTTGCTGGATGAGCCGACCAACCACCTTGATGTGGAAGCCAAAGAAGAGCTAAAAAGAGCGCTGATTGAATATAAGGGAAGTATCCTTTTGATCTGCCATGAACCAGAGTTTTATGAGGGAGTTGCAACGAAAGTAATTGACTGTCGGGAGTGGGCATTAAAGTTATCCTGATAATACAAAAAGACGGGATTTGATTTCTTGTAAAAGAATCAAATCCCGTCTTTTGAATAAAAAAAATCCGCTTCCGCAATTGGGAAACAGACTGATTAATCTTTTAGGGGGGCCGGACGGTTTGCACCGTCCGGTATGAGTATGAAAAAGCTTTGTGATTTCAAGTAAGTTACTTGAAACAAAAGGCCCGTCATCCTTTCGGATAACGTATTATCAGTATATGATATAAATGTGAAGAAAATGTGTCCTGTACATTAAAAAAACATAAACAAAATAAAAATTAAAAAAACCCTTTCAAAACGTAATGTTATTGTATATAATAAGATAGAAAATGCGACTTCATTTACCAATTAACATAAATTTGAAGATAAAGGAAACCCTGGGAACAGGATACAGCGAACAGGAGGAAGATTATTATGATGATGTCTAATGACATTGGAATTGATTTAGGTACAGCAAGCATACTGGTTTATATTAAAGGAAAAGGTGTGGTTTTAAAAGAGCCGTCAGTTGTGGCCATAGACCGTGATACCAATAAAATAAAGGCAATCGGAGAAGAAGCAAGGCTGATGATCGGAAGAACACCCGGTAATATTGTAGCAGTCAGACCTTTGCGCCAGGGTGTTATTTCTGATTACACAGTAACAGAAAAGATGCTGAAGTATTTTATCAACAAAGCAGTAGGAAAGAAAACATTAAGAAAGCCAAGAATCAGTGTCTGCATCCCAAGCGGTGCCACTGAAGTTGAAAAGAAAGCAGTTGAAGATGCAACTTATCAGGCAGGAGCCAGAGAAGTTGCGATTATTGAAGAGCCGGTTGCAGCAGCGATTGGAGCTGGAATTGATATTTCCAAGGCATGCGGCAATATGATCGTTGATATTGGTGGCGGTACTTCCGATATCGCAGTGATTTCATTAGGCGGTACAGTTGTCAGCACTTCCATTAAAGTGGCTGGTGATGATTTTGATGAGGCTCTTGTCCGCTATATGCGTAAGAAGCACAACCTTTTAATTGGTGAGAGAACAGCAGAAGAGATTAAGATCAACATCGGTGCTGCTTACCGCAGACCAGAAGTTTTAACAATGGAAGTAAGAGGAAGAAACTTGGTAACAGGTCTTCCAAAAACCATTGTAGTAACTTCGGACGAGACTCTTGATGCGTTAAAAGAGCCGGCGATGCAGATCGTAGACGCCGTTCATAATGTTCTGGAGAGAACCCCGCCAGAGCTGGCTGCCGATATTTTTGACAGAGGAATTGTTTTAACAGGAGGCGGTTCTTTATTAAGCGGATTAGATGCACTGATCGAAGAGAAGACAGGCATTACAACTATGATTGCAGAGGATCCGCTGACTGCAGTTGCTATTGGAACCGGTAAATTTATTGAATTTATGCATGGCGGAAACAATAAAACAGAATTTTAACTGCTCTTAACAGCCCTGGCGGTATCCATTGATTCCGGCAGGGTTCCTTTTGCGGCAGTCTCTTACCATTTACGGAGGAAACATGGCGACAGTCTGCGGATTTGTAGAAAAAATTAAATACAGGAACGAAGACAACGGTTATACAGTGCTGAGCCTTTCAGAAGACGGTGAGGAGTATACGCTGGTAGGCAATTTTCATTATATCAGTGAAGGGGAACGGATTGAAGCGGTTGGAATATTAACGGAACACCCGGTTTATGGGGAGCAGTTGTCTGTGGAAAGCTATGAAATTAAAGCTCCTGAGGATACTGCTGCCATGGAACGTTACTTAGGTTCCGGAGCGATTAAGGGTGTGGGTGCCGCGCTGGCAGCCAGAATTGTGCGCCGGTTTAAAGCCGATACCTTCCGGATCATGGAAGAAGAGCCTGAACGCCTTTCCGAAGTAAAGGGCGTCAGCGAAAAGCTTGCCATGTCTATTTCCAATCAGGTGGAACAAAAGAAAGAGATGCGCCAGGCTATGATGTTTCTTCAGGAATATGGCATTTCTATGAATCTTGCAGTGAAGATCTATCAGGAATATGGCCCCAGGCTTTACAGCATTGTGAAGGAAAATCCTTATCAGATGGCAGATGATATATCCGGCGTGGGATTTAAGATGGCGGATGAGATTGCCAGAAAAGCAGGTATTTTTACAGATTCAGATTTCCGGATTAAATGCGGAGTGTTGTATACCCTTTTGCAGGCGACTTCAAACGGTCATACTTATCTGCCGGAAGAGGAGCTTCTTTCGTCTGCCTCAGAACTGCTGAAAGTAGAGCAGTCATCCATAGAAAAGCATCTGATGGACATGCAGCTGGACAAACGCCTCGTGATCAGAGAGACGGATGGAAAGCGGACTGTCTATGCCTCCCAGTATTACTACATGGAACTGAATGTGGCTAAGATGCTTCACGATTTAAATATAAGAGGAACCATGCCTGAGGATGAGATCAGAACCAGGCTTATTAAGATTCAGGAAAAAGAGCAGATTGAGCTGGATGAAAAGCAGGTAATGGCGGTAGTAGAAGCGGTAAACAGCGGCCTTTTAATTATTACGGGAGGACCTGGAACCGGAAAAACCACTACCATTAATACCATTATCCGTTTTTTTGAAAGCGAGGAGATGGAGATATTGCTGGCAGCTCCTACGGGCAGGGCTGCAAAGCGTATGACAGAAGCCACCGGTTATGAGGCACGGACCATACACCGGCTGTTAGAGCTGTCCGGTGTTCCGGGAGACGAGCGTTCCGTATCCATGCATTTTGAACGGAATGAAGAGAATCCTTTGGATGCCGATGCTGTGATCATCGATGAGACATCCATGGTGGATATTCATTTGATGCAGTCTCTTTTAAAAGCAATAAACCCCGGAACCAGGCTTATACTGGTGGGAGATGTGGACCAGCTTCCCAGCGTTGGACCTGGGAATGTGCTGCGGGATTTAATTGAATCCCAAAGTTTTAATGTGGTAATGCTGACAAAGATTTTCCGTCAGGCGAACCAGAGTGATATTGTTGTGAATGCTCATATGATTAACCGGGGAGAAACGGTTCCTCTTGGGAAAAAGAGTAATGACTTCTTATTTATTAAAAGGGAAGAACCGAATACCATCATCAATGCCATGATTACACTGGTACAAAGTAAACTTCCTTCCTATGTACAGGCAGATCCCTTTGATATTCAGATTATGACACCTATGAGAAAAGGTGCCATGGGAGTGGAGCGGCTCAATACCATTCTTCAGGAATATTTAAATCCCCCTTCCGAGACAAAACAGGAACGGGAATCCGCAGGCGTGATTTACCGGACCGGCGATAAAGTGATGCAGATTAAGAACAACTATAATATGGAATGGGAAGTCAGAAACAAGTATGGGATTCCAGTGGAAAAGGGAACCGGAATATATAACGGAGATATAGGGGTTATTCGTGAGATGAATTCCTTTGCCGAACTTGTGACTGTGGAATTTGACGAGGGACGGCTGGTGGAATACAGCTATAAGCAGTTAGAAGAATTAGAACTTGCTTATGCCATAACCATTCATAAATCTCAGGGAAGTGAGTATCCGGCAGTGGTAATCCCTGTTTTTCCCGGACCAAGAATGCTGATGACGAGAAACTTAATTTATACAGCGGTTACCCGTGCAAAGACCTGTGTCTGTCTGGTTGGTCTGCCAGGTACGTTTCAGGATATGGTAAATAATGAAATGGAACAGCGCAGATATTCCGGTCTGAAAGATCGTATCTGCGAAATATATAAGCTGCCTTAAATTCTTTGGGCAGACAAGGATCTATGTCTGCCCGTCTTTCCATTCTTAAAAGGAGAATCAGTCCTTATGCAATCCTCTTTTTTTATCGACCTCTTATTTCCAAGAAGATGCCCGGTCTGTGACGGAATTGTCATGCCAAAAGGCAGGCTGATCTGCCCTGATTGTGTCAGAGTGCTTTCCTTTGTAAAGGATCCTGTATGCAAAAAATGCGGAAAAGAACTTTTTAGCAGTGAAATGGAATACTGTTTTGACTGCGTGAAGCACAAAAGAACTTTTGAGTATGGCAGGGCTCTGATTAATTATGACGAGCACGCAAAAACCTCAATGGCAAAAATAAAATATAAAAACAAACGGGAGTATCTGGATTTTTACGGAGATGCCATAAGTCTGCGTTATGAGAAGATGATAAGACGTATGGAGGCCGGCGGTCTGGTTCCCGTTCCGGTTCATCCTTCGAGAAAAAAAGAGAGAGGATTTAATCAGGCGGAAGTTCTTGCACAAAAAATCGGAGCAAAACTTAATATTCCTGTATTTCCTGACATGCTGGTAAGAAATAAAAAAACCATGCCTCAGAAAGCCCTCAATCCCACAGAACGTTTAAAAAATCTGGAGGAAGCTTTTATGACCGGAAAAATAGTTCCTGGTGTTAAAAATGTGATTTTAATTGATGATATTTATACCACCGGAAGTACCGTGGAAGCATGTACCCGTGTACTGAAAAAATCGGGAATTAATAAGGTGTATATTTTAACAATTTGTATTGGACGAGGGCAGTAGTTTGATGTATGATACTAAAATAAATAATACTGATTAACTCAGGAGGAATGGGAATGAATATCAGGACCGCAGAAGAAAAAGATATGCAACAGCTCTTGGATATATATAATTATGAGGCAGAACATGGTTTTGCAACCTTCGATTTTACTCCAAAAACCATGGAGGAACGTATGGTCTGGTTTCGTGAGCATAATGTGAAAAATCACCCCCTGATTGTGGCAGAGGAAGATGGGAAAGCAGTTGGCTATGCAAGCCTCTCCGCTTATCGTCCAAAAGAAGCATACAAAGAAACAGTAGAACTTTCTATATACGTTGATAAGGATTACCGCAGAAGAGGAATTGCCGGAAAGCTGGCGGTGGCGATTCTTGATATGGCCAGAGAAAGAGAAGATATTCATACAGTTGTATCTGTAATTACAGGAGGCAATGATGCAAGTATGAAACTTCACGAACAGCTTGGTTTTGTTCATTGCGGTACAATACGTGAAGTAGGGAAAAAGTTTGGAAAAATTCTGGATATAGAAAATTATCAGATTATTCTGTAATAAGGGTTAAATGGAGAGGGGGAGAGGAATATGAATCATATGGAGGGATATTATACTTCGGGGGAATTCGCAAAGAAGGCCAGTGTCTCTATACGGACGATTCGTTATTATGACAAACAGGGACTGTTAAAGCCGGCATGCATGAGTGCAGGCGGATACCGGCTTTATACTGATTCGGATTTTGCAAAACTGCAAAAGATACTCTCTCTCAAATATCTTGGATTTTCACTGGATGAAATCCGTTCCATTACCATTAATGATAAGGATCATGACTACGTGGGAGAATCAATTAAGCTTCAGCTGAGTCTGATCCGTAAGAGAATTGAACATTTGAAACTGGTAGAGCAGACATTAACAGAAACCTCAAAACTGGTGGACGACCACCAGGCTGCAGACTGGAATAAAATTCTTCACTTAATCCATATTACAAATATGGAAAAGACTCTGGTGGAACAATACAAGGATGCAGCCAATGTGAGCATCCGAATTGGTCTCCATAAAAAATATGCCACCAATCCCGAGGGCTGGTTCCAGTGGCTTTATAAACAGATGGAGCCTTTAAATGGCAGAAACATTCTGGAACTTGGCTGTGGAAATGGAGAATTATGGCGGGTAAATAAAGAACGGATTCCTGCCGATGCAGTACTTTGCCTTACGGATGTATCCAAGGGCATGGTTCGTGATGCCCAGGAAAACCTAAAACAGGTAAAGGGGCAGATAACATTTGAAGTTCTGGACTGCAGACAGATTAAAAAGCCGAAAGAAAGCTTCAATGCTGTCGCTGCCAATCATGTGCTGTTTTATTTAACCAATCTGGATGCTGCATTGACTCAGGTTACCAGCGTCTTAAAAAAAGACGGAATCTTTTATTGCAGCACCTATGGCAGGGAACATATGAAGGAGATCAGACAGCTGGTGATGGAGTTTGATTCCAGAATTGCGCTTTCTGAGGTAAATCTTTATGATGTGTTTGGACTGGAAAATGGAGAAGAGATTTTAGGAAAACATTTTAAATCTGTAAGAAAAGAAATATACGATGACCATCTGGAAGTGACAGATGCAGGTGCCCTGATGGAATATATATTATCCTGCCACGGCAATCAGCAGGAGTTTCTAAGTGACAGATATGAAGAATTCCGTGCCTACCTGGAAAAGAAGATGGGAAAAAAGGGATATATTCCTATTACAAAGCAGGCAGGGGTATTTATTTGCAGAAAATAAGAAAAAAGTAATAGAAAAAGACTTGACCGTGACGTTACGTCACCCTTTATGATAGCTGTATGAATGAATATGGAGGAAACAAATAATGAAGGGAATAATTCTTGCCGGGGGGTCCGGCACCAGGCTGTATCCACTTACCATGGTAACGTCGAAACAGTTACTGCCTATCTATGATAAACCCATGATTTACTATCCGCTTTCCGTATTAATGAATGCAGGAATCCGGGATATCCTGATTATATCCACGCCCGATGATACACCACGGTTTGAGGCGCTGTTAGGAAATGGCTCACAGTTTGGAATTCAGTTAACTTACGCAGTTCAGCCTTCTCCAGATGGTCTTGCCCAGGCGTTTGTCATCGGAGAAGAATTTATCGGAGACGACAGCGTTGCCATGATTCTTGGAGATAACATCTTTGCAGGCCACGGTCTTACCAAACGACTTCTTCATGCAGCAAATAAAAAAGTTGGAGCAACCGTTTTCGGTTATTACGTGGATGATCCGGAGCGTTTTGGTATCGTGGAATTTGATTCCGAAGGAAAAGCAATTTCCATTGAAGAAAAGCCATCTGCTCCCAAGAGCAATTACTGCGTGACAGGACTTTATTTCTACGATAATAAAGTTGTGGAATATGCGAAGAACTTAAAGCCATCCGCCCGCGGCGAGCTGGAGATAACAGATTTAAACCGCATTTACTTAGAAGAGGGAATGCTTGATGTGGAACTTCTGGGTCAGGGCTTTACCTGGCTTGACACAGGGACTCATGAGTCTTTGGTAGATGCTACTAATTTTGTCCGTACCATGGAAACCCATCAGCACAGAAAAATTGCCTGTCTGGAGGAGATTGCTTATTTAAACCACTGGATCACACAGGATCAGCTGGAAAAGAGCATAGAGCCATTAAAAAAGAATCAGTATGGTCAGTATCTGATGGATGTGCTTGCAGGAAAATATATTGATAAGTAAAGGAGCAAATCAATGAAAATAATCGTAACCGGAGGAGCTGGATTTATCGGCGGAAACTTCGTACATCATATGGTAAATAAATACCCGGACTATGAGATTATCAATCTGGACCTCTTAACCTATGCAGGTAATTTAGAAACCTTAAAACCGGTAGAAGACAAACCGAATTATCGCTTTATCAAAGGTGATATCGCAGACAGAGCTTTTATTTTTGAACTGTTTGAAAAAGAAAAACCAGATATGGTGGTTAACTTTGCAGCAGAAAGTCACGTAGACCGTTCTATTACAGATCCTGAAAGCTTTGTAAGAACCAATGTAATGGGTACCACTACATTACTTGATGCATGCCGTACCTATGGCATTAAGCGTTACCATCAGGTTTCCACCGATGAAGTTTACGGTGATTTACCACTTGACCGTCCGGATTTATTCTTTACAGAAGAAACTCCGCTCCATACTTCAAGTCCTTATTCTTCATCAAAAGCCAGTGCAGACTTATTTGTTCTGGCATATCAGAGAACGTTCGGGCTTCCTGTTACTATATCCAGATGCTCCAATAACTACGGCCCCTATCATTTCCCTGAAAAGCTGATTCCGCTTATTATCAGCCGTGCGCTGGCAGATGAGGATCTTCCAGTATATGGAACAGGAGAGAATGTAAGAGACTGGCTTCATGTATCGGACCACTGTGAGGCGATTGATTTAATCATTCACGAAGGCAGAGTAGGAGAAGTCTATAATGTAGGCGGACACAACGAGCGCACCAATTTAGAAGTGGTAAAAACTATTTTAAGAGAACTGGATAAACCAGAAAGCTTAATTAAATATGTAACAGACCGTCCAGGGCATGACAGACGCTACGCTATTGACCCGAAGAAGCTGGAAACAGAGCTTGGCTGGAAGCCGAAATACAATTTTGACACCGGAATCCGCCAGACCATTCAGTGGTACCTGGATCATGAAGACTGGTGGAAACATATTGTAAACGGAGAATACCAGAATTATTTTGATAATATGTACGGAAAACGTTTATAAATTCCAATGGTAAAGTGAGGCAGCGATGAAAGTATTAGTTACTGGCGTAAAAGGCCAGCTTGGATATGACGTAGTAAATGAGCTGAAAAAAAGAGGCCATGAGGCTGTTGGCGTGGATATTGAAGAGATGGATATCACGGATGAGGAAAGCGTAAACCGTGTGATCCGGGAGGCCGCTCCTGATTCGGTTATTCATTGTGCCGCATATACAGCTGTAGATGCTGCAGAGGACAACGAGGAATTATGCAGAGCTGTGAATGCCAGGGGAACCGGAAATATTGCCAGGGTGTGTAAAGTACTGGACATCCCAATGATGTATATCAGTACGGATTACGTATTTAACGGTCAGGGAACCCGCCCCTGGGAGCCTGATGATCAAAGAGAACCGTTAAATATCTACGGGCAGACCAAGTACGAGGGAGAACTGGAAGTTGAAGAAAACCTTAAAAAGTATTTCATCGTACGTATTGCCTGGGTATTCGGAGTAAATGGCAAAAACTTTATAAAGACCATGCTGAATCTGGGGAAAACCAGGGATAAACTGAGTGTTGTAGCAGACCAGATTGGTTCTCCTACTTATACTTTTGACCTTGCCCGCCTTCTGGTAGATATGATTGAAACAGAAAAATACGGCCGTTATCATGCTACCAATGAAGGTCTTTGCAGCTGGTATGATTTCGCCTGTGAGATTTTTAAACAGTCAGGCATGAATGTTACGGTTGAACCGGTTACCTCCGATCAGTTCCCGGTCAAGGCTAAACGTCCGATGAACAGCCGTATCAGCAAGGATAAGCTGATAGAAAATGGTTTTCAGCCGCTGCCTTCCTGGCAGGATGCATTAAGGCGGTATCTGACAGAGATCGAGTATTAAAAACAGACACGGGAAACTTTAGGCTTGCTTTTTTAAGTTTCCCGTGTTATAATGTCTGAATCCTACAATTTAGCAGGTTTTACAAAAAAAGATTGACGAATCCGGTCCCATATGTTATAGTAATTGGGCGAATGGAAGAGCTTAGGTCTTTTTTTTATGCTCAAAATTTCTTGAAGCAGAAAAAAAGGGACTGAAAACACAACAACGATAATTTAAGTGGAGGTGGAAGTCGTGCGCACAAAAATCACACTGGCATGTACTGAATGTAAACAGCGTAACTACAACATGACCAAGGATAAGAAGACTCATCCGGACAGAATGGAAACCAAGAAGTATTGCCGATTCTGTAAGAGCCATACAATGCACAAAGAAACGAAGTAATTAGTTTAGGAGGCAGTTTATGGGAGATACAGTGAACAACGAGGGAGTTCAGAAAAAAAGCTTTTTCAAAGGCATAAAGTCTGAGTTCTCCAAGATCGTTTGGCCTGACAAAGAAACCGTAACGAAACAAACAATCGCTGTTACATCATCTGCGGTTGCTCTAGGACTGATTATTGCGATTCTTGATCTGATCATCAAGTTTGGTCTCAGTTTTATCTTATAATTCGTAAGGGTTAAGGTGAGTTTATGTCAGAAGCAAATTGGTATGTAGTCCATACCTATTCAGGTTATGAAAACAAAGTAAAAGTTGACATTGAAAAAACAATCGAAAACAGAAACTTGCAGGATCAGATTCTGGAAGTATCGGTTCCTCTTGAATCCGTCATCGAACTGAAGAATGGCGTGGAGAAAAAGGCCGATAAAAAGATGTTCCCCGGTTATGTGCTGATACACATGTTCATGAATGATGATACATGGTATGTTGTACGTAATACCCGTGGTGTGACAGGCTTTGTAGGTCCTGGATCAAAACCGGTTCCTCTGACAGAAGATGAGATGCAAAAGCTTGGATTCAAGAATGAAGAAGTCATTGTTGGCTTTGAAGTGGGAGATACCGTTGTGGTAACTTCCGGTGCATGGAAGGATACTGTTGGTGCTATCAAGTCCATCAACGAAAGTAAGAAAACCATCACCATTAACGTTGAGATGTTTGGCCGGGAGACTCCGGTAGAACTGAACTTCAGCGAGATAAAGAAGATGTAACAAGTAAAAGCGGCTTATACCGTTGTATAGGCTCGTGGGAGGGAAATCCCCGACAATACCACATTTATTTAGGAGGTGCCTAATTATGGCAAAGAAAGTAACGGGATATATCAAATTGCAGATTCCAGCAGGAAAAGCTACACCAGCTCCTCCTGTAGGTCCGGCACTTGGACAGCATGGTGTAAACATCGTACAGTTTACAAAAGAGTTCAATGCAAGAACAGCTGACCAGGGAGACTTAATCATTCCGGTTGTTATTACTGTTTATGCGGACAGAAGCTTCAGCTTCATAACCAAAACTCCGCCAGCTGCTGTATTACTGAAGAAAGCCTGCAAGCTTAAATCAGGATCTGCAGTTCCAAACAAGACAAAAGTAGCTACCATTTCCAAGGCTGAGTTACAGAAGATTGCTGAACTTAAGATGCCAGATTTAAACGCTGCATCTGTAGAAGCAGCTATGAGCATGATCGCTGGTACCGCAAGAAGTATGGGTATCACAGTAGAGGCTTAAGCTTCTTATCAAAGCCAAGTATAGCGCCGGCAGAGTTTCGTAACTCATGCCGTTCGGTGAGCCGCGAAGCAAATCGGACTTCCTTTATCTTGGATGGCGATGTTTTGTAACGTGGGAGGGAAAATCCCCGACAATACCACTAGGAGGTTATTTAGAATGAAAAGAGGAAAAAGATACGCAGAGGCAGCTAAGACAGTAGATCGTGCTGTTCTCTACGATGCACCAGTAGCAATCTCTTTAGTTAAGACGAATGCAAGTGCTAAATTTGATGAAACCATTGAAGCTCATATCAGAACCGGTTGTGACGGACGTCACGCAGACCAGCAGATCCGTGGTGCCGTAGTACTTCCTCACGGTACAGGTAAAACTGTTCGCATCTTAGTTTTCGCTAAGGGTCCTAAGGCTGATGAAGCACAGGCTGCAGGAGCAGACTACGTAGGAGCAGAGGAATTAATTCCGAAGATCCAGAACGAAGGCTGGTTGGATTTTGATGTAGTTGTTGCTACTCCAGACATGATGGGTGTAGTTGGTCGTTTAGGACGTGTCCTTGGACCTAAGGGCTTAATGCCAAACCCAAAAGCTGGTACAGTTACCATGGATGTAACAAAAGCAATCAATGATATCAAAGCTGGTAAGGTTGAGTACAGACTTGATAAAACAAATATTATCCACGTGCCAGTTGGAAAAGCTTCTTTTACAGAAGAGCAGTTAGCGGACAACTTCCAGACGCTTGTTGATGCAATCGTAAAAGCAAAACCAAGTACAGTTAAAGGTGCTTATTTAAAGAGCGTTACCCTTGCTTCCACAATGGGACCTGGCGTAAAGCTGAATGTAGCAAAGTTAATGAACTAATTTTGCTTTGTGGTTGACATGTATTATATATAATGTTATACTATTTTAGTATTAACTGCCGAAGACAGCAGGTGCCGCAAGGCATAAGGTGATAACGCCTGCCGAGGAATGTACAAGAATCATTTTTTGTAAATGAATTGTAAACCTCTCTGTCCATTTGGCGGAGAGGTTTTTCTTTGGTATATTTTTCTAAGTAAGTTCATGCGCAAGCGTTGACTGAATTTGGAAAAATAACCGTTCAGTTAGCCCTCTGGGCTAATCGGACTTCCTTTGCAGTTTATACGAACAGGCTTTTGCAGGCAGCTGCAGGGCTTAGACTAAACAGGAGGTAAACCATAATGGCAAAAGTTGAATTAAAACAGCCAGTAGTAAGCGAGATTAAGGAATTACTGGAAGGCGCTGAGACTGCAGTAGTTGTAGACTACCGTGGTATCACAGTTGCTCAGGATACAGAACTTCGTAAGAAATTAAGAGAGGCTGGAATTTCTTACAAGGTATATAAAAATACCATGATCCGTTTCGCTGCTAAGGGAACAGATTTTGAAGCACTGGGTCCAGTTCTGGAAGGACCTACAGCAATCGCTGTATCCAAGACAGATGCGACAGCTCCAGCAAGAATTCTGGCTGAATTCGCAAAGAAAGCTCCAGCTCTTGAAATCAAGGGCGGCGTTGTAGAAGGCGTATTCTACGATGCAAAAGCTATGGAGAAGATCTCCAATATTCCTTCCAGGGAAATTCTTCTTGGAAAGTTACTGGGAAGCATCCAGTCTCCTATTACAAACTTTGCACGTGTTCTCAAGCAGATTGCAGACGGACAGGGCGCAGAAGCATAATTTTCTTAATGAAAGCAGGCGAAACGCAGCTTGAATTTAGAAAATTAGCTGTTCGGTGAGCCAAAGGCGAGCTGAACTTCCATTAAAAAAATCAAACATATTAATTACGGAGGTATATTATCATGGCAAAGTTAACAACAGCTGAATTTATCGAAGCGATCAAAGAATTATCTGTATTAGAATTAAACGAATTAGTAAAGGCATGTGAGGAAGAATTTGGTGTATCTGCAGCAGCAGGCGTAGTAGTTGCAGCAGCAGGCCCAGCAGCAGAAGCTGAAGAGAAGACTGAATTCGACGTAGAATTAACAGAAGTTGGTCCTAACAAGGTTAAAGTTATCAAAGTTGTTCGTGAAGCTACTGGCTTAGGCTTAAAAGAAGCTAAAGACGTAGTTGACGGAGCTCCTAAGGTATTAAAGGCTGGCGCTTCCAAAGAAGAAGCAGATCAGATCAAAGCTGCTTTAGAAGCAGAAGGCGCAAAAGTTACTTTAAAGTAATTAAATTTACGTCTATAACAGAACAGGGCCCATACCTCTTGAAACAGAGATTGGACCCTGTTTTTAATATAGGGGAATGTTAGTTTTGTCTTGACATTTTTGCGTTTTCGGGGTAG
The DNA here is from genome assembly GCA_015057705.1 of Paenibacillaceae bacterium. Lineage (GTDB taxonomy): Bacteria > Bacillota > Clostridia > Lachnospirales > Lachnospiraceae > Lacrimispora. The sequence goes on along the minus strand of SVDU01000007.1, from coordinate 150,362 downwards.
AATGTACGTGTAATATCGAATGGAGTTATGATTTCACATATTTTTGTAAGTCATTATTTTCGGATGATGGTTTACAAAAATATGTGATTTTTTGTTTCATCGATATATCAAATTATTTTTTATTTATTATAGGAGGTACACGTTATGAACAACGGTACAGTAAAATGGTTTAATGGTGCTAAGGGATATGGTTTCATCGTTAATGATGCAACAGGCGAGGAAGTATTCGTACACTTCTCCGGAATCGTTTCTGATGGTTACAAGACTCTTGAAGAGGGCCAGAAGGTAACTTATGAAACAACAGAAGGAAATCGCGGTCTGCAGGCAGTTAATGTTTGCCTGGCTTAATTAGATCTTTAGCTGACATAAGCCTTTTAAGGGCTGTCCCCATTTTTATGGCAGGGCAGCCCTTTTTGCATGGGCAAAACTATTTTATTCTTTATAGAATCTTTATATCTGATCCCATATCCCCACTATCATTTTTATGAGTATATTTTGTAAAATAGGGTTGAAAATGAGTATGAACTGACAGAAGGGAAGGACGATCTTATATGCTATTTAAAAAAATGAAGACAATTATTATTGTTGGAGCCGGCGAGTTTGGTATGGGACTGGCCAACCGGCTTTCCACACGTAATACAAGAATGATAGTGATTGATTTGTCAGAGGAAGCATTTCACAGACTGCCCGGAGTATTTGCCGGCGAACAGATGTTTGGAGACGGAACTGATGCAGAGCTGTTAAGAAAAGCAGGCATCAGTCAGGCACAGATTTTTGTTGCAGCAACTGGTGATGATAATGTAAATCTGATGGCCGCTCAGATTGCAGGAAGAATATTTCATGTACCGGAAGTATTTTTAAGATTAAATGATAAAAGCAAGGAGAAGCTGATTCAGGAGTATAATATGAAACCAATCTATCCATTTGCACTCTCAGCTGATGAATTTGACCGCCTTACAGAGAAATTATATGAGGAGGTATCTGCATCATGAAAATTGGAATAGCGGGTGGAAGAGAGGAAGCGGATTACCTGATCGGACTTCTTATGAAAGACAAACACAGACTGATCGTAATAAATGATGACAGGACATACTGCGAGCATCTTGCTGCTGAGTATGATAAAGTGTCGGTTGTTTACGGGAATCCCGGAAGCGAAGAAGTATTAAGTGACGCAGGCATCAAGGGAGCAGATATAATTATCGCATTAAGCGGAAAAGATGCAGATAACCTGGAGGTATGCCAGATGGCAAAACAGATGTTTTCTGTGAGGAAAACAGTCTGCATGGTAAAAAATCCCGGAAATGTGGAGATTTTTAAGGAGCTTGGAATTGATCAGGTCATCAGCCCGGTTTATAATCTGGCACAGTATATCAGACAGTCTTCATGATGGAGGATTGAAGAATTCCCCGGTTTGTGCTATGTTTAAAGAAATAAAACGGGAAGGAAGCAGCTGATCATTCATGGAGATGAAAAAAAAGATTTTTACTGAATTCGGAAAACTAAGTAATTTCGGAAAAATAGCAGTTATCTGGGTATTGTCTACATTACTTGCAATTTTTTTAAGCCATATAGGCGTAAGGGCTGAAAATCTGCTTTTGATTTATGTGGTAGGTGTCATCCTTTGCAGTGTGGAAACCAGAAGTATGCTTTGGAGTATTTCATCTTCCATTGTATTTGTTTTCACGTTTAATTTCCTTTTAACCTCTCCCAGATTTACTTTTCAGGTAGATGATCCCAACTATATAATCTCTTTGCTGATTTTTATTATTGTTGCATTTATTGCGGCATCATTAACCGATAAGCTGCAAAAGCAAATGAATCTGGACCGGGAACGTGCGGAGATTCTGCTTAAACTAAATACCATAGGAAGTGGTTTCTTAAATCTTTCCGGCCGGCAGGCCGTTGTTTCTTACAGTATGAAGAGCCTTCAAAATTTGACTGGAAAAAAAACAGAACTGTTACTCAAAATGAAAGATGAGAGATTCCCCGACCAGGCAGCTGAGTGGTGCTTTCGAAATTCCACAGTGTGCGGCTATGGAGAAGTTCAGTTTGGAGATAGTACCTGTCTCTATGTGCCCATCTGCAGTCTGAGTAAGACGTATGGTGTAATTATCTTTTGGTGCAGCAATGGAGGGCTTACAAAAGAGGAGCGTATGTATGTGGAAATGGTCATTTCCCAGATTACTCTTGTGCTGGAACGGGAACAGCTTAATGAGGAAAAAGAGGAGTCAGGACTTCAGATTGAACGGGAAAGACTGAAAAGCACGTTACTGAGAAGCATTTCCCATGATTTAAGGACTCCCCTGACCGGAATAGCAGGCAACTCCAATTTTCTTTATGAGAATTATAATCTGGTAGATGAAGAAAGTGCCAAAAGCATGTTGTTTGATATCAGTACAGAATCGGAGTGGCTTAATTCCATGGTTGAGAATCTGCTAAACATGACCCGGATTCAGGAAGGAAAGCTGGAAATACGAAAGAAAAGAGAAGTGGTGGATGATTTGATATCGGGTGCAGCCGCACTGGTTTACAAACGACTGGGGGATCATACATTAAAGACAGTAACACCACCAGAGATAGAACTTATAAGTGTAGATGCAAGGCTATTTACTCAGGTTCTGGTAAATCTGATTGATAACGGAATTCGCCATTCAGGAGATAATACGGTTATTACCGTATCTGCAGGAGCAGAAGGCGGGAATATGGTATTTACGGTAAGTGACAATGGAACAGGCATACCAGAGGATAAGCTGGATCATATTTTTGACAGCTTTTTTACAGCTGCTTACCGGGAAGGAGACCGTCAGAGGGGGGCTGGTCTTGGGCTTGCTATATGTAAGGCGATTATAGAGGCTCATGGCGGGAAAATTTTAATTGACCAGAGTTGGAAAAAAGGCGCAGCTTTTCGAATTGAGATACCTATGGAGGAGACCTATGATCAATGATATCAGCGTTCTTGTGATCGAAGATGACAAGAGCATTCAGAATTTCATCAGAATTACCCTGAAAAGCAAGGGATACAACGCTGTCTTTGCAGATGACGGTCTTACTGGAATTTCATACTTTTATGCCAATAACCCGGATATTATACTTCTGGATCTTGGCCTGCCGGATATTGACGGCATGGAGGTTTTATCCCAGATCAGGAAGGAATCTGATATTCCCATAATAGTGGTATCTGCACGAGGGATGGAGCAGGAAAAAGTATCTGCTCTTGATGAGGGGGCAGATGATTATCTGACAAAACCGTTTCATGCAGGAGAACTGCTGGCCCGTATCCGTGTGGCATTAAGGCACAAAAGCGGTATGATAAAACAGGAAGCAGCTTTTGAACTGGATGGATTTTATATGGATTTTGAAAAGAGAAGATTAATGGTAAGAGGAGAAGAGGTTCACGTTACTCCCATTGAATATAAAATGCTGAAACTGCTGGTTTTAAATGCTGGAAAGGTTTTAACCCACCATTTTATTCAGAATGAGATCTGGGGATACGATACAAATGATGATTATCAGTCCATACGTGTTTTTATGGCAAACATCAGAAGAAAAATTGAAGAGGACTCTGCCAATCCCCGGTTTATTATCACTGAGGTGGGAGTGGGATACCGGTTTACTGAAAATTAAAACAGGCAGGAATCAGAAATAATACAGGGTTTTTCTGGTTTCTGCCTGTTTTTGTTCTGTAAAATAATTTTAAGTGGGATTATGTATTAGTTTTAGTCGGATCAGATGATAAGGAGTCAACATAGAGATGTTTGATTGTGTCAATTGTTTGTGGAATTCCAAGCTTGCTGATGTTAAACAGAATCTGATGGGATTCAATACTTCCCCAGCTCTGGTCTGTATATGTTTCGTAATACTGTCTGCGGCGGTGATCCATTTTTTTAATGGAAGTCTCTGCTTCTTTTTTTGAGATGTTATAGCGCTGCATAATGCGTTCTGTGCGGTCTTTTTGTGATGCATAGACAAATATATTCATGCACTGGGGATATTCCCGTAAAACATAGTCTGCGCACCTTCCTACGAATATACACGACCCTTTTTGTGCCAGGCTTTCTATGATTTTACTTTGTGTCTCAAACGTGCTGTCATTTAATGGTACTCTTCTTGGGGCAAAACCGTTATAACGGTAGGATGAAAGAAATGAGTTAAACACAGATTCATCCACTGCTTCCACCGTTATTTCTGACAAACCCAGCTTATCCGCTGCCATCTCCACCAGATCCCGGTCATACATGGGAATCCCCAGTTCCTCAGATAATCGGAAGGCGATTTCGTGCCCTCCACTTCCAAACTGTCTGCCGATTGCAATGATCTTGTGCTCCATTTGAATCCGCTCCTTCCACTTAGGGATTGTACACAATATTTAAATATATATTTCTAATAACATAATTATAACGCATTTTAGAGGGAAAAGATAGAAAAAAACAGAAATATTCTGGTTGTAATTTCGCTTCAAAGCCCATAGATTGATTAATAAAAGCAGAAAGCCGGCTTGTAAGTTTATGAAAATCAGATGGAAATTGGCCTGTCTGTTGGCGGTCATTGTACTTGATATCGTCTTTGCAGGGGCGTTGTTTTTTAATTATAGTAAGGCCCAAAATACGTTGTTTCTGCCAGCAGATGCCGGAGGAGAAGCAAAGGAGGAAGTTCGGGAACAATTTTCCGGCAGTAAGCAGATTGCACTGACGTTTGATGACGGACCTCATTCTGTTTATACGCCCCTGCTTTTAGATGGTCTTCGTAAACGGGGTGTCCATGCTACCTTTTTCCTGTTGGGAGAAAACGTAAAGGGCAAGGAAGCAATTGTAAAGCAGATGCAGGAAGACGGGCATCTGATCGGAAATCATGGATACAGCCACGTTCAGATGAGCAGAGAGGCCGTAGCCAATGCCTGTGAGCAGATTGAAGAAAATAATCGCCAGATTGAAGCTATTACTGGAGTCAGACCCCAGTACCTCCGTCCGCCCTATGGGTCTTGGAATGAGGAACTGGAGTGCACAACCAATATGACAGTGGTACTGTGGGATGTGGATACGTTGCATAGAGATGGAAAATATAGAAATGATTAATCAATTTGGAGGTTTACACGATCTCTGGGATATTCTCCATATCCAGTTAGTTAATTAATATACTTTTCCCATTCATCATTTTTTTCATCACATGTTTTAAAAATTCAGAGTAAATTTTCTTGGCAAGCCCTATTTCTTTACTGGTATAATAATTTTTATCTAACCAGCCGCGTTCCAGCCAATAATTATATTCCACATTTTTCTTCTGCGCTGATTTGATGGCTTTACACTGCATCGCCCGGAACATTGCCAGTTGATATAAGGAGGGGTGACCTTCTTTTTTGCTTTTGCATATTTTATTTACTTCAATCAGTTCTATATAATAACTGGCGTCACTGATTTTATGTCTGGATAAATTAATCCATACATAATCCAGCATCAGCCGTATATTCCCGTATACATATTGTGCAGGTACAGATTCGATCCATCTTTCAATTACTGTAAACTGCCCCTGATAAATAAGAGGACTACTGATCTGTTCAATCAGATAAATTGCCTTTTCGTAGCATTGTGCTTTCAGATAGCAGGTGCAGGCTTCCTGTTGATAGCCTTTTAATTCGTACCACTTTGCCGCCTTTCCATATATATCTTTTACTAATTCAGGCGAGTTTTCGTTTGCTTTCTTTCTTAAAAAAGCTGCAAAAAGATTATGATACCGATACCATTCCTCTTTCTGATCGAAGCAGGAGAGAAAGAGATTCATTTCAAGCGCCTGTCTTAACAGATCACCGCTGTTTTCCATATTAGTCACAGCCTGGCACAGTTCAAGGGAAAACACATTTAACAGTGATGTCTTTATGAGAAACTCATAGAGATCGGGAGGCTGGCTGTTTAAGATATCCTCCATGAAATAATCTGCAAAATTCGATTGAAGTATCATTGTTTCAATGTCTGATAATGATTCTGCCCCCTTACGCTTACAGTATAATGCGGCAATCTGAAGGCCCACCGGCCAGCCTTCAGTTAATTCATAAAGCCTGGTTAACTGGTCGTATGTGAGTTTTAACTCCATAATCTCGTTTGTATATACTTCTGTCTCTTTTCTGGTAAACTTAAGCTCATTCTCTCCAATTTCTATGATACTATTTAGGTGCCCGATTCCTGACAGCTGGGATGTTATATGCAGGCGGCTTGTAAGAATCAGATGTATATTATAAGGCATGTGATTAATAAAAAAATTTAGCCCACTAAAAATTTGCCTGTTTTTAATTACATGCAGATCTTCAATTATAAATAGGAAATTTTTTCCGTCCTCCAGAATCTCATTGATCAGTACCGTAATCATTGTTTCTATACCGCCTATCCTGGAGGTATATAATAGATTTAATGACTTTTCGCCAATATCTGGCAATGCTGATTTTATGGCAGTTATAAAATAAATCCAGAACCTGTTTTCTTCATTGTCGTCTGCATCCAGAGTGAGCCATGATGCAGTTAGTGATCTTTTTTTATGCATTGTAATCCAGGAGCTTAAAAGAGTTGTTTTACCGAATCCGGCTGGCGCACTGATAAAGGTCAGTCTGTTGCTCAGGGAATCATCCAGTATACCAAAGAGATTCTCTCTTGCTATGGCTTTTTGCCGGTAAATATGATTAATGCAGTATTTTGTTTCCAGAAGTTCAATCGGATTACCCATTATGCGATCCCTGCCTGATATATATTTTTGTTATTATAGATTATACTATATATGATATAACGCTACAATCCTTACCCCCTATAACAACCAATGGGAATCTGCATGCCTTGATTTATAAGGCATTCAGATTCCCATTGGTTAATTTTGTTATCTCATAAAGCATCTTTCCCACGTTCTCCAGTTCGGATTCTTACTACATCATCCACATCATAGATAAAAATCTTACCGTCACCGTAATTACCAGTATTTATTTGTGTTACTATTTCATTGACAATGACTTCAGCAATTTCTACAGGTACTACCGTTTCTACTTTTAATTTTGGAAGCAGATTAACGGTTGTTTCCGTTCCTCTGTAGATTGTCTTATACCCCTTCTGGTTGCCATAGCCCATAATATTTGAAATCATTAAACCATTTGCCTTATTGTCATTGAGAATTTTCTTTACATCTTCCAACCGTTCGGGTTTAATAATAATCTCCAACTTTTTCATATATATTACCTTCCTTCGGCACATTGCCCTAATGTTTAGTTACCTCTTTTTAAATCTGTCTAACTGCTTGATTTCTGCGTTATCAGCAGAGTCAAAATCCAGTTCAGACTTTACTAACTGAAGATCCGGGTATGCGGCTACGCCCATTTCTGGAATATCCAGTCCGGCAAGTTCTGCTTCCGGTGATACCCTTAAGCCCCATATTTTGTCCAGAACTCTAAAGAATAGATAAGATACGCCAAATCCCCATACAAAAAGAACAATTACTGCAATAAACTGGGCAGCAAACTGGGAAGCATCACCATAGAATAAACCTTTCACCCCACCTGCAACTCCATTGATTCCATCTCCATAGGACCCATCGGCAAATAAACCTAAAGAAAGAACTCCCCAAAGACCGTTTACACAGTGAACAGAAATGGCACCTACCGGATCATCCAGCCTTAAGTGATTCTCAACAAAAGATACTGACAGACAAACCAATATACCTGCTATTAATCCAATAATAAAAGAAGAAGCTGCATTAACGAACGCACAAGGTGCTGTAATGGCTACCAAACCTGCCAGCGCACCGTTTGCTGTCATGGAAGGATCTGGTTTCCCATATCTGCTCCACATATAAAACATAGCCGCCAGACCCCCGATTGCACCAGCTATCATGGTATTAGTAGCAACAACAGAAAGCCTGAAATCCGAAGCATTCAGCGTGGAACCGGCATTAAAAGAAAACCAGCAGAAGAATAAGATAATTGTTCCAATAATGGCCATAGGAATATCGTGCCCTGGAAATGCTCTTGTAGTTCCATCCTTTTTGAATTTACCAATTCTTGGACCAATGACAATTGCACCTGCAAGCGCCAGCATCCCGCCCATGGAGTGAACAACTGCAGAACCGGCAAAATCTACTACGCCGTGTCCCAAACCAAAGTTTTTACCAAGGGTTGACAACCAGCCCCCTCCCCATACCCAGTTTCCGAACAGAGGGTAGAGAAACATGGAAATAAAAAATGAAGTAATAACAATTGCGGAATATTTTATACGTTCTGCAACAGCGCCGGTTGGAATCGTAACGGTGGTATCCATAAATACCATCTGGAAGAAAAATAATGCATAGATACCAGGATCATAGATACCATCACCTGATAATAAAAATCCTTTATAACCCAGAATACCACCAATTCCTGGTATTGACAACATGGCATTAAGTGCACTTCCTCCTGTTCCCAATCCTGCAGCGCCGCCGGAGCCGCCAAACTGGAATGCAAAACCAACAAGAAAATATCCTACAGCCCCAACTAAGAATACCATAAAGTTCATTGTCATAGTATGAGCTGCATTTTTACCACGGCAGAATCCGGTTTCTACCATAGCAAAACCGCACTGGAAAAAGAATACCATAAAGCCGGTTATCATAATCCAGGTAAAATTAGCACCGTAATAAGCTTTACTGGCCATGGTAGCCACATCTGTAATTGTCTCTTTTCCGGTAGGCAATACATAGGAAGCACCTGTTGGATCTGCACTGCCTGGTGAGGAAAAAGCCAAAGCCAATGCGATTGCCGCTATCCCTAATACCACCAGTAAACTTATGATTGTTCCTGTTTTTTTCATGAAAATAACCTCCTTTTTATTGAAACATTTTTTATTACCTAATACTCTTACTTCTTCTTTTCTTTCATAAAATGTTTCCAGCAAAACTCCGACGTACTTTTATAGACTTCCTCCTTAAGCCTGCCTACCGAGAAATAATACCGGATACCCAGATACATTACCAATAACCCCAATATCACTCCGGGAATCTTTGAATTTAAAACTTGAAAGCTGATATTATTAAAAAAACTAAAAGCACAAAAAAACATACCAAGAAAAATAATGAATAAGGCTGAACCAAAAAGCACTGCCAGGGTCAGGGCTTTTTGCCTCAAGATTGTTGATTGGTTTTGCTTTTTCATAAATGCCTCCTTTAAAATTAAATAAAAAAAGAGCCTAGCCTAAGAAAGCATAAACTCCATCGTTAATTAGTTAATATTAAGTTTTCAATAATAAAAGAAGTCAAAACGCAGGCGTTCTGACTTCTTCGTCGATTAAATAATTAATATAACCTTAATATATAACTTTGCATCGTAAAATGCAACTGTAATTCTAACTTATCAGTCATAAATCGTAATACATTTTTAGACATAATGCGACATTTTTCCATATTCACAATAACCTGGTTCCAACATCATCATTTCAATATTTGATTGAAATTAGTTTGGTTATTAAACTTTTATGTTGAATGATTTTGTTTTGTTGATTAAAAATTATTTAAATATCTAATATGTTAAAATACAGAAGAAAAAAAGTAAAAACAACACAAAGTAAACAATAAAACAACTTAAAACAAAAATAAATCAATAAAAATAAATAAAAATATTGAAAAATCAAAAATAATATGCTACAATTTCCACATAAAGGACATATCGGGGTGTGTCCGGAGCAATAAACTATATTTTTTCATTTTAAGGAGGTTTATTTTTATGAAAAAGGGGTTAGCAATGGTCCTTGCGGCAACGTTGATTTTATCAGCAACGGGATGCGGCAGCGGGACAACAGCAGCAACTACGGCTGCAGAAACAGAGAAAAAAACAGAAGCTTCAAAAACAGAAGAAACCACAACAGCAGCACAGAAGGTAGCAGACGCACAGGCTACCGGTTCTCTGAAAGGTAAGAAAGTAGCAGTAGTCAGAAATTTAGCTGCCGGCGATCATACACAGCAATTCCTCGATGGCTGTGTATCAGAAGGCAAAAAATTTGGGTGGACTGTGGATACGTTTGTTACAGATGGGGACGATGCAAAAGCACAAGAGACGGTAGCGCAGGTAATTGCAAAAGGTTATGACGGTTTGATTGTATCTCATGGACAGCTTTCTTATTCTTACGATATGCTAAAGCCTGCAAGAGATAAGGGAATGGCAGTTGTTACGTTTGATACCATGCCATTTAAAGGCGGAGATGCAAACGGTCTTCTTCTGGATGGTGTAACATCAACCGCTCAGAATGATCAGGCACTTGCAGAACTATCACTGGGCTATATGATGAAGGAATTTGAGGCAAAGGGAGGCAAATATCCCATGAAGGTTCTGAAAACATTTATGGGCCCTGGAATTCCTCCTCTGGACAGGCGTAATGAGATTTATGCAAAGCTGGAAGACGAAGGAAAGATTAAGACTCTGGAAGTAATTGCACCATCTGACTCTGCCAATGCAAGAGGAGATATGACCAATAAGACAGCGGCAATTCTTCCCAAGTATCCGGAAGGATCCGTAGATGCAATCTGGGGATGCTATGACGAACTTGCCAAAGGAGTTCTGCAGGCACTTAATGATGCAGGCAGAACAGATATTCCTATGTATACCATTGACGTATCCAATGATGATATCCAGCTGATGGTTAAAAATCCTCAGGTGTGGAAATCAACTGCGGCAGTTGATCCAAAGCTGATTGGAATCGTGGATACCCGCCTTCTTGCTCTTAAGTTATTAGGAGCAGAGACTCCAAGCTATTTTGACTTAAATGCCAGCAACATCGTAACAACGCAGCTGAGTGCAGAGACCACCATGGGTGATCTTGGCAAGATTGTAGATGGCTGGGGTGATGCCGAAGATCCGAAAGGAGCCCTGTTTACCGATGTGATTAAAGGGCTTTATGTAGAGTAGCAGGATTCATTTCACAGTCATTACATAGGTAAGGAAGAGACGTCATGAACGAGATAAAGCTTGAAATGAAGGATATATCCATAGAGTTTCCAGGGGTTAAGGCTCTGAATGGAGTTGATTTTACCTTGACAAGTGGCAGCATTCATGCGCTCGTTGGAGCCAATGGTGCCGGCAAGTCTACGCTGATGAAAGTGCTTGCCGGTGTTAACACACATTATACAGGACAAATAAGTGTCGGAGGGGAACCGGTGGAAATCCGGTGCCCCAAAGATGCAAAAAATCTGGGAATAGAAATTGTGTTTCAGGAAGTTGACACAGCTTTAATTCCATATCTGACTGTAGCTGAAAATGTGATGTTTAACACCCTGGTCAATAAAATGGGGAAAAAACAGGTTGTACATTGGAAGGAAATCAAACGGGCGGCAAAAGCAGTACTTGAAAAGTTGAGTGTGGCAGTCGATATTAATAAACCGGTATCTGCGCTGACACTTGCACAAAAGCAGATGGTTTTGATTGCACGGTGTGTGGTGGAAAAGTGTCGTTTTCTCATATTAGATGAACCTACAGCACCTCTTTCTAATTCCGAGACACTGGAACTTTTCAGGGTTGTCCGGGAATTAGCAAAAGAAAATGTTGGCGTGGTATTTATTTCTCACAGGCTGAGTGAGCTATACGAAATTTGTGAAAGCATCACCATCATGAGGGATGGAATGCTGGTAACAAATCTGCCTCTTACGAAAGAACTGGAGGTAAATACCCTGGTGGAATATATGCTGGGACGCTGCTATGAGGATAATTATATTAAAAAAGCATGTGAAATCGGAGAACCGCTCCTTGAAATAGAGAACCTTACCGAGAAAGATGGCAAGGTAAAGAATATAACCATAACCGTACGTGAAGGGGAAATCGTAGGTGTGGCAGGTTTGGTAGGAGCCGGAAAGACAGAACTGTGTAAGACGTTGTTTTCTGCCTATCAGCTTAAAAGCGGTACCATGAAGCTCCGGGGAAAAGTAATTCGTGCAAAAGGTCCCACGCAGGCGGTAAAAAACGGTCTGGCTCTGGTTCCGGAGGAACGCAGGAAGGAAGGCGTTTTAATCTCAGATACGGTAGTATCCAACATTTCCGTGGCGGCTATGGAGAAATATACCAACAAATTATCGGTTGTCAATAAAAAACGGGAGAAAGAGGATGCAAGAAGTATGATCCGTGATCTTGGGATCAAGACACCGTCTGAAAATCAGGTGGTTTCTCTTTTATCCGGAGGAAATCAGCAGAAGGTAGTAGTTGGAAAGTGGCTGAATAAAGATTCGGAAGTTTATATTTTCGATGAGCCCACAAAGGGAATTGATGTAGGTGCCAAACAGGATATGTATGAGCTGATTGAAGGACTAGCTGCCAAAAGGAAAGGCATCATCTATGCAACCTGCGAATTTCAGGAAATATTAAGTATCTGTGACCGGATCTATGTCATGTATGACGGAGAGATCATCAGGGAGCTAAAAGCAGCGGATACGGATGAGAAGGAACTGCTTTATTATTCGACGGGAGGTAAATGATATGTCTGGGGCAGAGAAGGTAAAAAAGAAAGGTAATTTAGGGGATTTTGTAACAAGATGGGGTACGATTGCAACAATGGTAATCCTGTTTGTTCTGTTTACGTTTGGTAACTGGAGTAAGGAAACGGGGACAAGCATGTTTCTGACCCAATCCAATATGATCACAATTTTACGTGCCGTGTCGATTACCACAATTATTGCGATTGGTCTTACTTTTGCACTGGCGGTTAATGGTATGGATCTTTCCATAGGAGCTACGGCGCAGCTGGCAAATGTATTTGTAATGACATGTTTTGTATGGCATAACATCAACATCGGCGTTTCGATAATTCTTACCGTCTTAATCTGTTTAAGCGTTGCGGTAATTAACAGCATTCTGATTGTTAAGTTTAAGATACCAGATATGGTTGCTGCACTTTCCGTTATGTTTATGTATCAGGGTGTTTCCATGACTTATTCAAAGGGCGGCGCCATTACGGAGCGCATGACCAGGGCGGATGGAACTCAGGCGCCAGGTCTTGTTCCCGAGGCATTCAGGGCTTTGGGAAAAGAACCGTGGCTGATCATCATCATGGTTTGTGTCGTGCTGTTTGCTTATTTCTTTCTGAATTTTACAAAGCATGGCAGATATATGTATGCGGTAGGAGGCAACCCTGAGGCAGCCGAGCTTTCGGGGATTCCGGTGGCAAGGTATAAGATTCTGGCCTATTTTCTGTCAGCAACCTTTGCTTCCATTGGCGGCATCTGCCTGGCAGCACGTGTGGGAACAGCACAGATCTCTGCCGGAGATGCATATTTAATGCCGTCTGTATGCGCAGCTTATATTGGCTTTTCCGTATTAGGGGCTGGTAAGGCCAATGCTTTTGGAACGTTTGCAGGGGCGGTTTTAGTAGGTATGCTGGAAAATGGACTTATTATGATGTCCGTTCCGTATTATGCAATGAACATAATTAAGGGCGCAGTCCTGGCAATTGCACTTGCCATGACCTATGCCAGCGGAAAAACAAAGAATGCAAACTAAGCAGAGAATTATAAAATGAACGGGGAAGGTGACAAAAATGTCTAAATACGACAGTTATTTTTTAATGAAGGCACCAGAAGTTCCAGATTACGTACAGGAAAAGCTTTCCTATTTTGACAAAGGAGCCGAGCTGGAATGTAAGGAAATTGGTGACGGAAACTTAAATTATGTGTTTCGTGTAAAGGATGGAAAAAGCGGAAAATCAATTATTGTAAAACAGGCAGGTGAGGCTCTTCGAATCTCTGCTGATATGCATATTTCCACGGACAGAGGAAGAATAGAGGCTAAGATTCTGGGTATTCAGGAGATGTACGCGCCGGGACTGGTTCCTAAGGTTTATCTCTACGATGGTGTGATGTGCGCCATGATCATGGAAGATATGACCGGACATACCATGATGCGTACCGGCCTGATCAATCATGAAATTTACCCTCTGTTTGCAGATCATGTAACCACATTTATGGTAAATTCCCTTTTGCGAACCACGGATGTGGTAATGGGGCATAAGGAAAAAAAGGAGCTGGTAAAGAGCTTTATCAATCCGGACTTATGTGAGATCAGCGAAGACCTGGTGTACAGTGAGCCTTTTGTTGACTATAACCACAGGAACAATGTGTTCTTACCCAATCAGGAGTTTGTAAGGGAAGAACTCTATGAGGATCAGGCACTGCACTTAGAAGCTGCAAAACTGAAGTTTGAATTTATGAATCATGCACAGTCACTGATTCATGGAGATTTGCATACAGGATCTGTATTTATTAATAAGGAGCACACATTTATTTTTGATCCGGAGTTTGCATTTTTTGGCCCAATGGGTTACGACATCGGCAATGTAATAGCCAATATATTCTTTGCATGGTGCAATGGAGATGCTGTCATTTCTGATGAAGAAAAGAAAGCAGAGTTCTGCTCATGGTGCCTTCAGACCATTTCCGATGTGGTGGATCTTTTTATTGAAAAATATAATGGAGTATTTGATGAATATGCCACTGACAGAATGGCAAAAGTACCGGGATTTAAAGAGTGGTATCTGGAGCGGATCCTTTCTGATACAGCAGGGGTTGCCGGACTGGAATCAATCCGCCGGATTGTGGGCATGGCCAATGTAATTGATATTACAACCATTCCGGATGAAACAAAACGCACCAGAGCAGAGCGAATTGTAATCACGCTGGCAAAAAAATATATTATGAACCGGGATACGTTCCGCTGCGGCGCAGACTATTTAACGGCGATTAAAGAGGCAGTAGGTAAGTACCAATCATAAAAGACGGGAAAGGCAAAAACATGAGTGAAGACAAAAAGAAATCCATTATGGATTATGACACAGTGGCACTTGATGAAGAAAACCACGCCCTGGTTATTATAGATCAGACACAGCTTCCGTATAATACGGTAATCCTTTCATTAACAAAACAGGAAGATATCTGGAGTGCTATTTATCTTCTTCAGGTAAGAGGGGCGCCTGCGATCGGAGTGGCGGCAGCAATTGGCATTTATCTGGCAGCAAGAGAGATTGAGGCTCCTGATTTTGAAGAGTTTTACCAGAAATTCAGGAAAGCAAAGGATTATCTTGATTCAGCCCGTCCCACGGCAGTCAATCTTTCCTGGGCTTTAAAACGAATGGAAGGAATTGTTTTAGACAATAAAGACAAGCCTGTTTCTGAGATCGTAGAGGAATTGCATAAAGAGGCTGTAAAAATTAGAGAAGAGGATATCTGGGTGTGTAAGACGATTGGAGAATATGGTCTTACCCTTGTAAAACCAGGAGATGGTCTGCTGACGCACTGCAATGCAGGGCAGCTTGCGACTGTAAAGTATGGTACCGCAACGGCACCTATGTATCTGGGACAGGAACGGGGGTATCACTTTCGCATTTTCTCAGACGAAACCAGGCCGTTGCTCCAGGGAGCAAGACTGACATCCTTTGAGTTAAAGGAATCCGGACTTGATGTAACCGTTATCTGTGATAATATGTCCGCTTCTGTTATGCGTAAGGGCTGGGTCAATGCAGTGTTTGTAGGGTGTGACAGAGTGGCGGCCAATGGAGATACTGCAAACAAAATCGGAACTTCCATGGTGGCACTGGCTGCCAAGCGCTACGGCGTGCCCATGTATATCTGTGCACCGACCTCTACAATTGATCTGAACACACCGACCGGTAAGGAAATCCACATTGAAGAACGTCCTGCAGCGGAAGTGGTGGAGATGTGGTATGAAAAACCAATGGCTCCTGAAGGAGTGAAGGTGTTTAATCCTGCATTTGATGTTACGGATCATGATCTGATTGCAGGAATTGTGACGGAGTATGGAATCGCAAGAGAGCCATATAGTGAGTCGCTGAAAGAGATATTCAGAAGGAAACAGGAAGCGTTAAAAGGTGAGTCACGGTAAAGAGGATGCCTTGCTTTAAGGGACATCCTCCTGATAGACCGGGCTAGGCGTCGATGGCCTCATACAGGGTAACATTATTTTTAGTCAGATACTCGGTCCACTGGCTGTCAAGATTTTTGTCGGTGATCAATCCGGTAATTGCATCAAAGCTTGATATGGTGATGAAAGAGGTTTTATTGAATTTGGAATGGTCCGCTACCAGATAGATATGATTGCTGCGTGTGAGCAGAGTCTGCCGTATGGCTGCAATTGATTCGTTGGAATCGGTAATTCCGTGTTCCATGGATATGCTTCTGCAGGACATAAAGGTTTTATCCAGATAGAAAGACTCTAAATTCCGGATTGCTGTATTGCCGACAAATGCCTTATCTCTCGGCGCATAGGAGCCTCCCAGGGTTATAAGACGTATATCTTCTTTATCCTGAAGCTCATTGATAATGAGAAGAGAATTGGTAACCACTGTCAGGCGCATTCCCTGAAGTTCACGGGCAATCTGCAGAGCGGTTGTGGAGGCATCTAAAAAGATGGAATCGCCGTTATGTATCAATGAGAGGCATTTTTTAGCAATGGCCTTCTTACTTTCCATATATGCGGTTTCCCTTATGGTAAGCTCCACATTGTTCTCGACCCCGTCCTGTATGAATGCACCTCCGTAAGTTCTGGTAAGGAAACCGTCGTCTTCCAGCTGCTTTAAATCACGGCGTATCGTTTCCTCGGTTACGGAAAATATTTTAGATAATTCCGTTACTGTAACGCTTTTCTTTTCTAATATAATATCTTTGATTTTGGCTTTCCTTGTTACTGCTAACATAGGCATGTTCCTTTCTTTCTGCGAACAAATTTTTTGAAATGCAGTATGAAACCATAAGAATACAGTGACATATATGTATATTGTATATTTTTTTTGACAAAATGTAAAGGAAAAATGATCGAAATAAAAACAAAACAAAATAAAACACATAAAAACAAATATAAATTAGTCAAAATACAGCAAAAATTGACAAGTTCAGACAAGCCATGTATCTAGTCGTTTGAACTTTGGAGGGATCGTTATGATGACAGTTCAGGGCGTGAAATACATGTCTGATTTTGAAGCCAAAAAGGCAATTTTGGATATTGGCAAGCGTATGTATGACAAAGGCTTTGTGGCTTCCAATGATGGAAACATAAGCTGTAAGGTGGGACCAAATACGATCTGGACAACACCCACCGGCGTATCCAAGGGATTTATGAAACAGGAAATGCTTGTAAAGATGGATTTAAACGGCAGGGTGCTTATGGGCAACTCAAAACCCTCATCAGAAGTAAAGATGCATTTAAGAGTCTATCAGGAAAATCCGGATGTACAGGCAGTTACACACGCCCATCCTCTGGTGGCAACCAGCTTTGCCATTGCAGGTATCAGTCTGGATGCGGCTGTTCTGACGGAAGCAGTACTGGGGCTTGGCTCCATTCCCATTGCAAAATATGCAACGCCCGGTACGGAAGAAGTTCCTGATTCCATTGCACCGTTTGTAAATACCCACAATGGGGTACTCCTTGCAAATCATGGAGCATTAACCTGGGGAAAAGATATTTTTCAGGCATTTTACCGACTGGAGTCCATTGAATATTATGCAACCATATTGATGTATACAGGGAATATCATCGGCCGTCAGAACGTACTTTCCTGCGATCAGGTAAATAAACTGCTTGATATCCGGCAAAAACTGGGCATTACTGCAGGCGGAATTCCACCCTGTTCCTTACAGGAAACCAATATGAGAGATGTCATTACTTCTTCCGATATCCGGCCATCCTGGCCCGCTTCGTCGATTCAGGCTCCACTTAATCCGCCGGTACATGAATTAAAAGGTGTAACCCCGCTTGTGAAACCGGGGCAGTCTTCCCCGCTTAAAGAAGGCGGATGTTCTTGTGGAATTTCTTCTATACCGAAGGAAACGGCGGAAAAGAAAGATACAGAGCATTTGAGCAAGGCAAAGGATGAAATTATTGCTGAGGTTGTCAGAAGAGTCATGGGGCAGTTTAACTAGGAGGAAAAAATGGAAATTGGGACAAGGGAGATTGAACTGATTGTAAGAGAAGTGCTTGCAGGGCTGGATAAGAAAAATCCGACGCCTTCTGTGATTCCTTCCCGGAGCGACAACGGAGTATTTGACCGGGTGGAGGACGCAATTGAGGCGGCTTACAACGCTCAGCGGGATTGGATCAATCATTATAAGGTAGAAGACAGGAGAAGGATTATTGAGGCGATCCGATCCGTTGCAGGGAAACACGCACAGCCACTGGCAGCCATGGTGCAGGAAGAAACCGGTATGGGCCGTGTGGAAGATAAGCTTCAGAAACATCTGGCAGTCATTGAGAGAACTCCCGGTGTGGAATGCCTGACTACGGAGGCCATCTCCGGTGGCGGCGGGCTTATGATAGAGGAGTATGCACCATTTGGAGTGATTGGAGCCATTACACCTTCAACAAATCCTACAGAGACCATAATTAACAATACCATCAGCATGATTGCCGGAGGCAATTCAGTTGTGTTTAACGTTCATCCAGGCGCCAGGCGGTGCTGCGCCCACTGTCTGAAGCTGCTCCATCAGGCAATTGTGGAAAGCGGAGGGCCGGCGAATCTGATTACCATGCAAAGAGAACCTGACATGGAAGCGGTTAATATTATGACCTCCGATCCGAGAGTCCGTCTGATGGTTGGAACCGGAGGAATGGGGATGGTGAATGCGCTGTTACGGTCTGGCAAAAAGACGATTGGAGCCGGTGCAGGCAATCCGCCTGTTATCGTAGATGATACTGCAGATATAAAGCTGGCAGCCAGGGAGATTTACCGGGGCGCCTCTTTTGATAATAATATTTTATGCCTGGCAGAGAAAGAAGTCTTTGTCATGGAGCAGGCTGCCGACGAACTTATTTTCCAGCTGCAGCAGGAAGGGGCATTTTTGCTTCAAAAAGATCAGCTGCAGGAGATTTTAAAAATTGCCATGATTGAGAAGAACGGCACTTATGAAGTAAATAAAAAATGGGTTGGAAAGGATGCAGCTTTGTTCCTGAATGCAATTGGAATACACTGTGATAAGAACGTACGTCTTCTCATTTGTGAGACAGACCGAAATCACCCCTTTGTCATGATAGAACAGCTGATGCCGGTTCTTCCCATTGTCCGTTTAAACACCTTTGAGGAATGTATGGAAAGTGCAAAAGCGGCAGAATCAGGAAATCGCCATACTGCATCCATGTTTTCCAGGAATGTGGAGAACATGACCAGATTTGCAAAAGAGATCGAAACCACGATCTTTACAAAGAACGGAGCTACGCTAAGAGGTGTGGGTATCGGGGGAGAAGGACATACCACAATGACAATCGCAGGTCCTACGGGTGAAGGTCTCACCTGTGCGAAAAGCTTTACCAGAAGACGCAGATGTATGCTGGCGGAAGGCGGCTTAAGGATCATTTAAGGGAGGTACATATGGCAATTGGCTTTTTGGAATGTGCAGGGTATGGAGCGGTTTTGTACGCCATGGATAAAGCGTGCAAGGCTGCAGACGTGAAAATTATTGGCATTGATACCATAAATCCCAAGGATGCAGCAGCGTTTATTCCTCTTACTGCCCAGGTGAAATTTGAGGGTGGGGTGGATGATGTAAAGGAGGCCTGTGAAGCAGCAAGGCGGGCAGCGCTTGAACTTAACAGCCCCGAACAAGTCCTGGTCCGGATGATCGAAAGGCCATACGAAGGAACAAAAGCATTGGCCCGCATAACAAAGGTAACATTCACGGAAGAAAATATAAATGATTAGAGGAGGTAGAATGGTATGGCATCCACATCAATCGGTTTAGTAGAAACAAGGGGATTAATTGCCTCCATTGAAGCGGCAGATGCAATGTTAAAGGCGGCAGACGTGGAACTGGTGGGGACGGAAAAGATCGGTTCCGGGCTGGTGACTGTTATTGTAACCGGGGAAGTCGGGGCAGTTAAGGCGGCTACCGAAGCGGGGGAAGCGGCGGCTTCCAGAATCGGAGAGCTGGTAGCTGTCCATGTGATCCCCAGACCACATCAGGATATAGACAAAATTCTGCCAAAAGCAAAATAGTGATAATAGTTCTGGCAGAAAAGGTGGGTTATCATGAAAAGAAAGGGAAACGCCATAGGAGTACTGGAAATAAATTATTACGCCAATACAGTTTTTGTGGTTGATCAGGCGCTGAAAGCTGCGCAGGTGGAAATTGTAAGCTGTCATAAGACACTGGGCGGCAGGATGTGCCATACTGTGCTGGCAGGCGAGACATCAGCAGTTTATGCGGCAATGGAAGCGGCCAGAGATTCCGGTCGGATCGTGGGCGAGAGCAACATAAAAGTATGTGTCTCCATTAATAACCCGCATCATGAGGTGTGGAAACTGCTAAATATGATAGACAGACATGAGCAAGAATCAAAAACTGAGACAGATAAGGAACATGAAAATGAAGATAAAACAGGAGGAGAAGGAAATGGCAGAGATATCAGTTAAGAAGGGCATGCTGGCACTGGGAATGGTTGAAACAAGAGGTCTGACCGCATCCATTGAAGCGGCAGATGCCATGTTAAAAGCAGCAGATGTTGAAATGGTGGGAACAGAAAAGATTGGCTCAGGTCTGGTAACCGTTATGGTACAGGGAGATGTGGGAGCTGTAAAAGCAGCGGTAGAAGCAGGAGAAGAGGCTGCTTCCAGAGTGGGAGAACTGGTGGCTGTTCATGTAATTCCAAGACCCCATAATTCCATAGCAGGAATTATCCCGCTGATTAAATAAGGAATCTGTGTCTGATGGATAACAGGGAAGAACTGATACATAAAATAACAGAAATGGTTCTGGAACACTGGAACCGGTTAAGTACTGATCCCTATCAGGTTCCGGTTGGCATTTCGGCAAGACATGTACATTTATCAAGAGATCACGTGGAAACACTGTTTGGAGCAGGATATCAGCTTACCCCAGAAAAATCATTAAGCCAGCCCGGTCAGTTTGCATGCAAAGAACAGGTTGAAGTCTGCGGCCCCAAAGGGTCGTTTAAGAAAGTCCGGATTCTGGGACCCGAAAGGAAACAAAGTCAGGTTGAGCTGGCATTTAGTGACTGCAGAATCCTGGGCACTAATCCCCCTGTCAGGACTTCCGGAGATTTAAAAGAAACTCCGGGAATCCTGCTTAAGGGACCTGTAGGAGAAGTCTCTTTGAAAGAGGGGGTAATCATTGCCGACCGTCACATTCATATGACTCCGGAAGAAGCCAGTTGGTTTGGCGTATCAGATGGAGATCGGGTGAATGTGGTGGTTCCCGGGGTAAAAGAAGGAGTGCTTGGACGTGTTCTTGTCCGGATTACCAGTGAGAGCCGTCTTGATTTACATGTAGATACAGATGATGCCAATGCATTTTTGCTCAGACAGGGGCAGTGGGTCACCATTAGAAAGGAAGATGCCAGATGATATTAGGAACAATTATGGGGACTGTGGTTTCTACAAGAAAGTGCAGAAATCTGGTGGGGTTTAAGCTCCTTTTAGTGGAACCGTATTACGGAGAAAAAAAGAATATATTTGTGGCGGCTGATACCATGGGAGCCGGAATCGGGGAACTGGTGCTGGTAACCACGGACAATACGACCCAGTTTGCCCTTGACCGGTCAGCACCGGTTGATGCTTTTGTTGTAGGAATTGTAGATGCACCTCCTCAATTGGGGAAATAAAAGGAGGGAGGGTATTAATATGGAGCAGGGTATATTAAAGGTTCTTGCAGTTGCTGATCCGGCAGTAAATGGTTATCTGGATAAGAGATTGGGGATTCTTAACGGATATAAGGAAAACGTGGAATTTCAAATTGTACCGTGGTCAGAGTATTATGACAAAATGATGGAATCCCTTAACGGAAGCGGCGATTATGACATTATTATGGCAGCGGGTCATTTATGGCTGTCTGATTTTGTAGAAAAAGGCTATCTGGCAGAACTTGAGTTGGAAGAGGAGGATATTCTTCCTGCCATTGTCAGGGAAATGAGCTATCAGGACAAGGCATACTTATCTCCTTCTTTCTGTGACGGTCATATGATTGTATACCGTAAGAGTCTGATTTATAAGGTGCTTGGAAAAGAACTGGAACCTGTAATCACGCCACAGGAATACCTGGATACAGCAAAAGCTTTAGCGGCAGTATATGGAAGAAAGGCAGTGGCAATGAAGGCTGATTCCTCAGAAATATTTACCGATGCACTTCCTTTTCTCCGCATGTATGGAGGAGATGCTTATAATTCAGAGGGAAATCCGGTCTGTGGAGATGAAAAAGCCATAAGAGGGCTTCAGTCTTACTGTGAATGTAAGTCATATGCACTGGAAGGTACGGAACACTTTGCAAATGAAAAAATTGCTGATGCCATCCGTATGAAAAAGGCTGTCATGGCAGTGACATGGAGCGGGCAGCTTGGAGCTGTATGGGAGAATGGATGTCTGGAGCCGGAGGATTTAGGCTTCAGTACATTTTCAACTGCATGGAATGTGACGTGGTCCTTTGCCATCTGCTCAGAAAGCAGGAAACGGGAAGCTGCCAACGATTTTTTAAGATATCTGCGTTCTTCTGTCGTTGACTGTAAAACAGGAAGAGTAAGCGGTGCTCCTGTAAGAGAATCAAGCTATCAGAAAGGTAACGCTCCATGGTTTCCGGTGCAGAAAATGATGATTGAGTCTGCAAGACCTCTCCCTAATATAAACCGGTCAGGGGATAAAAATGCAATCCTTTATCAAAAAATCTACCAGGCTTTTACAGGAGAATTATCGGCCAGGAAAGCAATGGAATCAGCAGAGCGGGAAATAGCTGATATAACCTGATATAACCTGATGGGGGAAAATTTATGAAGATTATTATTATTGGAGGAGTAGCGGCAGGCATGAGTGCCGCATCCAAGATACGCAGGATGAATTCTGATATTCAGATAACCGTATACGAAAAGGGCGGATTCCTATCCTATGGTGCGTGCGGGCTGCCTTATTATGTGGGAGACTTTAACGAGGATTATAGAAAAATGATTGCCCGCAGCCGCCAGGCCTTTGATCAGATGGGGATAGAAACGTTTTTAAGGCATGAGGTGATAGGAGTTGATGCCGGAAAAAAACGGATTATGGTAAGGGATCTGGAATCTGGCAGAGAGTTTGAGGACGCTTATGATAAGCTGATGATTGCAGTGGGGGCAGAGGCAGTAATTCCTCCTTTTCCCGGCAGAGAGCTGATGGGAGTCCATGCATTAAAAAATATGGAAGACGGAATCTTTTTAAAGGAATATTGCAAAATGGAAAAGATCCGGAATGTAGTTATCGTAGGAGGGGGCTACATTGGTGTAGAATGCGCCGAGGCTTTTTTACATATAGGTAAAAACGTACGAATGATAGAAACGGCCTCCAGAATTCTGGCATCGTTTGATGAAGAAATGACTGTGCCTGCCCAGGAGGAACTGTTAAAGCAGGGGGTAAAGCTTCATGTCAATGAAAAGGTGGAGGCGTTTGAAGGCGACGGTCTGTATGTCAATCGCGTAATTACGAATAAAGGAAGCTATGATGCAGATTTAGTGATTGTGGCAGCTGGTGTAAGACCCTGTACAGAATTTCTAAAGGGCACCAGAATAGAGAGAGGGAAAAACGGAGCAATAGTCGTAGACCGGCAAATGAGAACTTCCATACCCGAAATTTATGCAGCAGGTGACTGCATTCTGGTCTATCATGAAGTTTTAAATGAAAACAGCTATCTAGCTCTTGGAACTGTTGCAAATAAATGCGGAAGAATTGCTGGAACAAATCTGGCAGGAGGCAGTGAAGTATTCCAGGGAGCACTGGGCTCTGCGGCTGTTAAAGTATGCGGGCTGGAACTGGGGCGGACCGGCATGAGTGAAGCCGATGCAAAACGTCTCTCTGTGGATTATAATACGCTGCTTGTTACGGTGAATGATCATCCGGCTTACTATCCTGATCCTACCCCTATTACAATTAAGCTGATCTATGAAAAGGGAACCAAACGTATTCTTGGTGCCCAGACCTGCGGAGAAAAAGGGGCAGTTCTCCGGGCGGATGTATTTGCCGTCGCCATTCACTGCAAGATGACAACGAAAGAATTGGGAATGACGGACCTTATTTATGCGCCTCCGTTTGCAGGCGTCTGGGATGCCATACAAATTGCATGTAATGCGGCAAAGTAGGGGAACAGGATGGAAAGGGGAAGTTCATGAGCAAAATTATATCGATGCAGGAAGCGGCAGCCCTGGTCAGTGACGGGGCAGTTCTGGGGATTGGCGGGAATGTGCTTCACCGCGCTCCTATGGCTTTTATCAGAGAACTGGTACGTCAGAGAAAGAGTAATTTAAAACTGGTGAAAACTGCGGGCGCAATGGATGTGGATATGCTGTGCCTGGGAGAATGCGTAACCAGTGTAGATGCCGGGTTTATCAGCTATGAAAGTGAATTTTCACTGGCAATGCATTACAGAAAGGCAGTGGAAAGCGGACGGGTAAAAGGAAATGAGCATGCCTGCTATACCGTTATTTCTGCACTTCGGGCAGCCAGCTATGGAATTGGCTTTATGCCGGTAAAAGGTCTGACAGTCAGCGATTTGATTGAAGAAAATGACTATTTTACCAGGATACAGGATCCATTTACCAATGAAATAGTTACGGTGGTAAAAGCAATTCGACCAGATGTGGCAGTGATTCATGTCCAGGAAGCAGATGAGGATGGCAATGCAAGAATCGCAGGTCCGCTGTTTGAGGATGTCCTGCTTTCCAGAGCCGCAAAAAGTGTGATTCTTACAGCAGAACATATTGTTCCTGGTTCTTTATTCTCCAGTGGTACGAAGAAAGCGGACATCCCCCATTTCCTGGTTGGTGGAGTGGTTCATGCGGCAAAAGGTGCGACACCTTGTTCCTGCGTGGGAAACTATGATATTGACGCAAAAGACATTGGCAGATTTAAGGAGATTAAGGATCAGGAGGGTCTGGTCGTTTATCTTTCGGCATATGAAAAGGCGGACCGCAGAGGCTGGGGAGGAAAAAATGATGGAAAGAAATAACCGGATCTGTGACATTATGGTGTGCGCAATGGCACGCATGATTCAGGATGGAGATAAAGTATTTCACGGAGTGTCTTCCCATATGCCAATGATTGCGGTGCTTCTTGCTAAGGAACTTCATGCTCCCCATGCTGTGCATTTAAACATACCGGGAGGAGTCGATCCGTCCCCCAGAAAGCTTAAAAAATATACCAGCGCAGGCAGTGAATTGTTAGATGGTGCAAGATCCTGCTTTCCTCTTATGGAGGTATTTGACTTATCCATGAGAGGAGGGCTTGATATGGCATTTTTAAGCGGTGTCCAGTTTGATTTAAGGGGCAATGTGAATGCGTCAGTCATCGGTAATTACCAGAAACCCAAAGTCAGGCTTCCGGGAGGTGCAGGAAGTGCAGTCCTGATACCGACTGCAAAGCGGGCTGTTATCTGGAGAACAAAGCATAATAAACGGACTTTTGTAAACCAGGTGGATTTCATAACAACAAAAGGAAATGTAGACCGGATTGTAACTCCTCTTTGCATCTTTAAAATGGAAAATGGAGAACTGGTTCTGGATACCATACACGAAACTTCATCTCTTAAGGAAGTACAGGATAACACCGGATTTCCTGTTAAATACTCACGAATCACAATCACCCCGTCTCCAACTAAAAATGAGCTTTCTGTATTAAAACGGATCGACCCGGGTGATTTCAGAAATATAGAATTTTAGGGAGAGTTTACTATGGGGCTTTTAAGAGTGAATGCAGTTGCAACCAGTTTTTTTGGAAGGGGATCCATTGGAATGCTGCCTGCGGAACTTAAAAAAAAAGGGTTGAAACGGGGACTCATTGTAACAGATCAGTTTCTGTTTAAGAGCGGAGCAGCGGATAAAGTGGGGCTATTTTTACTGGAAGCAGGAATCGAGTATGCGGTCTATTATCTGGTGCAGCCCAATCCTGCGGTGGCAGTAATTAATGAATGTCTGGAAGCAGCAAAAGCTTTAAACGTTGATTTTCTGACTGCGGTTGGCGGCGGATCTGCCATTGACACAGCAAAGGCAGTCAGTATTGTACTGGAAAACGGCGGGCGGATTGAAGATTACGAGGGAATAAATCAATCTGACAGACCTGGAATACCTGTTGTGGCAGTAAATACAACGGCTGGAACAGGTTCAGAAGTCACATCATTTTATATTGTAACCAATCCGGACAAGCACACAAAAATGTGTATGGTGGACACCAATTGTATGGTGAGTATCGCTGTCAATGATATTGACTTTATGATGAGCATGCCCAAAAATCTGACAGCATCTACTGGAATGGATGCAATGACACATGCAATTGAGGCGGCAGTTTCAAAACGGTGTACACCTTTTACAGATAAAGATGCCCTTTGGGCAATCGGGGTAATCAGCCGCTATCTTCCACAAGCCGTAAAAGACGGAGGAAATGAAACTGCCAGAGAAATGATGGCTTATGCAGAATACAGCGCAGGAATGGCGTTTTCCAACGCCGGGCTTGGAATGGTTCATGCCATGGCACATTCTCTGGGGGGACGTTTCAACCTTCCACATGGTGTCTGCAATGCCATTCTATTACCCTATGTAATGGAATTCAATGGAAGTAATAAAAACATTGCAGAGCGTTATAAGAAAGTGGCACAAAGCCTGGGGATAGAGGGAGCAGAGACCATGTCAGGGGAACAGGCTGTAAAGGAGGCGGTTTCCTGGATCAGAAAACTGTCAAAAGCAATCGGACTGGAAGAATGCTTAAGTGAGCTTTCTGTGAATCCGGGTGCTTTTGGCGAGCTGGCTGACAGTGCAATGGCTGACGCCTGTATGGACGACAATCCGTTTCAACCATCAAAAGAAGAGATTATTGGGGTATATGTAAAAGCTTATTATGGGATTTCATCAAAATAGGAGAGGGTGAAAGAATGAAAAAGTTAATGAATGATCCGGAAAATTATGTAAATGAAATGCTGGAAGGAATCTATCTGACACACCCAGATCAACTTACCTTTACAGGGAATGATCTTCGTTGCCTGGTAACGACCCAAAAGACAGCAGGGAAGGTTGGGATTGCCACAGGAGGGGGATCCGGACATCTTCCTTTGTTTTTAGGCTATGTAGGAGAAGGGATGTTAGATGGCTGCTGCGTAGGAGATGTGTTTCAGTCGCCAAACGCCAATCAGATGCTGGAAGTGACAAAGCGTATAGACGCAGGGGCTGGAGTCCTTTATATTTACGGAAATTATAACGGGGATATTTTTAATTTTGATATGGCTGCTGAGATGGCGGACATGGAAGAAGGAATTCGTGTGGAACAGGTGGTTGCCGGAGAAGATGTTGCCTCTCCGCCAGCAAAAGACGGAGAGAGGAATACCAGAAGAGGAGTTGCAGGGATTTTCTTTGTGTATAAATGCGCGGGTGCGGCAGCGGCCTTAAGAAAAGATCTTTCGGAAGTAAAGCGGATTGCAGAAAAGGCAGCTTTAAATGTAAGAACTATGGGAGTTGCCCTGACACCCTGTACGGTACCAAGAGTGGGTCATCCTGGATTTGAGATTGCTGAGGACGAGATGGAATTAGGTATGGGAATCCATGGAGAACCAGGAATCCGCCGGGGAAAAATGGAATCTGCAGATCAGATTGCAGAGGAAATGGTTGATAAAATCTTAAGTGATATTTCTTATGAACCAGGGGATGAGACAGCGGTTCTTGTAAATGGTCTGGGGGCAACACCACTGGAT
The DNA here is from genome assembly GCA_015057705.1 of Paenibacillaceae bacterium. GTDB lineage: Bacteria > Bacillota > Clostridia > Lachnospirales > Lachnospiraceae > Lacrimispora. The sequence continues at coordinate 122,687 of SVDU01000007.1, read as the reverse complement.
GAGCAGTACATTGTAGCAAGAAAGGTTCATCAGATACTAAAAGAAAGAAATATCCGGGTTCATCGCTGCTATGTGGGAGAATATGTTACTTCAATTGAAATGGCGGGTTTATCCATTTCTCTTTTAAAACTGGATGAGGAGCTGAAAGGTTATCTGGATGCCCCTGCAGATACGCCATTTTTTAAGCAGAAACAGATTGGAGAATAATATGAATCAGCAGGAACTGATTGACATGCTGGGCAGGATCAGCAAAATAATGGAAATAAACCGGGATTATCTCATAGAACTTGACAGTGTAGTGGGAGACAGTGATTTAGGCTTAACCATGTCTGACGGGTTCCGTTCTGCCTATGATTCGGTATCTGATGGAATGGAGCCGGATCTTGGAAAACTGCTTTACAAGGCAGGTAAGACCATGGGCAATAAAGTTCCCTCCACCATGGGGACATTAATGGCCGCGGGTCTTATGCGTGCGGGAAAAGTTTTAAAGGGAAAAACGGAACTTACGGATCAGGATGTTGTTTCTCTGTTTCAAGCGTATCAGGACGGAGTTGCTGATCTTGGTAAGGCAAAACCAGGAGAAAAAACTTTTCTGGATGGATTTTTGCCTGGAATAGACGCGCTGGCAGCTGGCTTAAATGCTGGTATTTCTCTTGAGATGGCCTTCCAGGAGGCAGCCGATGCCGCGTGGGCAGGATTTGAAAATACCACGACCATGGTTGCGGTTCATGGAAGGGCGGCAACAAGAGGGGAAGCTTCCCGGGCATTAAAGGATCCGGGGGCCGCTGTTGGGGCTTTGATTATGAAGGCTGCTGCTAAAAGATAAATCGGGGCAGGAACTTTTCTCTAACCTGTACAAAGATAGTTATTTATGATATACTAACTCCGGTTAGTTGAGACTTACTAAAGACAGGAGGTACTCATATCATGAGTAAATACAAGAGACAAAGTATATTAGCAGCTGCAGTTTTATCTGCCATACTGCTTTCTGCCTGCGGAGCTGCAAATAATGGAGCCGCCCCGGAATCTCGTTCAAAGGTTACCGAACAGGCAGCAGAAACAACCGAAAGCAAAGACACAAGAGTTATTAAGATGGAATATGGAGATGTAGAAATACCGGACAATCCAAAACGGGTGGTGGTTGCATTCTTCCAGGGGGATTTACTTGCCCTTGGGATTCACCCGGTAGGTACCTCCTTTAACGATGACGCTGTGTTTGAACAGCAGCTGGGAGACGTTACTGTTGTGGATGCCTTTGAATTAAATCCGGAAGCCATTATGGAGCTGGATCCTGATCTTATTATCTGGAACAATACAGATGATTATGAGAGGCTGTCAAAGATTGCACCAACTCTGGCCAGAAATTACTACGATATGGAAGCGAAGGATCGGCTTGCATTTTTCGGAGAGGTATTTGGAGTACCGGAAAAGGCAGAAAAGATTATGGCAGACTTTGAGAAAAAGGCAGAAGAATCGAAGAAACAGCTATCTGAAAAAGGGTTGGCGGATAAGAATGTTATTCTTCTGGAAAACCAGACAAAGGGAATATTAAGGGCATTTGGTGATGATTATGGACGAGGCGGCGAGATCATCTATCAATACTTAGGTTTAAAAGCACCGGAGAGAATCCAGAAAGAGGTTATGGATCAAGAGGGTGTGAATTTCATAGATATTTCTTATGAGACCCTTAAGGATTATGTAGGAGATTACATATTTTCTGATGAGAGGATATCTGAGCTGAAAGGTGTGGAAGTCTGGGAGAGCCTTCCGGCAGTCAGGGAAGGCCGGCTGGTGCAAAACTCCAGCGGAATGTTCTGGTTCAGCGATATTACATCCATGAATGCACAGATGGATTTTATTATGGATTCTTTACTGAAGACAGTGGAAGGGCAGTCCCGTTAAAGTAAAGGATGAAAGCACTCAAATCCTCAGGGCAGAGATGTTGCTCTGGGGATTTATTGCTTTTTTCAATTCTCATAATCAGTGATTTTTTACAAAAGGTCTTTACTAAACACAATTTATCTGATAGGATGAAATTGTCAAAATCTAAATTCATTTCTCTGATTGCATTATTTTAAAATTCTTAATATTCAAATTTATTTCCCTTTAAACGTATTAAATCATTATTCTAAATTACAGTTATTTTCCTTTTTTCTTTATGTATTCTATTTTTATTTCCCCATTTTGTAGTGCGTATTTACAAAAAAACGATTATTTTTCTGAGAGGAGGTTCCAGGTCAATCAGAGAAATGAATGAGAAAATTTGAGCAAAACTAAATAAAAAAATCTCTCCTCTGCCAAATCCGGACAGGGGAAGAATGGAGGAAAAAAATGAATCGGGTAATTATAATGGGAAGGCTGACAAGAGATCCGGAAGTGAGATATTCACAAGGAGAACGTACAATGGCAATTGCCAGATATACACTTGCCGTTGACCGCCGAGGACGCAGGAATCAGGACAGCAGTGAGCCAACAGCAGATTTCATTAATTGTGTATCATTTGATAAAACAGGAGAATTCGCGGAAAAGTATTTCCACCAGGGAATGCGGGTGCTGGTGACTGGAAGGATTCAGACCGGCAGCTATATTAACAAAGATGGGATAAAGGTTTACACCTTTGAGGTGATTGTGGATGAGCAGGAGTTTGCTGACAGCAAGAACTTAACAACAGGAGAGAGTCAGGTACCAAGGCCGGAACCTTCCGGTGCAATGGGAGATGGGTTTATGAATATCCCTGATGGGATTGATGATCCGGATTTGCCATTTAACTAAACAGGCTATGACAACTAAAAATTTTATAATCAATACCATGTTTTTGATCTTCCTGTCTTTTTTAACAGGTCAGCTTGTGTCTTACGGGGCAGAAGAATTGATTGAAAGGAGAAAAGATATCCGGACGGGCGATGTTTTAACCGTTGATTCTCCGGCATTTGTGGGCAGTTCCAAAGAATATGCACCCTTGGAAAGGGTAATAAAAGAGGGAAAAGAATATCATTTAACCAACAGTGAGATTTTGGATATTTTTACAGAAGAAAAAACTGAATATACAGAATCTCAGATTTTATATGAAGGAGTGGAGTATATTGACCGTATGCCGGAGACAGCATGGGTACAGGTAATAAATGAAGATTTGAAGCTGAAACAGACCGTAGAACTGCCTGTAGTTTCCCAGGTGGAAGAACGTTCATACTGGGATTATAACTTTACTTTTCCCATAGAGGTTTCCGGCTATCAGGAAGATACATATTTACTGGGTGACAGAGAAATCCCCAATGGTGTACCACTAACAGACTATGCAGAAGAATTTTTGAAGTATTTAAATCTCCCTGGAGATTATTATCAAATAACAAGTATTGTCTGGACTGGAGAACCGGTGGAGCGAAATGGGGATATGGTCCGTAACGCACAGGCGCGAGGGAAGAAGCTGGTTAAAAATATCACAGCTGTATATGGTGGAGCGGTCACTGCTCCGTCTGTGCATGCCCAGATTTACCGGGGAATTTATGAGGAGGACAGGACCAAAAACCAGACAGATCCTTTGATTTATGAAAGTAGTGAAACTGCGGGTTATGAACGCCAGGCATGGAATGGATACCGAAAGATGGTAAGATATATTATTACAATAACCATTACACTGACAGTACTACTATTGCTGCTGATTATTATACTGATTCTGTTTGAGAAGAAAAAAAAGGCGGAATCTAATTCTGAGCCTGATTCACAGTGAGATTAAAAAGAAGCCTGTCTTAGTGGATTAAATATCAATGGCTGACATATATTGAAACAAGCAATTACATAAATGAGGTGAATTCGTACTGCATGAGAGTGGAAAATATTTATCCCGTCTATAAAACCATTCAGGACCGGGAGAATCATGTGCAGAAGGTATATGAAGAGCTTCAATTAGTTTTTTATCATAAATCACAATCCGAAAAAAATGGTTCTCTTTTAGTAAAAGAGCAAATGGTTCATATAAAGAAGGGAAAGTAATAAAGCCATATGGATGCGATTTATGCCAGACAGTCAATTGATAAAAAAGACAGCCTCTCCATTGAGACCCAATTAAGTTTTGCCAGAAGCATGGCAATTGGCGAACCCAGATTATACATAGACAGAGGTATATCAGGGAAAGACGTGGTACACAGACCGGAATTTCTTAAATTGTTAAACGATATTAAGACGGGTACGATTAACCGGATTCTTGTTTACAAACTTGATCGTTTTACCAGGTCGCTTCTGGATTTTACCAATACCTGGGAATATATGAGCAAGTATAAGGTAGAGTTTATTTCTGTTACGGAAAATTTTGATACCTCAACTCCCATAGGAAAAGCAATGATATTTATTATGGCTGTGTTTGCACAAATGGAGCGGGAGCAGATATCAAGAAGAGTCTATGATAATTATTATGACAGGATTGAACTGGGGCGATGGCCAGGCGGTCCCGCCCCCTATGGTTACAGCAATACAACAGTCACTCAGGGAGATAAAAAAGTGTCTTCACTTAAATTAGAGGATAACGTAAAGATCCTGGAAGAGATTATGAAGGTTTACGCTTACCCCACCGCCAGTCTGGGAGATATCAGACGAATAATGGCAACCAGACAATTACCGGGGCCAAACAGCGAAAAATGGTCAGCCTGCTCCATCGGGCGGGTACTTCGAAATCCTGCCAGTGTGAAATGTGATCATGCAGTTTATACGTACTTTAAAAAACTGGGGGTAAACATGATTAATCCCCTTTCTGACTTTAATGGGGAGCACGGCGGTATGCTGGTAGGGAAAAAGGGAGCGGTGACAAAAGACGCTTTGGTTTCCAGTGAGGCCACCTTTGCCATAGGTAACTGGCCTGGATATATTGATTCTGAGCTATGGCTTCGCTGCCAGAGAAAGCTGGATACCAATGAGAAGGTGGCTTCCAATGACGGACCCCGCAACAGCTGGCTGACGGGACTGTTAAAATGTGCAGACTGCGGCAGAGCAATCATGGTACGTAAATACAAACGTAAATCAGATGGGGAAACAGTCCGTACCATAAGGTGCCGGGGAAAGGATTTTCTGGATTGTGATTTAAAACCTCAGATGAGAATTGAACAGATTGAGGGTTCTGTACAAGCGGAGCTGCAGAAGCTTCTTGACAGATGCAAACCTGCTCCCATCGGAACCCATAATGGAAACAATGAACTGGAACTGGAACTGATCCGGATTGATGAAGCAGTTGGTAATTTAATGCAGGTTTTGAAGACAAAAACAGTCAGCCCACTGACTGTGGATTACGTTAATAAAGAATTGGAAGAACTTTCGGAGACAAAGAAAAAACTGTTGGAAGAGAAGGAACTGTTAGCCTATGAATCTGTATATCCGGAAAAAATAATATTATCTCAGTTAAGTAAAGAAGACAAACGGGCTGTAGCCTTTTCTTATCTGGAAACAGTGGTGGTCAGGGAAGATTATATCAGTCTCATATGGAAAGTGTGATTATAATTGACTTATGGGCGTTGTTGTAAATAACGGTATTGTACTACTGGATTACATTAAGGTGCTCCTTCCCCAGACGGAAAACGTGAAGGAAGCCATTGTTCAGGCATGTGAAACACGTATGCGTCCCATAATGATTGGGATGGTAACGACTGTTTTCTCCCTTCTGCCGCTTATGACATCAGGTGGACCGTTATGGGCACCTATGGCTACTGCCGTATTTTTGGAAGGATTCTGTCTACCGTTTTAACAATGATTGTAATACCCTGCGCTTATGCGATGATTACGTACAGTCGTGCAAAACCGAAATAAATTTAAAATTAAGTTAAAAAGGTTTTGTTTGCAATTTTATGAACAAAGCCTTTTTTTATTGCAGTAAATTAGAAAACTATGAAACAAATTCATTATATATTTTTGAAAAATATGATATTATAGTGTAAAAGATTGAAAACGGGAGGTACTATGGAAAATCATATAAAAATAATCGAAGCCATAAAAGATTACTGCCTCAGTCATCCAGGTGCATATGAAGCCAGGCCGTTTGGAGAATATCCAATCTGTTACAAGGTTATGGGGAAAATATTTGCTCAGCTTAACCCCCAGGAGAATTTTTATAAAATCACCTTAAAATGTGAACCGGAAAAAGCATATCTCTATCGTCAGCTCTACCCGGGGGTAATTGTAAGAGGATACCATTGCCCTCCCGTTCAACAGCCCCATTGGAATACCATTGATTTAGATGCATTTTCAGATCAGGAGTTTCTGTTTCAGATGATTGATGAGGCATATGATTCTTTAATAAATAAGTTCAGTAAAAAGGCGAAAGATAAACTAAGCAATCTGTCAAAGATTGAATTTAAGGATACAGATGGGGAAGATCCTGATTTTGTGATGCTATGCACAAAGCTGGACCAGGCGCTTGACGAAATAGTGGGAAAACAATATCAAAGAAGTAAGTATCACCAGTTCAATCAGAGAGACAGCATACATGATGTAATTGTGGCATACAACAATGGTAAACCAGTTGCATGCGGAGCATATAAACGCTTTGGTGAAAGTCATGTGGAGATAAAGCGGGTCTATGTGGATCCGTCACAGCGTCATATGGGGCTGGGAGCGGAAACAATCCGAAGATTAGAGGCAAAGGCCAGAATAAACGGTTACAGATGGTGCGTTCTGGAAACAGGGCGGCTGTTGGAAGCGGCTCATATGATGTATAAAAAAGCAGGTTATCAGATTATTCCAAATTATGGTCAATATGCTGGAATGGAGGACTCCGTTTGTATGGAGCATAAAATTTAATGGAAGAACTTGGACTGAAGAAAAAATCATTTTCTATGTTTTTTAATGGAGGGGAGATATGGTTTGAACATCTGGATGCCCTTTATGATCAGGCAGAACTGATTAAACAGAAATTCATGCAGGATTTATTGGTAATACAAAGACCATCAACCAGTTCATTTATAGCTGTCATTCTGAATGAATCAAATATTAATGGTGAAATACTGGATCTGATAATAAATGAATTCTCAGTCATAAACAAGCAGCTGCGTAAGGTTGTGTTTATCGGATTAACTTTGAAAATGAAACGGTATGTAAAAAAAAGAAGTGCACATACAAACTTCCTAGTAATCTGTATGGATGATCTGGAAAAAGCAAAAAAGTGGCTGGTTAAAAATTGAAGGGAATGTTATGAATAATAAAGAAATTATTGATATTGCCATGCAGCAATCAGCATTTGACAGTAATTGCATGATGGAGGATTTTAGAAGTAATGTAAGTAAGGTAGTGCTCTCGGAAAAAAGCTCCAAGGCCAGAAAATATTTAAAACTTCCCTTTTTATGTGATTTAACATCCTATGGGAATAATATTGTTGCATCTGCATCCAAGGATTTAATAAAGGAAGTGGAGTGGTACATAACAAAATATCAGATTGAGCACTGTTTTGAAACACCGAATCTACATAGATTAATGGAAAGATTAAAGCCTTATAATCTGAATGTCTGTTTTATGGCAGAGTATTTTTTACCCGATATGGAAGTATTAAATCCGCTCCCCTGTCAATATGAAACTAAGGTTATGGAACCTGAGCATTTTGCAGAATACTATCTGCCGGAATGGAGGAATGCATTATGCGAAAAGCGGAAAGAACTTGATAGTCTGGCTGTAGGAGCATTTGATAACGGGAAGCTGATCGGGCTTGCGGGAGCATCTGCTGATTGTGATACCATGTGGCAGATCGGTATAGATGTACTTCCGGAATATAGAAGACAGGGAATAGCTTCCAGTCTTACAAGCAGACTTGCTTTAGAAATATTGGGAAAAGGAATTGTTCCATTTTATTGCTGTGCATGGTCAAACTTAAAATCTGCCCGAAACGCCATAAAAAGTGGGTTTCGACCAGCATGGGTACAGATCACGGCAAGAGAGGACAGTTATATTGCTGAAATGAATGAATAGGGAATTAATAAAAACAGATATTTAGAGAGGTAAAATATGGTTATAAACATGGAGTTTTTAAAGGGTGAAGATATTTACCTTAAGCTGCATAAAAAGACTGCTGGCAATATCCGTAAGCAATGGCTTCCAGCCTATCATTTTACAATCTGTGATATGCATGGAGACGAGGTGGGCGGTTGTGATCTACGGATTGGATATAACAAAAATGCATATTATGGCGGCAATATCGGGTATCATATAGATGAGAAGTACAGGGGACACCATTATGCGGGGAAAGCCTGCTTGTTACTGTTTCAGTTAGCGAAAAAACATAAGATGGATTATCTTATTATCACCTGCAATCCCGATAACCATGCTTCAAGGAAAACCTGTGAATACGCCGGTGGTACATTAGAAGAAATTGTTGAGATACCAGAGGATAATGATATGAGAAAAATCGGAGAAACGGAAAAATGTATCTACCGATTTAGTTTGCTTAATTATTAAGATTAGCGAGGTGATTTACAATGAAATATGAATTACACATCTTTTTCGATTATATCTGTCCGTATTGCCTGAGAGCCCATAACTATTTAAAGGAACTTATGCCGGAGTATCCGGATCAGACCATAGTCTGGCATCCTTGTGAATCTCATCCAAGACCAGAACGGTTTGGTCCCCATAGTGATCTGTGCATCCAGGGATATTTTTATGCACTTGAACATGGAGTTGATATTTTAGAATACCATGATCGTATGTATAAGGCTGTGTTTAAAGATCATGTTAATATTGAAGACATTGATGTTCTTGGCGATTATGTCAGTGATCTGGTTGATGTTGCTAAATTTAAATCTTCATTAGAACAGGGAACGTACCTTGAAAAACTGAAAGAATCCAATGAACTCGCGTTTGAACATTCCGGTGTATGGGCGGTCCCTGCGTACAGGAAGGGAGATTTAAAACTGGATGCAGTTGAAAATGTGGGGGTTACCAAGGAGCAGATCCGGCATTTATTAAAACAATTCTAGTAATACGATGGGGGAAGTGTGTTGGAAGATCAATTTATCAATAAAGAAGTACTGCTCCAAAACCAGAAAAGCTGGGATACCATGGCTGATACATGGTTTGGTACAACAGCGTTGCCAGTATATGGTTGCCTTGCACCTACGGAAGAACAATTAAAACTGTTTCCAGACCTTAGCGGTAAAAAGGTACTGGATATTGGATGTGGCAGCGGGCATTCCTTAAAATGGTGCGGTGACAACGGCGCATCTGAATTGTGGGGAATTGACATTTCTGCAAAACAGATTCAAAATGCGGACAGATTTTTGGCTGAAAATAGCTATAAAGCGACTTTATCCGTTTCTCCTATGGAGGAGATGGACACGTTGCCGAAGAATTATTTTGATGTTATTTATTCCATCTATGCATTGGGGTGGACTGTGGATCTGCCTAAAACAATACATAATATTTCCGATTGTTTGAAACGAGGAGGTACTCTGATATTTTCATGGGATCATCCTCTTATGCATTGTGTGACAGCAAAGAATCAAAAATTCTATCTGGAAGGCTGCAATTATCTTTCAGATGATAGGGTTTCTTTTGAACTGCGTGGTAACCCTGTTACGATTCAGAGCCGAAAGATATCTACATGGATTAATACATTGGCAGAGGAAAATTTTAAAATTGAAAAGCTTATCGAGGAAACCAGTAAGGAAGTATTAGAAAAGGAGCATGAATTTTCTGAAAGTTACTATGCTCCCAGTCGTGCAAAGGTAATGCCTCTTTCTTTTATAGTGAAAGCAACAAAAATGTGAAGATACGTGGGAGTCATAAAATGGAGACAGATTTAATAAAAAATCTTGATAAAATACATACAACAGAATTGGGTGCTCTTAGAATCAGAAAGAATTTAAACATGGACACGCCGGATTTAATTTCATGGTGTAAAAATAAAGTCCAGAATGCAGAAAGTGTAGACAGAAAAGGAAAGAACTGGTATGTGGTTGTTGACGGTTGCATTTTGACTATTAACGCATGTAGTTTTACAATTATTACTGCTCATAAAAGAAATAAAAATCATACTCCAAAACGGTGGGAAAAGTTCTGTTAACCAGAACGGGGGTTTAAACGATGCAAGTGTTTGTTGTGTATTGCCATCCAAGTAAAAAAAGCTTTACTTATGATATGAAACAGGAGTTTTTAAAGGGGCTAAACGATGCAAATCACAAATTTATTGTTTCTGATCTGTATGAGATGAATTTTAATGAGGAAATGTCAGAAGATGAATATGAAAGAGAGGCCTATTATAGTACTGAAATTCCGGTAGCTGACGACGTAATGGAAGAACAATGTAAAATTCAGCAATCTGATGCAATCGTATTCATTTACCCTGTTTTTTGGACGGAGGCTCCTGCAAAATTAGTAGGGTGGTTTGACCGTGTATGGACAAGTGGATTTGCATATAATCCAAATCCGCAGATGAAAATACTTAAAAAGGTATTATTTATGGTATCTGCAGGAAAAACATTGGAATCACTGGAAGAAACCGGTGAGTCCAATGCGATGAGAATTGTAATGCTGGGTGATCGAATCAGAAACAGAGCTCTTGAAAAAGAAATGATTATATTTGATGGCACCACCCATTGGGATGAGGAGCAACGAAACCAGCGAATAGCCCAACATCTGTTAAATGCGTATAAGGCAGGCTTAAATTTCTGACCATTTTCAGAATAATCCCAAACCCCAGACAAAACTTTTGTATTGTATCAAAGGAAGAGGTATTGATTATGCAATTGATTTACGAAAGGGCTCTCCTACGTATTTACAATGGGTTGGAGTGGAATTAAGTGCTGAAAATAAAAAGCAGATCTATATTCCAAAAGGCTTTGGCCATGTCTTTTTGTCTCTTGAAGATGGCACCATGAATGTAATGCGTTTTGATGAACCTTTTGATCAGCAGTTTTCTCGCCAGATTGCATATAACGATCCTGATATTGGAATTAAATATCCCATAGACAAGCTCATACTGGCACCTCATGACAGAAATGCCCCGATGTTAGCTGGAAGTGATTTGAATCTATAATGGAGGAGTTAATATTGAATAAAGAAGAATTTAAGAAGATAGAAGACTTTATGCTGGTTTGTATGAAAGATTGTGCCCATGATAAGGATCATATTTATCGTGTACTCTATTTAGCTTTAGATATTGCCAAATATGAAGAATATGTAAATATTGATGTGCTGATTACTGCTTGCCTTCTCCATGATATAGGGCGACAGGAACAGTTTGCTGACTCCCGGATCAGGCATGAAGTGGCAGGCAGCAAAAAGGCATACACTTTCTTACTCGATAATAAATGGACAGAAGAATCAGCCCGCCATGTATCAGACTGCATTTTGTCTCACAGTTATAGAGGAGGCAGCTCTCCAGAAAGTATGGAGGCAAAGATCCTGTATGATTCTGATAAATTAGATGTAACTGGAACTCTTGGAATTGCCCGAACATTATTGTATTTAGGAATTGCATCTAAGCCTCTTTATACATTAGGTTGTGATGGGAATATTTTAGATGGATCTAAGGATACCGAGCCATCTTTTTTGCACGAATATAAATATAAACTGGAAAAAATATATGATGAATTTCATACCAAAAGGGCGACTGAAATAGGTAATGAGCGGAAGGCATCTGCTGTTTCTTTTTATAACAGTTTGCTGAATGAGGCTCGATCCTGTTATATATATGGAATGGATGAATTTTTTAAGATGGTGAAATAAGCGGTGCCTTAATAAAATAATTTATGCTGGAGGCTGAAATGGTAATTACGTATCGAATCCCAACACTGGCTGATATAAAGAAAGTCAGTGAACAAATCATGCTGAGTTACGTGTCCGCATATGAAGGTTTAATGAATCCTGAATTTTTATCTACGCTGAAAGCAGATCACTGGGAACCTATTCTGCAGGAGAGTATCCAAAACGGGGACACCTGTCTTATTGCAGAATATGACGGAAACATTATTGGCAGTACCGTGTTTGGAACTGCCCTGGTTAATGGAAAAACCTATGCCCAATGGCATGCATTTTATCTTTTGCCTCAATATATCGGCATTGGTGTTGGCCATTTATTTTATCAGAAAATTGAAGAAGAGATGATTCGTCAAAAATGTATACGCTGCACCCTGGAGGTATTATCATCCAATGACCGGGCAATCAAATTTTACATAAGTCACGGTTTCAAAAAATCAGAAACTTTTGAAGTGGAAGAAAATGACATGATATTATTATGCGATAAAATGACAAAAGACTTCAGGTAAGGAGTAATTATGGAACTGGAAATGAAGGAAAATGATCTGACCGTGAAAGATTACCAGAGGCTTAGAACATCTGTGGGCTGGAGTGCATTGCCGGAGCAGCAGATTGAGATGGCATTAAAGCATTCACTAATTACCTTAACTGTCAGGGACCAGGAACAGGTTGTGGGAATGTGCAGGCTTGTAGGAGATGGATGTTATATCTGTTATATACAGGATTTGGTTATATTACCGGAGTACCAGGGCAGTGGGGTTGGTAAATCTATGATAGAAAGAGTGATTTCATACGTAAACCAACAGGGTTTACCAGGCACAAATATAACACTGGCATTATTCTCTGCCATGGGGAAAGAAGGATTTTATCAGAAACAAGGGTTTCGTATTCGGCCAAGTGACAACAGGGGCGCTGGTATGGAGATAATATTACCCGTTCACTAGGATACTGGAGCATAGCTAAATAATAAAGGGGGAAGTTTCATGGTACATTTGGTTTACTGTGAGAATCAGGGTAAAAAAGGAGAAAGTGTTTTAGATAAAATATTTTCCGGTACGAAGACAATGGTGGTAAGAGGGGCAGCTGGGCGTAAGATTCCTCATAGCAGAGTATTTGAAAATGATATTGTATATTTTATGGAAAAAGGTACCGGTGAAATCTCTGCACATGCCGTTGTAAAGTCTGTTCAGAATTATGCAAAACTGGCAGATGAGGAAATAACAAAAATATTAGAGGAGAATCAGGACAAGCTGAATCTGACAGATAAGCAGAAAGAGCGCTGGCATAAAAAATGTTTGTGCCTGGTTGAATTTGATGAAGTTTGTAAGATCGGACCACCGCTGTCCTTTGACCATCAGGGGAATATGGATGACTGGCTGATTATTGACAAAATTGAGGACGTGCTTGTAGGCAGCAGTATCCCTTATAACTATGAAAAGTCCAGGTTTTGACATTTTTAAAATAAGTATTTCTCTTTTGATAAGAAAAAAGAATATATTTTATTTCTGGAAAATTACGAAGCTTTCAATGAGCCATCAAAAATCAGTGCTCATTTAGCGCAAATTGAGCAGAGTGAGATAATTGAGCATGTAACGGATCTGCTTTTTGGACATTACACTGAAAACAAGAATGAAGATCTGACAGATATTCTCACTCGCTTTGGTGAGAAAAATGGTATACCGGTCATGTCCTGTGACGACTTTGGACATGGCAAAAATCATGGGATACTGCCAATCGGAATTCGGGCCAGAATGGATACTTGTAAGAAAACGCTGGAATTTATATAAAAATGATTATTTGTCTGTGAATGTTAGAAATGAAAGGAAATGAAGACAATGTTTCGTTACGTACATACCAATATTATTGCGAAAGACCCTGATAAACTGATTACTTTTTACAAAGAGGTGTTCCACTGCAAAAGTATCGGCGAGGAGCGGGATTTAAAAGGGCAGTGGCTGGACAGATTGACAGGTTTACATAATGCTCATATCACTGGAGAACATCTGCTGTTGCCAGGATATGGAGAGGATCACCCTACGCTGGAGATATTTTCCTATGATGCAGTCAGAGAGTCCGTAATAGGTGAAGTAAATCGCCCTGGTTTTGCCCATATTGCATTTGAGGTAGATGATGTGGAAACGACCCTGGAATTCATGATACGTGCCGGAGGAAGCCAGGTGGGAGAGCTGGTAACTGCAGATTATCCTAACGATACGGAAGCTGTCTTTGTTTATGCCAGAGATCCGGAAGGTAATATCATTGAGCTACAGAGTTGGAGGCAGAAAAAGGAATGATTCTATTTTAAGCAGAGGGGAGTGGAAATAATTATGCTGCATTATGAATCGTTAATTCATATGGGAAGAGAAGAAATGTACCAGTCATTTTTAAAAGCCTTTTCCGATTACCAGGTTCCAATGAATATGACTTTTCCTCAGTTTGAAAAAATGCTGAAGCGGAGAGGATTTGATTCCTATGTATCGGTAGGGGCTTTTGAAGGAGACAGCCTGGTGGGATTTATTCTAAATGGCTGCAGAATGTGGAATGGAAAAGCAACTGCATACGATGTGGGAACCGGAGTAATACCGCAGTTTAGAAAGCAGGGAATCACCAATTATATGCTCCGGACAGCAAGGCAGAACTTTAGTAAATCAGGAGTAGAACAATATGTCCTGGAGGTTCTGACAGCCAATACTTCTGCCGCAAGCATTTACACTAAAAATGGATTTACGGTAGAACGAGAGCTTTTGTGCTGCCAGATGGAACGGGGAATGAACAGAACTGATTTGTTACATCAGTCAGAACGGGTTATGGATCCGGATTGGGAATTGTTTAGTAAGTTCTGGGATTATCAGCCTTCCTGGCAAAATTCCATACAATCTGTAGACGCGGTGCGGGAGAGCTTTGAGATCTTGGCTGTACGAATAAACAATTGTATTGTTGGTTACGGAATGATTGATAAGATAACAGGGGAAATTCCTCAGATTGCTGTGGATAAAAATTGGAGAAACAAGGGCATCGGCAGCAGGATATTGGCAGATTTAATGAATCAGACCAGCTCGGATCAATTAAAAATACTAAACATTGATACCCGTTCAGAAACGATGCTTCAGTTTATTACAGCCGCTGGCTTTCACAATACAGTAAATCAATATGAGATGAAACTGGAATTACAATAAAAAAGAATAAAAACAGGAGAGGATAATGAATCCAGGGGAAATAGTTGGTGCGGGCAACACTGCAACTGTATATGAGTGGGAAAACGGAAAAGTAGTGAAGCTTTTTCGTGAGGGATATCCTTATCAGGATGCAGTACGGGAATATGAAAATGCCATGGACGTGAATGAAATGGATTTTCCAAAACCTAAAGCATATAAATTTATTACATATAAAGGAAGAAATGGTATTGTTTATGATAAGGTAACGGGGGAATCCCTCCTCGACTGGACCTTAAGAACCGGCAATTTGCAGGAATGTGCAGCTCTTATGGCAAAAGCCCATGAGGCTATATTAAAACACGAGATAAGAAATGTGCCGGATTATAAAGATTTTTTGATTCATCAGATTAAGAAAGCTTCCATATCAAAGGAAGAGCGGCTAAAAGCCCTTCATTTGGTTGAACATCTGGAGGATGGGACAACCCTGTGTCATGGTGATTTCCACCCAGGCAATCTTATGCTGTCCCAGGGCAGTATATCTGTCATAGATTTTATGAATATCTGCAGGGGAAACCGGCTGTATGATATTGCAAGAACTGTATATTTAATTGAATACACACCGGTACCGGACGGCGCAGATAATCCGGACAGGATAAGAATTCAGAAGGAAACATTATCCCGGTTATATCTGGAACAAATGAATCTAACAAAAGATCATATTAAAGATTATCTGTCTGCTATTTCAATTGCAAGAATGGGCGAATGTCCCAATGAACAATCCCGGGCGGTAAGAGAGGTGCTATAAAAATGAATATTCTATTTGAAAACAGATACTATACCGCTGATAAAATGCTATCAGAGTTTGTACATAAAGTATTATGTAAAAGAATTTATTCAATGGGAGCTGTATTTGCTCCCACTGCGTTTATCATGACTGGAATTGCAATGGTGAAACAGGATTACATTCTGGCTGCAGTTTTTGGAGTTTGTCTGTCTATCCTTATTATTACAATTCTGATTACCCCCCCCTTAACCATAAGACAACTGAAAGAAAGTAATAAACGAATGTTTAATGGAAAAGATTATGAAGCAATCATACAGTTTGGAGATAATATAAAGATTTCCCAGGGGACGTTTTCATTGACAATTGATTATAATCAGATCCTTAAAATTCATGAACTAAAACATACCTATGTCTTAATGTTTTCAAAAAGCAGCGGAATCATCTTAGATCCGGCTGGTTTCACAATAGGTGATTTTAATGCATTTAAAGAGTTTATCAAATATAATTTGAATACGGATAAATAATAATGGAATTGTTAATTAATGACCAAAAATATGTGAAATATTAAGAATTAAATGCTTATTTACCCTACATTTTTGTCGATATTATCCACAAGAGCTGAAGAAGTACCAGCTGACTAACATTGTGGAGGTAAAAGCTATGAACATCATTAAAAATCTAAAAGTGGCAAACAAATTATGGCTGATTATTTTTCCCGCGATTTTCGCACTCTTATTTTTGCTGGTGTTTTTTATCTATCGATCCAACCAGATTATGGAAGACTCAAAATCGGCTTTATACGATGAAGTTTTTGTCAGTACCGATGAAATTTTAAATGCAGACCGTGATTTTTATCAGGCGGCCATAGCTCAAAAAGAGTTATATTTAAACACGAATAAATTAACAGAGGAAGACAAAAACAAACAGATTGCTGATTATGAAGAAAATATTAAACAGGTTCAGGATCGTGTTACCTCCGCGCTGGACAATGTAAAATCCAACGATACACTTTACCGGAAGTTTTCCCATTCCACTGCAAACCTTACCTTAGAGCAGTTAAATACAGCATTTCAGACAGATTTTCAAACATGGCTGAATGCATATGACATAAAAAACGGAACGGGAGATATGGAATTGTCCCAGTCCAGCTTCTCCAAAGCAAGGGAAAATATTAATCTGATGACAGAACTGCTTGAGGATTATGCCAAAACCCGTTCTGCTGAAATTGAAAGCAGCGTAACCCATAGTATCCAGACATCGGTTGCTGCCATAGCAGCAGTGATTTTTATAATTGCTCTTTTTTCCATCCAAACCATCCGTTATTTAAAAACAAATATCCAGTACATTACCGGAATCAGCAAGCGGATTGCCCAGGGGGAATTATCTCTTGAGTTGGACGAGACAAGGATTACCAAAGATGAGCTGGGGCAGTTGTGTGATGCAACCGGACAAACGCTCCGACAGCTGAATGAATATAATTCCTATATCAATGAGATTACGCAAGTTCTGGATATTATGGCCGGAGGAGATATGAGAATTACGCTGAGCCAGGAATACACAGGCAGGTTTTCCTCTATTAAGAATTCCCTGCTTCGAATTTCCTCCTCTCTTAATAAGACACTGACTACGATTGCGGATTCATCCAGACACGTAGATTCCAGTTCCAGACAGATTTCTGATACAGCACAGTCACTGGCTCAAAGCACAACAGAGCAGGCAAGTTCTGTAGAAGAATTATCTGCTTCCATAGCAGATGTATCCCAGCTGGTACATAAGAATGCTGCCAGTGTTGCAGAAGCTGCCGCTTATATCGGAGAGACAGTTATGGATATCAAGGAAAGCAATGCTTCCATGAAGCAGATGCTGGGCTCTATGAAGGAAATCGGTAGTTCCTCCGGGGAAATTAATAAGATTATTGCAGTCATTAATGATATCGCATTTCAGACCAATATTCTCGCATTAAATGCGGCTGTGGAGGCAGCCAGAGCAGGCTCTGCAGGAAAAGGCTTTGCAGTGGTTGCAGATGAGGTACAAAACCTGGCAACTAAATCGGCCGCAGCAGCGCAGCAGACCTCTTCTCTTATTGAAGATTCCATAAGAGCAGTATCCGATGGTTCCAAACTGGCAGAAAACACGGCAGTTGCCCTGGAACGGATTTCTTTAAAAGCGTCTCAGATTAATGAGATTATACTTAAAATTAAAGAGGCATCCTCGGAACAGGCTGTTTCTATATCACAGATCAATCAGGGAATTGAACAGATCTCATCTGTCGTACAAACCAACGCTGCTACCGCAGAGGAAAGCGCCGCTTCCAGTGAGGAACTGTCCGGGCAGGCAGCTCTGTTATTCAGCGAGGTGGGTAAATTTAAGCTGGCGGATAGGTAACTGCGGTTGTGCAGACCAATGCTGCCACAGCAGAAGAAAACTCCGCCTCCAGTGAGGAACTGGCCGCGCAGGCACAGACTTTGAAAGAGGAAGTGGGTAAATACCGCTTTATGAAATAATAGTAATAGAAGCCCGGACTGTAATTTTAAGGTCCGGGCTGTATTGATTTTTAGACACTGGTGCTGTTGTTATATTTTACAGCTTAAGCTATAATGTTTTTATTGATCATCGTAATATAAAATGGAAATATGGAAAAACTGCATAAAAATAAGATACGGAGGTAGGAATTATGTTTGAACCAATGATTGCCGCACTGAAAACACAAAAAAGGCGGATCGTTTTTACAGAGGGTACTGACCCAAGAATATTAGAGGCGGCCAATCGTCTGCATCACGAAGGAATTCTCACTCCAATACTTTTGGGAAATCCGATTGAGATTCAGAATGCTGCCACTGCGTGCCACTGGCCGGTGGATGAAATTGAGAAAATCGATACTCAGAATTATAAGGAATTGGACGAAATGGTATCAAAAATGGCAGAATTAAGAAAAGGCAAGATGGACGAGGCGGCTTGCAGGGAGGCTCTGAAAATGGCTAATTATTTTGGCACCATGCTGGTAAAAATGGGAAAAGCCGACTGCCTTTTAGGAGGAGCTACTTATTCTACTGCAGATACAGTGAGACCGGCTCTTCAGCTGATTAAAACCAGACCTGGCAGCAAAATCGTTTCCAGCTGTTTTATTTTATATAGGGAAAACAAGGAAGAAAATGAAATGTATGCAATGGGAGACTGTGCGATTAATCTGGATCCTAATGAGGAAGAACTGGCAGAGATCGCCTGTGAAACAGCCCGGACAGCCAGACGGTTCTCCATTGATCCCAGGGTTGCACTGCTTTCTTACAGCACACTGGGCTCCGGAAAGGGTGAGTCGGTTGATAAGGTGAGGAAGGCAGCTGAGAAATTAAAAGCAGTGAATGTGGATTTCCCCGCAGACGGAGAGCTCCAGTTTGATGCAGCATTTTCCCCTGTTGTGGCAAAGACAAAAGCTCCGGGATCCCCAGTTGCAGGGAAGGCCAACGTCTTTATTTTCCCGGATATCAATGCCGGTAATATTGGTTATAAAATTGCACAGCGTTTAGGTGGATTTGAAGCGTTCGGACCAATCCTGCAGGGATTAAATGCGCCGATCAATGATCTTTCAAGAGGCTGTAATGCAGACGAGGTTTATAAAATGTCTATTATTACGGCAGCTCTTATATAACTTGCGAACAGAGATTAAATAAGAAAAAGGAGAGCTCTTGAAGTCTTAACACCAAGATACTCTCCTCTTACCAATTATTAAAAGTTAAATGAATCAACCAGCAATTTCAGCGATACTGCCTGGGCAGATAATTCTTCTGCTGTGGCAGCACTTTCTTCTGCAGCAGCAGAATTGGATTGTACAACCTTAGAGATCTGATCAACACCTATAAGCACTTGGTTAATTGCATCATTTTCCTGTTCTGTTGCTGTAATGATTTCCCTCATACTTCTCACTGCTGTTTCGGTTTTCTCCACAACTTCCTTCAATGAATAACCAGTTTCATCAACCATACGTGACCCTTCTTCAACAGCAAAAATAGACCTTTCTATCAGTGCTGTCGTACTGCTGGCAGCCTGACTGGATTTAGCTGCTAAGTTTCTTACCTCATCTGCTACGACTGCAAACCCTTTGCCAACGCTTCCGGCGCGCGCAGCTTCTACCGCTGCATTGAGAGCCAGTATATTGGTCTGAAACGCAATCTCTTCTATTACCTTTATTATTTTTCCTATTTCTGAAGACGTGGCATTTATTTCCCTCATTGCGGTAATAAGATGATTCATCTGGTCATTGCTGAATCTGATTTTTTCCCCCAGTTCTGACATGTACCTCTCAGAAGATGTGGCATTGGCGGTATTTAGTTTTGTCCTGGAAGATATTTCACCAAATGATGCCGCCAGCTCCTCTATAGAAGAGGCCTGCTCAGTAGCACCCTGTGCAAGTCCTGTTGCCCCGGCAGCCAGTTGTTCTGCTCCAGCGGTAACCTGGCTGGAAGCAACATCAATCTGCTGCAAAGTACTGGTTATATTATTCTTCATATAAGTAATGGAAGTATAAATTTCATGCATATCACCAACATAGGCGCTTTCGGGTACCTGAGGCATAGCTGAAAAGTTTCCTCTTGCCATTTCTCCAAGAAGATATTTTACATCTTCAATAATTGACTGAAGAGAGTTGGTTAAGGTCTTGGCAGACTGAGTCAACAGCATTGTCTCATCATTTGTTTTAATATCCTCAACGATACTGTGAAAATCACCTTCTGCCAGTTTCTCAAGCCGGGCGGTACATATCTGAACTGGTTTGCCAATGGTGTTTGCCAATTTAGCGGCGGATAGATAGCTTATGATAAGAGCCAGTATAATTACTGCAGCGGTCACGGCTATACTTTCAATAGTTCCGCCTAAAAAATCATAAACGGGTGCGCTGATTGCGATACTCCAGCCGTTTGTTTCTTCAATTGGAGCATATGCGATATATTTGTTCTGGCCTTGGTATTTATAAGATCCAAAACCATTTTTTCCAGATGTCATTTCCTGCAGTACGGCTGCCAAAGATGCATACTGGCTGTCTTTCTTAGACTCTTCAATATAGTTTGTCTGATTTTTAATTAATTCATAGTTTGGATGAGCAATCATGGTTCCTTCACTGTTCGTTATATAGGCATACCCATTCTTACTGACATTAATGGAAGAGACAAGGGTATTCAGAGAACTTACATCCATGCATGCCATAACTACACCAATGACTTCTGAATTCTGGAGGCCATCCTTCCAGATTGGTGCTGCAACTGCACACACATATTCACCGGAATCTCTGCTGTAAATTGGATCGCTGATATTTGATTTTCCAGCCAGAGCAGAAATAAAGTATTGTCTGTCACTAACATTTAAATCTGCATCTGTAAGACTGCCCCCCTCTTTATTGAATAAATAGATTTGTTGCCAATTATATGATTTTTTATAATGATCTAATACTTCCATCTTTTCGTTTATGGGAATATTATCTTTTGATAATTCTTTTATTGTACCCATTATTTCCACAATATTTAAGGTTGAATTCAGACGGTATTCTACCTGGCCCGCGGCCACTGCGGCAGTTGTTGTTAAATTATTTTTAAGAATATAAATAGTTGACGAAAAATTGAGTAAACATGTTAAAAAACCTACAAACAAAAGCGATACAGATACCAATAACGTTGTAATAAATCTTATTTTGCCTTTAATTGTTTTTCTCTTTTTAAATTCGTAATTTGCCATGCTCTTCTCCTTTTTGTCAATAAAAGATAAAAATTAAAGTAGTATGACTAAATATTAATATATTTTTCCTAAATTGTAAACTTAATGTTGTTGGAATATCGACATTTTTTTCGACAAATTTCGACAAAAATTACGCGAGTATGAGATTATAATTTATTAATATGTACATATAGTGTCATGCTCTAATGTTATGTGACTAAATTGTATAAAATCAAAAGTAAATAAAATATATTATACGAATAAAATACGTTCTGAATCGTAGAAATCAAAACTAAACAAAAATAATGAATAATAATTAGCTAAAAAGTACAATAAAATTGATATATTTTGTAGAAAAATGAAAGATAAATATTTAACAAATTTTGACGCCATATGGCGTAAATCAAGTGATTTAACCCTTTTTTGGGTATGGTCATTTTAGTTCATTTGATTTATCATAAGATTATCACTTCCTGGTGCTATTTTAGTGACTCGTGGGAAAGTTGAGTAACTTACAAACAGAGACTTATCGGTCTTCGTGAAAGGAGTTTTACATGTTTAGAGAAATGCGGCGAAAAAATCAGGTACTGTCATCAGAGGAATGCATTCAGGTCTTAAATCGGGTAACGTCAGGCGTGCTTGCTGTGTCAGGCGATGATGACTACCCTTATGCAGTGCCCCTGAGTTATATTTACTATAATAATAAAATTTACTTTCATGGAGCCAAAACAGGTCATAAATTAGATGGAATCATGAGAAATGAAAAAGTCTCTTTTTGTGTTATAGACCAGGATGAGATTGTGCAGGAAGAGTATACTTCATATTTTCGCAGTGTTATAGTATTTGGCAAAGCACGCATTATGGAGGGCGAGGAGAAAAGAAGAGCACTTGAAATTTTAACTGCAAGATACTCCCCTGATATAGAAGAAGCCCAGCGCGCTCAGGCAGTGGATAAGGGATTGATGGGGGTATGCATGATTGAACTTGACATTGAACATATGAGCGGTAAAGAAGCATCAGGTCTGGTTAAAGCAAAAAATAAAAATTAGGATTATATTGAAATAAGGCAGGTTCGAGAATATGGGAACCTGCCTTATTTCAATATAATATGACCGGTTAGTGGATATAGTTTCAGCCAGAGGTAACAGGTCTATACGATTTCCGCTTGCTGTTACCGCGGTGAATCATGAAACAAACGGTCCCCAGTGCTCTCAGAAGAAAAATAATCTCTGCAGTATCCCCAAGAAATGGGTTGACTGTATACATGAAAAGCATCCATACAGTGGTACAGATCACAGCTATTGTCAGGAATTTCTTTTTATTTTGACGGGAGCAATATAAAAGAACTGTAATCACGGGGACAAACAGTATTGTTGCAAAATAGGTAGTGCTGGGTATTCCATATTGTATTCCCTTAACAAGTGTCATAATAAAGAGCAGTATTTGAACCAGATAAAGAAAGCCTGTAAACAATGCGATTTTTTTTCTGTATCTGATCAGGAAAGGATATCCTTTCAGCACGGTAAATATAAGGAGTGTGGCAACAGCAATGTAGTAGAGAGAGCTGCTTGCCATATAAAGTGGCCGCCATGACATAAAGCTGGTAAAAATAAAGCCTGTAAGTAAAAGAAGAGCGCTTATTATAGTAAGCTGTGGGGCTTTTTGTATCTTGTGAGCTTCATTCAGCTCCGTACCAATCGTTACAGCATCTCCCATATCGCGAAGCGCCTGCTCCTCTGCGTCAGAATTGGAAAATCCATTCGATTTGTAATCCTCCATACGGTCATTCATATGATCTTCCAGCTCCTGGCGTATTAAAGGGCGCAGCGGTTCATAGGAAATCAGGTCGGTTACTTCGTTTAAAAATTGCAATACTGCTGATTCTGGATTTTTTTTATTCAAACAGAACACCTCCAATTACCTGGTTAATGGCGGTCTGGTAGACATCCCACTCTTTTAATTTCTGGTTCAATAATTTCTGACCGTTAGTGGTGATTGCGTAATATTTGCGCATCCGTCCATTGTCTGCCGTTTGCTGATAACTGGTTACAGCTCCCTGCTGCTCCAGAGTGTGCAGGATCGGATAGAGTGTGCCTTCCTGCAGTATAAAGACATCACGGCTCTGCTGTTCCAGTTCACGTATTATCTGGTATCCGTACATGCTTTGATTATTTAGAATAGTATATTATCAACTATACATAGATTACACAGGTATAAGGGTATAAAGACATTATTGATCCGTAAAGCATTTGGTGATATTCTATGATAAGAACTTTCGTGATCAAATACTAAACATAAAGGAGTAAGTGTGATGGAGAAATGGTTTACACTGGAACATATTGATGCAGATACGCACGTGATCAGTGAATACCGCCATTGGGAGGAAACGCATTGCTATCTGCTTAAAGGAAAAGAACGGTGTTTGCTCATTGATACCGGACTTGGTATCTGTGATATTTCAGAAGAAGTAAAGAAACTCACAGACAAGCCGATCACTGCAGTTGCAACACATATTCACTGGGATCATATTGGCGGTCACCGGTATTATCCGGATTTTTACGCCCATGAGGCGGAACTTGACTGGCTGACTGGCGGTTTTCCCCTGTCAATGGAAACAATCCGGGATATGGTCACAGACCGATGTAATTTACCGGAAGGGTATCAGGTGAATACCTACCAGTTCTTTCAGGGAGTGCCGACGCGGATATTGAAAGATGGTGATACCATCGATCTGGGCGGGCGGAAGATCACTGTATTACATACACCGGGGCATTCTCCAGGGCATCTTTGTTTTTGGGAAGCGGATCGGGGATATTTATATACCGGTGATCTGGTTTATAAGGACACGCTGTTTGCTTATTATCCTTCCACAGACCCCCAGGCATATCTGGCATCACTTGAAAAGATCGCAGCACTGCCAGTAAAAAAGATATTTCCAGCGCATCATAGCCTGGATATACAGCCGGAAATAGTAAGTCGTATGAGGGATGCATTTTCTCAGCTGAAAGCGGAGGGCAGGCTTCATCATGGCAGCGGTACCTATGATTATGGCGATTGGGCTGTATGGCTTTAATCTGATTTCATACAAATATTACAAAATAGTAATGAAATATAAAAATAATAAATAATGAGGTAATGTAACGTTGAAAAATAATGAAACCACACCATGCAAACATCAATACATTGTTGGTTATTCGTTCAGAATGCCACAACCATTCTTTCGTAATCTGCCTTGTGATAAATGCGGGTGCAGGATTAAACTCAGTCTATCGTGGAAACTTTTCTATATTTTAATAGAATTTTTCAGCGTGTTCCTCGCTTATAAGGCTGCAGAATCGGTTGATATCCGTTTTTTTGGAAGCACATTTTTACCATGGCTTGTTATTTTTGTTATTCTCAGCTGGATAATCGGACAATTAAACAGACTGATACTTAAATATGGAAAATGGGTGGATGCAGAATAAATTGATTTTCCAGGTAAATCCAATGAGGATACACTGGACTGGAAAACCCAGAACACGAAAAAGATTGTCCGCCACATCGTAAAACATGTGGAACCGGGCGATATCATTCTGCTTCACGATGTGTTTCCAACCTCAGTAGAAGCTGCACTGGAGGCAATTGATGTATTAACCAAACAGGGTTATACCTTTGTTACTGCGGATGAATTATCAATTGATTAATCATGCTTTACCGTGGATAATGAAAAATAGTATCATTAAAACCTCTTCCATGCCGGCGTTTTCGTTATATAATATACTTAGAACAGAAATATCCATTACATAACAAAGGAGGGGTTACCATGCCAACAGCTGTCATTTGTGCGGTTTTAATCGTGATCTGTTATTTCGGATTGAAGAGCTCCATTAAAAGGACAAAACAGGGCTGTTGCGGCGGCAGCAGTGAAGTAGTAAAGAAGGTGAAGGCTGCAGACACGAATAAAGCTAATTATCCTTACTCTGCGACTCTTCAGGTAGATGGAATGACCTGTGCAAACTGCAGAAAAAAAGTGGAGAATGCATTTAACAGTCTTGATGGGTTCTATGCCGCTGCAGATTTAGAAAGAAAACAGGTTGTGGTTTATATGAAAGAAAGATTAACAGACGAAGAGATGAGAGATATTGTAAAAAAGGCTGGTTATATTCCGGGGCGGTTCGTTTAATCAAAGCTCTTTCTATACAGGAGAGGAGCGGTTACTCCATAGGTGTTCTATCACTTATGGGGCAATCGCTCTTTTGCTGATTTATTGAATCCCTTTCATCATGGCATTTACAATATCAGGGTAATAAAAGCTGTAATTTGTTCTGTCCAGCAGACCAAAGAGCTCCCCATTACCGCTTACGGCACCATTATCCCACCAGATGCAGGGGATCCCTTTTGCTCTGGCTGATTTTACATAGTAATATGCCCAATCGGCGCGCTGCTTTAAATTATTTTTATTCATTGCACCAAATTCTCCAATGATAACCGGATAACCTTTGGATGTGAAATAGCGTTCAATACTGTCCATCAGATAGGTTATGGCCCCGGTATCTGCCTGGTTATTTTGGCGCCACTCCGGAGTTCCCGAAATATTCAGGGCAAAATCATAAGGAGTATAAGCGTGTATAGAGATAATGATCTTGTTATCGTTTGGTATAACAAAGTTATCCCAGGCATTTGTGGAAGAAGTAGCCGCATAAGGCGGTATCATCAGATGTCTGAATGGGTTGTTGCCTCCGGAACTGCGAATGGTCCTTATAAAAGCTGCATTGAAACGGTTCACGACTTCCTGGCCTTCTCTATTGCCGCCGTTCCATTCGTCCGCCGTACCTTTTTGCCGTGGTTCATTGAGACCTTCAAAGATCAGATGCTCATCATAATTTTTAAATCTTTCTGCGATCTGAGCCCAGACTTTTGTAAGAATCCTTGTGGCAGCAGCTTCATTTGCGTAGGAAGGAAAATGCCATTCCTCATGATGAAGGTTTAAAATAACGAACATATTGTTCTGGATGCCATAATCCACAACCTCCACAACCCTGTTAAGCCATGCAGGATCAATGGTGTAATTTGGCGCAGGTCCAAGGTGCTTTTCCCAGGTAGTTGGAACTCTTAAGGTATTAAAGCCACCTGACTTGATTTTATCAATCATGGCTTTATTGGTTTTTGGATTGCCCCATGAGGTTTCGGAAGAAAGGCCGTAACCGTCTGTTGCATCCAGGGTATTTCCTAAATTCCAGCCGATACGGATTTCTCTGACCAGTTCCCTGGAAGAGATATTGCGGATGGAAGAAGGACCGCTTGCTTTTTGTGCGTTGGTCTCATTCATAAGACCTGTCTCTTCAGACATAATACTTGTTGTATTCCTGTTATTTGTACTCATATACCCTCCTATAAAAAATATTTTTTACTACAATTGGAGAGTAACACGTTTTGTATTGGTTTAAAATGAAATTGAATGCAATAAATATGCAGAGAACAAATGTTCTTGACAAAAGGCACCATACTGCCCATAATAAAGTAAAAGGGATCAGAATAAGCCCTGTTTATCTGACTGAATACGGCACAACGTATGGAGGAATAGGAAATGGATTTATTTGATTATATGAGAAAAAATACGATGGAAAAAGAATCCCCCCTTGCTTCCAGGCTTCGCCCATCCACCCTGGAAGAAGTGGTGGGCCAGCAGCATATTATTGGAAAAGATAAGCTGCTTTACCGGGCCATTAAAGCGGATAAGCTTGGATCAGTAATATTTTACGGACCTCCGGGAACTGGAAAAACCACTCTTGCCAGAGTCATTGCCAATACAACCAGTGCGGATTTTAAACAGCTGAATGCGACTGTGGCCGGTAAAAAAGATATGGAAGAAATCGTGAAGGAAGCCAAGGATTCTCTTGGCATGTACGGAAAGAAAACCATTCTTTTTGTAGATGAGATTCACAGGTTTAATAAGGGGCAGCAGGATTATCTTCTGCCATTTGTAGAGGATGGAACATTAATATTAATCGGCGCAACTACGGAAAACCCATATTTTGAGGTAAATGGTGCGCTTCTTTCCCGTTCCAGGGTATTTGAACTGAAAACACTGGAAAAAGAAGATATAAAGACACTGATTCACCGCGCTGTTTATGATAATGAGAAGGGAATGGGCGCTTATAATGCAGTGATTGAACCAGATGCAGAGGATTTTCTGGCAGATGTGGCAAACGGCGATGCCAGAGCAGCCCTGAATGCTGTAGAACTTGGTATTATGACGACTGAACGCAGCTCCCAGGATGGGAAAATCCATATTGATATGGAAGTAGCCCAGGAATGTATTCAAAAACGTGCGGTCCGATATGATAAAGACGGAGATAACCACTACGATACCATATCTGCATTTATAAAGAGCATGAGGGGAACAGACCCTGATGCCGCTGTTTATTATCTTGCAAGAATGCTTTATGCAGGAGAAGATATTAAATTTATTGCCAGAAGAATCATGATCTGTGCGTCAGAGGACGTGGGGAATGCAGATCCCCAGGCTCTTGTGGTGGCAGTAGCCGCTGCACAGGCGGTGGAACGGATCGGCCTTCCTGAGGCCCAGATTATTTTATCCCAGGCAGTTACCTATGTGGCGTCTGCACCCAAAAGTAATGCGGCATGTGTGGCAGTATTTGAGGCCCAGGATGCGGTGCGAAACCAAAAGACCATGCCCATACCGGTGCATTTACAGGACTCCCATTATAAAGGCTCAGCAAAACTTGGTCACGGGCAGGGGTATCTCTATGCTCATGATTACGAAAACCACTATGTGGAGCAGCAATATCTGCCGGATGGACTGGTAGGGACGGAATTTTACCGGCCTACGGAAAACGGTTATGAGAAAAAAATCGGGGAACACTTAAGCTTTCTGAAAAAATAACTTTTCTTTTTATATATTAAGGTATATAATAGGCATATCGTACGACCTGATTCAACATGATTAGGGCCGGAAGTATATTCCGGTCGTCTGTTTACGATATTCTATCGTAAATCATTCCCAAGATTACGAAACAACTGGTATTAGGAATCATGAAGGAGATTAATATGCGTGAAAAATTACAGACATTGCCGTTAGCGGAGTTAAAGGAGCTTGCCAAAACCCAGGGGATAAAAGGCTACAGTTCCATGAGAAAGCCCGATATTATAAATATACTCTGTGAAAAGGAAGGAGAAGCTTCTGATTCTGCAGTTGTGGCAGGGAGTGTTGTGGCAGAAAGCGGGGAACCCGACAAAGAGCAGGTGACCGAACAGGAAGAGAAAGAAGTGAGCAAACCACCCGTATCCCAGCCCCAGCCCACTGGAGAGCAGCCGAATGCGCCGGTTCAAAATAATATAAAGAAAACTGTTGTTCGGAATTATCGTCAGGATACACAGCAGAGACCATACCGTTCTGCAGGGGCAGCAGGTTCTGAAAGCTATAACCGATATGAGAATTCCGGAAGAAATGAAGGAATGGTAAGAAATGACATGGCTGGCAGGAACGAAGCACCTGTAAGAGAAAACCCAGTAAGAAGCGAAAACCCTGTAAGAACAGAGGCAAGGCCAGAATATGTGACGGAAGAACCCAAGTTGGATTTTCAGCCAAGTCCTGAGCTTCAGGAGCTTGACAGCGGGATTGATGCACATGGAATACTGGAAGTAATGCCGGACGGATTTGGTTTTATCCGGTGCGAGAATTATCTTCCAGGTGAGAACGATGTTTACGTAGCGCCTTCACAGATCCGCCGCTTTAACATGAAGACCGGAGACATTATTCATGGCAGCCGCAGAGTAAAGACTGCTGCAGAGAAGTTTGCAGCGCTCTTATATGTGAAGAAAATTAACGGATATCCCACCAGCATGGCAGAGCGCCGTCCGAATTTTGAGAATATGACCCCCATATTTCCGGATAAACGTCTTCATATGGAGACAGATGGTGGAAAGAGTACCACTGCCATGAGAGTGGTGGATCTATTAGCTCCTATTGGTAAGGGACAGCGAGGTATGATTGTATCTCCGCCAAAAGCAGGTAAGACCACGTTATTAAAACAGGTAGCCAAGGCAATCACACTCAATCACCCTGAGATTCATCTTATGATACTTCTCATTGATGAGCGTCCGGAAGAGGTTACCGATATCAAGGAATCAATTGTAGGGAATAATGTAGAGGTTCTTTATTCCACGTTTGACGAACTCCCTGACCGTCACAAACGGGTGTCAGAGATGGTAATTGAGAGAGCCAAGCGTCTTGTGGAGCATGGAAGAGACGTGGTGATTTTGTTAGACAGCATAACACGTCTTGCAAGAGCATATAACTTAACAGTTGCACCAAGCGGAAGAACTCTTTCTGGTGGTCTTGATCCGGCCGCACTTCATATGCCCAAGCGCTTTTTCGGTGCAGCAAGAAACATGAGAGAAGGCGGAAGCCTTACCGTACTTGCCACAGCACTTGTTGATACGGGAAGCCGTATGGACGATGTTATTTATGAAGAATTTAAAGGTACAGGCAACATGGAGCTGGTGCTTGACAGAAAGCTTTCTGAGAAAAGAATCTTCCCTGCCATTGACATCTTAAAGTCCGGAACCAGAAGGGACGATCTGCTGCTTACCAGAGAAGAAGCAGAGGCTGTTGATATTATACGTAAGGCGACTAATACATTAAAACCAGAAGATGCAGTAGAAAAGATTCTGGATCTGTTTTCAAAAACAAAGAACAACCGTGAATTCGTAGATATGTCCAAAAAGATGCGGTTTTTCTAAAAGCTGTGACCTTTTATATAAATAAATGCTTGCATTAAGAAATTTTCTATGATATACTGTACAAGCTGTTTATTAGACAAAGTCGGTTTACGAACCGCGATTTAATAGAAATCTGAGTATGCGAGGTGAAAATCATGAAAGAAGGAATCCATCCTAATTACTACCAGGCAAAGGTTGTTTGCAACTGTGGTAATGAATTCGTAACTGGTTCTACAAAGGAAGACATCCACGTAGAAGTTTGTTCTAAATGCCATTCATTCTACACCGGTCAGCAGAAAGCTGCTTCCGCTCGTGGACGTATTGATAAATTCAATCGTAAATATGGCGTTAAGGCTGAATAAGTTTGGAGCAAAGAAAAGGTTGAGTTTAGTGGAAACACTTTAGCTCAACCTTTTTTGAAATTAGAATTTTGTTGCACCTATTTTCCTAAAGAGAGGTGGTTGGCGTATGAAGTATTCAGGAATCGGCGGTCAGGCCGTGATTGAAGGCGTTATGATGAAAAACAGGGATGAGTATGCCACAGCAGTCCGAAAGCCGGACGGAACCATTGAAGTAAAAAAAGATACGTATATTAGTATGGGAGAAAAAGTAAAGCTGTTTTCTCTTCCATTTTTCAGAGGTATTTTCAGCTTTGCTGACTCCATGATACTGGGGATGAGATCGCTTACTTTTTCTGCCAGTTTCTTTGAAGACGATGAGGAAGATTTAGAACCCTCTAAATTTGAGAAGCTGTTGGAGCGGGTCTTTGGTGAAAAGATGGAAAAAGCGCTTATGAGCATGGTGATGGTGTTTTCTGTGATTATGGCAATCTGCATATTCATGGTACTGCCTCTGTTTCTGGCCAACATATTTCACCATTTTATAAAGTCACAGACTATCATGGCTGTTTTAGAAGGTGTGATCCGGATTGTTATTTTTATCGCTTATATCAAGCTGGTATCCCGTATGGAAGATATCAGGCGTACCTTCATGTACCATGGGGCCGAACATAAATGTATTAACTGTCTGGAACACGGACTGGAACTGAATGTGGAAAATGTGAGGAACAGTTCCAAGGAACATAAGCGCTGCGGAACCAGTTTTCTTTTAATTGTTATGATTATCAGTATTTTATTTTTTATGGTAATTCAGGTAAAGACTCTGCCCCTTCGGATTTTAAGCCGTATTATTCTGATTCCGGTAATTGCAGGGGTATCTTATGAGTTTCTGCGCATCGCAGGCCGCAGTGATTCAAAGCTGGTGGATATTTTAAGCAGACCAGGCATGTGGATGCAGGGGCTGACTACCAGTGAACCAGATGATTCCATGATTGAGGTAGGGATTGCTTCTGTTGAAGCAGTATTTGACTGGAGAGAATTTCTTAAAAAGAATTTCCCGGAGAATCAGTCATGAGCGTAACGTTAAATCAGCTGTTGGAAGAAGGAACAGACCGGCTTAATAAAGCAGGGATACAGGAAGCTGAGATTGATGCCAGATATTTACTGCTTGAAGCATTTCATACAGATCTGACTCATTTTCTGATTGACCGGAACAGGGCTATGAATGAAACAGAGAAATCGGGAGAATCAATCGGCGATTTTTACCATATGCTTGCTCTTCGAGAAAAGAGAATTCCACTTCAGCAGATAACCGGGAGCAGGGAATTTATGGGTCTGGACTTTTTTGTCAACGAGCATGTTCTGATTCCCAGACAGGATACAGAAACTCTGGTGGAACAGATTTTAAAGGATTATAAGGGCAGGAATCCCAGGGTACTGGATCTTTGCACCGGAAGCGGGTGCATCGCTATCAGCCTTGCCAAGCTTGGCGGGTATGAATCGGTTGTAGCAGCAGACATTTCTGATGAAGCGTTAATGGTAGCGAAGAGAAACGGGGAAGCAATTTTAGGGAAAGAGAAAATGACTTTCCTGTTAAGCGATTTATTTGATGGCATTGGGTCAGATGAAACATTTGATGTGATTGTGTCCAATCCACCCTACATTCCCACCAGTGTAATCAGCCAGCTGCAGCCGGAGGTTCGGGATTATGAGCCGTTTCTGGCTCTTGACGGGAAAGAGGACGGTCTTTATTTTTACAGAAAGCTGGCAGCAGAAGGCCGGAATTACTTAAATCCTGGCGGTGCGCTTTATCTGGAAATCGGTTATGATCAAAAAGATGCAGTCAGCGCATTGCTTAGAGAAGCAGGTTTTATCAACATCCGGTCATGGTGCGATGCAGCGGGACTGGACCGCGTAGTGAGCGGAAGTTTAGAAAAATAATGGGCACAGGCCCTTTTGGTGAGATTTTGGAGGATACCAATGTTTGATCGTTTAGATGATATATTAATTCATTATGAAGAGCTGATGCAGGAACTGAATAACCCGTCTGTTGCAGAGGATCAGAACCGGTTTCGGAAGCTGATGAAGGAACAGGCAGATTTAGCAGACCTGGTGGAAGCTTATACCCAGTATAAGAAAGCAAAACAGACCGTGGAAGAAAGTGTGGCTCTTCTTGAGGAAGAGAGCGATGAAGAGATGCGGGAGATGGCAAAGGAGGAATTATCCGATGCTAAAAAGCGCATTGAACAGTTGGAACAAGAGCTGAAAATACTTCTTTTACCCAAGGATCCCAATGATGATAAGAATATCATGCTGGAGATCCGCGCAGGAGCAGGCGGCGACGAGGCAGCCCTTTTTGCTTCTGAGCTGTACCGTATGTATGTCAATTATGCAGAAGCCCAGAGATGGAAAGTAGAGTTAATCAGCGTTAATGAGAACGGAATCGGCGGTTTTAAGGAAGTAGTTGCCATGATTACAGGAAAAGGCGCTTATTCCAAGATGAAATACGAAAGCGGCGTTCACCGTGTTCAGAGAGTACCGGAGACGGAGAGCGGCGGAAGAATCCATACATCTACGGCTACTGTTGCAGTTATGCCGGAAGCGGAAGATGTGGATGTAGTGATAGAAGATAAGGACGTAAGAATCGATGTTATGCGTGCTTCCGGTAACGGCGGACAGTGCGTCAACACAACAGATTCCGCTGTTCGTCTGACACATATGCCTACTGGTATTGTAATTTACAGCCAGACTGAAAAATCCCAGCTTCAGAACAAGGAGAAGGCATTCCGCCTGCTTCGTTCCAAGCTTTATGACATAGAGCTGGAGAAGAGACAGAATTCCGAGTCAGAGGCCCGCAGAAGCCAGATTGGTACAGGTGACCGGTCTGAGAAGATCAGAACCTACAATTTCCCTCAGGGCCGTGTGACCGATCACCGGATTAAGCTGACTCTTTATAAGATTGATTCCATTATGAATGGAGATATATACGAACTTTTAGATTCTCTGATTGCAGCAGACCAGGCAGAAAAGCTTGCCAGACTGAATGAAAATTAAGGGGATTGCTTGAAATTTCTGATATGATTTTAAAATAAATGCCTGTACTTGTAATATTTTATATTGCAGGTATAATATAATAAAGAAGGGCAATCGCCACAGGGTGGTTGGCTAAGTTGAAAAGCAAAAACCTTCCCGACCGGCCAAAGTACAGGGAAGGCTTTTTGCGGTTAATGACACGTCATAAAGACGAATGTCAGCAGTGCCAGAAGGAACATACCAAAAGACATTAGGTCCTTAAAGTCATAATTCTTCATGAGCAACACCTCCATTCTATGTAGAATCGAGGCCTACCACCCTATACACGATTGCCAGCAGTTTGTACCTGCCAGTATAATTATATGTATCATCTTATAAATATACCAATAAAAAAACAAAATATCTGAAAAATCCCTCTTGGACATAGTCGTTGTCTGAGAGGGATTTTTTTCTTATTGAATAAAATAATCGGGAAATGCTGCCACAAGTTCTGATTTTTCCATCTGGTGCCGGTTGATATGCCTGGTCATCAAAATCTCAGCCAGCTCCGTATCCCTGCGCTCGATAGCATAGATAATATTCTCGTGATCTTCCACAATCTTGGTAGGTTTACTGGACTTTAAGGAAAGAGTTCTGATCCGGTCAAAATGTACCATCTGAGACTGGATGACCTCAAAGGTTCTGGCCTTATTCACGGACTGGAACAAGAGCATGTGAAATTCATTATCCAGAGGAAAGAATCTGGCGGTGTCTTCCTGTTCCAGACAGAACTTCTGCTCGCTGATATTGTCCTTCAGCTTCTTTAAGTCCACCGGTTCAGGACTTTCGCAGGCAAGCTTTACCACAGCGTTCTCTAAAACAAGTCTCATAAAGCGGGCTTCTTCAATTCGTTCATAATCTATTTTTGAAATATAACTTCCCCGCTGGGGCAGTATTTCAACAAGGCTGGATTTGCTAAGTTCAATCAGCGCTTCTCTGACTGGTGTTCTTGAAAGATTCAAAGTGGAAGAAAGCTCGTTTTCACTTACTGCACTTCCTGGAGCAAGCTCTAAGTTAATAATATTATAGAGAAGAACACGTATCGCATAATTTCTGGCATTCTCTCCGGGAGACCGATCGAACAATTTCATAAAAAACCTCTCTTATCAAAATATAAATCCTGCAGGCAGGAACATACGGTTAGTATACTACTGAACAGCAAGTTTATCTATTGTTTTATTTATAACCCCTGAAAATGGCCAACAACTTGTATACAAGTATCATGCTTTGAAAGCAGAAAAAAGTCAATGATAGAAAAGATAAAAGTGAAAATATGTCATAATGCACAAAAAAATAGATAAAAAATATACAAAATTACATATTGAATATTTCTTCGTAATATACTACCATACAAGATAGAAAGACATGTAAAAGAGAAATTCATACATGTTTGGTTGGCTGGGCAATACTAGCATATAATAGGACAGGACTTATTATGTGCCGGCCTCAAGATAAAGTAAAACAATAACTGATTGCAAAACAGGAGGAACAAAACGATGGAAATGACTTTACGCTGGTATGGACCAGGATATGACAGTGTGTCACTGAAACAAATCAAACAGATACCTGGAGTGAAAAGTGTAATTACAACTCTGATGGGAAAGCAGGCAGGAGAAGTCTGGACAGAAGCAGAGATTGCTGAACTGAAAAGAGTAGTAGAAGAAGAAGGCCTTACCATCGCAGGAATTGAATCCGTTAATATCTCTGATGATATTAAGATTGGTACGGAAAAACGGGAACAGCATATTGCTAATTATATCGAAACACTTGAAAATCTT
Source organism: Paenibacillaceae bacterium (assembly GCA_015057705.1). GTDB lineage: Bacteria > Bacillota > Clostridia > Lachnospirales > Lachnospiraceae > Lacrimispora. The sequence continues at coordinate 87,412 of SVDU01000007.1, read as the reverse complement.
GGAAAAGCCGGAATTCATATGGTCTGCTACAATTTTATGCCTGTATTTGACTGGACACGTTCCGATCTTGCAAGAGTACGTCCGGATGGATCAACCGTACTTGCTTATAACCAGGATGTAGTAGATGAAATCGACCCTGCTCATATGAAGGAATCTGTAGAAAAGATGTCCAACGGCTTTGTAATGCCAGGCTGGGAGCCAGAGCGTCTGTCCCGTCTGGAAGCTTTATTTGAAGCATACAAAGACATTGATGATGAGAAACTGTTTAATAATCTTGTTTATTTCCTGGAGTCAATTGGGGAAGTTTGTGAAAAATATGATATCAAAATGGGTATTCATCCCGATGATCCGGCATGGCCGATCTTTGGTCTTCCAAGAATCGTACGCGACAAAGATAGAATTGTAAAACTGTTAAAGGCAGTTGACAAGCCATACAACGGTATTACCTTATGTACAGGATCACTTGGCTCCAATCCGGCTAACGATATCTGTGATATTATCAGAGCTGCAAAAGGAAGAATTCCATTTGCGCATGTAAGAAACTTAAAATATAACAGCGACAGAGATTTCGAAGAAGCAGCTCATCTTTCTTCTGATGGTTCCATGGACATGCATGCAATTATGAAAACACTGTATGAAACAGGATTTGACGGTGTAATCCGTCCGGATCATGGAAGAATGATCTGGGATGAGGTTGCCATGCCTGGATATGGTCTTTATGACAGAGCACTGGGTGCAGTATATCTTCAGGGATTATGGGAAGCCATTGATAAGGAATCTGGGAAAAACTAAGGAGGCAGTGCCGGTATGAAGCTGACATTAGAAGGTTTAAAGAATAAAGAAGCCTGGGAGGCAGCTGGAATCAGCCTTCCGCTTTATGACATTGAGACAGTGGTCAGAGAAACAAAAGAGTCACCGGTGTGGGTGCATTTTGGAGCAGGTAATATCTTCCGTATCTTTATCGGTGGAATTGCAGATACCTTAATTGCACAGGGCGAGAGCACCAAGGGAATTACCTGTGTGGAGACCTTTGACTTTGATGTAATTGATAAGATCTATGATCCATATGACAATCTGGTTCTTGCAGTAACCCTGAACGCAGATGGTTCTACTGGAAAAAAGGTGATCGGCTCCCTTACAGAAGCAGTCAGAGCCCAGTCTGGTGTTGCAGCTGAGTGGAATCGTCTGAAAGAGATCTTTGTGAATCCTGACCTTCAGATGGCTTCTTTCACCATTACAGAGAAAGGCTATGCACTGAAAGGAACCGAAGGAAATTATTTCCCATTTATCTTAGCAGATCTGGAAAATGGTCCTGAGAAAGCAGTTTCTGCCATGGCTGTGGTATGTGCACTTCTCCTTGAACGGTTTAAGGCAAATAAAGCACCTCTGGCAGTAGTTTCTATGGATAACTGCTCCCATAATGGCGAAAAACTGAAACAGTCCATCGTGACAGTTGCAAAAGAGTGGGAGAGCAGGGGATTTGCAGAGAAAGCATTTGTTGACTATCTGGAAGATGAAACAGTTGTTTCCTTCCCATGGTCCATGATTGACAAGATCACACCTCGACCTGCAGATTCTGTATGCAGCGAACTGGAAAAAGCAGGAGTTGAAGATATGGCTCCGGTGATCACTTCCAAAAAAACCTACATTGCACCATTTGTCAATGCAGAAGGACCTCAGTATCTGGTAATTGAAGACAAATTCCCTAACGGAAGACCGGCGCTTGAGAAAGCCGGAGTCTATTTGACAGACCGGGATACTGTAAATAAAGTAGAGCGTATGAAAGTTACCACCTGCTTAAATCCGCTGCACACAGCGCTTGCTGTTTATGGCTGTGTTCTTGGATATGATCTGATTGCAGATGAGATGAAGGATGCGCAGCTGAACCGTCTGGTTCATGAGATCGGTCCGGTAGAAGGAATGCCGGTAGTGACTGACCCCGGAATTCTGTCTCCACTGGAATTCGTAGACGAAGTGATCCGTGTAAGAATCCCCAATCCTTTTATGCCTGATACACCTCAGCGAATCGCTACGGATACATCTCAGAAAGTGGGAATCCGTTATGGTGAGACCATTAAGGCATATGTGGAAAAATACGGAGATGCAAAAAAATTAAAAGCCATTCCGCTGGCAATTGCAGGCTGGTGCCGCTATCTTCTGGCTGTGGATGACCAGGGTAAGGCATTTGAACTTTCCTCTGATCCTATGATTCCTGAGCTGACAGATAAGCTGAAAGGAATTGAATTTGGTAAACCGGAGACGTATCATGGGCAGCTGAAGGAAATCCTCTCTAATGAGCATATTTTCGGAATTGACCTTTATCAGGCAGGCATTGGAGAAAAGATTGAAGAAATGTTCTGTGCCCAGATTACGGGAGCAGGAGCAGTAAGAGAAACACTGAAGCGTGAGCTGAATTAATAAGAATACAAACAGAGTGGGTCCTGGCAAAGAATTATATTTCTCTGCCAGGACCCACATTGTATCTTATGACAAACCAGATTCTATTTTCTGGTTTTTAATTCCATGTTTTTCTGCAAAGCCGGTGAGGATCATGGTGAGAGCTCCATCTCCTGTCACATTGCATGCGGTTCCAAAGCTGTCCTGGAGTGCAAAGATGGTGAGCATAAGTGCAGTGCCCATCTCATCAAAACCTAAAACTCCGGTGATCAGACCAAGAGATGCCATAACCGTTCCTCCGGGAACACCGGGAGCTCCGATTGCAAATACACCCAACAGAGCGCAGAATAAAAGCATGGAGCCAAGAGACGGAACAGAGCCATAAAGGATCTTTGATACAGTCATGACAAAGAAAACCTCGGTGAGTACAGATCCGCATAAGTGGATGTTTGCAAATAGCGGGATACCAAAGTCCACCATATCTTCTCTTAACGTGGGCTGTGACTTTTTGGCACATTTTAAAGCGACTGCAAGAGTGGCTGCTGATGACATGGTTCCTACTGCAGTGATGTAGGCAGGACCGTAATTTCGCAGAACATCAAAGGGGTTCTTTCTGGAATAGGCGCCGCCAATCAGATACAGAACTGCAAGCCAGATATAGTGTCCAACCATAACAATTAATACTACCTGAAGGAATACGGGCAGCTGTTTTGTGATGGTTCCTTCATAGGACAGAGCGCAGAATGTAAATGCGATAAAAACAGGAAGAATGGGTATGACGATCTTTGTTACAATGGACAGGACAATATTTTGAAATTCCTCCAATACCTGAGTAATTGCCGTAGCTTTTGTCCAGGTAGCAGCAAGACCCACTAAAAGTGAAAATACCAGAGCACTCATGACCGGCATAATCTGAGGAATATCCAGCTGGAATACGATTCCGGGAAGCTCCTTTAAACCATCTGTACTTGGTGAAATGGACAGATGTGGAATCATAATGTATCCGGCAGTCATAGAAAATAAAGCTGCACCTATGGAAGAAATATAAGCTGCTGAAACTGCGATCCCCAGCATTTTAGAAGCATTATTGCCTAATCTTGTGATAGACGGGGCAATAAAGCCAATAATGATGAGCGGAACGCAGAATACAATGATCTGGTTCAATATGTATTTGACTGTCACCACAACATTCATTAATTGTTCTCCAGCCAGCTGTCCAATTAAAATTCCCCCAATGACCCCCAGCAGTAATTTAAAAGGTAAACTACTTACTAATTTTTTCATACCTATTCTCCTATCATGATTTTAATGATTTCCTCGTTGGTCTCCTTCATTCCTTTTTTCCCCAATCTGCCAACGTTTTTCAGCGTAGCCTCTACGCCTTTTGTGACAATGCCGTCCCCATCGAGAAACTGCTGTCCCTGACTGTACATGCTGTATCCAAAGATCCCCGCTTCAATAGAAGAGGCTATCTTTGCCGCACAGGAAGCCTTTGCCCCATCACATACGATACCAGATACAATGGCCAGCGCATTGACAACGGTATGTATCACTTCCTCGTAGCCGCCTCCGCATAAATAAGCGATTCCGGCTCCGGCTCCAGCCCCGGCATTTACCGCTCCGCAATAAGCGGATAATCTTCCGATGGGAGTCTTTTGATGGATGGAAGTTAAGTTGGATAAAGCAAGTGCCCGGTACATGGTTTCCTCGCTGACGCCTAATTCTCTGGCATAGACAATGACTGGAACAGAAACCGTGATCCCCTGATTGCCGCTGCCAGAGTTAATGATGACCGGAAGCTCGCAGCCATTCATACGGGCGTCGGAACCAGCGGCAGCCATGGCCTTTGCTTTCAGGGAAATGTCGCTGCCTGCACTCTTTAACAGTACTTTGCCAATATTGGCGCCGTAGTCATTGGTCAGGCCTTCCTCTGCAATGGCACAGTTATACCGGATCTGACGGTCCAGCGTTTCCCTGATATCAGCAATGTCAACGGTATTAATAAAATCCCAGATATCTTCCATGCTGAGTACGCTCCGGTCAGTCAGTGCCTCTTCTTCTTTGCCGGCATCCAGCTGTTTTAAGACCGTTCCGTCCTTTTCGATTAGTACAATGTTGGTATGGTAATTGGCTATCCGCACTGTGCATGTGGAGGATCCTTTGTACAGAGTGATCTGGATATCAAACGTGATTCCATTATCAATATGTACAACCCCTATTTCAGTCTCCTCCATAAATTGCTTCATCCCGGTGATCTGGTCGGGTGTAACACAGGAAATAACTTCCAGTTCCTTTTCCGGATCTCCCGCCACAATTCCTGCAGCTACAGCAGCCGGTATTCCTTTCAGATGGCCGGTGTTGGGAACAATGACGGATTTTACATTTTTAATAATGCTCCCGCTGGCACCAACTACCACCTTGTCCGGAATGGCTCCCAGAGTCTTTTTAGCCACTGCAGCGGCATAAGCCAGAGCAATCGGTTCCGTACAGCCCATAGCCGGAACCAGCTCTTCCTTTAGAATCTGCACGTAGGCGCGGTATTTACAATCTGCCTTTTCCATACTTTTTAAAGTCCTTTCTAATCGTGTCCTGAAAATACTCATCCTTTGAGTTGATTTCTGAGTGACTTTAATGTACCATAAATACAAATGAATGTAAAATTTAATGTTTTTATGATATCGTTTAATATTTTTAAATTAAGAGAGGATTGTTATGGAACTCCGTGAGATACGAACATTTTTAGAAGTTGCTGATTTGAAAAGTTTTTGCAGGGCGGCGGAAAGGCTTAAATATTCTCAGGCAGCAGTGACGGTTCAGGTTAAACAGCTGGAAAAAGAATTAAACGTTCATTTGTTTGACCGGATTGGAAAGCAGACTACTTTAACACATGAAGGAGAGATGTTTTACCAGTACGCATCTGAAATTATGAGGAATGTGGCTTATGCCCGTAATGCCCTTGGCCAGTCCTCAGAGCTGACTGGCACTCTTGTGATCGGCACCATTGAATCCATCTGTTCCACTTTATTTCCTCCATTAATCAGGGAGTATCATCACCGGTACCCCAAAGTAAACATTAATATTGTGATTGATTCTCCGGAGATCCTGTTGAACATGATGAACAGCAATCAGGTGGATATGGTTTATTTTCTGGACCGCAGAATGTATGATACCAAATGGGTTAAAATACTGGAGAAGCCGGAAGAAATCATATTTGCCGCATCAAAGGATCATATCTTTGCAAAGAAAACCGGACTTACCATTGACCAGATCATCACTCAGCCGCTGATTTTAACAGAAAAGGATGCCAGCTACCGGTTTATACTGGAACAGTATCTGGCATCGGATGATAAGAAGCTTCATCCCTTCCTGGAAATAGGGAATACGGAATTTATTATTAAGCTGCTGAAACAGAATGAAGGAATCTCCTTTCTTCCGAAATTTACAATCAGGGAAGAGATGGAGCAGGGAAATTTAACGGCTCTTTCCATGAAAGAATTTTATTTAAGAACCTGGAGACAGATTGTCTATCATAAGGATAAATGGCTCAGCAGAGAGATGAAGGCTTTTATGGAACTGGTTTTAGAGATGGAGGAGCATTGATGTTGTACGGGCTTCATCCATGTGTTATACTTAGAGAACTAAAATAATCAGCTGGAGGATATAATATGGGAGTATTGAAAGTTGGAATCATGGGAACCGGAAGAATTGCATCAGTTTTGGCAGAGACCATGGTTCAGATGCCTGAAGTCTGCTTATATGGTGTTGCTTCCCGAAGTCTTGAAAAGGCAGAAGATTTTGCGGCGCGTTTTTCTATAAAAAAAGCTTATGGATCATATGAAGAGCTGGCAGCTGACAGTGAGGTTCAGCTGATTTATATTGCAACTCCCCATTCGGAGCATAGCACGAATGCAAGACTTTGCCTGGAACATGGAAAGCATGTTCTGTGTGAAAAGTCATTTGCAGCCAATTATTCCCAGGCAAAAGAGATGATTGACCTGGCTCAGGAGAAAAACCTGATGATTACAGAAGCCATGTGGGTGCGGTATATGCCGATGGCTGATACGTTAAAGGAGGTTCTTGCTTCCGGGATTATCGGAGAACCCATGACACTCACTGCTAATCTCGCCTATCTGGTGTCAGATAAACACCGGATTGTGGCTCCGGAGCTTGCAGGGGGTGCGCTTCTTGATGTAGGAGTTTATACCCTTAATTTTGCATCGCTTGTGTTCGGTGATGAGATTACAGATATTACCTCCAGCGTGATTAAGACGGAGACAGGAGTGGATGCCCAAAACAGCATTACCCTTCTTTATCCAGGCGGTAAGATGGCTGTACTTAACAGTTCCATTCAGGTTCTTTCTGACCGCCAGGGTATTATCTATGGGACAAAAGGATTCTTAGTTGTGGAAAATATCAATAATTTTGAATCAATTAGTGTATACGATACGGATCGAAACATGGTGGAATCCTACCAGAGACCGGAACAGATCACCGGATATGAATATCAGGTTCTGGCCAGTAAATCCGCCATTGAACAGGGGTTGACCGAGTGCCCACAGATGCCTCACGAGACAACTCTAGAGGTGATGAAGGTTATGGATGAACTGAGAAAACAATGGGGGATCCGCTATCCCTTTGAAAAAGACGAATGAGGATATTGTTATGTTTAATAAAAAAGATTTGATGCGTCTGCTGGCTCCTCTGATCGTGGAGCAGATTCTGGCAGTTTTAGTAGGGATGGCAGATGTGATCATGGTGGCGGCAGTGGGGGAAGCGGCAGTGTCAGGGGTTTCCCTTGTTGATTCCATCAGCATACTGATTCTCCAGATTTTGTCTGCCCTGGCTACGGGAGGCGCTGTTATCTCAGCACAGTATCTGGGGAAAAAGCAGTCAGAAAATGCATGCAAGGCAGCAGGCCAGCTCATAGGGGTGACCACAGTATTATCACTGACGGTATCCATTATCGCATTGGCGGGTAACAGGCTTTTACTAGCATCAATATTTGGAAATGTGGATACACAGGTCATGAATGATGCTGTGATATATTTTAGAATTACTGCCCTGTCCTATCCCTTCATGGCCATTTATAATTCCTGTGCAGCGCTGTTTCGTTCCATGGGGAACTCCAAAGTTTCCATGGTGGTATCTATGGTGATGAACACCATAAATATCGCAGGCAATGCTGTCTGTGTCTTTGGACTTCACATGGGAGTGGCAGGCGTGGCGTTTCCAACGCTTGCAAGCCGTATCGTAGCGGCAGTTATGATGTTTTATCTGATTCAGAGCCCCGATAATACAGTGAGAATTAAGCGGCTTAATGAATTAAAGCCTGATATCCATATGATAAAGAACATTCTATCCGTTGGTATTCCCAATGGACTGGAAAACGGGATGTTCCAGTTTGGTAAGATTGCACTGCAAAGCCTGGTTTCGTCGTTGGGAACTGCGGCGATTGCAAGCTACGCAGTGGCCTCCAACCTTGTAACGCTGCTTTATCTGCCTGGCACTGCGATCGGGCTTGGACTGATTACGATCGTTGGCCAGTGTGTGGGAGCAGGTGAAAGAAAACAGGCAAAGCAGTATACCAGACGTTTGGTTGCGGTTAATTACGGGATTCTTGTGGTACTGTGCGGGGTCATGATCCTGTTTTCCAGCCAGCTTGTTTCCATTTACAAACTTTCTGCGGAAGCGGCTAAGATTTCTGTACAGATGATCGAGGCGCACAGCTATGCTATGATTGTATGGCCCATAGCATTTACTATACCATATTCATTAAGAGCTTCTATGGATTCGAAATTTACCATGGCAGTTTCAGTTTTTTCTATGTGGCTCTTTCGGATCGCATCTGCGTATTTTTTTGTACAGATCATGAATCTGGGTGTAATGGGGATTTGGTATGGAATGTTTATAGACTGGTTTTTCCGTGCAGTTGTATTTGCACTGCGGTTTCGTGGAATTGAAAAAAGGGCAGTGTCCGTTAATTAAACGGCAACACCTGAAAATATAAGCATAAAAGAGGGATTGGATGTGTAATCGTTACATCCAATCCCTCTTTTAGTATTAATTTAAGTTCTGTGAATCCATATGTGTATTTATATCTATCATGTTTGTAAAAAGTTGATGGCAGAGTGTAAAATCTTTTTCTTTTATAGCCTGATACATCTTTACGTGATCATCAATCAAGATAGAGGAAGCATATTTTTTATAGATGTTGCTTGAGAAAAGCTCAATTTGTTTATAAATCAGACTTCCGATCAGTTCATACATCATAGGAAAATATTTGTTTTTCGAACATCTGCAAATCTGCAGATGGAATTCAAAATCATGGGTAGCACCTTTTGCGTAATCTTTCCGTTTAAATGCATCAACCAGTTTATCACATATCAGTTTTAATTGTTCGATATCATCCGGCTCGGCTTTTTTTATGGCAAGTGATAGACTTTCTAATTCTAAAGCTCGGCGAACTTCAATAATTTCAGATACATTCTGTTCATCCATAATAAAATCTGCATAGTTTGCAATATATTCAGCCGTACTGAATTGTTTTACATAACTCCCATCACCAACTTTGATATCAATAAGTCCCATTGCGCGCAATCGTTCTACAGCAGCTTTAATGGAAGGACGACTAACTCCCAGCATTTTTGTAAGTTCATTTTCAGAAGGGATTTTTTCGCCCACTTTGAACTTACCTTGTATAATATAGTCTTTTAACATATCAAAGACCTGGTCTGATACACTTTTTCTTGCTATTTTCGGCAATTTTTCCATTTAATTTATACCTCATATCTTATTAACTGATTAAAGTATATCGGCATTAAATATGATTGTCAAGAAAACCATAGGGATCCTTCCATAAAAATTCGTCAAAGTGCAAAAAAATCATAAGGGGAATTAGGTTATTTTAACGGAAGTTTAATCGAAAACGATGTACTTATTGACAAACATAAATCATAGTTGTAATATGTAAGTTGTCATACAACTTACATTTAATCAAAAAACATATGCAAAGGAGAAAAAACTATGAAAATTACCAGTATGGATGTCATGGCTCTGGAAAAGGACAATGGATGTGGCGGATCACGTCCAGTCATCTGCCGAATAAATACAGATGAAGGATTCTACGGTTTAGGGGAGGCAGCAGTTGCAATTGGAACAGGTGCAAGAGGTGCATATGAGCTGTTAAAAGATTTTGGCCCATTAATATTAGGTATGGATCCATTGGCTAACGAGGTGATTTGGGAGAAACTTTTTAAATTATCTTTCTGGGGTCAGGGAAATGGAGCTATCATGATGGCTGCAATCAGTGCAATCGATACAGCTCTCTGGGATATTAAAGGAAAAGTCGCAAATCTTCCGCTGTACCAGTTACTTGGAGGAAAGCAGCGCAGCAAATTAAGGACTTATGCAAGTCAGCTCCAGTTTGGCTGGGGAATTGACAGGTTCAATCCAGCACAGACATCAAGTGGAGATGCTTCTCTCTACTGTGAGGCAGCAACAAAGGCTGTAGAAGAGGGATATGAGGCAATCAAGATCAATTTCCTACGTTTTGACAGGCAGGGAAAAATTCTTACGCATTTAGATACAACTGGCCATTTAAGCAGAGAGACTATGAGACTGGCAGAGGAGAGATTATCTGCAGTTCGTAAAACGGTTGGACCAGATATCGATATTCTTATTGAAAACCATGCCATGACTGACGCGAACACTGCTATTCAGTTTGCCAGGATGGCTGAGCAGTATGATGTTATGTTCCTGGAAGAAGGATGTACACCATTAAATCCTGGAGTTATGAAGAAAATTTCTGAGAATACAAGCATTCCTTTAACGACTGGTGAGAGAACCTATACAAGATGGGGATTCCTCCCATTCCTTGAAAGCGGAAGCTTATCTATGATTCAGCCTGATATCGGAAACTGCGGCGGTATTACAGAGTGTAAGAAGATTGCTGATATGGCTCATATTTATGATGTAGGTGTTCAGTGTCATGTATGTTCAAGTCCAATCAGTGTTGCAATTGCTCTTCATCTGGAAGCGGCTATTCCAAACTTCATTATCCACGAACATCATATAGCAAATACCACAAGCGGTACAATTCAGCAGTGTGAATACAACTATCAGCCAGTAAAAGGATACTTTGAATTACCTGAACTGCCAGGTATTGGCCAGGAATTGTCTAAGAGAGCAATTGAAACAGCTGAAATTGTGACAATTAAATAAGGAGAAAAAATATGGAAAATACTTCTGGTAAAGGAACTCTTGGATTTAGAGAATTATTGTCTTTAGCAGTAGGGCAGGTAATTGGTGCCGGTGTTGTAACATTAGTTGGACAGGCAATCGGCGTAACTGGCCGATCGGTATGGCTTGCTTATATATTTGCTGTTGTTCTTGGATTATGTATTATTCTTCCATATATTTTGCTAAGCAGCATGCTTCGCGTAAATGGTGGAAACTATACATTTGTTTCAACGATTCTTGGTGAACGATGGGGCGGAATGTATGGAATGGCCTTCACGTTAAACAGTTTTGCCTGCGGTATGTTTGGACTGAGCCTTGGAACTTATTTAAATGCCTTATTCCCAAGTGTTAATATCAAAGTAACTGCAGTTATTGCTATCACATTATTCTGGGTAGCCAATATGTTGGGTGTAAAATTCATGGCAAAGATTCAGAATGTTATGTCTGTTTGCCTGTTAGTTGGTCTGGCTGTGTTCATTGTAGTTGGTCTTTTCAACTTACGTCCAGGTACATTTGATTTTTCATCACCGGAATTTTTCACAGGTGGTGCCAGCGGATTTTTTAATGGTACATTATTATTAGTTTTTTCCTGTACAGGTCAGTCATTTATTGTTGCTTTTAGTAAGGAAGCTAAAAACCCCCGCCGTGATGTTCCTTTTGCAATTATAGCAGCCAGTGGAGTTATTCTTGTTGTATACGGATTGATTGCAATTGTTGCTTCTGGCGTTCTTCCGATCGATCAGGTCGCTGGAAAACCACTGACACTTGCAGCTGGTCAGATACTTTCCCGTCCATTGTATTATGCATTTATTATTGGTGGACCAATCATGGCACTTGCTACAACTTTAAATGCATCCTTTACTGTTTTTTCCCGCCCATTCCATCAGATGGCAAGAGATGGTTGGTTCTCGAAAAAAATGGCAGTAACGAACAACTTAGGAGCTCCTTATATATTACTTACAGTTATTTACATTATTTCGGTAGTTCCGGTACTGTTAAACTTTAGCATCAGTACAATTACTAGCAATTCAATTCTCATCAGCCGTATTTCAGATGTTGTTGCAATTATCGCTGTAATTTGTCTTCCAAAACGTCTTCCGGATGCCTGGGAAAATAGATACTTTAAGATTTCAAAACCGGCATTCTATACTTTGATGATATTCTGCCTTTGTGTGACGTTATTTGTAATCGGATTATCTCTTCGTAACCTGAAACCAACATTAGTTATTGTTACGGTTGTGTTAATTACTTTGTTTTTTATTTATTCAACACTTAGACAGAAGTCAGGAAAAGTACAGATGGAAAAGAGCTACGAGCTTCAGTAATAATATTTTAAATTTGTATGTACGGTTCATTAAGTAGGGAAATAATTGTTAACAATTATTTCCCTACTGTTTTTCTTCATTCATCTTCCCGTCTGCATTCACATAAGAGCCTTCAATCAACCGGCTGACTGCCATCTGCCCCACAACACCATCCGAACCCGGATTAAAGTAGTACCAGTGAGCATCAATCTTATGCCATCCGGTTACCATAATCCCTATCTGGTTTGTATAAAAGGTGCTATTATTATGAGAGTCACGAACCCAGCCTGTAACCATGGCTCCCTGTGTACTTCCCTCTTCCGGATTAAAGTAATACCAATGGCTGTTTAAATAACGCCAGCCAGTAGCCATATATCCATTATCCATAAAATAATAGGAATTACCCTGGTATTCGATCCACTGTCCGGCGGGATATTTGGAATTCCACTGGTTAAAGTAGCGCCATCCGGCGTCATCTTTCACCCAGTTTCCGGAAATATAAATGGATTCATCTTTTGTATGGGCGTAGCTGATAAAAGAGTCTGCACCGTATGCAGCAAACCAGACGGAAAAAAGCGCGGCGGCTGCCAGGCGAATGGCAGGGACCGAAAAAAAGCGGTGTCTGTCGTTCATATTCTCCTCCTTCCGATTGTATGAATCGATTATAAGCGAACCCTTTAGAAAAAACAATGAGGGAAAGGAAACTGTAAGATATTATTTATAAATCATAAATTTAATCAAAAGTATCTTGACACTTTCGAATGCGTTTGTTATATTACATATAGAACAAACGCTGTAATGTTTTATAGAGCCAGATAAAGGAGGAAATTGCCGTGAACATTAATAAATTTACACAGAAGTCCATGGAGGCTGTGAAGAACTGCGAAAAGCTTGCGTATGAATACGGAAACCAGCAGATTGAACAGGAACATATGCTGTACAGTCTTCTTACCATTGAAGACAGCCTGATTTTAAAACTAATCACCAAGATGAATATACAAAAAGAGTTATTTCTTGATGAAGCTGCAGGGGCAATCCAGAAGCTTCCTAAAGTAAGCGGCGGACAGCTTTACATCAGCAATGATTTAAATAAGGTCTTAATCAGCGCAGAGGATGAGGCAAAGGGAATGGGAGACCAGTATGTTTCGGTTGAGCATTTATTCCTGGCCATGTTAAAACAGCCATCAAAGGCATTAAAAGAACTGTTTCGCAGCTATGGCATCACAAGAGAAAATTTTCTGACGGCATTATCCACAGTAAGAGGCAACCAGAGAGTTGTAAGTGATAATCCCGAAGCAACCTACGATACGCTGACAAAGTATGGGTATGACCTGGTAGAAAGAGCAAGAGATCAGAAACTGGATCCAGTCATCGGCAGAGACAGCGAAATCCGTAATGTAGTCCGGATTCTATCCAGGAAGACCAAGAATAACCCGGTATTAATCGGAGAGCCGGGAGTTGGTAAGACCGCAGTTGTGGAAGGGCTGGCACAGAGAATTGTAAGAGGCGATGTACCTGATGGCTTAAAAAATAAAAGGCTGTTTGCACTTGATATGGGTGCTTTGCTGGCAGGCGCAAAGTACCGGGGTGAATTTGAAGAGCGTTTAAAAGCGGTTCTTGATGAGGTGAAAAAAAGCGACGGTCAGATCATCCTTTTTATTGATGAGCTTCATACCATTGTTGGAGCAGGAAAGACAGAAGGCTCCATGGATGCAGGCAATATGCTAAAGCCCATGCTTGCCAGGGGAGAGCTTCATTGCATCGGTGCGACTACATTGGATGAATACCGCCAGTATATTGAAAAAGACCAGGCACTGGAACGGAGATTTCAGCCGGTTATGGTAGATGAGCCGACTGTAGAAGATACGATTTCCATTTTAAGAGGATTAAAGGAGCGGTACGAGGTTTATCACGGAGTGAAGATCACAGACTCTGCTCTGGTATCTGCAGCCACCCTTTCTGATCGTTATATCAGTGAGCGTTTTCTTCCGGATAAGGCCATAGATCTGGTGGATGAGGCGTGCGCCATGATTAAGACTGAACTGGATTCCATGCCGGCTGAGCTTGATGAGCTGTCAAGGCGGATCATGCAGATGGAGATAGAAGAAGCTGCTTTAAAGAAAGAAACAGACCGCTTAAGCCAGGACCGTCTGGCAGAGCTTCAGCAGGAACTGGCGGAGCTTCATGATGAATTTGCCTCACAAAAGGCTCAGTGGGAGAATGAGAAGGCATCGGTAGAACGTCTTTCCTCCTTAAGAGAAGAGATTGAAAACCTTAACAGGGAAATCCAGACAGCTCAGCAGAAATACGACTTAAACCGTGCAGCAGAACTTCAGTACGGCAGATTACCCCAGCTTCAGAAGGAACTGGCAGAGGAAGAGGAGCGGGTTAAAAATCAGGATTTAAGCCTGGTACGGGAAAGTGTAACGGAAGATGAGATTGCAAGAATTGTATCCAAATGGACAGGAATCCCGGTTGCCCGTCTGACTGAGAGTGAGAGAAACAAGACCCTTCATCTGGATCAGGAACTTCATAAGAGGGTGATTGGACAGGAAGAAGCAGTTTTAAAGGTGACGGAAGCAATTATCAGATCCAAGGCTGGAATTAAAGATCCCACGAAACCCATTGGTTCCTTTCTCTTTTTAGGTCCTACCGGTGTGGGAAAAACAGAGCTTGCCAAGGCGCTTGCAGAGAGTCTGTTCGATGAAGAGAACAACATTGTGAGAATAGACATGAGTGAGTATATGGAGAAGCATTCCGTATCCAGACTGATTGGAGCTCCTCCCGGATATGTAGGTTACGATGAGGGCGGCCAGCTGACCGAAGCAGTGCGCAGAAAGCCATATTCCGTGGTGCTGTTTGACGAAGTGGAAAAAGCCCATCCGGATGTGTTCAATGTGCTTTTACAGGTTCTTGATGATGGACGGATCACCGATTCCACTGGAAAGACAGTAGACTTTAAAAACACCATTATCATTATGACATCCAATATCGGATCCCAGTATCTTCTTACCGGGATAGACAGTAATGGGAATATTACAGAAGCGGCAGAGGAGATGGTGATGGGTGATTTAAGATCTCATTTCAGACCGGAATTTTTAAACCGTCTGGATGAAATCATTCTGTTCAAGCCACTGGATAAGAGTAACATTTCTGGTATTGTAAGTCTGCTCATGAAGGATTTAAACCGGAGACTGGAGGATCGTGAGATAAAGATTGAACTGACAGACCAGGCTGGCGAATTTGTAGTGGAGCAGGGGTATGATCCGGTGTATGGAGCCAGACCATTAAAGCGGTATCTGCAAAAGCATGTAGAGACTCTTGCAGCAAGGGTGATTCTTGGAGATGAGATCCATACAGGAAGTACCATTGTGATTGATGTCTCTGAAGAAGGGGATAAACTGATTGCTTATCTGGAATAAAAAAACAGGGGGGTCCGTGTGTCAGGACTCCCCTTTGTGCTGGTATTTCATGAATGGGTATTTGGCAATGTCCACAAAATATCTCTGTTGACGGTATGATAAAAGCTATCCCGTATCTCCTTTGGATCTGTTGTTTTTCCAAGAATCCACATGAGTTTTGTTACTGTAGCCTCCAGGGTCATATCGTATGCTTCCAGAAGTCCGAATTCTTTCTTAATGGAGTGACCCACTTCGTAAACAGACATATTGCTGCCTTCGTTGGTTACCTGGGTAGTCATAACCACGGTTTTTCCAAGAGAAATCCATTTTTCAATGGCCTTATAAAAATCACCGGTATCATAGGAGGGCAGACCGCCTACACCAAAGGATTCAATAATAACTGCATCGTAATGCTCTGCCATATAGTCCAGAACATCCGAACCCATGGATGGAATCAGCTTTAAAAGTGCCACATTAAAATTCAGCTTATGATAAAACAGGGGACTTCCCTGGCAGTTCTTTTTGTCATCCAGATAAAAGATTACATGTCCATCCTGAATTGTAGCAATATAGGGAAAATTAATGCTGGAAAATGCGTTGTAGCTTTTGGTTCGTTCCTTTTTCCCTCTTGTACCGGAAATTACTTTTCCATCAAAAACAATATTTACATCATGGGAACGGTCATCACTGGCAAAACGAAGGCTGTCAGATAAATTGGTTCTTGCATCCGTATTTTCCATGTCAATGGGTTTTTGGGCACCGGTTATGACAATGGGTTTTGGGGAATACTGCACCAGATAAGAAAGAGCCGCCGCTGTGTAAGCCATGGTATCCGTGCCGTGGCAGATAACAAAGCCGTCATATGCATCGTAATGATCTTCAATGGCTTTTGCAATCACCAGCCAGTGTTTTGGCTGCATATTGGTGCTGTCTATATTGAATATCTGAAGACTGTCCACATGACAGAAATCCGCCGCATCGGGAACATAGGAGAGAAGTTCGTCTGAAGTCAGAAGGGGCTTTAAACCAGAATCTCCTCTTTTACATGCAATTGTACCACCGGTTCCCAGCATCATTATTTTTTTCATTAGAATTACCTCCTGATGGATTATGAACCTGATTGTAGCATTTCTTTTTCCATTCGTACAGGTCATTTCTTGAAAATAAAAGAAATCTATGCTAAAATGAGGGACAAACAGTTGCAGGAGATAATAAAATGGCTAATATACCCAAAGATCCGGTTATGCTGCTCAGTTACATGAATACTCAGCTGAGAGATTATTATCCATCTTTAAGTGAGTGCTGTCTGAGCCTGGGAATCGAGGAAGAAGAGATTGTAGAGTCACTGGCCTCCATTGATTACCGGTATGACAATGAAAAAAATCAGTTTTTGTAAATGAAGTGGATACAAAAGGGTCGTCGCAGCTGCGGGGACCCTTTTTGGAAAATAGATTTGAGACTATTTGCAGGAGTCACACCATAATATTATTAGAATGAAAGAGCAGAAAATAGGAAAACTGTTTCATGTAGAAGAGGAAACTGGTTAGAAAGAGAAAGGAGGGATTTAATATGGGATCTGTCTGGAATCAGACCGTAACAGTCTGGAAATGGCTCATGGATCATTTAATCTATATAAACCTGATTCTTTCTGTTATCATTGTTTTTTTTCAAAGGAGGGATCCAAAGGCAGTCTGGACGTGGCTTTTAGCGTTGTATTTTATTCCCGTATTCGGATTTCTCTTTTATCTGATACTTGGCCAGGATATGAGAAAAGGTAAGATGTTCCGGGTGAAGGAAGTGGAGGACCGGATGCGTTACTCTGCAAGAAATCAGGAGGAGTTTTTAAAAAGTCATGATATCGGGCTGGATTCTTCCCTTGCAAGGGATTATTCCGATCTGGTCATGTACAATTTAGAAACCTCAGGTTCCGTTCTTACCGTTGATAATACCGTTGAAATTTTTACCGATGGAGAGAAAAAGTTTCAGGATCTCAGGGAAGAACTTTCAAAAGCAAGCCGGTTTATCCATCTGCAGTATTATATTATTAAGAATGATGAGCTGTTTGACTCCATCATTCCCATATTAATTGAGCGGGCAAAGGCCGGTGTAGAAGTCCGGATTCTCTGTGACGGTATGGGTGGAAGGTTCATGCGCAAATCAAAATGGGACTTATTAAAGAAAAGCGGTGTTAAGGTCGGCATCTTCTTTCCACCAGTACTTGGAAGGCTGCACCTGCGTATTAACTATCGAAATCACAGAAAAATTGTTGTTATTGATAACCGGATTGGTTATGTGGGCGGATTCAATATAGGAAGAGAATATATTTCCAAAGACCCTAAGTTTGGTTACTGGAGGGATACTCATTTAAAACTTCAGGGTGGATCTGTTTTAAGCCTTCAGATCCGTTTTGCACTGGACTGGAATTATGCAGTTGGGGAAAACTTATTTAAAAATATGACTTACTTCTGTGAAGACGAAGACGGAGCCTGCCTTTATAATATGGGAGTAGTGGATATCAATCAGGTAGAAAAAAAACTTGGAATTCAGATTATTGCAAGTGGTCCTGACGCCAGAAGCAGACAGATCCGGGATAATTATATCCGGCTGTTCTCAAAAGCAAAGCATCATATCTATATACAGACTCCCTATTTTGTACCCGATGATGCAGTCCTTTCTGCGCTCAGGATGGCTGCCAGGTCAGGAGTAGATGTCAGGCTCATGATACCATGCAAACCGGACCATCCCTTTGTTTACTGGGCCACCTATTCCTATGTGGGAGATCTTTTATCCGAAGGTGCCAGATGCTATACCTATGAAAATGGATTTCTTCATTCAAAGGGAGTGATGACAGACGGAAAAGTCAGTTCCTATGGGACTGCCAATATGGATATCCGCAGCTTTGAACTGAATTTTGAAGTCAATGCAGTGATCTATGATGAAGAGACTACCAGAAAATTAGAAGAGTTATTCCTGGAGGACTTAAAGGTATGTAAGGAGATTTCACCAGAGAGATATGAAGCCAGAAGTATCTTCATTCGGATTAAGGAACAGGGCAGCAGACTTCTCTCACCTCTATTATAGAATTCTTTTACAGCACAACATAATATCACCATGTCCGGCACATAATGATGCTTATGAAGATACTATCACAATTAAACTTAAAAGAGTTACCCTTAAATTTTTGTAAATGCGGGGTTACAGGCTGGTGCCTGGAAGTAATGTTTACTGCAACAGACTCCTTCTTACGTCATGACTGGCGTCTGATGGGTCAGACGTCTCTTCTTATGTTTCCTATTTATGGATGCGGAGCATTTCTGGCACCCATTGGAATGATGATTGACCACTGGGTTAATCCCAGAACCGGTCTGGCTGTTGCCCGGACGGATATTGCCATTCGTCATGGATTCCTTTATATGGTGCTGATTTTTGTGGCAGAGTATTTCTCCGGAATACTTTTGCGGGGCAGAGGAATCTGCCCATGGGATTATACCGGCAGGAGCACTAATATTGACGGTCTGATCCGTCTGGATTTTGCTCCGCTGTGGTTTGCTACGGGATTATTGTTCGAACAAATTACAAAAAAGAAAGGAAGGTAGTATTGTAATTAAAGAGTCCATTCTATATAATAGATGGAATGGAGGATTAGACCAATGATTCGATTTATTCTTGTAGCAGCATCCGTTATATTTTATCTTATCTTAAGTATCCCGGTTCTGATTTTTGAGAACATGGCTGGTAAAAAGAACCTTCGTGCAAGCCATGAGCGAAGTATTTCTAACGTCCGGTGGATCTTTAAGATTATCCTGTTTTTTGCAGGAGTTAAAATTACAGTAAAAGGAAAAGAAAAGATACCAGGTGACCAGGCTGTTCTGTATGTGGGAAATCATAGAAGTTATTTCGATATTCTTGTTGGTTATACCACAGCTCCTGGTCTGGTAGGATTTGTGGCTAAAAAAGAGATGGAAAAAATCCCCCTGCTCTCCGGCTGGATGAAGCATGTGAACTGCCTGTTTTTGGACAGACAGAATGTAAAAGAAGGGTTAAAAACCATTCTCCAGGGAATCGAGCAGGTGAAAAACGGAGTCTCTGTCTGGATTTTTCCGGAAGGAACCAGGAACACAAATGAAGACATTATGGAACTTCTTCCTTTTAAGGAAGGCAGCTTGAAAATAGCAGAAAAAAGCGGTTGTCCGGTAGTTCCGGTTGCCATAACCGGAACGGCAGAAGTGTTTGAAAAGCACCTTCCATTTATTCGATCATCGAAAGTAACCATTGAATTTGGAGAGCCGTTTCTGGTGAAAGAGCTGGAACCGGAATCTAAAAAGTTCCCCGGTGCTTATGTAAAAAAACAGATTGAGAGTATGCTGGAAGAAGAACTTTCCCTTCAGGGAAAGCTGACAGGCCGGTAAAGAAGACCAACAGATAAGGCAGAGGAATGGACATATGAAAAAATTAGACTTGCTTGAGATCAGAGGACAGCTTGACAGCATTGACCGTGAAATCGTGGAACTGTTCGAAAAGAGAATGAGACTGAGCGGCGAGGTGGCTGAATTTAAGATAGAAACCGGAAAGCCGGTTTATGATAAGGAACGGGAAACACAAAAAATTGATTCCGTGACCGGAATGGTGGAAGATGCATTCATGAAACAGGCAGTCAGTGAACTGTTTACCCAGATGATGACCATCAGCCGCCATTATCAGTACAAGCTGATGGCAGAGCACGGAATGAAAGGGGAAGACACCTTTCAACCGGTAAAAAGTATTCCCACAGATGGGGTAAAAGTGGTTTATCAGGGAGTGGAGGGTGCATACAGCCATGCTGCCACGCTTCAGTATTTCGGAACTGATATCAGCTGTTATCATGTGGTTACCTTTGAGGATGCCATGAAGGAAGTGGAGTCCGGACGTGCAGATTATGCGGTGCTGCCGATTGAAAATTCCTCTGCTGGTGCAGTGATCGACAACTATGATCTATTGATGAAATACAACAATTATATAGTGGCTGAGACATTTTTAACCGTAAATCATGCGCTGTTAGGGCTGAAAGATTCAAGGCCGGAAGATATCCGTACTGTATTCAGTCACCCTCAGGCATTGATGCAGTGTTCGGAATTTCTAAATGCCAACAGGAACTGGAAGCAGATCAGTGTGGAGAATACCGCCGCTGCTGCTAAAAAAATTATAGAAGAAGGAGATCCCACTCAGGCTGCTGTGGCCAGTGAGACCGCTGCCAGACTTTATGGACTGAAGGTTCTTAATTCATCCATCAATCATAATAAGTCCAATACTACCCGGTTTATTATTCTGTCAAATAAAAGGATCTACCGGGAGGAAGCACAAAAAATCAGCATCAGCTTTGAACTGCCCCATAAGAGCGGTACTCTTTATAACATGCTGAGCAATATGATTTATAATGGAGTCAGCATGATTATGATTGAGTCAAGACCCATTCCAGGAAGAAACTGGGAATACCGCTTCTTTGTAGATATGGAAGGAAATTTAAGTGAATGTTCCATTCAGAATGCGCTGAAGGGGATTTTAGAAGAGGGACGCAATATGAGAGTCCTGGGAAATTATTAAGGATTATATAGAAGTTCGGCCTATGTTAGGGCCGGACTTCCGTTTACACAGGGAGGAATAAAGAACGTGAAGGAACTGATTTTATACCGCGATTTAAAATATCAGAAACTTTTTGACCAGATGTTAAGACAGCTGACTCTTATCCAGGAGAAAAATACAGAAACAATGCCGGAATCCTGCGCCTGTGCCGGTCAGCTTATCGAGCTGGCAGCATCTTATGGCTTTGAGGGGAATCTCTGGCATTGTTTTTTATCATTGTGCCTGGCAGATAACGAAAACGCTTACAGTACCTCCTGCGAAATAACAGGCTCCATCCAGGGAACATTAAATCAGCTGGCTGCCCATGATTTTAAGATTATGAAGGAGCTGTTTGATCAGGACATACGGGCATTAGACTGTGGGGAAGAAGAGGGAATCTGGTCCGCTCTTTCTGATTACCATGCCAATAACGGTAATAGTAAAATTTATAACAGACGAATCCGTGATCAGATAGTAACGCTTGCAGTGGAGTTAAAGGAAGCTCCGGACGTGAAAGCCTTCGGAGAAAAAATAACCTTATTCTATAAGAATTTCGGCGTAGGAAAATTCGGCTTGAATAAAGCTTTTCGTGTGGAGGAGACGGATAAAGAACCTCAGATCATTCCCATTACCAGCATGGATCATATATATCTCAATGAACTTGTGGGATATGAAAGGCAGAAGGAGAAGCTGATTGAGAACACGGAAGCATTCTTAGATGGGAAGGCGGCCAATAACGTTCTCTTGTTTGGCGACAGCGGAACCGGGAAATCTTCAAGTATCAAAGCTATTTTAAATGAATATTATGATAGAGGTCTGAGGATTATAGAAGTATATAAGCACCAGTTTCATACACTTTCCAAAGTACAGGAACAAATCAAAGATAGAAATTATAAGTTTATCATCTATATGGATGATTTATCTTTTGAGGATACGGAACTGGAATATAAATATTTAAAGGCGATTATTGAGGGCGGGCTTGCAAAGAAGCCTGGCAATGTTTTAATCTATGCAACCTCAAACCGCCGTCATTTAATTCGTGAAAAATTCAGCGATAAGAGACAACTGGATGATGAATTACATAATAATGATACCGTCCAGGAGAAGCTTTCCCTTGTGGCACGATTTGGTGTAACCATTTATTATGGTGCTCCGGAACCAGCTGAATTTAAAGAGATTGTAAAGCAGCTGGCAGCCCGCAGCCAGATTTCCATGCCCTTAGAAGAACTTTATCAAAAAGCAAATATATGGGAACTGAACCACGGCGGTTTATCTGGAAGAACAGCAAGCCAGTTTATTACCTATCTTTTGGCAAAAGAGAAAAATAATTAATCTTTTTGCAAATTTTACCGATATTTGACACAAAAGGTAATAAAATAAGGTAGAATAGTAAAAAACTGTCCTGTAGAGGGCAGTAAGGAGGACAAGTATGGCAATCAGATTATTTGCCGCTATTGATGTGGGATCTTTTGAACTTGAACTTGGCATCTATGAGATTTCCCCTAAAACGGGAATCCGCAAGATTGATCATGTCCGCCATGTCATCGCCCTTGGTAGGGACACCTATAAGAACGGAAAAATCCGCTACGAATTAGTAGACGAAATGTGTAAGGTAATTAAAGACTTTGCAGATATTATGCAGTCCTATAAAGTCACAGGATACCGTGCCTATGCGACCAGCGCACTTCGGGAAGCAAAAAACAGTCAGATCGTACTGGATCAGATCCGGGTAAGAACCGGCATTGAGGTTCAGATTATCAGTAACTCTGAGCAGCGTTTTATCAGTTACAAGGCAATCGCCTCCAAGGATGCGGAATTTAATAAAATCATACAAAAAGGAACTGCCATCGTAGATGTGGGATTTGGCAGTATGCAGGTATCCTTATTTGATAAGGACGCTCTAATATCCACCCAGAACCTGATGCTTGGAGTATTGAGAATCCGTGAGATGATGGGCGATATGCAGGTGAGTACCCTGATGCAGAACACCCTGATCGAAGAGATGGTTGACAATGAGTTAAATACGTTTCGCAAGGTTTATTTAAGAGACCGTGAGATTAAAAATCTCATCGGCATCGGGGAGAGTATCCTTTATCTTTCAAGAGAAAGCCATGGGGGAAAACCGGTAGAGTGGATCACTGCGGAAGAATTTATTAATTTTTATGAGAAGATTAAGTTAATGTCACTTGACCAGATTCAGGACCGGTTTGGTGTCAATGCAGAATACGCCGCTCTTTTAGTTCCTGCCACGATTATTTTTAAACGTGTATTGGAACTGACCGGTGCTGAGATGTTCTGGATTCCAGGAATCCGCTTATGTGACAGCATTGCTGCAGAATACGCAGAAGAAGCCAGGACTGTGAAATTTCATCATGATTTTTCTGAGGATATTCTGGCTGCCTCCAGGAACATGGCAAAGCGTTATAAGTGTCATGGTCCTCATACAGTCTGCATGGAAAAGTATGTACTTGGAATATTTGACTGCATGAAGAAGTATCACGGTATGGGCAAAAGGGAGCGGCTTCTTTTACAGATTGCGGCCATTTTACATGCATGCGGCAAATTTATCAGCATGAAAAAGCCAAGTGAGTCCGCTTACAGTATTATTATGTCAACTGAAATAATTGGCCTGTCCCATATGGAGCGGGAAATTATTGCCAATGTAGTACGGTACAACGGTCTGGAATTTGATTATAACCGGGTGCAGCTCAATGAGGAATTATTCCGTAATACAAAGGGAGAATTATCTCATGAGGATATTACCATTTTAATCGCAAAGCTGACAGCCATATTAAGGCTTGCCAATTCCATGGATCGCAGCCATAAACAGAAATTATCAGACAGCCGGATGAATGTTAAGGAAGGGAAGCTTGTAGTAACCACTTCTTATGAAGGAGATATGACACTGGAAGCATTATCGTTTAATCAGAAGGCAGATTTTTTTGAGGAGATATTTGGTATCAGGCCTGTACTGAGGCAGAAGAGGAGGTTATCCTGATGGCAGACATAAGTGATATTTATTACAAACCGGATAATTATGTAAACCGAGAGCTGAGTTGGATCGAGTTTGATTATCGGGTATTAAGTGAGGCAAGAGATAAAAACCTGCCTCTTTTTGAACGGTTAAAATTTTTAAGCATAACAGCTTCTAATTTAGATGAATTTTATATGGTTCGTGTGGCTTCCTTAAAGGATATGGTTCATGCAAAATACACCAAACCGGATATTGCAGGCATGAAAGCCGATGAGCAGTTAGAGAAGATCAGCGAACAGACCCATGAGCTTGTATCTTTGCAGTATTCCACCTATAACCGTTCCATACTTCCTACTTTGAAGCAGAACGGACTGCGTGTCATCTCCAGTCACGAAGATTTAAGTGAAGCAGAGGGCAGGTTTGCAGATACGTATTTCATCCGGGATGTTTATCCGGTGCTGACTCCTATGGCTGTGGACTCCTCCAGACCATTTCCTCTGATTCGAAATAAATCGTTAAACATTGCGGCACTTCTCAAAAAGAAAAGCGGCGAAGAGGAACTTGAGTTTGCCATGGTTCAGGTTCCCAGTGTTCTTCCAAGAATTGTGGAGTTTCCTGCCGGTGAATCAGGGGAACGGTCCTTTATCCTTCTGGAACAGATTATTGAACGGAACATGGAAAGTCTGTTTTTAAATTACAACGTTGTCACCACCCACCCATTTCGTGTCATGAGAAATGCCGATCTGACCATTGACGAAGAGGAAGCAGTTGATCTTTTGGAAGAAATAGAAAAGCAGCTTAAAAAACGTCAGTGGGGAGAAGCGATCCGTCTGGAAGTGGAAGATAAAATAGATAAACGCCTGTTAAAGATCTTAAAGAGAGAATTAAGTATAAGCTCCAGTGACATATTTGAGATTCCTGGTCCCTTAGATTTAACTTTTCTCATGAAGATGTACGGACTGAATGGCTTTGATCATTTAAAAGAAATTCCTTACATTCCTCAGCAGGTTCCTGAATTGATGAATGAAGATGATATCTTTACCAATATCCGTAAGGGAGATATTCTTCTTCATCATCCCTACCAGACCTTTGATCCCGTGGTTCAGTTTGTAAAAACAGCCGCAAAGGACCCGGAGGTACTGGCAATTAAACAAACCCTTTACCGGGTCAGCGGAAATTCCCCGATTATTGCCGCTCTTTTGGAAGCAGCGGACAACAGGAAACAGGTTTCTGTTCTGGTGGAACTGAAAGCCCGCTTTGATGAGGAAAATAATATCAACTGGGCGAAGAAACTGGAAAAAGCCGGCTGTCACGTAATTTATGGACTGGTAGGATTAAAGACTCACAGTAAGATAACCCTGGTGGTGCGCCGGGAAGAGGATGGTATACGCCGTTACGTTCATCTGGGTACCGGAAATTACAATGATTCCACTGCCAGGCTTTATACAGACTTAGGGCTGATGACCTGCAACCCTCAGATCGGAGAGGATGCAACTGCAGTATTTAACATGCTTTCCGGATATTCGGAGCCTCTTCACTGGAATAAACTGGTTGTGGCACCCATCTGGCTGCGAGCCAGATTTTTAAAGATGATCCGCCGGGAAACAAAGAATGCGGCGGCCGGTAAGCCAGCCCACATTATAGCCAAGATGAACTCGCTGTGCGACAAAGAGGTGATTGCTGCCCTGTACGAGGCTTCCTGCGCAGGAGTGACCATACAGCTGATTGTCAGAGGCATCTGCAGCTTAAAAGCAGGTGTTCCCGGTTTAAGTGAAAATATTACGGTACGTTCCATAGTAGGTAATTTTCTGGAACATGCAAGAATCTTCTATTTTGAAAATGACGGAAGTCCGGAGCTTTATCTTGGAAGTGCCGACTGGATGCCAAGAAACTTAGATAAGCGGGTGGAAATCATGTTCCCTGTGGAAGATGAGAAACTCTTGGAACGGATTATGCATGTCCTGAAAATACAATTAGAGGACAATGTTAAGACTCATATTCTGCAGCCGGACGGGACATGGGAGAAGCCGGATAAAAGGGGAAAGACCCTGATCAACTGCCAGGAGCAGTTTTGTGAGGAGGCATCCCTGTATGTCAGGGCGGAACTTGGCAGGCTGGATCCGGCTGGCAGCAGGGTGTTTATTCCTACAGAAAGTCAGGGATGAGAGGGTATTCCTGATTTACCGTTTTATAGGTTTTTTGTAAGAAAATAGTAAGGCAAAGATACCTTTCTTGTGGTAAAATGGATGCAGGCTTTTTCTTTTTCAATTTGAGAACGCCGCTTACATAACGACAAGGGAGGTATTTTTCAATGTCCGAGACAATAAACATTCTGGTTGTGGATGACGAGAAAGAGATTGCGGATCTGGTGGAGATTTATCTGGTCAGTGACGGATATAAAGTATACAAGGCAAACAATGCAGAAGAGGGACTGGAGGTTCTGACAAAGACTCAGATCCATATGGTGCTCTTAGACATTATGATGCCGGGGATGGACGGTCTGACCATGTGTAAAAAGATAAGGGAAACCAACAACATTCCGATTATTATGCTCAGTGCCAAGTCAACCGATTTAGATAAGATTTTAGGACTTGGAACCGGTGCGGATGATTATGTAACAAAGCCCTTTAATCCACTGGAACTGACTGCCAGAGTCAAATCTCAGCTGCGCCGTTATACCCAGCTTAATCCCAACAGTGCGGTAAACGAATCGGCAAAGAATGAAATAGGAATCAGGGGACTGACCATTAATAAGGATAATCATAAGGTGACGGTATATGGAGAAGAGATAAAGCTCACCCCCATCGAATTTGATATCCTGTTTCTGCTGGCTTCCAATCCGGGAAGAGTTTTCAGTACAGATGAAATATTTGAAAAAGTATGGAATGAGAAGGTCTATGAAGCCAATAACACGGTAATGGTACATATCAGGCGTCTGAGAGGAAAGATGAAGGAAGACACCAGACAGAACAAGATCATCACAACTGTTTGGGGGGTAGGATACAAAATTGAAAAATGATATCAATCATCGTTTCCATACCCGTGTCATTGCCAATATATTTTACAGTGCCATTGTAACGGTTCTGATCGAGATATTTTTGGTAACCAATGTATCGCTGATTGCATCTTATATGAGGAGCTCTCAAAAGGACAATGCGTTCCTTGAGATGCTCACCTCATTTGATGTGGTGGTGATAATTATCTATGTTGTTTTTGGAATCGGCATATTCGCAGTGACGTTTCTCCTGCTTCAGGAAAAATCCATGCGTTACATCGGGAGAATATCCGATGCCATGCAGAGGATTTCTGAAGGAGATTTAAACATAACAGTGGATCTTGAAGGGGACGATGAGTTTTCCGTCATGGCAGCCAGTTTAAACAAGATGGTTGGAGATTTAAGAGATTTAATGGATAAAGAGCGGGAAGCAGAGCGGACAAAGAATGAATTGATTACCAATATTGCCCATGACCTGCGAACACCGCTTACTTCCATAATCGGTTATCTGGAGCTCTTATCCAAAGATGGAGTCATTGACCAGGAACTGCAGAAAAAGTACATAGGGATTGCATACGTAAAGACAAAACGGCTGGAAAAGCTGATTGAAGATCTGTTTGGATTTACCAAGCTTAATTACGGAAAGATTTCAATGAACGTTTCAAAAGTGGATGTTATAAAACTTTTAAGCCAGCTGCTGGAGGAGTTTTATCCCAGTTTTATGGATAAGAACCTTTCCTATGAGCTGCAAAGCAATGTCCCCGTCCAGATCGTTTCAGCAGACGCCAATCTTCTGGCCCGTCTGTTTGATAATCTCATTAATAATGCAATCAAATACGGAGCAGATGGAAAGAGGATCCTGGTTAAGGTACATGGAAGCGAAGAACTTGTATCCATCCA
The DNA here is from genome assembly GCA_015057705.1 of Paenibacillaceae bacterium. Classification (GTDB taxonomy): domain Bacteria; phylum Bacillota; class Clostridia; order Lachnospirales; family Lachnospiraceae; genus Lacrimispora. The sequence goes on along the minus strand of SVDU01000007.1, from coordinate 59,605 downwards.
GGTGGTAAACTACGGATATGTCATACCGGAAGAAGAACTTCCTCTGATCTTCAACAAATTTTACCGTGTGGAGCAGTCCCGCTCCACCAATACAGGAGGAACAGGGCTTGGCCTTGCCATATCCAAAAGCATTGTGGATATGCACGGGGGAACCATTCATGTCTCCAGTGACTTATCAGGAACAGTATTTACGGTAAAACTGAAAACGGATTTTGATGTGAATAAAGAGAACTTTGGAAAGATAGGGTGACAAAATGAAACTCAGAAAGATATCCCTGATTTGTGCCATGGCGCTCACGTTGGCAGGCAGCTCATTGCTGCCTGTTTTCGGCATGACCGCAAATGGTACGGAGAATGGAGGGAATGGGCGAAGTTCCTATTCTGAAGAATATGTCGGTGAGAATACTTCCGGTATCGGCATGGAGGTTACATATGGATATGACGGAAACGCCAAGGCAGACCGCTATGTTCCTGTGAATTTCTCACTGAAAAGCCAGTCTGCATCACCCTTTAACGGTACGGTGCGTGTAGAGGCGATGGAATCCGACTATGACATCTATCAATACGATTACCCGATTACCCTGGATGCCATGGGTTCTGTAGAGAAATCTCTGGATATTCCCGTGGGAAGAGCGGATATTTTATATGTGAAGCTGTTAGATTCCCAGGGAACAGAACTGATACGAAAGCGCTTAAAGATGAACGTGCCCACAGATGTGGCAGAACTTTATGCAGGTATATTGTCTGACGCTCCGGAGAAGCTGTCCTACATGGAGGGCGTGGGAGTCAATTACAGCGCTGTGAAAATAAGAACATTTCCCATGCAGGCGGAGAAGCTGCCCGATCATGTGATCGGTCTGGATCTGCTTGATGTACTTGTCATAACCGATTATGATACAAGAAAGCTTTCAAAAGATCAGATATCTGCCATTATGGAATGGGTAAAGGATGGAGGAACCCTTCTTCTTGGAACCGGCGCCCGTGCAGATGATACGCTGTATGCGTTCCGGTCAGATCTACTCAATGAAGATTACGAAGTACCTGCAGAAAAATCGGTGGACATGGGAGTGGAGTATGCCACCAATGGTCCTGGAGATTCCTTTATGAATCTTATCTGCGCCGATATCTCTTTAAAGGGAGGAACCGGTGTCCTGTCAAATGATCAGTTTCCTGTTTTAACAGCTGCAGTCAGGGGAAAAGGAGTGGTAGGCGTTGCAGCCTATGATTTTGTTGATATTGCTCCGTTTTGCGAAACACAGCGTTCCTACGTTGATAAGATGTTTACGGCTCTGCTTGGAGAAACCAGATTAAATAATCTCTCTTCTTATTTATACAGCGGCAATTCCGGCCAGTTCTGGTCCGTTCAGAACATGCTTAATACTGGAGATGTGGATAAGCTTCCAGGTCTTGCGTTTTATTCCATCGTTATTTTAACCTATATTGTGCTGGTTGGACCGGGAACCTATCTGATTTTAAAACGGAAAGACAAGAGACGTTATTACCGGACTGCGATTGTGTCTGTGTCTCTTCTGTTTACTGTGGTGGTTTACTTCATGGGCGCAAAGACCCGGTTTCGGGATACCTTTTTTACCTATGCCACAATCTTTGATAATTCAGAAAATTATGAGGATGAATATACCTATATAAATATGAGAACCCCTTATAACAGAGCCTATTCCATACTGTTAGATCCCTCCTATAACCTTCTTCCCATAACCAGAAGCAAGTCCTATGAAAGGGCTCCCGTACCGAAGTTTACAGGTAGTGAAGATTATAATGTCCGGATCAGCTATGGGGAAGGCGGAACAAGAGTATCTGCACAGAATGCAGCCGCATTTTCACCTAAATACTATGCACTGAAGAAAAGAACATCAAATGAGAACCTGAAGGGTCTGTGGGCCAAAATCACCCTGTTTAATGGAAATGTATATGGAACTGTTACCAATGAATATCCTTTTTCTGTGGAAAAGGTGGGAATTCTCATGTATGGCAAGATGGTTGTCATCGATGAGTTAAAGCCAGGGGAGACCAAACAGCTGGATGGAATTTCTGTTATCAATTATCCCATTAATAATTCCTTACAGGTGTCTGCCCGGGTAACAGGAGGCTATCAGTATTCAAAGGCGGATATAGAAGATCCGGATTATATGCTTGCTCTTTCAAGAACCAATATTTTAAGCTTTTATCTGGACCGGTATTCCTCTTTTTACAACCAGGAAGCACGGATTGTAGCTTTCAGTGAGGATCAGAAGGATAATCAGTTCCTTGTAAACGGGGGATATGAAACCTATGGAGTAACGATGTATACCTCTGCTATCAATGTAAATTTGAAAAAGGATGATGAGACATACAGGTCTGCGCTGATGCGAATGCCTACAACAGTAAGCGGACAGTATTATTCAGATACCAATGCCATATACGGCGTGGATCCGGTTGCGCTGGAATATTCTCTGGGTAATGATGTGAGCGTGGAGAAACTGATATTTGAGAATCCCTCCGAAGAATTTTTAGACAGTCAGAGTACGAATTATACCAATATATTTAAAGGAAAAATGTACTTTTACAATCACGATACGGGGAATTACGATCTCATGGATCCAGGTAAAACACAATATTCGGCAAGGGAACTGGTCGCATATTTATCACCGGGTAATACACTGACGGTCAAATATGTATGTGAGGACAGCATAGAAAACAACTGGTATGTGACACTGCCCATGCTGATGGTTCTGGGGAGGGATAAATGATATTAGAGATTAAAAATTTAAAGAAAAAGTTCGGCAAATTTCATGCCTTAAACGGACTTGATATAATGATTCCCGAAGGATCCCTTTATGGTTTTGTAGGACCCAATGGAGCGGGAAAGACCACTGCTATTAAGATTATGACTGGTCTTTTATTTGCAGACAGCGGTCAGGTCTTAATTAACGGGACAGATGTGTCTGACGGTTTGAATATACTTAAGCAGGAAATCGGCTATGTGCCTGATTTTTTTGGAGTGTATGACAACTTAAAGGTCAATGAATACATGGAGTTTTTTGCTTCCTGTTACGGAATTAATGGTCTCAAAGCCAGAAGCCGGTATATGACTCTTTTGGAACAGGTAGGGCTGGAGGATAAATCAGATTTCTATGTAGACAGTTTATCAAGAGGTATGAAGCAGCGCCTCTGTCTGGCCAGAGCCCTGATTCATGATCCTCTCCTGCTGGTACTTGATGAGCCTGCCTCTGGTCTGGATCCAAGAACACGGTTTGAGTTTAAGGAGATTTTAAAAGAACTGAGAGAACAGGGAAAGACCATTTTTATCAGCTCCCATGTTCTGTCTGAACTGTCTGAGCTGTGTACTGATATTGGAATCATTGACCAGGGAAAGATGGTTTTAAGCGGAAGCATGGAGGAGATTTTAAGGCGGGTGAATGCTACGAATCCTCTGGTTATTTCCATTCTGGGCAGTAAGGAAAAAGCCCTTACTATTTTAAAAAGCCAGCCCTGTGTGCAGACGATTGCAGTCAAGGAAGGGGATATCCGGGTGAATTTTATCGGAGACCAGCAGGATGAGGCCATTTTGCTTCAGCAGCTGATTGATGCGGAAGTAATGGTTCATGGATTTAGCAGGGAACAGGGAAGTCTGGAATCCTTATTTATGCAGATTACAGATCCTGATAAAGAAAAGGCGGTGCTTGTACATGAAAACGAATCCGGTTTATAAGCGGGAGACCATGGTCAGTGCCAGAAGTTTCCGGCTGGCACTGATTCTGGTGATTTTTAATTCCATCCTGGCGCTGGTAATTCTTCTCAATATGTATTCCGTAGTAGAACGGGTAAAGCTGACGGCTGAGATCCAGTATTCGTCCTTTACCACTTTATACGTATTTGTTGCAGTTGTTGAATTTGTTATGCTGATGTTTATTATGCCTGCACTCACTGCAGGGAGTATAAGCGGTGAACGGGAACGGCAGACCCTTGATATTTTGCTGACCACAACCATGAAGCCATCAGAAATTATATGGGGAAAGCTTTTATCTTCTTTCAGTACCATGTTTCTCATGGTGGTTTCCAGCTTCCCTCTGCTTGCGGTTTCCTTTGTGTATGGCGGAATAATGCTTCATGATGTGCTTCTGCTGCTGCTTTGTTATCTGAGCGTTGCACTTCTTTGCGGAAGTATGGGAATCTGTTTTTCCTCTCTTTTTAAACGATCTACCGTAGCCACTGTGGTGAGCTATGGGGTATTGGTTTTTATAGCAGCAGGAACTTATGCAGTCAATATATTTATGCTTTCCATGGCAAGAATGAATATGGACAGCTCTTATGCTTCCAGTATCAATGGAGTGACAGATCAGGCAAACTCCGGTCCCTGCCTGTATTTGCTGTTGTTAAATCCAGTGGCAACCTTTTACGTGATGATCAACAAGCAGGCTGGGGTTAATCCGGTGATAAGCAGTCTGAATAACTGGTTTGGACCTCACCCGGATAACTTTATCATGAATAACTGGGTGCTGTTAAGCATCCTGATTCAGCTTCTTCTGGCAGCCATATTTATTCTTATAGCCATAAAGGGCGTCAGTCAGTCCAAGAGAAGAAGAATCAGAAAAAAATAAGAGGGAGATCTTTATGCTTACAATCGGCTGTCACTTATCTTCATCCAAAGGATTTCTTGCCATGGGCAAAGAAGCTGTGAAAATCGGTGCGGATACATTTCAGTTTTTTTCAAGAAATCCAAGAGGAACGAAAGCCAAAAAGCTTGATCCGGAAGATATCGGGCGTTTTCTCTCTTTTGCTAAGGAGCACGAAATTAACCGGATTCTGGCCCACGCTCCCTACACCCTCAATGCATGCTCGGCTGACGAGGGGTTAAGGGAACTGGCCAGAGATACCATGAAAGATGATTTGGATCGAATGGAATATATTCCTGGTAATTGTTATAATTTTCATCCCGGAAGCCATACTGGCCAGGGAGCAGAAATAGGAATCCGTTATATTTCCCATATGCTGAATCAGATTTTAAGACCAGACCAGAAAACCACGGTTCTTTTGGAAACCATGTCTGGAAAAGGCAGTGAAGTGGGAAGAACGTTTGAAGAGCTTCGCGAAATTCTTAATCAGGTTGAGTTAAAAGAATGCATGGGAGTTTGTCTGGATACCTGCCATATCTGGGACGCAGGTTATGATATTGCCGGAGATTTAGATGGAGTTTTAAATGAATTTGACCGGATAATCGGCCTTTCCAGGCTGAAAGCCATACATTTAAATGACAGTTTAAATCCCCTTGGTTCCCATAAGGACCGGCATGCGGCAATTGGAGAAGGAATGATCGGATTTGAAGCGTTAAAACGGATCGTGGAACATCCCAGTCTTAAGAATCTGCCTTTTTATCTGGAAACACCCAATGATTTACCTGGATATGCAAAAGAAATTGCCATGATGCGGGGCAGGGGATAGCCAAGACATCATCTGTGCAGTATAATATGTAATAAAAATCTAAAGGAGGAATCGGAATGGGAATTGTAAAAGCGTTGACTTCAGCAATCGGAGGCTCACTGGCTGACCAGTGGCTGGAAGTGATAGAGGCAGGCGATATGGGAGATCAGACCCTGTTTACCAGCGGTGTAAAGGTTCGGAAAGGATCCAATACAAAGGGAACTGATAATACGGTTTCAGACGGTTCTGTCATTCATGTTTACCCCAACCAGTTTATGCTTCTGGTTGACGGGGGAAAGGTAATTGATTATACGGGGGAGCCTGGATACTTTACTGTTAAGAATTCCTCCATGCCCTCTCTTTTTAATGGTCAGTTAAAGGAAGCAGTCAGCGAATCCTTTGACCGGATCCGCTTTGGAGGTCAGACACCGACAGCCCAGAAGGTTTACTTCATAAATCTGCAGGAAATCAAGGGAATCAAGTTTGGCACACCCAATCCCATTAATTATTTCGATCAGTTTTACAATGCAGAGCTGTTTTTAAGGGCTCACGGCACTTATTCCATAAAAGTAACAGACCCCATTCTTTTTTATGCAGAGGCTGTACCAAAGAATGCAGATCATATTGAGGTGGAGGATATTAATGGGCAGTATTTATCGGAATTTTTAGAAGCCCTACAGTCTTCCATTAATCAGATGTCATCCGATGGAATCCGGATATCTTATGTAGCTTCCAAGGGCAGAGAACTGGGGCAGTACATGTCAGATGTGTTAGATGACCAGTGGAGAGCCGGAAGAGGAATCGAAATCCAGTCTGTGGGAATTGCAAGCATCTCCTACGATGAAGAATCCAAATCATTGATCCAGATGAGAAATCAGGGAGCAATGCTCAGCGATCCAGGCATACGGGAAGGTTATGTTCAAGGCGCGGCGGCCAGAGGAATCGAGGCAGCGGGAAGCAATGCCAATGGCTCACTGGCAGGATTCATGGGCATGGGTATGGGAATGAATACTGCAGGTGGATTTATGGGAGCTGCTTCCGCCGCCAATGCAAATCAGATGCAGATGAATCAGGCAGCAAAGAATGCAGGTGCACAGGAAACATGGACCTGCAGCTGTGGCAGCGTTAACACTGGAAAATTCTGCCCGGATTGCGGCAGCAAGAAGCCGGAAGGCCCATGGACCTGTGGCTGCGGAGCGGTTAATACCGGTAAATTCTGTTCTGAATGCGGAAAGCCAAGGCCATGAGTGGAATTATCTCTTATAAGTGTCCCAACTGCGGGGGACCGTTAAAGTTTAATCCTCAAAAGCAGAGGTATACCTGTGAATACTGTTTGTCTGAATTCGCACAGGAAGCATTCCGGAATGAGGAAGAAAAGACGCAGGAAGAAAATGCGCATGAAGAAAAGACGCAGGAAGAAAAGAAAGAATCAGGAGTTCAATCAGAGACTTTATTATACACTTGTTCCAGCTGCGGTGCTGAACTTGTAACGGACAGCACCACAGCAGCGTCTTTTTGCTATTACTGCCATAACCCGGTTATCTTATCCGGACGGTTGAGCGGGGAATTTCATCCGGATTATGTGATTCCTTTTTCTTATGATAAAAAAGAGGCTACGGGAATCTTTCGGGACTGGCTTAAGAAGAAACGGTATATTCCCAAGGCATTTTACAGTGAGGATCAGATTGAAAAGATCACAGGCGTCTATTTTCCCTATCTTCTATATAGTTGTACCACTCAGGGAAGTCTGGAAGCGAGAGCGGAGCGGATCCGGGTATGGGTAAGCGGTGACAGAAGGTATACGGAGACTGAGACATATGAAGTTAATCGATCCGGCACCATGCCAGTAAAATTTGTTCCACGCAATGCATTAAAGAAAGCAAACCGTAAACTGGTGGAAGGCGTACTTCCATTTGAGACAGACAAGTTAGAACCTTTTACAATGGGATATCTCTCTGGTTTTGTAGCAGAGCGAAGAGATATGGAGAAGCAGGAATTTACAGATGAGGTAAAGTCTGAAATCAGAAATTTTGCAGCTGATACAATGCGTAACAGCATCTCGTCATATGATCATGTAAGGGTAGAAAATCAGGATATAAAGTTAGAGAACGAGACATGGGAATATGCGCTTCTTCCTGTGTGGACGCTTACTTATAATGATGAAAGTAAAAATCGGATTTATTATTTCACCATTAATGGACAAACGGGAAAGGTATGCGGCGAGATCCCGGTTGACAAAGGGAAGCTGATGCTTCTATTTGCGAAAGTATTTGTCCCTGTGTGTCTGTTTATGCTACTTGTGGGGTATTTTATATGAAAATAATAAAACTATTTTCTGGCATTTTAATATTTCTGATATCTGTACTCCTGTTATTTGGAAAGATGCCAGTTGCGTACGCGATGCAGAATCAGGAACAAACTGGGAACGAAGCAAGGGTTTATGATGATGCAGGTCTTTTCACAGCAGATGAGAAGGCGGAATTTGAAACTATGATCCAGTCTATGAAAAAAGAGATGAATATGGATGTGGTGATAGTAACATCTGATAACACCAGTGGAAAAACTGCGAAAGAGTATGCGGAAAACTTCTATATTGAAAGAAAGTTTGGAGTGGGAAGTGATTACCGGGGTGTCTTATTTTTAATAGATATGGATAACAGGGAGATGTTTATTCTGCCAGTAGGAAAGATGAACCGTTTTCTGACTGACAAAAGATGGAATGCAATTCTTGATGATGCATATAAAGAGATCAGTCAGGGTGATTATGCTGCCTGTGCCAGGACTTATCTGTCGGGAGTGACCAAATATTACCGGGCAGGGATACCGGGAGGCCAGTATAATTACAATACCGATACAGGCGAAATCAGTGTTTACCGCAATATAGAATGGTATGAAGCTGCGTTGGCAATATTAGTGGCCGCCGCCGCCGCAGCCGCTGTGTGCGGTGGTGTAAAAAGTCAGTATTCCATGACGAAAGAGAGAGGAAGAGCCGCTAACTCCCTTCTGGCTTACCGGGCTAACTGCGAGTTTCGATATTCAAGGCAAAATGACAATTTAGTGAATAGCGTTGTGACCCATGTGATCATACCCCGTGATACTGGGGGAAGTAACCGCTCCTCTGGAGGCGGAGGCATGTCTTCTGGGGGACAAAGTACTGTTCATACTAATTCCGGCCGCACCATGGGGGGCGGTGGAAGAAAATTTTAAAACAGGATAGAAGTCTGAAAAGCTGTATACAACCCAGCTTTTTCAGCTTCCATCCTGTTTTTTGATCTTATAAAGTTTCGTCTGTTACGGGAGCTTTGTTTCTAAACAGCAAAGTGAAGCGTTCTCCAGCTATGGAGATTCCAACCCCTGCGGCCACCAGAAGCCCCCCTGAAAAGGTTGCCATAGTAAAACCTTTCCTGGTAATGAGATCCAGTATAATTCCGGTAAAAATCTGTCCGGTAAAGGACAGAAGCGTAAGTCTGAATGAAGGAATTTTGGGAACTGTTACATTGAAAAGTAAAACAGTGATAACTCCTAAAGTTCCTCCAAGGTAGATCCAGATATGGGGCGAAAGAATGAAACTTTTAAGAACCGGTTCATTTCTTCCAAAAAGAAACAGAAGAATCAGTGTTACCGGAAGTCCTGTCACATGATTGATAAAGGAACCCTTAAGAGCTCCGGTGTGTTTCGACAAACCAGCATTGACTGTGCGGGAGAGAACGATGGTAGTCCCGCTTAAAAGAGAGATTAGAACCGGTAATGCTGTTCCGTAGAAGGAATGGTTCAACATGACAACAATTCCAAGAAACGCAAGTATCAGTCCAGCCAGCGTGTGCTTTTTAGGCGGATATGCTGTCATTCCAAAGAGTCCCAGCCAGTCTATGACAAGGGAAGCCATGGCCTGTCCCAAAAGTCCTAAGGCAATGATTCCTGTTATACTGAGTTTCCCATATGCGAAATTACTGAATGCGGTCGTCAGCACTCCGATGATTCCGCCCGTGTATAGCCACCAGGGGAGTTTTTCTGCTGACTTCTGACTGGAGTCAAGAAGAAACTGAAGCAGAAGGAATGCAAATAAAACACCTACGATATGAATGATAACAGCTGCCCCAAATACCCCGTACTGTGCTGTCAGCCCTCCATTGAGCGCAATCATGAAGGATATAATTACGCCAGCAAGGAGAGAAAGAAAATTATACATAAAATCACCTCCGATTTCGAATCCAAGCATACCATACCCCGTTGACAATACGGTATGACATATGTCATACTCCAGAAAGAGACAGGAAGGAGGCGATGCAGATGAATATCACGGAACAGAGGATCAGAAATATATTTCTTCAGTTTCATTTATCAGACATGGATCTTGGTGATTCTGCTTTGCTTCGGTTTGCGCCGGGAGAGCTGATCTTAAAGGAAGGTATGGAGATGGAATATTTTCTTCTGGTTGTTTCTGGAAAAGCAAAAGTCTGTTCTGCTTCTGCCAATGGAAAGGATCTTTTACTTTGCTATTATATTTCAGAAGGGATTATTGGGGATGTGGAGTTAATGACAGGCTCCCATATTGCAAACGCGACCATCAGTGCAGTGACAGAGTTTATCTGCATCGGTCTTCCCTATAAAGAATACGAAGAGAAATTAAAACAGAATCTCCCTTTTGTCAATGACATAGGGAGAGAACTGGCATCAAAGCTGATAAGAAGTTCCAAAAAGAGTGTGATTACCGCCCTTCATACCTGCGAAGAACGGCTTTGTGCGTTTATTCTGTTTGCGGAACAGGAAGGGATTTTTCTGGAGACACTGGCAGATACGTCAAAATCCATTGGAGCCAGCTATCGCCAGACATTTCGCGTTATGAACATGCTTTGCAGGGACGGTGTTATAAGAAAGGAAAACAGGGTATACCGGATTGTTGACCGCAGGGAGCTTTTATCCCGCACCCCGGATTTCTATCTGGAGTGAGGAAGAATGATCCGGTTAGTTGAGAATCAAAGGTACTGGCTGGTCCACAATCATGGAGTTCTCGGTAATCTGGCAGTCATATGCAAGGATGTGGACTCCTGCAGCTAAGGCCTTTTTTAAAGCTTCTTTAAATTCGGGCTGGGTTTCTTCATTCGGAGAAAAGCCGGTCATTCCTTTCATCTGGATTACAAACAGGAGGTAGGCTTCATATCCGTCATTTTTTGCATGAATCAGTTCTTCGATATGCTTGATACCCCGTATTGTGGGAGCATCAGGAAAAAGAGCATGGTTGTGATTCTCCAAGGTCACCCCTTTTACCTCCATGAATGCAGGAGTGTGGGTCACACATCCAGACTCATCTTTACCGATTAACTGAAAAGCCAGATCAAATCGGGATTGACCGTAGGTGACCTCTCTTTTTACATCACAAACTGACTCAGATCCAAAGATCCATTCATAAGCTGCTAAATTAGGAGCCTGGGAATCCATATTGATTAACAGTGTGTCTTTCTCCCTTTTTTTATAGACACCGATTAGAGAGTATTCTGTTTTTCTGCCGAGGACAGAGGCTTCCGGATGATACTGAAGGAGTACTGTAACGCCCGGCAGAAGAAGTTCTTTGCAGCGGCCTGTATTTTTAACATGGCAGATTACGGTCTTTTCTTCTCCGTCCCCTGATAAAATCTGCACATAAGCGATAAAGCGGTTTGGGCGGTTAATAAAACTGCCTTTTACAATATTAGGATAGTTCAATGTGACAGTGACTCCTTTCTGCATTTCTGACAGTATCTTACCACATCATTACAGGAGATGCAAATCAGAAAAATGTCCTCTATACAAAAACATATGTCCGCAATAAGAAAACTTTTTTGCCTGTTTTTCTTGCACCCGAGTTTAAAGTGTGCTACAATGCTGGCAAGGTTTTTTCAATCACACTTATTAAGAGAGAGCAGGAAAGGAACGCGATACCATGGAATTATCCTATCAGAGTACCAGAGGCAAAGAAGCCAATGTGACGGCTTCCCAGGCAATTTTAAAAGGGCTGGCAGCAGATGGCGGGTTGTTTATGCCAAGCTTTATCCCGAAGCTAGACAAGACCATGAAAGAACTTTCTACATTGACATATCAGGAAACTGCTTATGAAGTCATGAAGCTGTTTCTCACCGATTACACAGAGGAGGAATTAAAAAGCTGTATTAACCGTGCATATGACAGCAAGTTTGATACGGAAGAAATTGCCCCTCTTGCCAAAGCGGACGGTGCATACTATCTGGAATTATACCATGGCAGCACCATTGCGTTTAAAGATATGGCACTTTCCATACTACCCCACCTGATGACCGTTGCAGCTAAAAAGAATCAGGTAAAGAATAAGATCGTGATACTGACAGCAACCTCCGGAGATACGGGGAAAGCAGCCATGGCCGGATTTGCCGATGTGGAAGGAACGGAGATTATTGTTTTCTATCCTAAAAACGGAGTGAGCCGTGTCCAGGAACTTCAGATGTTAACACAAAAAGGGAAGAATACCCACGTAGCAGCCATACATGGGAATTTTGACGATGCCCAGACTGGAGTGAAAAAGATCTTTGGCGATCAGGAATTTGCTGCTCAATTGGAAGAGAAGGGATATCAGCTTTCTTCCGCGAATTCAATCAATATAGGAAGACTGGTTCCTCAGGTGGTTTATTATGTATATGCATATGGGAAGCTGCTGTCAGGCGGAGAGATATCTGATGGAGAACGAATCAATGTGGCAGTTCCCACAGGTAACTTTGGAAACATTCTGGCTGCTTATATAGCCAAGCAGATGGGAGCTCCTATTGACAAATTAATCTGCGCTTCCAATGAGAATAAAGTTCTATATGATTTCTTTCAGTCAGGAACCTATGACAGAAACAGAGAGTTTATTCTCACCAGTTCCCCATCCATGGATATCCTGATCTCCAGTAATTTAGAACGTCTCATCTATTTAAGCACCGGCAGCGATGCAGCGGTAAATGCAGGGCTGATGAAGGAACTTAGTGAAACAGGAAGCTATACCGTCACACCAGCCATGAAAAAGTTCATGGAAGATTTTGTGGGTGGATTTGCAGAGGAAACAGACAACCAGACAACCATTAAGGAGCTGTTTGACAGTACCGGTTATCTGATTGATACCCATACAGGAGTGGCAGCGTCTGTTTATCATCAGTATAAGAAAGAGACGGCGGATGAGACAAAAACAGTGATTGCCTCCACTGCCAGCCCATATAAGTTTTCCGGAAGTGTTTTAGAGGCTCTGGAAGGAAAGAAGTCGGGGGAAGATGAATTTAAGATCATTGACCGTTTATCAGACGTATCAGGAACCGATATTCCCCAGGCAGTTGAAGAAATCCGCACGGCTCCTGTCCTTCACCAGAGTGAGTGTGAAAGGGATAAAATGAAAGAGGCAGTTATGAGCTTTTTAGCTTAAAATAGTTTTGAAAGTAAATGTAACTTTGTTATAAAAAAAACAATCTTTGAAAAAATAATCTTTCCAAATAAGTTAAAATAGGTTATAATAAAAAAATGTAAGACAATAAATAATATGGAGGTCTGTGATATGTTAGTTTCAGCAAAAGAGATGCTTGAAAAAGCAAGAGATGGAAAATACGCAGTTGGACAGTTCAACATCAACAACCTTGAGTGGACAAAGGCTGTTTTACTGACAGCCGAAGAACTGAAATCCCCGGTTATTCTGGGAGTTTCCGAAGGCGCTGGCAAATACATGACAGGTTATAAAACTGTAACAGCTATGGTAAAAGCCATGATAGAGGAATTAAAGATCAGTGTTCCAGTGGCACTTCATCTGGATCACGGTTCTTATGATGGCTGTTATAAGTGCATCGAGGCAGGTTTTTCTTCCATCATGTTTGATGGTTCCCATTATCCAATCGCAGAGAATGTGGAAAAGACAACTGAGCTTGTAAAGGTTTGTAATGAAAAAGGCCTTTCCATTGAAGCAGAAGTTGGTTCCATCGGCGGCGAGGAAGACGGCGTAGTTGGTATGGGTGAGTGTGCAGATCCTGATGAGTGCAAGCAGGTTGCTGACTTAGGCGTAACCATGCTGGCAGCAGGAATTGGCAACATTCATGGAAAATATCCGGCAAACTGGGCAGGTTTAAGCTTTGATACTCTGGCAGCTATAAAAGATAAAGTAGGCAGCATGCCACTTGTTCTTCATGGTGGGACAGGTATTCCGGAAGATCAGATTAAAAAAGCTATCAGCCTTGGCGTAGCAAAGATCAATGTGAATACAGAGTGCCAGCTTACCTTTGCAGAAGCTACCCGTAAGTATATTGAAGCAGGCAAAGATTTAGAGGGTAAGGGATTTGATCCTCGTAAGCTTCTTGCACCAGGAACAGATGCCATCAAAGCCACAGTAAAAGAGAAGATGGAGTTATTCGGTTCTGTTGGAAAAGCTTAAAAACCTTCTAAAAAAAATATTTTTTAAAAAAGTACTTGATTTTTTTAGGAAAATGGTTTATTTTAATTAAGAACAATGGCGTTCTCCTTATGATAGGAGGGCGCCTTTTCTGATTTATGCGCATATTCAGATAATGAGGAGACTAAAATAACAATCAGACTTAATTTTATTAAGTAGAAATTAAATATGAGAGGATGGAAAATTTATGAGCGAAGTTGTGAATGTAGCCGAGCTGTTCGGTAAGAATGTATTTAACGAGACCGTTATGAGAGAGCGTCTGCCTAAAAGCGTTTTCAAGAAGTTAAAGAAAACAATTGAAGACGGTGCAGAACTGGATCCTTCCATTGCAGATGTAGTAGCTCATGCAATGAAGGATTGGGCAATTGAGAGAGGCGCAACTCACTATACACACTGGTTCCAGCCGCTGACAGGCATTACTGCCGAGAAGCATGACTCCTTCATCTCCTCTCCCACATCAGAAGGTAAGGTAATCATGGAGTTTTCCGGTAAAGAGCTGGTAAAAGGCGAACCAGATGCCTCTTCCTTCCCTTCCGGTGGATTAAGAGCAACCTTTGAAGCAAGAGGTTATACTGCATGGGATTGTACCTCACCTGCATTTTTAAGAGAAGATGCAATTGGTGTTACACTTTGTATTCCTACTGCTTTCTGTTCTTATACAGGAGAAGCGCTCGATAAAAAAACTCCTCTCTTAAGATCAATGGAAGCGGTTGATGAGCAGGCTTTAAGAATCTTAAGACTGTTTGGCAACACCACTTCAAAGAGAGTAACTCCTTCCGTTGGACCGGAACAGGAATATTTTATTGTTGATCATGAAAAATATTTACAGAGAAAAGACTTAATTTACGCAGGAAGAACCTTATTCGGTGCAATGCCTCCTAAGGGACAGGAAATGGAAGACCATTACTTTGGTTCCATTCGTGAAAGAATTGCAGCGTATATGAAGGAAGTAAATGAAGAACTCTGGAAGCTTGGCGTACCTGCAAAGACCCAGCATAATGAGGTTGCACCAGCTCAGCATGAGCTGGCACCAATCTATGAGCAGGCCAATGTGGCAGTTGACCACAATCATATTGTTATGGAAACCTTAAAGAAGGTTGCAGGCCGTCACGGATTAAACTGTCTGCTTCATGAGAAGCCATTTGCAGGCGTAAATGGTTCCGGTAAGCATAACAACTGGTCCTTAACCAGTGACGACGGTATTAATTTATTAAATCCAGGCGAAACACCACATGAGAACATTCAGTTCTTACTGGTATTATCCTGTATCTTAAAGGCAGTTGACAGGCATGCCGATCTTCTTCGTCAGTCTGCAGCAGATGTTGGAAACGATCACAGACTTGGTGCAAACGAGGCACCTCCCGCAATAATTTCCGTATTCATCGGCGAACAGCTTGAGGACGTAGTGGATCAGCTTTGCAGCACAGGTGAAGCAACTCACTCCAAGTCAGGCGGTACCTTAAAGACAGGCGTTAAGACTCTGCCAGATTTATTTAAAGATGCAACTGACAGAAATAGAACTTCACCATTTGCATTCACCGGCAATAAATTTGAATTCCGTATGGTAGGTTCTTCTGATTCCATCTCATCACCTAACGTTGTATTAAATACCATTACAGCAGAGGCATTTAAGGAAGCGGCAGATATACTTGAGAAGGCAGATGACTTTGATACGGCTGTACATGACATGATTAAAGAGCAGCTGGCAGCACATAGGAGAGTAATCTTTAACGGCAATGGTTATTCTGATGCATGGGTAGAAGAAGCAGAGAGAAGAGGACTTCCAAACATCAAAGCAATGGTTGATGCAATCCCTGCACTTACAAAAGAAAAATCCATCAGCATGTTTGAATCATTCAAGGTATTTACTAAGGCTGAGTTAGAGTCCCGTGTTGAGATCGAATATGAGACCTATTCAAAAGCCATTAATATTGAAGCAAGAACCATGATTGATATGGCAGGAAAGCAGCTTATTCCGGCAGTTGTGAAATATACAACCGTTCTTGCAGATTCTTTAGGAAAGGTTAAGTCAGCATGTCCGTCAGCTGATACCAGTGTACAGGAAGAGCTTCTCACAGAAGTGAGCGCATATCTTTCTGACATGAAGGTAGCTCTTTCCGCTCTCATTGATATTACTGACAAATGTGCGGCAATTGGAGAAAACAAAGAACAGGCAGCTGCTTACCACAGTGAAGTAGTACCTGCAATGGCAGCTCTTCGTGAGCCGGCAGATAAACTGGAAATGATTGTAGATAAGGATTTATGGCCAATTCCAAGCTACGGCGATCTGATTTTTGAAGTATAATTAAAAGTGATGACTGGCTGGAAAGCATACCGGTAACCCGGATGGCTTTCCAGCCTTTTTCGTATTTAACTGGATTTCCGATATAAGATCTGCTAAAATAGAAAAAAACCAGAAAAGAAGGCAAATATAATGGAAACAATGACATATGTAACAACCATATTGGAAAAAATCGTGAATATTCCAAGTCCCAGCGGATACACCAAAGAAGTGTTAAAGGCAGTGGAGAAGGAAGCAGCAGGGTTTGGATATGCTTCCTGTTATAATAAAAAAGGCGGACTGATTATTGAAGTTCCAGGTGAAGAGAAGGAAGTTCTTGGTTTATCAGCACATGTTGATACGTTGGGCGCCATGGTGCGTTCCATCACCTCAAAAGGGATGCTCATTATGGTTCCAGTCGGCGGATTTATGATGGAGTCCATAGAGGGAATGTACTGCAAAGTTCATACCAGAACCGGAAAGACCTATACCGGCACAATACTTACCAAAGAGCCTTCTGTTCATACTTATGACGATGCCAGAACTTTGGAAAGAAAGCCAAAGAACATGGAAGTGCGGTTAGATGAGATGGTTGACAGTGAGGAAGATGTGAGAAAGCTGGAGATCGCACCAGGTGATTATATCAGCTTTGATCCCATGTATGATCATACGAACAGCGGTTATATCAAGTCCCGGCACTTAGATGACAAGGCCTCAGTTGCAGTTCTTTTAGGGGTTTTAAAGGACATCAGTGAATCAGGGAGAAAGCCGAAAAAGACGTTAAAAATTGCAATCAGCAATTATGAAGAGGTGGGATTTGGCGCAAGCTGGATACCGGAAGACATTGAAGAGTTTATTGCAGTGGATATGGGAGCTCTTGGAGATGATTTATCAGGGGACGAACGGAAGGTATCGATCTGTGCCCTGGACTCATCCGGACCTTATGATTATGAAATGACCAACCGTCTCATTTCCCTGGCAAATGAAAAAAAGATTGATTATGCCGTAGATGTATTCCCGCATTACGGTTCTGATGCGGGGGCAGCCATCCGTGGCGGACATAACATCAGGGCTGCACTGATCGGACAAGGCGTACATGCTTCCCATGGAACAGAGCGGACCCATGTGAAAGGAATGGAACAGACATTAAAGCTGATTGAGGCTTATATCGAACTGATATAAAAAAGGGAGGTCCTGTGGATAGGACCTCCTTTTTTCAGCCTTCTATTGAGATGTAATTATTCTGTTCAATCTCAGTTTTCTTATTTTTTGGAACGGATAGCTTTAAAATTCCATTTTCAAATTTAGCACGTATATCTTCTTCTTTTACAGCATTGCCTACATAGAAACTACGGCTCATGCTTCCGGAATAACGTTCCCGGCGGATATAACGGCCCTCTTTGTCTTTTTCTTCTTTATTCTCTCCTTTTGATGCAGTTATAGTTAAATAGCCATCTGTGAGCCGGGCTTTGATATCATCCTTTTGAAATCCTGGAAGATCGATATCCAGTTCATAGCCGTCTTCAACTTCCTTCACATCAGTTTTCATACCTTCTTTTGTGCCGAAAAAGGAACGGTCAAAGGGGAAATCCATCCAGTTACTCAATAAACTCTCACCAAAAATGCTAGGCATCATCATAGGTCATATCTCCTTTCCAATGATTAAGTTATTATTTGTTATACATGTAATATAACACGCATTATTAGCACTGTCAACATGTGAGTGCTAATTTAATAAAAAATTTATTTTTCACTGTTATACCCCCAATTTCTTTCAAAATAATGAATATGGTAGTATGTTTTATTGTTTTTATGATATAATCATAGCCAGACAAAAACAAACGTATTTTGAGGTAAAGAATGAAACCACATACATTTACGATCTGTGCATATAAGGATTCGCCTTATCTGGAATCCTGTATTCGATCGATTAAAACCCAAAGTGTGGAATCCGATGTGATATTGTGTACATCCACGCCAAGTACCTATATAAGCGGTCTGGCTGATCAGTACGGGATTCCCCTTTTTATCAGACACGAGAAAAGCAGTATCCGGGATGACTGGAATTTTGCCTATTACATGGCAGATGCCACATTTGTGACCATTGCCCATCAGGATGATCTGTATCAGAAAGACTATGTGAAAAATCTGCTGAATTGTTATGAACGTTATCCGGACATGACTTTATTTACCGGCGGTTATGTCGTTGTAAAGAAGGACAGGCTGGCAGCATTTGAGCCGGTTGAATTTATCAAGCGGATTTTACGTCTGCCTTTAAGGCTGCGCTTCCTTAGTCATCTGTCCTGGGTTAAAAAAAGTGTCCTGCTTTTTGGAAATTCCATATGCTGTCCTGCATGTGCATATAATAAGGAACAATTGGGGGAACCACTCTTTACCTCCCCCTATCATTTTGCCCTGGACTGGGATACGCTTTATGAGCTGTCTAAGCTGCCAGGACGTTTTATCTGTGTGGAAAAACCCATTCTTTATTATCGGGTCCATGAAGAAGCAGCGACAAAGGCAGCCATAGAGGATAACAGCCGTATAAAAGAAGAAACAGAGATGTTTAAAAAGATGTGGCCGGGACCAGTTGTAAAGGTGCTGATGCATTTTTACCGGAAGGCTTACCACGAATATGAATAAGAGAAAGTCAGGAGGAAGCGGTATGAAGGTTGTATTATTAGCAGGGGGTCTTGGAACGAGAATCAGTGAGGAAAGTCATTTAAAACCAAAGCCAATGATTGAAATCGGTGAAAAACCCATTTTATGGCATATTATGAAATATTATTCCCAGTTCGGATTCCATGATTTTGTGATCTGCCTGGGATACAAGCAGTATGTAGTGAAAGAATTTTTTGCAGATTATTTTCTTCATACCTCTGATGTTACGTTTGACCTTGCCAACAACAGCATGGAGGTACATAATAATTATTCCGAACCGTGGAAGGTAACCCTTGTGGACACAGGACTCAATACCATGACTGGCGGAAGAGTGAAACGGATACAGCCCTTTATAGGAGAGGAACCGTTTATGCTTACCTATGGAGACGGAGTCTGTGATGTGGACTTAAATGCGCTTTTAAAGTTTCATGAAAGCCACGGGAAGATTGCAAGTATGACAACGGTTAATATTGCCCAGTTAAAGGGAGTTTTAGATATTGATGAAGGCGATGTTGTTCGTTCCTTCCGGGAGAAGGACGAGACGGATGCCAGCCTGATCAACGGCGGTTTTATGGTATTTAACCCTGAGATTTTTTCTTATCTGGAAGATGATTCCACAGTTCTGGAGCAGAAGCCATTACAGAGACTGGCAGCAGAAGGAGAACTGATGAGCTTCCATCACACCGGTTTCTGGCAGTGCATGGATACCCAGAGAGAGATGAAGAAGCTGGAAGATTTATGGCAGTCCGGGGAAGCACCCTGGAAGATATGGGAGAAATAATATGACGTATAAAACAAATGACCGCTGGAAGGAATTTTCTGAATTTTACAAAGGAAAGAGAGTTCTTCTTACCGGGCATACCGGTTTTAAAGGAGCATGGCTCAGCCGTATGCTGATAAAAGCAGGAGCAGAGGTAACTGGGTACTCACTCCAGTCACCAACGGATCCGGCTTTGTTTGAAGTGGCAGATATATCCGGACAGATGAATTCTGTAATTGGAGATATTCGGGATTTAAATCATTTAAAATCTGTTTTTGAAATGGCAAAACCGGAGATTGTTTTTCATTTAGCAGCACAGCCCATTGTAAGAGATTCCTATAAGGATCCGGTTTACACCTATGAGACCAATGTGATGGGCACGGTGAATATTTTAGAATGCATCCGCCTTACTGAGACGGTCCGTTCTTTTCTCAATGTAACAACCGATAAAGTGTATGAAAATAAGGAATGGGAATATGGTTATCGGGAAAGTGATCCCTTAGATGGCTATGATCCATACTCCAACAGCAAATCCTGTTCGGAACTGGTGACCCACAGCTATGCCAAGTCTTTCTTTTCCCAGAGCAGAACAGCTATCTCCACTTCAAGGGCTGGCAATGTTATAGGGGGAGGAGATTTCGCTAATGACAGAATTATTCCGGACTGTATCCGGTCTGCCATGAAAAAACAGGAGATCGTACTTAGAAATCCTGATTCTACAAGACCTTACCAGCATGTCTTAGAGCCTCTGGCTGTATATATGACAATTGCCATGAAGCAGTATGAGGATTCTTCTTATCAGGGATACTATAATGTGGGTCCCGACGATAAGGACTGTGTCACAACCGGAGAGTTAACCAATTTATTCTGTGAAGCATGGGGGCAGGGACTTACCTGGTCTGTCACACCCGATGGAGGTCCTCATGAGGCAAACTTCTTAAAGCTGGACTGTTCAAAGGTGAAAAAGGTATTTGGCTGGACACCCAGGTATGGAGTGAAGGAAGCCGTGGAAAAGACTGTGGAATGGACCAGAGAATATCTGGCCGGAGCAGATATGATTGGGGTAATGGACCTTCAGATAGAAGAATTTTTTAACCAATAGATTAAGAGAGGAAACAATTCTATGTTTGATAAAAAAACAGAAAAAGAAGCAAGGGAAGAAATCCTTGCACTTGTAAAGGAATACTGTGATACGTATCACAATCAGAAGAAGCCGTTTGAAGACGGTGACAGAATCCCCTATGCGTCCAGAGTATATGACAGTAAGGAAATGGTTAATCTGGTAGACAGTTCTCTGGAGTTCTGGCTTACCTCAGGACGCTATACCGATGAATTTGAGAAGAAATTCTCTAAATATTTAAATGTAAGGTTTTGCTCCCTGGTCAATTCGGGATCATCAGCAAATTTACTGGCATTTATGGCACTTACTTCCCCGCTTTTAAAAGAGCGTCAGATCAAAAGAGGAGATGAAGTAATTACAGTAGCCGCGGGATTCCCAACAACTGTAACGCCAGTGATTCAATATGGCGCAGTACCGGTATTTGTTGACGTGACCATTCCCCAGTACAACATCGATGTTACCATGCTGGAGGCAGCCCGCTCTGAGAAGACAAAGGCAGTCATGATTGCCCATACACTTGGTAATCCTTATGATTTAACGGCAGTTAAGGCATTCTGCGATAAATATAATTTATGGCTTGTGGAAGATAACTGCGATGCACTGGGCACCGTTTATACCTTAGATGGGAAAGAGCATTTCTCAGGTACCATCGGAGATATTGGAACCTCCAGCTTTTACCCGCCTCACCACATGACTATGGGAGAGGGCGGAGCTGTTTACACCAACGATTCCCTGTTAAACCGGATTATCCGTTCTTTCCGGGATTGGGGACGTGACTGTGTGTGTCCTTCCGGTACAGACAATTTATGCGGACACCGGTTTGACCGCCAGTACGGTGAACTTCCTCTAGGATATGACCATAAGTACGTTTACTCTCATTTCGGCTATAATTTAAAGGCAACGGATATGCAGGCTTCCATTGGCTGTGCACAGATAGAAAAGTTCCCTTCCTTTGTTGAACGCAGACGCCATAATTTCAGCCGTCTTTACGAGGCGTTAAAGGATACAGAGGGAAAACTGATTCTTCCGGAGCCCTGTCCTGGATCAAGACCAAGCTGGTTTGGATTTCTTATTACCTGTAAAGAGGGCGTTGACAGAAACCAGCTGGTTCAGTATGTGGAATCAAAAGGTGTACAGACCAGAATGCTCTTTGCAGGCAATTTAACCAAGCATCCATGCTTCAATCAGATGCGGGAATCAGGAAGCGGATACCGGGTTGTAGGTGAACTGAAGAATACAGACCGGATTATGCAGGATACATTCTGGATTGGAGTTTATCCGGGTATGACCAATGAGATGATCGATTACATGGCGAAAACCATAAAAGAAGGCTTAAACCAGCAGGCTTAAGTTCCGTTTTACTGATTCAGTCAGAATGGAGGAGTTATGAAGGAGTATGATTTGACCAAGGTGCATCAGGCAAATCTGGGCATTTTAAAAGAGATTGACCGAATCTGCCGAAAGCACGGGATCCAATATTTACTGGATGCCGGGACACTTCTGGGTGCTGTCAGACACAAAGGATTTATTCCCTGGGATGATGATGCAGATGTAGCGTTTACCCGTACCAATTATGAGGCGTTTTTGCAGGTGGTACGGTCGGAGCTGCCGGAAGAGATGGAACTTCTTGAACCAAAGGATCTGAGAAGAGGAAAGGCCTTTTACGATTTTACAGCCAGAATTATTTATAAGAAAAGCAGAACCCATGAAGATACAGCTGAGATGAAATATTATGAAGGCAGACTGAATCATCTGTGGGTAGATTTATTTACCATTGATGAATTGCCGGAAAACAAGGTTTCATCAACCGTAACTTTGCTGCTTCATACCGTTATCTATGGACTTTCCATGGGACACAGATATAAGCTTGATTTAAGAAAATACAGTCTGTTAAATGGAATATGCGTCGGAATTCTGGCGTTGATTGGCAAGTTAATTCCCATGGGGGTTTTAAGAAAACTTCAATACTGGGCAGCTGTGAAAGACCGGAAGAAAAAAAGCAGTCTGCGCTACTACAGTAATTATCAGCCGGATTATTTATATGTGACCTTAAAGAAAGAATGGTGTGAGGAAACTGTGGATCTGGAATTCGAAGATACCAAACTGATGGCTCCCAAGGGCTGGCATGAAGTTCTTACCTGGATTTATGGAGATTATAAGAAACTTCCTCCAAAGGAGAAGCAGGTACCCTCTCACTCTAGTACGGAAATTCAGATTTATGAATAAAAAAAGACTGCTGCAAATTTTGCAGCAGTCTTTTTTTAGGAATGTTCTAAATATTCCTTTGCATCCCGAAAGAAGCTGAAGATAATGAGAAGAATGATAATGCCGATGGGGAAAGCGGCAATAATGGATACAGTCTGTAAATTTGCCATCGAATTTTCTGAGAAAATAAGTGCAATTGGAAATAGCATCAGAAGGATAGCCCAAAACAGCTTTACGTGTTTGTGAGGCTCTTCATCTTCCGGCAGCTCCTTATAGGAATAGGAGGCGGCTACCAGTGTGAGTGCATCGAATGAGGTGGCATAAAAAGCAATCATGGTAAGAGCTAAAAGCACCAGACCCATCTTGAAAAATGGAAGTGTTTCTAAAATAGCCATAATAGTCTGATAAAGGTTTTGTGTTGCCTGATAGATGCCCATAACATCAAGAATACCCTTTGTCTGAAGAGCAAGACTGTAATTACCTAATATAATAAAAGAAGTAAACGTTCCTGACAAGCCAAAGAAATATCCGCCCAGAACAGTCTGTCTGATCGTCCGCCCTTTGCTGATGGCGCCGATAAAAAAGGGAGTGGCTACACACCATACCATCCAGTATGCCCAGTAAAAGATGGTCCAGTTCTGAGGAAAGGAAGAGGTGCGAAGCGCGTCAGTCCAGGTGGACAGACCGATGAAGTTTTGTGTCAGGTTACCGATTGCTGTTATTCCTGTCTCGATGGTATATCTCGCCTGACCTCCGCCAATGAGAACATAAAGGAGAAGTCCGAAGAATAAGTAGGTACAGGAATCAGCAAGCTTTGAAATTCCCTTCATGCCAAAATATACTGTAAATGTATATACTGCGCAGATAATGATCAGGATCCCTATGGTTAAATATCTGGATTCAGGCAGTCCGGTCACACGGCTTACTGCCATGGAAAGAAGCGGTGTGGCCAGAGAAAATGTGGTAGCAGTTCCTGCCAGTAAAGCAAAAACAGCGATTAAATCAATTAGTTTCCCGGCTGGCCCGTCTACCAGTTTACCAAGGATGGGACGGCAGGCCTCTGAATACTTTTGCTTTGTCCGTTTCTTTACATGAAGCATAAATCCAAATGCAACGGCTAGAACCAGATAGAAGCTCCACGGAATTGGACCCCAGTGAAACAGAGGATAGGTGGAAGCCCAGTCCTGTACAGAGCCCATATCTTTTATATGGGGCTCCCCTGCATAGAGCAGCCATTCACAAAGAGAGTAAAATAAAATGTCAGCTGCCAGACCTGCGGTAAACATCATGGCTCCCCATTTGAAATTTGAATACTGGGGTTTCTCACAGTCTCCCAGTCTGATTGCTCCATATCTGGAAAAGGCCATGTAAAGGGAGCAGATAAATGTGAATAGTCCTACGATAAGGTAGTAGCTGCCCAGCTCATTTCCAATAAAGGATCGAATGGAGGCCAGCACAGCACCTGATGCCTTGGGATATGTAAGAAACAGGATACATAATAAAACGATTGCTGCAAATGGTACCAGGGTGGTCATAATATCCAGCTTTTTTACCAATGATATTTTCTCTTTGTTGTTCATGACATGGCTCCTTTATAGTTCAAAAATAATGTTTATATCTTGATATTGAACATGATACCACGGTCTTTAAGAAAATGCAAGGCTGAATCATATAAATTTATTTCTATAAAATAAATGGAGGAAAGTTTTTGCACACATGACAATATGCTTTTAAAAGTCGAGCCTTAATATAGAGGAAAAACAAGCCATTAATACCAGCAAAAAGTCTAACGCAATTGTGAAGTTTTTCTGACTTTTTGCTGAAAGCACTACAAAAAAAGGACAGGATCGGATATAATGGTGATGTTCATTAAGGAGGATATTATGATGAGGAACAAAGTGCTATTGATATGTGCCGTATCAGCGATGCTGTTAACGGGCTGTACCCAGAGCCATATTCTTGCAGGCGGTGGCCCTGCAGAACCTGTCTTTGAAACGCAGCAGGGAATCGTATTGGACTGGACTCAGATTGGAAATGATATGGATGAAGAGTTTGTGGATAATAAAGAATATCCTATGGCTCTCAGCGTAAACTACAGCATGGATCCGAAGGAGAAAAAACTTGATTTAAATCTGGTTGTAAAAGCAGGGACAACTCCGGAAGAAGCAGTTACATTTGCTAATGCCGCAGTTCGCTATTTAAACGATGTGGCAGCAGATCAGGATTTTAGCTTTGAGAAATCAAGTGAGGCTTCTTACGGCGGCTTCTTTAAGGACTATGATCTGCACTTAATTGTTATGCCGGATTATACAATGAAAGAGAAGCAGTACTGGCTGGTGGATATGGATATTCCAAAAGGCTCTGACCAGAAGATTGTACCAAAGGAAGGTGCAGTTATAATGGAAACAACGGCAGCTGATGATACGGAAGATGCAGATGAAACAGAAGCAGCAGATGAAACAGAAGCGGAGCAGACACAGGCTTCCAAGTAAAGAATGTATGAAAAGCATGGATAAACGCGAGGCGCTTTAAGATCCATGCTTTTTTAATATAAGAAAATAAAAATTTAGTTGGAATCAACAGCCAGTCCGCTGTGATAAGAATAATTTCCCAGTTCCCGCAGCAATTTGTTATGATCCAGGCTGTTTAACGGAACAGGAGACGTGAGTTCTTCATTTAGCCGGAAAAATACATTCCCGCATTTGGACATGGACTGATGGAACAGCTCAGGAAAAGAAGCTTTAGAAGCAAGCCTGCGGTCCCAGGGATTGCACCACGTATCATGGTTAAGATTAAATGTTACCACCGGATCAGAGGTTATATCAGTAACCAGTTTACGGGAAGCAACAGGATTTTTAAGAAATAAGGATTCCACAAATTCTATGCTGTTTTTCTTCCTGCTGTTTGGATCCGCAAGTGTCCGGCAGCCCAGGCGCATCGCCAGGATGGATCTGGATACCATACGGGGGGTAACCTGATAGTTATTCCGATAATTTAAGGGATAGTAGGTTTCATTGATGCAGGATGATAAAAAACCGGAAATAAACTGCATTTCCTGACCGTTTAAGCAGATGGTTGCAGCCTGGTTAAACTGGGAAGGCTTTTTTTGCTTATAAATCATAAGTAACAGAGCATCAATATCATTCTCAAGCATGGCATGAAGTCCGTGATGATAGTTTCCTGAATTCTTTATATCGTACTCTATCCTGCCATATACGTAAGGATGGCATATGGAATCTCCAATATAGTGACAGAAGTAACCGCTCATGTATGCAATGGCCTGCTCCCGCTGCTGTCTTGATTCAATGGCTCCAATATGATTTAAACAGGTAACAAAAAAGCTGCTCACATGGTTTTCATGCATATAGGACCCTACATTGCGGTAATCTCTGTGACGAAGAATGGGGATATTATAAAAAAATATATCCGGACCCTGAAGACCCAGCTGATAGAGCCAGCGATATTTGGAAATGATTCGTTTTAAAGGAGTGTTTGGCATATTGTTGTATGCTTTAACGCCTAATAAGTAGTGGGTGGTAAAACCGGGCATATTGTTCACCTCGCGTTAGTTGTTTAAATTCAGCACATAATAAGATTATATCATAGTAAAGTTAAATTTGTATAAAAATGAATGGAAATTTTCATACAATCATTCCGGCACGAATATGTGATAAAGAGGACATAAGGGAGCACAAGGAATGATTCATTACATACACGAAATGGTATGGGGACCCTGGCTGTTATTCCTGTTTCTGGGAATTGGGATCATCTATTCGGTTAAAACCGGGTTTTTTCAAATCAGAAAGCTTGCTTATTGGTGGAAACAGACCATTGGGAGCATACAGGAGGAAGACGAAGAGGGAGACAAAGGAGATGTGACCAGATTTCAGACCGCCTGTACGGCTCTTGCAGCAACAATAGGGACTGGAAATATTGTGGGTGTGGCGACTGCTTTGACAGCCGGAGGGCCTGGAGCCATCTTTTGGATGTGGGTTTCTGCTGCAATTGGTATGATGACAGGATATGCAGAAACCATGTTAGGAATTCGATACCGCTACAAAGACCATAGCGGAGCATGGATCTGCGGGCCTATGGTATATCTGGAAAGAGGTTTAAAACTGCCGGCACTTGGTATGATTTACAGCTTTCTCTGCATCATGGTATCCCTTGGAATGGGGAGTATGGTTCAGTCTAATTCTATTGCGGAAACGCTTAAATACTCCTTTCAGGTTCCAACTGCGTTAGTGGGGATTTTTCTGACCGGACTGGTGTGCCTTGTTGTTCTTGGCGGAATCAGCCGGATTGCTTCTGTCTCGGAACGTATGATTCCCATTGCCTCCGGAATTTATATGCTGTTCTCCATGGTTGTTATTATGTCCTGTTATGATAAAATTCCATATATTTTTCATGTTATTTTTCGGGATGCACTCCAGCCTGTATCTGTTTTTTCAGGAGCAGCCGGTTTTGGGATCAGTAAAAGCCTTCAGTACGGCATTTCAAGAGGTGTTTTCTCCAATGAAGCCGGGCTTGGCAGTATGGCTGTTTTACATGGAGCAGCTGAAAATACCACGCCTGAAAAACAGGGAATGTGGGCAATGTTTGAAGTTTTCTTTGATACTATTATTATTTGCACCATGACCGCGTTTGTCATTTTGTGTATGACAGAAGGGGACGCGGCGGGTTCCGGTTATGACGGTGCAGCCCTTACCGCATTCAGCTTCTCTAAACGGCTGGGGGGACTGGGGGAATACGTAGTATCCGGTTCCATGCTGGTATTTGCATTTGCAACCATAATCGCCTGGTATTATCTTGGCAAACAGGCTGCGGGATATCTGGCTGAGAGTCTGAAAAAGAGAAACATTCTTTATCTGCTGCAGCGTATTTTAAGAGGTAAAATCTATACACTTCTCTATCTGTGTGCAGTCTTTGTGGGATGCCTGGCGAAACTCGAAACAGTTTGGGAATTCTCCGACATCTGGAATGGGCTGATGGCAGTTCCCAATATTATTGCACTCATTTTCTTAATGAAAGAAGTGAGAGTACCAGAATAGAAAATGGAAGTTCGACGTATTTTCCAGTATAATACTGTAATAGGGGAGCAGGCGAAATGTCTGCTCCTTATTTCATCTATGAGGGCAGGGTTCTGATATATAAGCTTAAGTGGCGCATTTTTGATTCAGAATCATGTTGCAGGTTGAACCTCGAGATGTCTGGTGATATCATATGGATGGAAATATATTTAAAGGAGGGTTGCAAAATGTGTACAAGTTTTGCGGTATACAGTCAAAAAAAAGCTATTTACGGTATGAATTTCGATACTGATGATATTGATTTAAAACTAAAAGTCAGCAGTTATAATGATAGGAACTTATTTTTCTTTTCAGCCTTAGTAGATAACCAATACAGGGATATCGCTGGTTTTAATAGTGAGGGTCTTTTTATTTGTACTCAGGCAGTCCAATATAGTACGGGTTTTAAATCAAGTTGTGACGAAAATGATTGGTTTGCTTTTGATACTTTTGATGAGGCGCTGAAAAAAACAAGAAAAGCATCTGAATTTTATGACATACTTAATAAAAGAGTAATATCGTATCCTAGAAATCCATTATATCCAGATTTAGGGCTGCACACTATGATTGCTGATAAAACTGGTGATGCATTTATTCTGGAAGAAGGAGATGTAACAAATATAGTAAGTCCTATTCACAATGATTTTATTATTATGACTAATTTTCCAAATGGGGATTTTAAGGAAGTAAATTATAATAAAGTAAATGGAATAGGTGCTGATAGATATATTTGTGCTCATGAATATATTCATAATAATATTCACAGTTTTGGAATAAATGAAGCCTTTGAAGTTTTAAGTAAAACCAGTCAGGAGAATACTCTGTGTTCAATCGTATATGAAGCAGCAAAAAATGAAATTTATATCAGCTTTAAAATAGATTTAAGTAAAAAATGGAAAATTTCTATGATCGAAAAAACAATCCAGTCATTGGAAGGCTTATTAAACAATAATAAAATTCAATTTACAAACGAAGAAATATTTGTGAAGGATCTTATTAGCTTATATAAGTGGGTATAATAAGGCTGTATTTTATTTAAGGAGGTAATGTCCTATGACAACCAGCAAAATATCCAATCGATTAATACATGAAAAAAGTCCTTATTTACTACAACACGCTAATAATCCAGTTGATTGGTGGCCATGGTGTGAACAGGCATTTGCGAAAGCAAAAGCAGAAGACAAACCAATTTTTTTATCCATCGGCTATTCTACCTGTCACTGGTGTCATGTCATGGCTCATGAGTCTTTTGAAGATCAGGAGGCGGCAGGCCTGTTAAACGAGAATTATGTTTCAATTAAAGTAGACCGTGAGGAACGGCCTGATATTGACTCGGTTTACATGTCAGTCTGCCAGGCACTTACAGGCTCAGGAGGCTGGCCTCTGACAATCATTATGACTCCGGATCAAAAGCCTTTTTATGCCGCCACTTATCTACCGAAGCACAGCAGATGGGGGAATACCGGACTGATTGAGGTCTTGAATGCCATAGACGGACTTTGGAAAAACGACAGGAAAAAGGTGCTTCAGGCCGGAGAAGAAATAACCCGGTATCTAAATGGAGAGGAAAAAAGCAGTGAGGGCAGTGCGGACGATCCCGGTAAGGAATTGTTCTTAACTGCTGCCACGCAGTTAAAGCGTTCCTATGATAAGACATGGGGTGGTTTTGGGAGAGCACCAAAGTTCCCCATGCCCCATAATCTAATTTTTCTCCTTCGCCATTCCGTCTATGAAAAGGACGAGTCTGTCAGAGAGATATGTGAATCAACCTTAAGGCATATGTACCGGGGTGGGATTTATGATCATATTGGGGGAGGGTTTTCCCGTTACTCGACCGATGAAAAGTGGCTGGTTCCTCATTTTGAAAAAATGCTCTATGATAATGCCCTGCTCTCCTATGCTTATCTGGAAGCTTATAAAATAACCAGAGAACCATTTTACCAGTCAGTAGCCAGAGGAATACTGGGTTACATTATGGAAACCCTTACGGATAAAGACGGTGGATTTTATTGTGGAGAGGATGCAGACAGCGAAGGGGTAGAAGGAAAGTTCTACGTTTTTGACCGGGCTGAAATCACACAGATTCTAAAAGATGATGCCCCATTCTACTGTCAGTGGTTTGGAATTACTAATGAAGGCAATTTTGAAGGAAAAAATATTTTAAATCTAATTAATAATCATGATTATGAAAAAAAAGATGAGAAAATCATAACGCTTAGCAGGAAACTTTATGATTATCGTCTTAAACGGACTGAACTTCATAAAGATGACAAAATTCTGACCTCCTGGAATGGCCTGATGATTGCAGGGATGGCAAAGGGGTATCAGATTCTCTTTGAGGAGGTATATTTACAGACAGCCAGAGATGCACAGGCTTTTATAGAAGAAACACTGACCGACAAGGATGGCAGACTATTTATCCGCTACCGGGATGGGGAAACCGGACATGATGGACAACTGGAAGATTATGCTTTTTACGCATTCGGACTGTTAGAACTATATCAGGCATGCTTTGAGTTATCATATCTTCAAAAAGCAGTCAGTATTTGTAAGAAAATGATCAGTTTATTCTTTGATGAGGAAAATGGGGGATTTTATATGTATGCACATGACAGAGAAAAACTGATCAGCCGCCCCAAGGAACTGTATGACGGTGCTTTGCCTTCAGGCAATTCAGTGGCGGCCTACGTGATAGGGAACCTTTATCATTTGACCGGTGAAATTACGTGGCAGGAAATATTAAATAAGCAGTTAAAGTGGATGGGAAGAGAAGCCCAGACCAGTCCAGCGAATCATAGTTTTACACTTCTGGCGTTTCAGACGGTTCTCTATTCTCATACACAGCTAGTTGCTGTATCGTCTCAGCCGGGAATCGAGAAAGAACTTGCCGGTTTAAAAAGGGAAGTTCTCACGGATATTGATATTATATTTAAAAATCCGGAAAATGAAGTGCTTCTTTCAAAAATTGCTCCGTTTACGAAGGATTATCCCATAGATTCTGAAAAAAGCCAGTTTTATCTCTGTAAAAACGGAACGTGCTTAAAACCAGTGGATTCTATTTCCAAATTAAAAGAATCAATTGAATCCATATCATCATAAATCGGACAGTCAGCCATATATATAATTAAATAATCTAAACCAGGGGAATGACAATGTGTACGGCTATGACATTGCAGACGAAAGAAGGGGAAGTTTTTTTCGGAAGAAATATGGATTTTTCCTATGAAATAGATCCTCACTTTTTCAGAGTTCCTAAAAGCTATCAATGGATCAATGCTGTTACCGGTGCCAGGCTGCAGGATGATTATAGCTTTATTGGAATTGGACAGGAGACAGACGGACTTTTGGGATTCTTTGACGGAGTGAATGAAAGAGGATTTGCAGCGGCAGCTCTTTACTTTGCAGGATATGCCAGATATGAAGAAATGGGAAAGGGAGAAAATCGTTTTCCCATTGCTTCTTTTGAATTTCTTCATTATATATTAGGAAAATGCGGGTCAGCCCAGGAACTAAAAACACTGGCAACACAGGTTTCCATCATTGGTATGGAAGACCCTGTTACAGGATCGGCGGCACCTCTTCACTGGTTTGCAACAGACCGGACCGGTGCCTGTGTGGTAATTGAACTAACTAGTAAGGGTCTGATTATTTTTGATAATCCCATGGGTGTTCTGGCAAATAGTCCGGATCTTCCCTGGCATATGACCAATTTAAGAAATTATATGGAGGCAAGCCCCGACCAACTGGAAAAAGCCAGCTGGAGCGGCATAAAGCTTACTCCATTCGGTCAGGCAGGAGGAACAAGAGCACTTCCGGGAGGTTTTACCTCTCCTGATCGTTTTGTCCGTACAGCATTTTTAAAATCATTTCTTCCAGTTCCCGAGAATCGGAAAGAAGCTGTGGTATCCTGTTTTCACATCATGGAAGGGGTGACGATACCAAAAGGAGCAGTCATGACAGGCCGTGGGTCTTATGATTACACAAAGTATACGGCATTTTTAAATACTGCTACATGTGAGTACTATTTTAAAACCTATGATAGTCTCCAGGTTTGTTTGGCGGGATTATTTGAAAATAATATGGATATCATGCAACCTGTTCATCTGGGATGAATACGTCAAATTACAAAGGGAATAATAAAAAGGAACTGCCGACCAGCAGTTCCTTAAAATTACTTCAAAAAGGGAGGAGAGCTGATAACAGAATTATCAGCTCAAGTATTATGAAAAAAATCTTATAAACATATTTAATTTACAGTTTTAGTATAACCATGAAACGTGAAGAAATCATGTTGTTTGTGTAAAAGATTTTTGAATGAAATTGAAACAAAGTATGAACAGCTGGACAAAAACTTAAGGATTTGATAAAATACACACATATGTTAAATTTTATACAAGAAAGGGAAAAAACATGAAAAATCCTGTTATTACAATTACAATGGAGAACGGTGATGTGATAAAAGCAGAGCTTTACCCTGAAATTGCACCAAATACAGTGAATAATTTTATCAGTCTTGTAAAAAAAGGCTACTATGACGGACTGATTTTTCACAGAGTCATCAACGGATTTATGATTCAGGGCGGATGCCCACAGGGAACCGGAACCGGCGGCCCTGGATATTCCATTAAAGGTGAATTCAGCCAGAATGGAGTATCCAATACCTTAAAGCATTCTGAGGGAGTCCTTTCCATGGCAAGAGCCATGAGCCCGGATTCAGCAGGCTCACAGTTTTTTATCATGCACAAGGCAGCTCCTCATTTAGATGGTGCTTATGCTGCATTTGGAAAAGTAATCGAAGGCATGGATATTGTCAATAAGATTGCAGATGTGAAAACCGATTACAACGACCGTCCAATGGCTGAGCAGAAGATACAGTCTATGTCAGTAGATACCTTCGGAGAAGAGTATCAGGAACCGGAGACTTTATAAATTATGGTGTGGGAACGGGAGATTACCATTGAAGGGAAGAATTTCCAGGTTACCATTTCAGACGAATATGAAGCCCTGCGCTCTGCTTTTGCAGAAGGCAGGGCTGTTATTGGTTTATGGGATCGAAATCGGACGGACCAGTGTCTCTCACCAGCTTCCTATCTGGTGGAATCTTATGAGGATATTACAACGGAACTTTTGGAACGCGTGGTCAGGAGAAAAGAAGGGATGCCCTGGAATATTACAGACACCAGACGTCTTCTGATCCGGGAGTTTGTTACAGATGATGCAGATGAAATTCCAAAAGAGCCGGACGGAGGAAATCATAGTGCCATTTTTTATAGCAGAAACACATTAGAAAGCTATATCAGGCAGCAGTATGGGTTTTACGAATATGGAATATGGGCTCTTTATGACAGAGAAAAAAAGGTCATTGTGGGAAAAGCAGGTCTGTTTAATTTTGATCCTGGGAAAAATGAGGAGTTGTGTTCCATCATGAAAAAAAATGATACCCCGCTGGAACTGGGATATCATATTTTTACTCCTTACAGGCACCATGGATATGCAAAAGAAGCATGCCAGGCAATTTTAACATATGCCGCCTCTTCTCTGACAGACAGGATCTACGCCAGAGTTCTGGACGAAAACTATGCCTCTGTCAACCTTTTAAAAAGTCTGGGATTTCACCTTACAGCCCGTACACATAGCGGATCAGCTTCACCGCAGTGTCTGTACGAGTGGAATTGCTTATAATGCCTAAAATGGGATCATTCATGGTTAATCCTGTCTTCTTCAGGAAATCCGTATTGCCGATTTTAATCCCACAGGCAATTGTCTCACCAGTCTCTGAATTGGTGACCTCATAGAGCTGATCCTTTACCTGGTCGTAGACATCAGGGGGGAGAACCTCCTTTAAGTCTAAAAAGCCGCCCATCTCACCAAAGTGGTCAATGCTGTCTTTTCTTGCGATCATTACGTCCAGCTCTTTGCTGGAGATCAGGGCAGACAGCTTTGCCAGCTCTGCGTAGGTAAATTCAGTCATATTGGAATTGTCAAAACTTATGGACATGGAATGATCCACATCAATCTTGGTCTCGTCGGTCAGACCCAGGTACTCACGAAAGCCCTGGTCAAAGTATTCGCTTACCAGGTCCTTTTCACTGTCAGGCTGACTGTTTAAAATGACGCAGGAAAGAGCAGTTTCAAACCGGTTATTGTGTACGGCAGAGAAAATAGAGAAAATAAGGAAAACAGCTACGACAGTTCCGATTATGGGTATCTTATAGTATTCCCAGATGTACCATAGTCTGTCCTTTAAGCTCATATTCTTTAACTTATTCTTTTCTTCCTGCAATGAATCTTTTAAAGTTTTGTCTTCATAGGGGGTCATATCATACGCCTCTTTCTGTTCTTAATCCGGATACTTTTATGATTATATCACAGATTTAACAAATTTCCTCCATATATAATTATAAAAAATTGATGAAATGGGGGAGAATGTTTGCTTTTTAAAAATAAATCCGCTATAATAATTTTTGACGTTAACGAGAGAAGGGGAATGACATATGTTATCTGGATTTTTTAATTATGATAATCCGGTCTGGCGTTTTATCGGCAAGTTCGGAGATTTAATTATTTTAAATGTTTTATGGCTGGTCTGCAGTCTCCCGATTTTCACCATAGGAGCTTCTACAACTGCAGTGTATTACGTGACTCTGAAACTGGCAAGAGACGATGACGGCTATACCATACGCTCCTTTTTTAAATCCTTTAAAGAGAATTTCAAGCAGTCTACCATAATATGGCTGATCCTTCTTTTGGCAGGAGCCATTCTGGGCGTGGACTTATATTTCTTTGCCCGGCTTTTTAATGGTTCTTCCACAGTTAAGACGGTTATGCTTACTGTATTTCTGGCCATGGCTTTAATCTATGCTGCCGTAGCCATGTATATTTTCCCGCTTCAGTCCAGATTTTATAATCCGCTTAAACGTACATTTTTCAATGCATTCTTTATGTCCATCCGACATTTATTCCGCACAATTGGTATGATCGTCATAGATGGTGTGCTGGTTGCAGCCGGTTTTGTATTTATGATTCCACCTGTACTGATGATTTTTATGCTGTTCGGTTTTCCGCTATTGGCATTTATTAATTCCTATATCTTATCGCCGGTATTTAATATTTATATGCCAAAGGAAGAGCGGGCAGAGGAAGTGGGATTAAGACCGTTATTTTCCGATGACAGTGAGCCTGTAAGCAGTATTCTGATGGCAAAGGGTGATGAAGCGAAGACAAAGACTGACGACCAGAAACTTACAGACGATAACAGTACAAAGTAAAGAGACAGATTACACCGATCCCCTGGATTTTAAAATCCCAAGGGGATCTTTTTTTTGTATACATGATCGTTCAAAATTTGGACACGCTATGGACACAAAAAAACGATATACTTGAGATTGATACGAGAAATGTTTTGGAGGCAGAATATGACCGAAGAAGAATACTTAAGTTTCATTCAGCCTTACGAAGATGCGCTGAATAACATACAGGTCAGGATCGATGTGCTGAATAAGGATTACAGAAGGAAACAGCTGAATTATCCCATTCATCATGTTCAGTACCGGATAAAACAGAAAGAAAGCATTGAAAACAAATTAACCAAATGCGGAAACGATACAACCACGGATGCAGCCAGAAACTGTCTGACTGATATTGGGGGAATCCGGGTGATCTGTTATTTTGTCAGAGATATTTATGGGATTGTGGATTTGCTGCGTAAGCAAACAGACATTGTAGTAATAAAGGAAAGCGATTATATCAGGACACAAAAAGAAAACGGATACAGAAGCTATCACATTGTGTTTGGAGTTCCGGTTTATCATACAGACGGCATGGAGTATTATCCCGTAGAAGTTCAGCTTCGCACCATGGCCATGGATCTATGGGCCAGCATGGAGCATCGAATCTGCTACAAAGGAGAAAAAAAGGATGAGGCAGCGGCTGAGTTTATCAACTATGGTGCTGCTTTAAAACAAATGGAGGAGGAGATGGAAGGGTTCTTATCGGATTGATGGCAGTAAAAAACCCCGGCGATGTTTTGCCGGGGCTTTTCTGAAGTAAGATATATAAAAATATGAGGGAAAGCTGATTATTTATCCATACGGAAGCCGGTATAAGCCGACATCCCGTGTTCGTGGATATCCAGACCATCCAACTGCTCCTGATCGGATACTCTTAATCCAATGGTCTTTTTAATAACCGTAAAAATGATAGCTGCCATGACTCCGGCATAAGCCACTACAGATCCAACGCCGATTAACTGAGGCAGGAAGCTGACACCTTCGCCGAATACACCGGTAAGAAGGGTGCCCAGGAGACCGCAGCAGCCATGAACACCAACTGCGCCCACCGGATCATCGATCTTAACAACTTTATCAATGAATTCAATCGCGAGAACCACTACGAAACCTGCAATGGCACCAATAATCATTGCTTCATAAGGAGTTACTACATCACAGCCTGCTGTAATAGCAACCAGACCAGCTAAGGAACCATTTAAGGTCATGGAGACATCCGGTTTACCATAACGTTTCCAGGTGAACAACAGTGTTACCAAAGTGGAAGCAGCTGCAGCCAGGTTTGTAGTCATGGCAATATCACCTACCGTTGTAGTAGCAGCCGTTGTAGATCCGCAGTTAAAACCAAACCAGCAGAACCAGAGTATAAATACACCAAGAACGCCTAAAGGAATGTTGTGCCCTGGAATTGCATTGGGAGTTCCGTCCTCATTATATTTTCCAATACGGGGTCCAACGATCTTTGCTCCTACCAGAGCGCATATACCGCCTACCATATGAACGGCTGTAGAACCTGCGAAATCATGGAAACCAATACTTGACAGCCAGCCGCCGCCCCAGATCCAGTGACCGGTAATGGGATAGATGAAAACGCTGATGCATGCGGAATAGATTAAATAGGAAGAAAATTTAGTACGTTCAGCCATTGCTCCAGAAACGATTGTTGCAGCGGTTGCACAGAATACGGTATGAAAGATCATAAATACGGCAATGGGAAGTCCATTGAATATTCCGTCGGAATCTGCAAGAGAATAGGGATTAAAAAATCCGGATCCGCCAAGGATTCCTCCGATATTGTTTCCGAACATAAGGGGAAAACCTAAAATGAAGAAGAATAGGGAACCAAGGACAAAGTCCATCATATTCTTCATACAGATATTTCCTGCGTTTTTTGCCCTTGTAAAACCAG
Source organism: Paenibacillaceae bacterium (assembly GCA_015057705.1). Lineage (GTDB taxonomy): Bacteria > Bacillota > Clostridia > Lachnospirales > Lachnospiraceae > Lacrimispora. The sequence continues at coordinate 22,480 of SVDU01000007.1, read as the reverse complement.
TCTCAACCAATGCGAAACCTGCCTGCATAAAGTAGACCAAAATTGCACCCAGCATAGTCCAGATAATGTTTAGTAACAAAGTAGTATTTTCCATAATTATAACTCCTCCTGAATTTTATGTTGGAATAGCACGGAATGTAAAATAAAAGAGGATAACTGCCTTTGTAAAGGCAATTATCCTCATCGATAATTTATATTCATTCCATATTCAGTTGATATCTTTCCGTTTTTTCTACAAAGCCTCCCGGCCGTGTTCACCAGTTCGGATTCGTACTGCATCCTGAACATCGTAGACGAATATTTTACCATCTCCAAATGTACCGGTATTAATTTCTTCCACGACTGCGTCAATAATTGGATCAGCCAGCTCTTTTGGTACGACTGTCTCAACTTTAACTTTAGGGAGCAGATTTACATTATACTTGGTACCACGGTACATCTGAGTATAGCCTTTCTGATTTCCATAACCCATGACATTGCTGATCATAAGCCCGTTAACTTTACAGCCTTCCAGTACTGCTTTCAGGCTTTCAAGCTTTTCCGGCTTGATAATAATTTCCAATTTTTTCATACAGCACTACCTCCTTAAGTTGATAACACAAAAAAGAGCAGTTCCGCTTATGGAACGCCCTCGTTCGTTATAACAACATTATACATGGATCCTGAAGAATGTCAAATATAAAATTTTAACAACATGACTATGAATATTTATGAAAAGTTAACAAAACTTTAATGAAAGAAAGGATGGACAAAAGAATATAAAACACTTGTGCTTTTATGTACTTGGGTATATAATAAATACTGTATACAAAAAAATAGAAAAATACAATCCGAAAACCGAAAAGTGAGGGATGTTTGCTTATGATAAGGCATCTGGGATTAAAGGCCTATGGAAAGATCAATCTGGGTTTAGACGTGTTAAGAAAGCGGGATGATGGTTACCATGAAGTTCGGATGATCATGCAGACTGTGGGTCTATATGATAAGATTGATATATATTTAAAAGAGACACCTGGGATTGAAGTCGTTACAAATTTATACTATCTGCCGGTGAATGAAAATAATCTTGTTTATAAAGCGGCAAAGCTTCTTATGGATGAATTTCATGTTCCTCATGGAATCCGGATTCATTTAAAAAAATTCATCCCGGTTTCCGCAGGTATGGCGGGAGGAAGCAGCGATGCTGCCGCAGTGCTGTTTGGGGTAAATAAGATGTTTCAGCTTGGTCTTACAAGGGAAGAACTGATGAACCGTGGCGTAAAGATTGGAGCAGATGTTCCTTATTGTATTATGAGAGGAACCGCTTTATCGGAAGGTATCGGAGAAATACTCACCCCTCTGACAGATATGCCCCAGTGTCAGGTGCTGATTGCAAAACCCTCCGTAAGCGTTTCCACCAAATTTGTTTATGACCATCTGAATCTGGCTGAACTAAAAAAGGAAGATCACCCGGATATTGACGGCATGATAGAGGCGATTAAAAGCCAGGACATTTACAAGGTGTCAGAGCGCCTTGGTAATGTATTAGAGACTGTAACTATCCCGGAATATCCCGTGATAGCGGACATAAAAGAAAGACTGAAGGAACTGGGTGCTGTGAATGCACTGATGAGCGGAAGCGGTCCTACGGTTTTTGGCATCTTTACCAATCCCATCGCTGCAGGCAGAGCATATGAAGAACTGCGGTATGGAGAATGCAGGAATCTGGCGAAACAAGTTTATTTAACGAATTTTTATAATACCAAGGAGGTACCCAATGGGTAATGATTTAAAAGTCAATATGAATGAATATCTGCCGCTTCGTGATGTGGTATTTAATACCTTAAGGCAGGCCATACTAAAAGGAGAGCTGGCACCAGGGGAACGTCTGATGGAGATTCAGCTGGCAGAGCGTCTCGGGGTCAGCCGTACCCCTATCAGGGAAGCAATCCGTAAGCTGGAACTGGAAGGCCTGGTTCTCATGATTCCGAGAAAAGGTGCCGAAGTGGCTAAAATTTCGGAGAAAAGCTTAAGAGATGTGCTGGAAGTACGCCGTTCACTGGAAGAGTTAGCGATTGAACTGGCCTGTCAGCGTATGACACCGGAGGCTGTTGCAGAACTGGAGATGAAGCAGGATCAGTTTCGGAATGCAGTGCTGAAAGGAAGACCTATGGATATTGCTGAAACAGATGAAGCTTATCACGATGTGATCTACAAAGGTACCTGTAACGACAGACTGATACAGATGATCAATAATTTAAGAGAGCAGATGTACCGGTATCGCCTGGAATATATCAAAGATGAAGATAAACGTCAGGTACTTCTTTTGGAACATGACAACATATTAAAAGCAGTAAGGCAGCGCAGAGTGGATGAAGCTAAGGTAGCTATGCGGGAACATATCGACAATCAGGAAATTACAGTATCCAAAAACATTAAGGGACAGGAATAGAAAGAGGATTGATATGACATTTAAAGAAAAATATCTGGCTGGTGAAATTGATTTTGATACGATCGATGATTATATTGACGAATGGAACAACAGCACAACATCAGACACCCTTGCCACTTTCCTGGGACTCAATGAAGAGGAAGAGGACTTATGGATTGAGGAAAGTGATGAAGCATTAAAAGAATATCTGGACAGGAATAAATAAACTAATCTGGAAAATTATTAAATAAATATAACCTTTGTTGACAAGGTGACAAGGTGTCATTATAATAATGGCATGTTGTCACTTTTTTAGTTATACATAATACATGCGGAATAAAAAAAGGAAATGAGGTGTAAAGATGCCAACGGAGCGGTTTTACAATCTTCCGGCAGAGAAAAAGAAAACGATATGTAACGCGGCGATTGAGGAGTTTATCAGAGTGCCTTTTGATAAGGCTTCTATTAATAAAATAATTAAGACAGCTGGAATATCAAGAGGAAGTTTTTATACATATTTTGAAGATAAACGTGATGTTTTAGGATATATCTTTGAAGATGCGGGTGAGAATTTTGTGGCTGGCTGGGCAGAATGTGCACAAAAGAGTAATAGAGATTTATGGAAGACGGCTGTTGAATTTCTGCAGTATTCCATCAAGAATACAAGGCATGAGATGCTTAAGCTGGCTGAGAATATTCGTGATAGTGACAGGCTCTTTGGTGCTGCCCATAATCTGTGTCCGGATAAAGATGTGAGGCTTGAACAGATGTGCGAGGTATTATATAGCACCATAGATACCTCGGATTTTAAGAGAGGAGATATTGAGGCGTTTGGTCAATTAATTTCTTTAATCATAATTGAGCTGGCCAGGTGTATCAGCTGGACGTTTCATCATCCAACGGATGAAGAAAAAGTTAAGAAAATATTCCAGGAAAAATTAGAGATATTACAATATGGAATTCGAAAATAATAATTAGAATCATATTATGACTGTGAAGATAATAAGGAGCTTGATATGACAAAGAAAAAAGTATTTATAATTGCAGGGACTGTAGTAGTTGTGGCTGTTCTCGCAGGGCTTATGCTTCCTAAGATTCTTAATAGAGGCAAAGAAGAGCTGGTAGCTGAAGCACCGCCGGTAGTAACCGCCCAGAAGCCGGAGGTCCGGACAATAGAAATTAATAATGAACTGATTGGTACCATTGAACCGGACAGCATCGTTCATGTTACACCTCTTGGCTCAGGAGAAGTAACCAATGTGGCTGTGAAAACAGGAGACACCGTGACAGCAGGGCAGCTGCTTTGTGTGATTGATACAAAGTTGGTTGATAGCACACGGATTCAAATGGAAACTGCCAGAATCACTTATGAGGATGCAAAGAAAAATCTGGACCGTTATACGGTTCTTCATGCAGCAGGTGATGTTGCAGAAGCCGATTATCAGTCCACTGTAGACAAGGTGGATATGGCCAGGCTTCAATATGAAAATGCAAAGATTACTTATAATAACCAGTTGGAGAGCAGCCAGGTGACTGCCCCCATTTCCGGTAAAGTGGAAAGCTTTAATATCAGCCTTCACGATATGATTTCTCCCCAGACAACAATCTGTGTAATATCAGGTGATGGGGGAAAGTCACTGACTTTCTATGTTTCTGAGCGGATTATAAGCGGATTGAAGGCCGGCGATGTTATCCGGGTAGAGAAAAACGGTACAGATCATGAAGCAAATATAACGGAAGTAAGTACCATGGTTGACAGTGGAAGCGGATTATTTAAAGTGAAAGCTTCTGTTCCATCCGGAGATTCACTTGCTACAGGAACCTCTGTAAAGCTTTATGTAACGGCACAGAAAGCAGAAAATGTACTTACAGTTCCTGTTGACAGTGTTTATTATGAGGCAGGAAATCCTTTTATCTATACATATTCCAGTGGAACATTGAAAAAGAATGCAGTTACCATCGGACTTACAAATAATGAATTTGCAGAGGTTCAGTCTGGGATAGGCGCAGATGATCAGGTTGTCACCACATGGACCAGTGAATTATACGACGGCTCAAAAGTAACTCTGGCGGAGACCGCTGCTGAAACCGAGACAACACAAGATAATGGACCCGAGGTAGAGACTTCTGCTTCTGCACAATAAGGGGGCGGTAAAATGGGAATGACAAAATTTGTATTAAAGCGGCCCATAACTGCCATATTAGCAGTTTTATGCCTTCTTGTATTTGGTTTATCCTCCGTTTTTTCTTCCAAACTGGAATTGACACCGGAGATGAATTTCCCCATGCTTTTAGTAACAACTACCTATGTAGGAGCAAGCCCGGAGGATATTAACGATCTGGTTACCAAGCCAATTGAAGAGTCCGTAGGTACTCTTTCCGGTGTTAAAAATATTCAGTCCAGCTCTCAGCAGAATATTTCTATCGTGTACATGGAATATAATTACGGTACCGATATGAATAAGGCATACAATGATTTAAAAAAGAAAATGGACAGTCTGGATCTTCCGAAGGAAGTAGAAAAGCCTTCTATTATGGAATTTAACATTAATGATATGCCTTCCATGACACTTTCCATCAAAGATCCATCTCAAAACAATCTTTACAATTATGTAAATGATAAGATTGTTCCTGAATTTGAGAAAATCACTTCCGTTGCCAGTGTCAATATCAGCGGCGGCCAGGAAGGTTATGTAAGAGTTAATCTGATACCTGAGAAGATGAAACAGTATCATCTTAATATGGACTCCATCAGCCAGGCGATTAAAGCAGCTGATTTTACATATCCCGCTGGCGAAACAGAAGTGGGGAAACGGGATTTATCCGTTAGTACCGGTGTAGAGGTAAAGACCGTGGAAGCCTTAAAAAAGGTACCCATTGTGGCCAGTCAGGGAAAAACCATCTACATGGAAGATATTGCCGATATTTCAGAAACTAATCAGAAGCAGACTGCCATAGGACGGTATAACGGAGATGACACGATCACCGTATCCCTTAGTAAACAGCAGAAAAACAGTGCAGTTGATGTTTCAAGAGCAGTTAAGAAAACCATTGATTCTCTGGAAAAGGATTATCCGAATCTGCAGGTAGTAATTGTGGATGATAACAGTGACCAGATTACCTCTGCTCTTGGCAGTGTAAAAGATACCATGATCGCAGCAGTTATTATTTCCATGATTATTATTTTCCTCTTCTTTGGAGATATTAAAGCTTCCCTCATCGTAGGAACCTCTATTCCGGTTTCCATTCTGGTATCTCTTATTATGATGGCAGCCATGGGATTTTCTTTAAACGTTATTACCATGAGCAGTATTGTACTAGGTGTGGGAATGATGGTGGATAACTCCATCGTAGTACTGGAAAGCTGCTTCCGATCCCAGAAGGGTACTGGTTTCAGGGAATATATGAGTGCGGCATTAGAGGGAACCGGCATTGTAATGCAGTCCGTTCTTGGCGGTACTCTGACAACGTGCGTCGTGTTTATACCTCTGGCGTTTTTAGCAGGTCTGACAGGCCAGTTATTTAAGCCTCTTGGGTTTACAATTGTATTCTGTATGATGGCCTCCTTTTTCTCTGCCATTACCATTGTACCATTATGTTACTCCAGGTTCCGCCCGGTGGAAAGGCAGCATTCACCCATGGGAGGATTTGTAAGGGGTCTTCAGAGTGTTTACAGAAAGATTGTTGATAAGCTTTTAAATAAGCGAGCTCTGGTTATGGTAATATCAGTGCTGTTGTTATTGTCATCTTTTGGCTTTGCTTCAAAACTGGGATTTGAACTGATGCCTTCCGTTGATCAGGGAACCATTTCTATCACGGCTCAGATGAAACCAGGAATTAAAGTTGAAGAAGCCGATAAGATATTAAAAAAACTGGAGGGAATTGTCACTAGTGAAGAAGATTTAAAATCTTATATGGCAAGTTATGGCGGGCAGGGTCTTAGCTTTTCCGGAGGAACCAACGGAACCGTAACAGCATATCTGAAAAAAGACAGAAAGCTCACAACGGATCAGGTGGTTAATAAATGGAAAAAATTAATGAACCAGGTTCCTGATTGTAATGTGACTGTGAAATCAACTTCCAGTGTCAGTGATATGAGCGGAGGGAATAAGCACGATTATGAAGTTATTCTTCAAAGTGCTCAATTAGATCAGTTAAAACAGGTCTCCGACCAGATGGTAAATGAATTAAGCGCCCGTCCGGAGATGATTAAAGTACATTCCGATCTGGAAAATGCAGCACCGGTAATCAAAGTGCGTGTAGATCCCATCCAGGCAGCAGCAGAGGGTGTTAGTCCTGCGGCAGTTGGAGGAATGCTGAACGGAATGTTAAGCGGTGTGAAAGCGATGACTATGGATGTTAATGGTCAGAACGTGGATGTTAAAGTACAATATCCGGATGACACCTATAATACACTGGAAAAGGTGGAAGGTGTTCTGGTACCTAATAACCTGGGTGGATCTGTGGCACTGACTGATATTGCTAAAATTGGTTATGAAGACAGCCCTACAGCCATCAATAGAAAGAATAAGCAGTATCTGGTTACCATAACAGGTTCATTCACAGATGCCGTAAAGAATAAGAAAGAGAAAGCGGCAGCGATAAAAGAACTTGACAGTAAAGTTACGGGTAAATACTTAAATGATAGTGTAACAAGGGCAAAAAACAGTGAAGATGCCTCCATGCAGGAAGAGTTGGGAAATCTTATGAAAGCCATTTTAATTGCTACATTCCTGGTGTTTGTAGTAATGGCGGCTCAGTTTGAATCGTTCAAATTTTCCCTTATGGTTATGACCACCATTCCATTCAGCTTAATTGGATCTTTTGGATGTTTGCTGGCAGCAGGTGTTGCAATCAGCATGCCTTCCATGTTGGGCTTTCTAATGTTAATCGGTACGGTGGTTAACTCGGGAATTCTTTATATTGATACAGTTAACCAGTATCGAGCCTCCATGGATAAACGGACCGCATTGATTGAAGCCGGTGCTACCAGACTTCGACCGATCCTCATGACTACACTGACTACGATTGTATCCATGATTCCTCTGGCGTTGGGGATTGGCTCCAACACTGAGACGATGCAGGGACTTGCGCTGGTTAATGTGGGTGGTCTTACTGCCTCCACCATATTATCAATGCTTATGCTGCCTATCTACTATTCTCTGATGAGTGGAAAAATAGATAAAACCCAGCTGCCGGATTAATTCCGGCAGCGATGAAAAAATATGATTTATCTGATATGGAAGAATGTGGCTTGGCTCTTTTTGACAGCATGTGATATGATAATAAAAGAACGAAGTATAAAAATCCCAGTTAAGGAGGATTTAGGATGAGAAAATGGAAACAGATTGGCGCATTTACTCTTGCAGCAGTGATGACCTTCTCCGGACCGGCATCGACTGTCTGGGCTGGAAGTCCAGAGTTTTCAAGGACTGCTGAGGAGTGGGCAAAATTAAGGGACAATGTGATGGAATACGATGAACTGGCAGGGTTGATTCGTGAGTATAACGTAACCGTTCAAAAGAACCAGCTTGATATCAGCGACAAGAAAAGAGATGATAAAGTTACCCGGGATCAATATGCTCAGTACTACCGTGATGCAGCCTTTGATGCCAGAAGCAATGCCTCTGGTGATGACCCAGTGTCAGATGCTCAGGCTCAGGTGGCTGCAGCGCAGGCAGAAGAGGCCGCTGATAAGGTTACTGAAGATATAACAGTGCACCAACTTACCTATGATCAGCAGGAAGCTGGCCTGGTAGCTTCTGCTCAGTCCTCTATGATATCATATTTTCAACAGAATTTAGAGCTGGAGTCAGCAAAAGACAGCCTGGAATATATGGAAGCTCAATATCAGGCGATTCTTGTGAAGCAAAGTGCAGGAATGGTCACCTTATCTGATGTGCTTGCAGCCAAGGAAGGTGTTCAGAGTACTCAGGCTTCCATTGAGAAACTTACCGGATCAATTGAAGAGACAAGACAGAAACTTCTTGTTATGTTGGGCTGGAAGTATAGCGATACACCTGAAATCAGGGATATACCGGCCGTTGATTTTGAACATATTGCTGCGATGAATCCGGAAACAGATAAAGATGCTGCGCTGGAAAAAAATTATACTTTTAATATCAATAAAAGAAAGCTTGCCAATGCAGTGGCTGAACTGACGAAAGAAACATTAAAGCGTACGGTTTCCAGCAATGAGCAGAATATCAAATCTGAAATTGTAAAGAACTATCAGTCTGTCCAGCAAGCCAAAGCCTCTTATGAACAGGCAAAGGGAGAATTTGAACTGGAAAGTAAGAATATGGAGACAGCGGAGCGTAAGCAGCAGATCGGAACTTTAAGCAGACTTGATTACATGAAGCAAAAGAATATATTTAACACAAAAGATAATGCTATGAAAAAAGCTCAGCTTACATTATTTCAGGCAGTTCAGACCTATGACAATGCTGTTAACGGGCTAGCTTCGGCAGGAGGCTGATGATATGAGAAATAAAAAAGTTTTGCCAATCTGTCTGGCGGCTCTGTTAACGGCTTCCTCGGTATTTCCCGCATATGGTGCTGTTGGACCGGGGCAGGCAGAAAAACCGATCCCTGAGGGAATAACAGCGGAACAGTGGAGTAAATTAAATGACAGCAACATAGAATTTGGTGAACTTTCCGACCTGGTCCGGTATTTTAATCCGGATTTGCAGAATATAGTGGATTCTGCAAATTCGAATATAGATAATCTTAAGTACGTTTATAATGAGCTTGTAGGAATCGAAATGAAAAATAAAATAAAGGAACTTGAGGATCAGGCAAAGGAACTTAAGCCAACTGGTATGACTAATGAAGATGGAATTCCTGTATATAAGGTTTTAGAGGGAACAGTAAAAAGTATAAAGACCCAGACTGAAAAGTTACAATGGACCCTTAAAACCCTTAACCAATCCAATTCCCAGATCAATTCCGGTATTACACAGGCCTCAAGGCAATATGAGTATTATGCCGATCAGCTTATGATCGGATATAACAACGCTGTTGCAAACCGGGCACTGCTTCAAAAAGCATCGGAAGTATGTAATTCTGCTTATGAAGCTCAGCAGTTAGGTCAGCAGGTTGGCACGGCAACACTAAATGATGTGCTGTCAGCAAAAAAGGAAGTACTTACCACTCAGGCTTCTGTATTAAGTTTAGATCAGACGGTTGATGGTCTGAGGCGCTCACTGGCCCTAATGACAGGCTATTCCTTAGATTCCCTGCCAAATGTAGGGGATCTCCCGGAACTGGACCTGTCAGCAATTTCCAACCTGGACCTTGAAGGCGATACAGCAAAAGCCATAAGCAACAATTATGACCTTATCGATATGCGCCGTACCAATTCCAATAAGACTTCTACGGGAATGGAAAATAAAAAAGCAAGAGTATCGGAAGGTGAACAAAATGTTGCAGTCACCATGCAATCTTTTTATCAGAATCTGAAGCAGGCAAAGACCGCTTATGAAGCAGCCAATACCTCCTACGAGAAGGCAGTGCTTGATAAAGGGAAAGCAGAGCGTTCTTTTCAGATGGGTATGTTAAGTAAAATTACATATCTTCAGTCTCAAATGGCATTTTTACAGGCAGAGGGTGCAAGGCAAAGTGCATATGCAGAGCTGTATCAGGCATTCACTACGTACCAGTGGGCTGTAAAGGGAATCATTGTGGATTCTGCGAAATAGTGGCTTTTTTATTCACAGGCAGCAGATCCAAAACTTTAAGCTTTACATGGATTTTTACAGGTTTTTTTCTTAATTTTAAATAATCAGATTTATCGATGGAGTGGCGCAGGATCTCTTTTGAGGTATCCGGAACGACTGCATAGGAAGAATCGGTAAAGCATAGCGGAGGATAGAGGACGCACCACCAGTTGCGTCCTTTTCCTTCGCCAATTTTTACCCTTACCGCTTCGTAAGTTCCGCAAGGGAATACCATATCCCCGTAGGTTTTGGTGGGAAAGTAGCAATCGGTCAGTTCCATATGTGCGGGATAATCATATCCCAGGTTCTTCATGTAGTTTTCTGCTTTTTTCTCAAGAATGGATTCGTTGGAGCGGATATAGGTTTTTGTATCTTCCAGGGATGCATTTTCACCAAGGTCTTCATATATTGAATTGAGAAGCATGGTGCGTACTTTTAATTTTAAATTCTGGTCTTGTGTACTGTTGCTGTTTGCAAGAACATGAAACCGCAGGATTTCGGGAGCAATCCTGGCGGCAAGGGCCTCGTCGCTTGATCTGTCATTTGCCAGTGTCAGTAAAAAAGCAATGAGCAGACAGGTTATACATAAGAATAAATCACGTTTCTGTTTCATAGGGTACCTCCTTTTTTCTGGAATCTATTTGTAATTGTAACCATATGTGCTATAATATAAACGCTGTAAATCAAGAATTTATTAAGGAGATTGGAATGAGTAAGAAAACTGCGGTTGTATTATTTGGCGGACAGTCATCGGAGCACGTTGTTTCCTGTATGTCAGTTGTCAACGTGATAGACCATATAAATAAAGATAAATATGATCTGCTTTTGATCGGAATCACTGAGGAAGGACACTGGATTAAAACTGAGTCTGTAAAGGAAATCAAAGACGGATCCTGGAGAGAGGGACGTGTTCGTGCAATTCTTTCTCCTGATGCCGGAATGGGGGCTGTCATATTACTTGATGGAACGAAGACAGAACTTATTAAGGCAGATGTGGTATTTCCTGTACTCCATGGTCTGCTGGGCGAAGATGGAACCGTCCAGGGGCTGCTGGAACTTTCCCGGATTCCATATGTGGGATGCGGCGTTCTTTCTTCTGCTGTTTCCATGGATAAATTATATACAAAGATTATTGTTGATGACCTTGGTGTGCGGCAGGCGGCTTATGTACCAGTCCTGCGCCATCAGTTAAAGAATATGGAGCAGGTAATCGCCAGAGTGGAAGAGCGGTTTGATTATCCGGTATTTGTAAAGCCATCCAATGCCGGGTCTTCCAAGGGCGTGAGCCGTGCGGAAGATAAAAAGGAACTGGAAGCAGCATTACTTGAGGCAGCCAGACATGACCGTAAGATTCTGGTAGAAGAGATGATTGTGGGCAGAGAGATTGAATGTGCTGTTTTAGGCGGCGGCAATCAGCCGGTTAAAGCCTCTGGTGTGGGAGAGATCCTTGCAGCGGCTGAATTTTATGACTTTGATGCAAAGTATAACAATGCGGATTCAAAAACAGTAATCGATCCCCAATTGCCCGATGGCGTTGCTGAACGTGTGAGAGAAGCAGCAAAAGCTGTATTCCAGGCAGTGGACGGCCGCGGTCTTGCAAGAGTGGATTTCTTTGTCAAGAGTGATGGAACAGTTGTATTTAATGAGATTAATACCATGCCGGGATTTACGGCAATCAGTATGTATCCCATGCTTTGGGAAGCAGCTGGAATAAACAAGGATCAGCTCGTTAATTGTCTCATGGAAGACGCTTTGAGCCGGTTTGACGATTAAGGAGCAGTTATTATGGCAGATAGAAATTCACCCATTGGAGTATTTGATTCCGGCGTAGGCGGACTTACGGTTGCAAGAGAAATCATGAGACAGATGCCGGATGAAAGGATTGTATATTTTGGTGATACGGCGCGGGTACCTTATGGGAACAAATCCTGCAGCACTGTTATCCGTTTTACCAGACAGATCATTCGTTTTCTTATGACACAGGATGTAAAAGCAATTGTAATTGCATGTAATACAGCCACAGCCTGTGCACTTGAGACAGTGGAGCATGATCTGGATATTCCCATCATCGGGGTAATTCACGCAGGGGCAAGAACTGCAATTGAATCAACCAAGAATGGTAAGATTGGGATTATCGGAACCGAAGGAACCATAAGAAGCGGTGTATACACACGGGTAATAAAAGAAATGCGGGAAGACATAGAAGTTACAGGAAAACCATGTCCACTCCTGGTACCCCTTGTTGAGGAAGGGCTGCTTCACGATTCCGTTACAGATGAAATTGCATCCCGGTATTTAAGCGAATTAAAAGGCAAATACATTGATACCCTTATATTAGGCTGTACCCATTACCCACTTCTCCGCTCCACTGTAGGCAGGCTGATGGGTCCGGAAGTGACATTAGTCAACCCGGCTTATGAGACAGCTCTGGAATTAAAGCAGGTACTGGAGGAAAAGGAACTTCTCTGTGACCATGACGGCAGCAGCATTGAAAAATATCATTTTTATGTTAGTGATCTGGCCGAAAAGTTCTCAAGCTTTGCTGCCTCCATTCTTCCAGGTCAGGTGAAAGAGACGAGACAAATAAATATAGAAGAGTACTAGAGGAGTTATAAACTATGACGAGAGATGTTCTGATCAGTATCAGCGGTGCACAAATCGTGGAAGAGGATAATCAGGCTGTGGAAATGATCACAAGAGGAGATTATTTTTTAAAAAACGGCAGCCATTATATTCTTTATGATGAAGTTCAGGAAGGGGTAGATGGTGTGACAAGAAACACCATTAAGATTCATTCTTCAGGAATGGATATCATAAAAAGAGGAAGCACCAGTGTTCATATGACCTTTGAAAAGGAAAAGAAAAACATTTCCTGTTATGCAACGCCATTTGGAGAGCTGATGATCGGAATCAGAACAAACGATATCAGGATTGCTGAGGAAGAGGATCGTTTAAAGGTTCAGGTGGATTATTCTCTGGATATTAATTACCAGCATGTTTCAGAATGCAATATTGTGCTGGAAGTCTGTTCCAAGGATATTGCAAGTATCCATCTTTTGAGTTAAAAAAAGACATATATTATGTCTTTGTGCAGAATTTATATAGTAAGCAAATATCTTATTATCTGATATATACAAGAGGAGAGAAAACAAATTGTTTTCTCTCCTCAAAATTATATTCTTAACCTTTTAATGCTTTCTCGTAATTATTTGATACTTCCTTCCAGTTTACTACATCGAAGAAAGCTTTGATATAATCAGCTCTTAGATTCTTATACTTAAGATAATAAGCGTGTTCCCAGACATCAATTCCAAGAATTGGAACCTTACCGCCTCCTTCCATCAACGGATTATCCTGGTTGGGACTTGCTGAGAGATGGAGCTTACCAGCCTTGTCAGCTGAGAGCCATCCCCAGCCAGATCCAAACTGTCCGGCTGCCAGAGCGCTTAACTGAACCTTAAACTGTGAGAAGCTTCCAAAAGCATCGTCAAGAGCCGCCTTTAGCGGGCCTTCCGGTTCTCCGCCGCCATCAGGGCTCATTGTGGAGAAGTACAGGTTATGATTATAAAAGCCGCCTCCATTGTTCCTGATTGTCTTTCTAAGTGCCTCATCCGGAATCTTATCGAGAGAGGAGAGAAGGGAAACAATATCCATATTCTCCGCTCCAGCTATTTTTGCTGCATCATTTAGATTTTTTGTATAGGCTGCGTGATGCTTGGAGTAGTGTGTTTCCATTGTAAGAGCATCGATATGGGGTTCTAAAGCTTCATATTTATAAGGTAAAATAATTTGTTCAAACATAGTGGTTCTCCTTTCGGGTTCTCATTTATATTGAAATTTAATTTTTTGATTATTGGTTAGTTATTACTAACTACCTTGTAGCTTGATTATATCATATATTTCCACTATGTCAATAAATTTATCTGACATTTTAAAAATTATTTATTCAAAGACAAATAAAAATGCCGATGAACGAGTTTAATCGCTCATCGGCATCTATCACAGACGTTCCGGTGATAGGAATCGTAACCTGGTCTAATGATTGTTCTTTTTAAACCTGTCCCAAAAAGATTTCTTCTTTGGCGCCGGAGGAACTGCTTTGCCACGGAGGCTTTTGATTTCGGTTATGTAGATACCGCTAATCACAACCTTTGCTTCTGTCTTAACAGGAAGTACATCGAAAACCTTTGCGTCTGCAATTAAAGTCATAACCTTTGGTCCGACCTTTGCTTTTACGATCGGCAGCTTAGTACGGCGCATGTACTTTGGCGTTTGTTCATACACGATCTTTGGGAGCCCGGCATCCTTTAGCCTCATCTTTTTCTTATCGATTACAAGCATGGAAACGGTCTGTGCCGCAGCTTCCAGTGCCTGCTGCTGTTCTACCTGACGCTTTTCCAGCTTTCTTCCAAGAAAGTAAAGGACTGCCAGAGCTATCACTACGATGAAAAGAATCACTAATAATACGTTTAAAAATGTGCTCACCGGGAATACCTCCAATAGTTCATATTGTAAATTGGGCCTATCTGCAATAGTATAACACATTTTTCTGGGAAATACAAGCAAAAAATGCTTGACACCTTGACAGCACTATGATATTATGGAATGTGCACTATTGTGGCTTTGTGTGCCTTATTGGGACATTTATGCCCAAAACAGAAATGAATAGAAAGAAAACAGGGGTGAAACGTCAATGGAGAAAAGCAGAATGCGTCCGGTTCCGGCCGGTAAGAGCCTGAGAATGAGTTTCTCAAGACAAAAAGAAGTGCTTGAGATGCCAAACCTGATTGAGATTCAGAAGAATTCCTATCAGTGGTTCCTTGATGAAGGATTGAAGGAAGTCTTTGAAGACATCTCTCCAATTGCAGACTTTGCTGGACACTTAAGTCTTGAGTTTGTCGATTTTACATTATGTAAGGATGACATCAAGTACACAATAGAAGAATGCAAAGAACGAGATGCAACTTACGCAGCTCCTTTAAAGGTTAAAGTAAGACTTTGCAATAAAGATAAAGATGAAATTAATGAACATGAGATCTTCATGGGCGATCTTCCGCTTATGACAGATACCGGTTCCTTCGTGATTAACGGTGCCGAACGTGTTATTGTAAGCCAGCTGGTACGTTCCCCAGGTATATATTATGGTATCGAACACGATAAGGTAGGTAAGGAATTATATGCATGTACGGTGATTCCAAACCGTGGTGCATGGCTGGAGTACGAGACTGACTCCAACGACATTTTCTATGTACGTGTGGACAGAACCAGAAAGGTTCCAGTCACCGTCCTGATTCGTGCTCTTGGTTATGGTACCAATGCAGAGATTATTGATCTGTTTGGTGAAGAACCAAAATTACTGGCCAGTTTTGGTAAGGATACTTCTGATAATTACCAGGATGGCTTATTGGAATTATATAAGAAGATCCGCCCAGGTGAGCCCTTATCTGTTGATAGTGCTGAAAGTTTGTTAAATAGTATGTTCTTCGACCCGAGACGGTACGATCTGGCCAAAGTCGGACGATATAAATTCAATAAAAAGCTTCACTTTAAAAACCGCATTACTGGTCATGTTCTGGCTGAGAATGTGGTGGATACCACAACCGGCGAAATCTTAGCTGAGGCTGGAACGACTGTAGACAAGCAGCTTGCGATTGATATTCAGAATGCAGCTGTTCCGTTCGTGTGGCTGGAAGGTGTGGAACACAAACAGAAAGTTCTTTCCAACTTAATGGTTGACTTGTCAGCCCATGTAAAATTTGATCCAAAGGATGCCGGGATTACAGAATTAGTATTCTACCCAGCTCTTGAAAAAATCCTGTCAGAAGTTGGCAGCGATGACGAAGAAGCATTAAAGAAAGCAATTCACAGACACGTGAATGAACTCATTCCTAAGCATATTACAAAGGAAGATATTTTAGCTTCCATCAACTATAACATGCATCTGGAAGAAGAAGTAGGTAACGCAGATGACATCGATCATCTGGGCAACAGAAGAATCCGTGCGGTAGGAGAACTGCTCCAGAATCAGTACCGGATCGGTCTGTCCAGAATGGAACGTGTTGTCCGTGAACGTATGACAACACAGGATATGGATGGCATTACGCCACAGTCTCTGATTAATATCAAGCCGGTTACTGCGGCTGTTAAGGAATTCTTCGGCAGTTCCCAGCTGTCCCAGTTCATGGATCAGAATAACCCGCTTGCTGAGCTTACCCATAAGAGACGTTTATCTGCCTTGGGACCTGGAGGTCTTTCCAGAGACCGTGCCGGATTCGAGGTTCGAGACGTTCATTATACTCATTACGGCCGTATGTGCCCGATTGAGACACCAGAAGGTCCTAACATCGGTCTGATCAACTCCCTTGCTACCTATGCGAGAGTCAATCAGTACGGTTTTGTAGAGGCGCCTTACCGCGTGGTAGATAAAACCAATGTGAACAATCCGATCGTCACTGATGAGGTTGTTTACTTAACTGCAGATGAAGAAGATAACTTTGTTGTTGCTCAGGCGAATGAACCTCTTGATGAGGAAGGACACTTCATCCATAAGAATATTTCCGGACGTTTCCGTGAGGAGACATCCGAATTCCAGAGAAAGAATATAGATTTAATGGACGTTTCTCCGAAGATGGTATTCTCCGTAGCTACAGCCATGATCCCCTTCCTGGAAAACGATGATGCGAACCGTGCGCTCATGGGATCAAACATGCAGCGTCAGGCCGTTCCATTATTGACAACTGACGCTCCTGTTGTAGGAACCGGTATGGAAGCAAAAGCTGCCGTTGACTCCGGTGTTTGCGTTGTTGCAAGAAACTCCGGTGTGGTAGAGCGTTCAGCCTCCAACGAAATCATTATCAAACGTGATTCCGATGGCGGAAAAGATGTTTACCGTTTAACCAAGTTTAAGAGAAGCAACCAGTCCAACTGCTACAACCAGAAGCCAATCGTATTTAAGAATAACCATGTGGCAAAGGGAGACGTTATCGCTGACGGTCCTTCTACACAGAAGGGTGAGATCGCTCTTGGTAAGAATCCTCTGATCGGATTCATGACCTGGGAAGGTTATAACTACGAGGATGCGGTTCTCTTAAGTGAGAGACTGGTACAGGAAGATGTCTATACTTCTGTCCATATTGAGGAATACGAGGCAGAAGCCCGTGATACCAAATTAGGACCGGAAGAGATTACTCGTGATGTTCCTGGTGTCGGCGAGGATGCATTAAAGGATCTTGATGAAAGAGGTATCATCCGTATTGGTGCGGAAGTCCGTGCAGGAGATATCCTAGTTGGTAAGGTAACTCCAAAGGGAGAGACCGAGCTGACAGCAGAAGAGAGACTGTTACGTGCAATCTTCGGTGAGAAGGCAAGAGAAGTACGTGATACTTCCTTAAAAGTACCTCACGGTGCTTACGGTATCATCGTTGATGCTAAAGTATTTACCAGAGAAAATGGTGACGAGCTTTCACCGGGTGTGAATCAGACTGTCCGTATTTACATCGCACAGAAGAGAAAGATTTCTGTTGGTGATAAGATGGCTGGACGTCATGGTAACAAGGGTGTTGTTTCCCGTGTACTTCCTGTAGAAGATATGCCATTCCTTCCAAACGGCCGTCCTCTCGATATTGTATTAAACCCACTGGGCGTTCCTTCCCGTATGAACATCGGTCAGGTACTTGAGATCCACTTAAGCCTTGCTGCAAGAGCACTTGGATTTAATATATCCACACCGGTATTTGACGGAGCAAACGAGATTGATATTATGGATACCCTGGACGTAGCCAACGACTATGTAAATATGGAGTGGGAAGACTTCCAGGAAAAATATAAAGATATTTTAAGACCTGATGTAATTGAATATCTGGGAGAACATTTAGAGCACAGAGGCTTGTGGAAAGGTGTTCCGCTGAGCAGAGACGGAAAAGTTCGCCTTCGTGACGGACGGACCGGAGAATACTTTGACAGTGCGGTTACCATTGGACACATGCATTATCTGAAACTGCACCATCTGGTTGATGATAAGATCCATGCCCGTTCTACCGGACCATACTCCCTGGTTACACAGCAGCCTCTGGGCGGTAAAGCTCAGTTCGGCGGCCAGCGTTTCGGAGAGATGGAGGTTTGGGCTCTGGAGGCTTATGGTGCTTCCTATACACTGCAGGAGATCATGACAGTGAAATCCGATGATGTGGTAGGACGTGTAAAAACCTATGAAGCTATCATTAAGGGAGAGAATATTCCTGAGCCTGGAATTCCAGAATCCTTTAAGGTATTGTTAAAGGAACTTCAGTCACTGGCTCTCGATGTAAGAGTGCTGCGTGATGACAATACCGAGGTTCAGATTGCTGAAAGCACAGATTATGAGGAAACTGATTTAAGATCCATCATTGAAGGCGATAAGCATTACCGCGATGAGGAATCCTTTAGTGAATTAGGCTATCAGAAACAGGAATTCAAGGATGATGAACTGGTAAATGTTGATGAAGAAGAGGATGCGGACGGTGTCGACGATTCTTTTGAGGATTTCGATGACGTAGAATTTGACGATTCAGACGAAGAATAATAGAAGGGAGAACCGCTCATGCCTGAAAATAATGAAACTTACCACCCGATGACATTCGATGCCATAAAGATCGGTCTGGCATCTCCGGAGAAAATTCTGGATTGGTCCCACGGCGAGGTGAAAAAGCCAGAGACGATTAACTACAGAACCTTAAAGCCGGAAAAAGACGGTTTGTTCTGTGAACGGATTTTCGGACCAAGCAAGGACTGGGAATGTCATTGCGGCAAATATAAAAAGATCCGGTATAAAGGCGTTATCTGTGACCGATGCGGCGTTGAAGTAACAAAGGCCAGTGTCAGAAGAGAACGTATGGGTCATATCCAGCTCGCTGCTCCTGTTTCCCATATCTGGTATTTCAAGGGAATACCAAGCCGTATGGGTCTGATCCTTGATATTTCACCCAGAACACTGGAGAAGGTGCTGTATTTTGCTTCTTATGTTGTTTTGGATGCTGGAAATACAGGCCTTCAGTATAAGCAGGTTTTATCAGAAAAAGAATACAGAGAAGAAGTGGATAAGTACGGTTACGGTTCCTTCCGCGTGGGAATGGGTGCTGAAGCTATTTTAGAGCTCCTTCATTCCATAGATCTTGAAAAAGATTCTGCGGATTTAAAGAAAGGCTTAAAGGACGCAACCGGACAGAAGCGTGCAAGAATTATCAAGAGACTGGAAGTTGTGGAAGCATTCCGCAACTCCGGTAACTTACCAGAGTGGATGATCATGACAGTAGTTCCTGTAATCCCTCCGGATATCCGTCCTATGGTACAGCTGGACGGCGGCCGTTTCGCTACTTCCGACTTAAATGATTTATACAGAAGAATCATTAACCGTAACAACCGTCTGGCCCGTCTTTTAGAGCTGGGCGCACCGGATATCATTGTCCGCAATGAAAAACGTATGCTTCAGGAAGCGGTTGATGCATTAATTGACAACGGCAGACGTGGCAGACCAGTTACCGGACCTGGAAACCGTGCCTTAAAGTCCTTATCTGATATGTTAAAGGGTAAACAGGGCCGTTTCCGTCAGAACCTTTTAGGTAAACGTGTTGACTACTCTGGACGTTCCGTTATCGTAGTAGGACCAGAACTTAAGATTTATCAGTGCGGTCTTCCAAAAGAGATGGCAATTGAGTTATTCAAACCTTTCGTTATGAAAGAGCTTGTCTCCAATGGTACAGCACACAACATTAAAAATGCAAAGAAGATGGTAGAACGTCTTCAGACAGAGGTATGGGATGTCTTAGAGGATGTAATCAAAGAGCATCCGGTTATGTTAAACCGTGCGCCTACCCTTCACAGACTGGGAATCCAGGCATTCGAGCCGATTCTGGTAGAAGGTAAGGCAATTAAGCTTCATCCTCTTGTTTGTACCGCATTTAATGCCGACTTCGATGGTGACCAGATGGCTGTTCATCTGCCTCTTTCCGTAGAAGCCCAGGCAGAGTGCCGTTTCCTTCTGCTCTCTCCAAACAACTTGTTAAAGCCTTCCGACGGTGGTCCTGTAGCGGTACCATCTCAGGATATGGTCCTTGGTATCTATTACCTGACACAGGAAAGACCTGGTGCCAAGGGAGAAGGAATGGTATTCAAGAGCATTAATGAAGCAATTCTTGCTTATGAAAACCAGGCAGTTACCCTTCATTCCAGAATCAAGGCAAGAGTCAGCAAGAAGATGCCTGATGGTACCGTATTAAGCGGAGTTGTAGAATCCACAGTAGGACGTTTCATATTCAATGAGATTGTTCCTCAGGATCTTGGTTTCGTAGATCGTTCCATTCCAGGCAATGAGCTTTTAATGGAAGTCGATTTCCATGTAGGCAAGAAGCAGTGTAAGCAGATCCTTGAAAAAGTTATTAACGTTCACGGAGCTGTACAGACCGCCGAAACTCTGGATGACATTAAGGCCATTGGTTACCGGTACTCAACAAAGGCAGCCATGACAGTATCCATTTCCGACATGACTGTGCCGGAGAGCAAACCGAAGCTGATCGCAGATGCCCAGGCA
Organism: Paenibacillaceae bacterium; assembly: GCA_015057705.1. Classification (GTDB taxonomy): domain Bacteria; phylum Bacillota; class Clostridia; order Lachnospirales; family Lachnospiraceae; genus Lacrimispora. Next base: position 1,788 of record SVDU01000007.1, on the reverse strand, counting down.
ACGGTTGACCAGATTGCAAAGAACTTCCGCCGTGGTCTTATCACAGAGGAAGAGCGTTATAAAGAAGTAATTGACACATGGAAAACAACCGATGATCAGTTGACCCATGACCTGCTGACAGGACTTGATAAGTACAACAACATCTACATGATGGCGGATTCCGGAGCCCGTGGTTCTGATAAACAGATCAAACAGCTTGCAGGTATGCGTGGACTTATGGCAGATACAACCGGTCACACCATCGAACTTCCTATTAAGTCAAACTTCCGTGAAGGTCTTGACGTATTGGAGTACTTTATCTCTGCTCATGGAGCCCGTAAGGGACTTTCCGATACAGCGCTTCGAACAGCCGACTCTGGTTATCTGACCAGACGTCTGGTAGACGTATCCCAGGATATGATTATCAGAGAGATTGACTGCTGTGAAGGCAAAGATATTCCGTTTATGGAGATCAAGGCATTCACTGACGGACAGGAAACCATTGAAGGCCTGGAAGAACGTATCACAGGAAGATTTATCGCAGAAACCATTACAGATCCGGATACAGGAGAAGTAATTGTAAAAGCAAACCATATGTGTACTCCTAAGCGTGCGGGAGCCGTTATGAAAGTGCTCAATAAGATGGGGCGTGATTCTATCAAGATCCGCAACGTTCTTACCTGCAAATCCCATCAGGGTGTCTGCGCTAAATGTTACGGAGCCAACATGGCAACCGGACAGCCGGTTCAGGTTGGTGAGGCAGTTGGTATTATTGCTGCCCAGTCAATCGGAGAGCCAGGAACACAGCTGACCATGCGTACGTTCCATACCGGCGGTGTTGCCGGTGGCGATATTACACAGGGTCTTCCCCGTGTCGAGGAGCTTTTTGAGGCACGTAAGCCGAAGGGTCTTGCTATTATTGCAGAATTCCCTGGTGTAGTTGCTATTAAAGATACAAAAAAGAAACGTGAAATTATCATTACTGAGAACGAAACAGGAAATTCAAAGACTTATCTGATTCCTTATGGTTCCAGAATCAAGGTGCAGGATGGTCAGGTACTGGAAGCTGGCGATGAGCTGACTGAAGGTAGTGTAAATCCTCATGACATCTTAAAGATTAAGGGTGTTCGTGCCGTACAGGATTATATGATCCAGGAAGTACAGCGTGTATACCGTCTGCAGGGTGTTGAGATCAATGATAAGCACGTTGAGATGATCGTAAGACAGATGCTTAAGAAGATCAAAATAGAAGAAAGCGGAGACAGCGATGTCCTTCCAGGAACTTCTATGGACGTTCTTGACTATAATGATTTAAATGATGGCCTTCTTGCCGAAGGCAAAGAGCCGGCAGACGGAAAGCAGGTAATGCTTGGTATCACCAAGGCATCTCTGGCTACCGATTCATTCCTGTCAGCTGCTTCCTTCCAGGAGACCACTAAGGTTCTGACTGAAGCTGCCATTAACGGTAAAGTGGATCATTTAATCGGATTAAAAGAGAATGTTATCATTGGTAAGCCGATTCCTGCCGGTACAGGTATGAAACGTTACCGTACCATTAACTTAAGCACAGATGCTGCTTGTGAGGAAAGTGATGAGATCCTTTTAACTGATGATGATGAGATTCTGTTATCTGATGACAATTTTGATGATGCAGAAGAGATTTTAGCCATTAGTGAAGGTGAAATAGAAGAATAAGTATCAAGATGCCCTGACAGGTTTTTCTGTCAGGGCGTTTTTTTACTTTATAGGAAATTGCGCAAATAGTCAAAGATAGTGTATAATGACTTTGAAATAAAAAATAGCATAGCA
>SVDU01000006.1:198830-199261 GCA_015057705.1 Paenibacillaceae bacterium | reverse complement strand
CCGATGTGGCTCAATTGGCAGAGCAGCTGATTTGTAATCAGCAGGTTATCGGTTCGAGTCCGATCATCGGCTTTCACTTTACTAAATATATCTATCAGATTATTATGTTTAGGACCTTTAGCTCAGTTGGTTAGAGCAACCGGCTCATAACCGGTCGGTCCCGGGTTCGAGTCCCCGAAGGTCCACTAGCACTGAACTAAATATTTGATAATCTGGCCCGGTGGCTCAGCTGGTTAGAGCGCCGCCCTGTCACGGCGGAGGTCGTGGGTTCGAATCCCATCCGGGTCGTTCTGTATTTTAAAAATACAGGCTTTACAAACCAGCAGGTAAGTTGTATAATGCTTACTGTATCGTTTATGGGATCTTAGCTCAGCTGGGAGAGCATCTGCCTTACAAGCAGAGGGTCATAGGTTCGAGCCCTATAGGTCCCA
>SVDU01000006.1:0-198820 GCA_015057705.1 Paenibacillaceae bacterium | reverse complement strand
ATGTGTGTGTAGCTCAGCTGGATAGAGCACTTGGCTACGGACCAAGGTGTCGGGAGTTCGAATCTTCTCACGCACGTAGAGAAAAAGCATTTACACGAAAGTGTAGGTGCTTTTTTGGTTTACTTTTCCATAAAAATGAATTATTGCTTGATTTTTTTCCAGAATTTATTATACTAAATAGTAAATGATATAAGAAAATTTAATAAAAAAAATTTGAATCAGGTGCAACGAGGTAGCTAGCAACAATGGGTGCAGTGCCTCTTTTTTTATATAAACGATTCTAAAAGACTGGAGTTTTACGACATGAAAAGGGATGAGATAATACGAATATTAGATCAGGTTCCTGGAAAAATCAGCTTTCTTTATGAAAATCTGGAAACAGGAGAGCGAGTTGGATATAGGGAAGATCAGCCACTCATGGCAGCCAGTGTGATAAAGCTGTATGTCATGGCGGCAGCATTTAATCAGTTTGAAACAGGAAAACTGAGGCAGGATTTCTCGCTGCCCATATACAAAAAGGATTGCGTTCCATCCTGTGGAGCTATCACCTATCTTCATGAGGGGATCTGTGTCACGGCATTGGATCTGGTCACTTTAATGATTATATTCAGTGATAATACGGCCACCAATGTGCTCATTGAATTATTGGGGATGGACGAGATCAATCGATATATTAAGTCTCTTGGATTTGAAAAAACCTGTCTTAACAGAAAAATGTATGATACAGAAAAGTCGAGTAAGGGGATTCAAAATTACATAACTGCATCCGAGACAGGCAGGCTGCTTACGATGATGCACCGAGGAGAATTGGTCAGTGAAGATGCAAGCAGGCAGATGATTTCAATTTTAAAAAATCAGCAGCTTTGCAGTAAGATTCCATTTTATTTACAGGCGCTTACAGACGAGCCGGAAATAGCCCATAAAACAGGTGAGGATCGTGGCATTACTCATGATGTTGGGATTGTATATGGAAAAACCCCGTTTCTGGTCTGCTTTTGCGGGAATGAGACGGATACTCCCGGATTTGAGCGGATTATGGGGGAGCTGTCGTTAAAATTATATGAAGAGACAAATCGGTCAGAGGCGCATAATCATAACAAAATCACGGACAGCATGATAGGAAGGAAATCAGAATGAAAATAGCAAAAATAGAAACGGCAGAAGTGAATATTCCTCTTGTAACTCCATTTAAGACAGCCCTCAGGACCGTAGATTCTGTTAATGATATTGTAGTTAGAATCACGTCCGATGACGGGCAGAGAGGGTACGGTGAGGCTCCCCCTACGGCTGTAATTACGGGAGAGACGAAAGGCTCTATCCGCTGCGCCATTGAAGAGTTTATTGCACCTCCATTAATTGGTATGGAGATTGAAAATTTGGATGGCATAATGAAAGTACTTCATAAATCCATGATTAAAAACACTTCGGCGAAGGCGGCTGTGGATATGGCTGTTTATGATTTGTTTGCAAAATCCTGCGGTATGCCTCTCTATAAGGTTTTAGGGGGCAGTAAGGGCGAAATAGAGACCGATTTGACCATAAGCGTCAATGAGACAGAGGAGATGGTCAAAGACAGTCTGATTGCAATCCAGCAGGGATTTAGAATACTGAAGATCAAAGTCGGCAAAGAAGGGCAAAAGGATGTGGAACGGATCAAAGCCATTCGCCAGGCTGTGGGGCCGGATATTAAGCTTCGGATTGATGCGAACCAGGGGTGGTCTGCAAAAGATGCAGTCAGGATTATAAGAAAACTGGAGGACATGGGAATCGATATGGATCTGGTGGAACAGCCGGTGAGCGCCCATGATTTTGAAGGGATGAAGCTTGTTACCAGTCAGGTACAGACTCCGATTCTGGCAGATGAAAGCGTGTTTTCAGCCATTGATGCCATACATATCATAAAAGAGCGTGCTGCAGATTTAATTAATATTAAGCTGATGAAGACCGGGGGGATATACGAGGCTTTAAAAGTCTGTGCCATAGCAGAATGCTACGAAGTGGAGTGTATGATTGGATGTATGCTGGAAAGCAAGATCGCGGTCAGCGCAGCCGCCCATCTGGCAGCTGCAAAGGGGATAATTACCAGAGCGGATTTAGACGGACCCTCTCTGTGCAGTGAGGATCCATATAGCGGAGGTCCAGCCTTTATGGGCTCCAGAATTTTAATGAATGCCGAGCCGGGACTGGGAATCTATAAGGTACCTGTTTTTGGGGAGAAATAATAACATACGAATGAGGACACTAATCCCTGACGGGTTTAGAAATAAGAAAAAATGGAGGAAAATTATGAAGAAAAAAAGATTAGCAGCCGGTATTCTCTGTGCAGTTCTTGCAACGGCAACTGTACTCAGCGGATGCGGAGGTAAAAAAACTTCTGAGAGCAGTACAGGAAGTGCCCAGGGCGGAGTAAAAACTGAAGGAAGCGGGGCGCCAGCCGTTTATAAAAAGCTTTATGGAGCAGAAGCGACAACTCTTAATTACCTCACCTCATCTACGGAAAATGATTATAAAATCGGCGCAAATGTAATTGATACTCTGGTAGAATATGACAATAAGGGACAGATTAAACCGGGCCTAGCTACAGAATGGAGTTATGATGATGCCACTCTTACCTGGACTTTTAAGCTTAGAGATGCAAAATGGGTTGATAACACAGGCAAAGAGGTTGGTGCTGTGACTGCCCAGGATTTTGTGGATGCGATGAAGTATGAGCTGACTCCGGAATATGAAAGTTCCAATGTACAGAATTTATTTGGCATCATAGCCAACGCCGAAAATTATTATAACGGGCTGGTTTACAATGGTGGTGCAGATAAAGATGGGAAAGTATGGCAGCCGGTTGAATTCTCAACGGTTGGTGTTAAGGCTGTGGATGAACATACTCTTACTTATACCCTTGAGAAGGAAGTTCCTTATTTCCTGTCTTCTCTGGCTTATGTAGTTTATATGCCAGCTTATGGACCTCAGCTTCAGGAGCTTGGTAAAGATTTTGGTACAGGCGCAGACAAGATGTATTATAACGGTGCTTACTATCTGGAAGAATTCTCTCCTCAGGAAAAGCATGTTATGAAGAAAAATCCGTTAAATTACGATGCGGCTCTGGTTTATATTGATGAAATTCAGGAAGTTTACAATGCGGAATACAATACAATCGGACCTGAGATGGTAAAACGTGGTGAGGTGGATTATGCAGAAATCTCTTCCGATATTCTTGATGACTGGAAAAACAGTGAGGATACAAAGAACTTAATCAGCAGAGAGAGACCGAAAACAAGCTACTCTTATTTCTACTGCTTTAACTTTAATCCCCAGTTTGATGCTCAGTATGAGCCGGATAACTGGAAGAAGGCAGTAAATAATGAAAACTTCCGTAAGGCTTTATCATCAGCACTTAATAAGTCCAAGGAAGTTGCAGTGTTAGAGTCTGCCACTCCCGATGATTTTGTAATTAACTCCATTACACCGCCAAACTTTACCTTTAATGCACAAGGTCAGGATTATACCAAGGTAGGGGATATGGCAAACTTAACCCAGACCTTTGATGAGACAAAAGCAAAGGAATACAGAGATCTGGCAAAGAAGGAGCTGGAGGCATCAGGAGTAACATTCCCTGTTAAGGTATTGATGCCATACAATCCGTCCGAAGTAAACTGGGATAAAGAATGTCAGGTAGTGGAACAGCAGATGGAAAGCCTTCTGGGCTCTGATTTTATTGATATTGTTGTGGAAGCAGGTCCTGCAGATGGATTTTTAACGGAAGTACGCAGAAGTGGTAAATTTGCATTTATGAAATGTAATTGGGGAGCAGATTATGCTGATCCGGAAACCTGGACAGATCCGTTTTATCAGAAAAAGGGAGAAAGCGGATATGATCTTGGCTATAAGTATGGAAATATGGCAAAAGCAATTGAAGACGGAACTCCTTCTGCTGAAGCAGCTTTAGAATACTTTACTCTTGTGGATCAGGCTAAGGATATGAAAACGGATATCAATGCAAGGTATGAGGCTTTTGCCAAGGCTGAGGCAAGTCTGGTGGGTCACGCATTTGTGATTCCTTACAGCATTTCTGTCAGTAAGTATGTGGCAAGTAAGCTGGATGTATTTGAAGGGCAGTATGCACCGTTTGGAGTATCTAATCTTCGGTATAAAGGACAGCATTTAAAGGATCATTTTATTTCCATGGATGAGTTTAAGGCGAACCGGGAAGCAAATGAAAAATAAACGGTAAGAAAAAACGCCGGATCACAGGCTATGCTGTTGGTCCGGCGGAAAAATACCGTCTGAAGGGGAGGTGGATATGATCTGACTTCGCCTTCAGAGAGTATTTTTACAAACAAAACAAAGGAGTCTGAAAGCTGATGTTACTATACTTGAGTAAAAGAATCGCACGTTCATTTCTTACATTAATCATCATTCTGACCGTTGTATTCTGTCTTCTCCGCCTTATGCCGATTGAAGGTTATTTTCAGAACTTTGATAAAATGACGCCTCAGCAAATCGAAGTGGGTTTAAAGGAGATGGGATTGTCAGATCCACTTCCACTTCAGATTGTTCATTTTTTCCAGAAACTGCTTCATGGCGATCTGGGTACTTCCAGGATTTACCGTTCCAATGTTCCTGTATCCGATATTCTGACGGATAAGGTTCCTGTATCCATTAAGCTGGGAATCTGGTCCATGGTTGTCTCACTTCTGGTTGGGCTTCCTATGGGGGCTTTTATGGCAAGGTATCAGTATCGTTGGTTTGACAAAATAGGAACCTTTTTTATTGTATGTATTCAGGCTGTACCGGCCGCAGTCTATTTCCTTTATATTCAGCTTTATGGGACACAGCTCTTTCATGTAGGGCTGCTCTTTCAGATCGATGATCCCAATTACTGGATTTTGCCGGTTATATCCATGTCTCTGGGAAATATTGCATTTTATGGGATGTGGCTGAGACGGTATATGATTGATGAAAGCAATAAGGATTATGTCAGGTTAGCAAAGGCAAAAGGGCTGTCAGAAGGTAATGTTATGTTTAAACATATTTTCCGCAATGCCTTTGTTCCCCTTGCCCAGTATATTCCTACTGCATTTTTAAATACGGTGATCGGTTCTATTTACATAGAATCTCTTTACAGCATTCCGGGAATGGGCGGTCTTTTGGTTACCGTAATTAAAAAGCATGACAATGCCATGGTACAGGGGATTGTTCTTTTGTATGCCTGTGTGGGCGTACTGGGACTGCTTCTTGGAGATCTTATGATGGTAATGCTGGATCCCAGAATCAGCCTTGGAAAGAAAGCAGGTGACAGATGATGAAGCAATTTTCTTACCGCCATACAAAGGAAGCAGAGTTAATTGAAAATATGGAAGAAGCAGAGCTGTTTACGTTTGGGGGATATAATGAAGCGGAGACAGAGAAAACCGGATTCAGCAATTATTCTTACTGGAACAGTACGCTCCATGCTTTCTTTAAGAACCGGATAGCCTTTGCTTTACTGGTGCTGTTAATGCTGTTACTGGTATTTACGTTTATACAGCCTTATCTTCCAGGCCAGTATGATCCAAACCTGATTATCAATGATACCAGTGGAATGCAGTTTCGCAATATTCCGCCTGGAAAACAATTTATTCTCGGGACCAATTCCATTGGTCAGGACTTATGGGCACGGATCTGGTCAGGAACCAGGACTTCGCTGTTTATTGGCTTATCAGTGGCACTGGCAGAGGCGGTAATCGGAATTACGGTTGGGGTGATCTGGGGCTATGTCAGAAAGGCGGACTTTATACTGACTGAAATTTATAATATTATTGACAATATACCAAATACGATTATATTGATTTTGATCTCTTACATATTAAAGCCCAGCGTTAAAACACTGATATTTGCCATGTGTCTTACGGGTTGGATTCAGATGGCAAGGTTTATCCGCAACCAGATACTGATTATCAGAGACAGGGATTATAATGTGGCCAGCCGGTGCCTTGGAACACCTACAGTCAGAATTATTGTGAAAAACCTTCTGCCTTATCTGGTTTCTGTCATTATGCTTCGTATGGCACTTACCATTCCGGCAGCTATCGGCAATGAAGTGTTTATTACCTATATTGGTCTGGGTCTTCCGGTTAATATTCCAAGCCTTGGGAACTTAATCAATGAAGGAAGAGCACTGATTACCAGCCCGGCACTGCGTTATCAGCTGGTTTATCCCACCATTATTCTTTCATTTGTAACTATTTCTTTCTACATTATCGGCAACGCGTTTTCTGATGCCGCCGATCCGAAGAATCACTTATAAGGAGGCAGCCAATGGAACGAGAGACGATATTAGAGGTAAATGATTTAGATATTACCTTTGAACTGAGAGGAAAACGGCTTCATGCCATACGAGGAATTTCACTGGAACTTTATAAAGGGGAAATTCTTGCGATTGTAGGGGAATCGGGAAGCGGAAAATCGGTATTTACAAAATCATTTATGGGACTCTTGGATAAGAACGGCAGTGTCAGCGGCGGGAAAGCCGTTTATTATGGCTCTGATGATAAGGTTCCGGTAGAGTTAACGGGAATTAAGAAAGAAAAAGACTGGTTAAAGCTGCGGGGACATGAAATTGCCATGATCATGCAGGATCCAATGACCAGCTTAAATCCATTAAAGACTATTGGTGCACAGATTATGGAGGCGGTTCTCCTGCATCAGAAGGGAAGCAGGGCTGAGGCCAGAAAACGGACGCTTCAGTACCTGACTGATGTGGGAATTCAGGATCCGGAGAAACGATTTTCTCAGTATCCTCATGAATTTTCAGGTGGTATGCGCCAGCGTGTGGTCATTGCCATAGCAATTGCCTGCAACCCCCAGATTCTTATTTGCGATGAGCCCACGACGGCTCTTGATGTGACCATACAGGCTCAGATTCTGGAACTGATTAAGGAACTGCGGCTGAAATATAAGCTTTCTGTGATCCTAATTACTCATGATCTGGGAGTAGTGGCTAATACGGCAGACAGAGTAGCTGTGATGTATGCCGGGGATATAGTGGAGATTGGAACCAGTGAGGATATCTTTTATGATGCAAGACACCCGTATACCTGGGCGCTCCTTTCATCTTTGCCCCAGGTTGGGATAAAAGGAGAGAATTTATTCTCCATCGCCGGAACACCGCCTAATCTTTATGCAGAAATAAAGGGAGATGCGTTTGCTCCGAGAAATCCCCAGGCTCTTAAGATTGATTTCGTAAAGAGTCCTCCTTATTTCAGCATTTCTCCTACCCATAAGGCTAAAACCTGGCTGCTGGATGAACGGGCGCCAAAAGCGGATCCGCCGCCTGTACTAAAAATAATCAGAGAGGGAGGTCTGTTCTGATGGAGCGGGAAGTATTACTGGAAGTTAAGGATTTGAATGTGACCTTCGGCGAACGTAAAAAGAAATACCAGGCTGTAAAAGGGGTAAACTTTAAGATCTATAAAGGGGAGACCTTTGGCCTGGTGGGAGAATCCGGTTCTGGAAAAACCACCATTGGCCGGGCTGTCATGAGAATTATAAAGACTTCAGGAGGAGAGATTCTCTACAAGGGTCAGAAAATAAACGGAGATATTTCGGGAGAACTGGACCGGAAGGTGATTCAGGAAATCCAGATGATTTTTCAGGATCCCCAGGCATCTTTAAATGAAAGAGCCAAGGTGGATTATATTGTCAGCGAAGGACTATTGAATATTGAAAAAGGGATTACTGAGAAGGAAAGGAAAGAACGGGTGAATCAGGCACTTCTTGATGTGGGACTTCTTCCGGAGTTCGCCAGCCGTTTCCCCCATGAGTTTTCAGGAGGCCAGAGGCAGCGGATCGGGATTGCAAGATCTCTGATTATGAAACCAGAGTTTATCATAGCTGATGAACCGATTTCTGCCCTCGATGTGTCGGTACGGGCTCAGGTTCTGAATCTTCTTACCAGAATTCAGAAAGAACGTCAGATTACTTATCTGTTTATTGCTCACGATTTATCGGTTATGCGGTTTATTACTGACCGGATTGCAGTAATACGCAAAGGAGAGATCGTGGAGATGGCTGAGACGGAGGAATTGATTACTCATGCCATTCACCCTTACACAAGGGCGCTTCTCTCAGCAATTCCCATGCCGGATCCAAAGCATGAGAAGGAGAAGAAACTGATGGTTTATGATCCGTCCATGCATGATTACACAACTGATCAGCCTTTCTGGCAGGAAATCAGAAAAGAACATTATGTACTGGCGAATAAAAAAGAGGCGGAAGAATATAAGAAATTATATGAGCATTGACGAAACGGATGACAGGCAGCGGAGATATCCGCTGCCTTTGACTTGCAGGTCCGGTTCTTTGGAATGAAGGGAGACAGTGATGGAGCAGCAGTTTGCAGTAATTAAAAAGCCGGTAATTACCATATGGGACCGGCCTGGAGAAACAAAGGAGAACAGGGAAAAGAAACTGGTTTCTTCCATTGCAGATGAAGGGATATACGGTATGGGACTTCGGATCGCAGGGGAGGAAGACCAGGGATTTTATCCAGTTGTTACAGCCTATCATTATCCGGGGTATGTAAGAAAAGAGGATGTGGAACTGACCGGGCTTTCTTCCCTGATTAGCTGGGAAGAAGGCGGTCTGATGGTAACAGATGGAGAATTAGTGGATATCATGTCAATTCCCAAGGTCCAGGGAGTGAGAATCATGAGTGTTCCCAGAGGAGCGCTGATTAAGGTGAAAGAGTTTGAGTCTGAGGAGCCTGGCTGGGCAATGGTTGAATTATTTGACGGGCAGAATGGGTTTATGAGGAATCAGTATCTGCGCCCGAAAGAATATTCCCAAAGCGCTTTGTGGACGGATCATCTTTCACAGAAGGAAATTGTGGATGAAAGAGAATTTCGTCTGGCAGTGATTGAGACGGCAATGAAGTATCTGGGCACCCAGTACCGGTGGGGTGGCAGAACATCGCCTGGAATTGACTGTTCGGGTTTAACTTCACAGAGCTATCTGATGAACGGAATTATTATATTCCGGGATGCAAAAATACAGGCGGGGTTTCCGGTTAAGGAAATATCAAAGGATAAAATGCTTCCAGGGGATCTCATGTATTTTCCGGGTCATATTGCCATGTACCTGGGAGATGGATCCTATATTCATTCTACGGGTAAGATTGGCAGCAGCGGAGTGGTCATAAATAGTTTAAATCCTGATGCGGCGGATTACCGGGATGATCTGACAAAAAGCTGGTATGCTTCGGGTAGTATATTCTAATAAAATACGGAGGATGACATGGACAACAGATTTACATTAGAGAAAAGAATCCAGGCAGAATTAATGAGCTATGACGGGAAAATGGGAATTTATCTCAATGATTTTCATGGTAATGTGATTACTATGGGAGAGGATGAAAAATATGAGACTGCAAGTACCATCAAGACCTTTATACTTGCCTGTTTATTTGATGAAGTGGAAAAAGGGAACAAAAGCCTTGAGGATCTGCTGGAATATAAGACGGAACATGTGGTGGATGGGAGCGGCGTACTGGCAGCCCTGGAACCAGGGGCTGTACTGAGGGTTAAAGATGCGGCTGTTTTTATGATTATCGTCAGTGATAACATTGCTACCAATATGATGATTGACTATCTGGGACTGGATACCATTAACCGCTGTATAGAAAAGCTGGGATGTAAGGATACGATTCTTTATAATCCCATTCACTTTGACCGGTACCGGAAACTGGGAACCAGCACACCAAACGATTATGGCAGTGTGTTTACAAGGCTGGTAAAGGGAGAGCTGATCAGCCAGAAAGCAGACGGGGCAATGCTTGAAATATTGAAAAAGCAGCATTACAACAGTATGATTACAAAAGACTTCCCGCCGGTCTATATGGACAGTGACAATACAGATGACATACTGATTTCAGTGGCTTCAAAAAGCGGGAGCATGAATGCCTGCCGCAATGACGGAGGCATCGTATTTACTCCATATGGACCGTATGTGATTGTGATGTTTCATAAAGAATTTTCCGATGCCATGTATTATCCGGCTCATCCGGCTACTATATTTGGAGCCAGGGTAAGCAAAATGGTGCTGGATCAGTTCCTGGCACTGGAAGGAAAATTCTGTCTGTAGAGACCTACAGGCTTAAAAGCTGGGACAGATCATGGATGGTATAAGTGGCATCAGACCTGGCGGGAGAATCTGCGCGGGTAAAGAGACAGGAGTCAATGCCTGCATTTACTGCGCCCTTGATATCAGAACTTAAACTGTCCCCAACCATAATGGTTTCTTCCTGATTGAAATCAGGAATATGATCAAAGCAGTGTTTAAAAAAGTGGATAGATGGCTTTTCGCTTCCCACTTTTTCCGATATAAACATTCCGTCAAACAGGTCGAAGATACCAGCCTGATTTAGTCTGGTAACCTGTGTGGTATAGACCCCGTTGGAAGCGGTATAGAGCTTTTTCCCCATGCTTTTTAGCTGGGTCAGTGTCTCTTTTGCGTGGGGGATTAGCTCCGGGCTGTTGCCAAGAAAGCTTCGATAGCGGGATTCTGCTTCGATTCCATCTACTTCTTTTTCCAGAGTCTGAAAGTATAGGGAAAATCTTGTATGAAATACTTCTTCCCTGCTGATCTTCTCCTGCTCCAGCAGATTCCAGAGATTCATATTTATCTTTTTATATTCATCCAGCATGCTGCGTTCAAATGGAAGGCAGTAGGATTCTATTACATTCTGAAAGCTTCGTTCTTCTGCCGCATCAAAATCCAGAATGGTGTTGTCAATATCGATTAAGTATGTTTGGTACATGTTTTAGTCCTCCATATTCCAGTGCTTCTTAAAGAAGTTTAAGCAGATTCCTAACAGAGGGGAAAGGAGCAGAACACTGATTACGGTTCCTTCCCGGATCTGCCAGGGTGTATGAGCCCATAAGGTAAGGGCGATGGCAGCAACCAGAAATATCACATCAAAGCTCATGCGTACAGCGGTAAAATTCTTGTGATAAAGTTCCGTGATGGTAAGGCAGAGACTCTCTAAGGGGAACTTTATAATTCCAATTGCCAGGACAGCGCCAAGGCTTATGGAAGCGAAAATCAAACCGGTTGCATAGAGCAGTACTCTGAAAAGGTAACTTTCGGCCGTAAAACCAGACAGAACCTGGTAGAGAAAAAAGTTAATAATAATTCCGTTGGCAATGGTAGCGATAATCTGAATGATGTCCTTATAGTTTAATCTGGTACGTCTTAAAAGTAAATAGCTGATAAAAAAAATGGTATTAACCAGGTTTAATATGGTACCAACCTTCCATGGAATGAGAAAGGAAAGTGTAACTGCCATTGCGTTTAAAATACTCTGGCCGATGGCTGCTTTTAACTGCAGCGATACTCCAAATCCAAATAGTACAAAGTTCAGGATGGAATAAGCAATTAATTTTGTGTTTTTCTTCGTCATTGTTTTCACCTCAGGAATATGATACCATAGTTTCTGGATAACCTACTATGAGATTTATCATATCAGAGGAAATTATAATGAAACAGTTTATAACGTGTGAGATACCGGATCATTTAATGAAAATGGGGCGGGAGAAACGTTTCCCAAAAGGCAGCAATATTTTTAAGGTGGGGGAGTCCTTTTCCCGATGCTATTATATCTGCTCCGGTGCAGTGAAAATATATATTGATCATGAGAACGGCCGACGCTCCATTCTTGATTTTGCAGGAAGAGAGGACTGGCTGGGGGAGCTTTCTATTTTCTGTAATGAGGACTTCACAAAAGAAAATAAAGTGGTGGATGACATCTGCTGCCTGGAGTTTGATTTGGAAGACATTAGAGATATATGTAAAAAGGACGCCGGGGTTTCCTTCTATTTCGCATCCTATATATCCAGTAAACTGATGGCCAGAAGTTTCCGGCTCAGTGAATATCTTAATTATTCTCTGGAAAAAAGGCTTGCTTCCTTTATACTTACCCATCATAAAGAGGGATTGTACGGGATTTCACATACGGATGTCTCTGAGTATATGAATGTCAGCTACCGTCATGTGCTGTTCGTCATGAAAAAATTTTGTGATGAGGGAATTATGAAAAAAGAGAAAGGGTATTTTATTGCTGATTTTGAAAGACTGCAGGAGATTGCAGAACGCTCTGAATAAAACATAATTACTATTGTTTCTTTTCCATTTTTCGATATAATTAAGGGTACGGGTTTCTTTGCGAATGAGGAAAAAGAAAATAAGAGATTGGAATCGTATATATGGAAGAGGAACATAATGAAGATAGAAGGAACACAGGTATTCTGCCCTTTGAAGATGGAACTTTCTTAAGCTATAAGATTGTAAAATCCAAGAGGAGAACCATGGCACTCCAGGTCTCAAAAACAGGGGAAGTGACCGTAAGACTTCCTTTCACAGTATCTTACCGTTTGGGGCATGAGCTGGTATTAAAAAACAGCAGATGGGTTTATGAGGCAGTCTTAAAGATCAGGTCCAAGCCAGTATTAAACCAGTTTTCATGGGGCGATGGAAGTGAACTGCTGCTATTTGGAGAAAAGCGCATCCTTCGTATCATGCATGATGTCAGGAGAAAGGGAATTTTAATAGAGGAATCTTCAGAAGAATTAACACTTACTGGTCCCATAGATGGAGAGGATACAGTCAAAACAGTGATTAAAAACTGGTACAGGCAGCGTGCAAGGCAGTATCTGGAGGGGAAAACTGCTGTGTGGGCACAAACTATGAACACAGATTACGGCAGAATCGCAATTCGGGATCAGGCCACCAGATGGGGCAGCTGCAGCGGAAAGGGAAACTTAAATTTTAACTGGAGACTTGTGCTGCTGCCGGAAGATCTGGCTGATTATGTGGTAGTACATGAACTGGCTCATCGATCTTATATGAATCATTCAAAAGCATTCTGGTCAACTGTAGAAAAAGAAATACCGGATTACCGGTACAGGAGGAAGAGATTAAGGGAATATGAAAGTGACATCTATCAGAAATATTAAAATTAAAACAAAACTCATTTTGCTGGGAGCAATCAGCATTTTGGGATTAATATTTATTGGAACAGAATCTGTTATTACAGCCAGTAAGATCAATGAAGCCAGTACGGTGATTTCCCAGTCATGGGTGCCTGCAATTATCATTGCAGAAGAGTTAAACACGAAGACAGCCGATTACCGTATTAAGGAATATAACCATGTGGTCACTTCAAGCGGGGTTGATAAATCTCAGCTGGAGCGGGAGATGGATGGCATTAAAACAGAGATAGACCGGTCTTTTGCCCGGTATGAACTTTATATTACGGATGAATCAGACCGCAAGTTAATGAATGAGGCCAAAGATAACTGGAGGAAGTATTTGGAATGCAGCTATCGCCTTCTTGCCGTCAGCCGGGAAAATAACTCCAGTGAAGCATTTAACATCATCATGGGAGAATCCAGAATGCTGTTTGATGAGGCAAGCGATGGGTTTTTAGAGGTTGTGGATTATAACAGAAAAGGATCGGAAGCAGCCAGCATTGAAGGGGATCATTTATATATGCGTCTGGCAAGGATGAAGGTGATAAGCGTTGGTGTGGTGGGATTTTTAATTTCACTTCTTGTGATTTATATTATCATTGCCATTGATAAACCGGTAAAGGACCTTGTGGAAGGAACCAGAAGAGTGGCAAACGGAGATCTGGGGGTCTATTTAACCTACCGGTCCAGGGATGAAATCGGCATCCTGACCAATTCTGTCAATGAATTGATTGACCGGTTAAAGCATATTATTGATGATGAAAAATATTTATTTCAGGAAATAGGAAGTGAGAACTTTGAGGTGAAATCCACCTGTGAAAAAGCTTACCGGGGGGACTTTGCTCCCATTCTTTATTCCATTACAAGCCTTATGAACCGTTTGTCTGCCGCAAAAAGGCGGAAAGAAGGATTTCAGGAGGATCAGGAAACAGGGAATAAGAAAATTCGGGTAATAACAAGAGCCAGGAAATTGAGAGAGATAAAAGGATCAAAAGAAGAGACAGCACAAAAGAGTGTTATTAAGGAGATCAAGAAAGATGGCAGCAGAGAAGTGGATGCTTCAGACTAAACGGGCTGATTTTGATGAAATGGCAAAGTTTCATCATATATCACCGGTAACGGCAAGAATTATCAGAAACCGGGAAGTATTAGGGCGGGAAGCCGTGGAAAAGTATTTAAGAGGAGGGCTGGGTGATTTATACAGCCCCTGTCTGCTGAAAGATATGGATCGTGCCATATTGATTTTAAAAGAAAAGATACAACAGTTAAAACCGATCCGGATCGTAGGAGATTATGATATTGACGGGGTCTGTTCTACATATCTTTTGTTTCAGGCACTGAAAGAGACAGGCGCAGTTGTGGATTATGAAATTCCGGACAGAATTAAGGATGGATATGGAATTAATGAATCCATAATCAGGGCAGCTTATGAGGATGGCATTGATACAATTGTGACCTGTGATAATGGAATCGCTGCAGTGGAACAGATCAGTCTTGCGAAAGAACTTGGGATGACAGTGATTATAACAGATCATCATGATATTCGGAAAGAGGATGGACAGGAGATGCTGCCACCTGGGGATGTGATTGTTAATCCAAAGCAGGAAGCCTGCAGATATCCGTTTCCTGAGATTTGCGGTGCTATGGTGGCCTTTAAGCTGGTACAGGCTTTGTATGAGGCATTTGGCATTTCAATAGAGAAATCCTTTGATATGGTGGAATTTGCCGCCATAGCAACCGTTGGAGATGTGATGAAACTGCAGGACGAGAACCGGATTATCGTGAAAGAAGGCTTAAAGCGCATTGGGAATACAAAAAGTATGGGGCTTTTAAAACTTATTGAGAAGAATAATCTGGATAAGGATCACATCACTGCATATCAGATTGGGTTTGTGATCGGCCCTTGTTTAAACGCAGGCGGGCGTCTGGTGACTGCCAAGCTGGCTCTTTCTCTTCTTTTATGTGAGGAAGAGGAAGAAGCAGACAGAATGGCGGTTGAATTAAAGGATCTCAATGACCAGAGGAAGGATATGACGAAATCGGGAACAGACGAAGCGGTAAAGCTGGTAGAAGAACATTTTTCAAAGGATAAGGTTCTGGTGGTATATCTGCCGGATTGCCATGAGTCACTTGCTGGAATCATAGCCGGCAGATTAAGAGAGCGTTTTCAGAAACCGGCATTTGTTCTGACCGATGGGGAGGAGCATGTAAAGGGTTCCGGTCGATCCATTGAGTCTTACCATATGTTTGACGCTCTGGTGGAGGTAAAGGAACTTCTGTTGAAATTCGGAGGTCACCCAATGGCAGCAGGGCTGTCTCTTTTAAAGGAAAACGTTGATGAATTACGCAGAGCTCTCAATGAGAATGCAGAGTTATCAGAAGAGGATTTTGTTAAGAAGGTATGGATTGATGTTCCCATGCCTCTGGAGTACATAAGTGAGCCTTTGATTGAGGAACTGGATTTACTGGAACCATATGGGCAGGGGAACGAAAAACCCCTGTTTGCACAAAAGGATTTGTCCATTCGCAGTGTACGCGTACTGGGTAAAAACAGGAATGTGGTCAAATTTTCACTGGTATCAAAAAACGGTACGCCAATGGATGGGCTTTTGTTTGAAGACGGAGATTTATTTGTAGAAGAACTGGGAAACCGCCGTCAGCTGGACGTGGTGTATTATCCGGCAGTTAATGAATACAATGGAAATAAATCCCTTCAGATTGTGATAAAAAATTACCGGATTTTAAGCTAGATCAGACAACATAAATGCGAAGCAGATGGCTGAAGGAGATGAGAAAGCCTTGACATTTTAAGGAAGTTTGCTATATAATCTACCAAAATGCTAAAGAGTAACGATTCAAAAGGAAAAGTGAGGGATTGGACATGGTAAATGAAGTAATGAAGTTTATCACCGGCTTTGACAAGGAAGTAGGAGAAGCCATCGAAAAGGAATGCGCACGTCAGCGAAGAAATCTGGAATTAATCGCATCCGAAAACATTGTTTCAGAACCGGTTATGATGGCTATGGGAACTGTGCTTACCAATAAATATGCGGAAGGTTACCCTGGAAAGCGTTATTACGGCGGATGTGAAGAGGTGGATGTTGTGGAAACCATCGCCATTGAACGTGCAAAAAAACTGTTCGGCTGTGATTATGCCAATGTTCAGCCCCATTCAGGTGCCCAGGCCAATATGGCGGTATTTCTTGCCATGTTAAATCCAGGCGATACCGTTATGGGAATGAATTTAAATCATGGTGGTCATTTAACTCATGGAAGCCCAGTAAACTTTTCCGGTCTTTATTTTAATATCGTTCCTTATGGAGTGAATGATGACGGATTCCTTGATTATGATGAGATGGAGCGTCTGGCAGTGGAGCATAAGCCAAAACTTATTGTGGCTGGTGCAAGTGCCTATGGCAGAGCCATCGACTTTAAGCGGTTTAGAGAAGTGGCAGATAAGGTGGGAGCTTACCTGATGGTTGATATGGCTCACATTGCAGGTCTGGTTGCAGCAGGACTTCATGAAAGCCCCATTCCTTATGCAGATGTGGTTACCACCACAACTCATAAAACCTTAAGAGGACCAAGAGGCGGTATGATCCTGGCAAACCAGGAAGCAGCTGATAAGTTTAACTTTAATAAAGCAATTTTCCCGGGAACTCAGGGCGGTCCGTTAGAGCATGTAATCGCTGGAAAGGCAGTATGCTTTGGAGAAGCGTTAAAGCCTGAGTTTAAGACCTATCAGGAGCAGGTGGTTAAGAATGCCAAGGCACTAGCTGCTGCACTGGTTAAACAGGGATTTCATATTCTTACCGGCGGCACAGACAATCATCTGATGCTGATTGATTTAAGAGGGATGGAAGTTACTGGAAAGGAGCTTCAAAATCGCTGTGATGAGGTATTTATTACCCTCAATAAGAATGCGGTTCCAAATGATCCAAGAAGCCCCTTTGTTACTTCCGGTGTCCGGGTAGGTACTCCGGCTGTTACTTCCAGAGGATTAAAGGAAGAAGACATGGAAAAGATTGCAGAGTGCATCTGGCTTGCGGCAACTGATTTTGATAATAAGGCTGATTACATCAGAGCTGAGGTAACAAAAATCTGCGATAAGTATCCGATTTATAATAACTAATGAAACAGAAAGCTGCTGCACGTTTGGGTGCAGCAGCTTTTTTCATATGCAGGAAGGTGTTCACTCTTTTCTGCATGTCAGGAGGAAATTAGATTTGGCTTTTATGCCTGGTTTCTAAAAGATTCGCAGTCTGTGCATTCTTTTTTTGTAGGATTCTCTTCATGGGTGCCTACTTTGATTTTTTCCAGTGTGCAGTAGTCATCACTTTTGGCATGATAAGCGCAATTGTCAATAGTACATTGGATACATTCATTTTTACCGTTTACTAACATCGATTGACCCTCCTTTATTGGTTGTTGCATTTATTATTGTAAGCATTTTTGGCTGATTTATTATGCCAAATTTTTCTTAAATAAAATGGGCAGAGTTCAATCGGTTGTATTCTTCCTGGTTAATTGTTAAAACTGTGCCGTGCTTGAATCCGTAAGGAAAGGAGAAGGATCCATCGGAACGGATAAAATTGCCTGAAGAAATATCTTTAGCAATAAAGGGAACGTATCCCTGTTTCTCTTTTATTTTTGTACCATAGTAATCTAAAAACAGGCACCAGCGTCCATCTTCTGTCCGAAAAGCTGTAGGGGCCTCGTATTGTCCCTGTTCCAGTTTTTTCATCTCTTCGCTGAACTTGGGAATGATAGAAAATGGACCGGTAATACATTGTGACTGAAGCAGCAATATGGCAGCAGGATTGGGATTACTTTTAACAAAGAGGTAGAACGTTTCACCATCTTTATAGATAGCAGAATCAATAATATCACTGTCTTCTTTTTCGTATAGTACCCTGGGGCTGGTAAATGATTTAAAATCCTTAGTTCTGCTGTAATAAATTTTTTTATTTCCATAGTTGTTGGAAGGGTGGGAAGAAGACCAGTGAATCAGATAATCACCTGCTTCACTGTCAAAAATAATGTCTGGAGCCCAGACACATCCAAAGGGCTCACTTCCATAGGAAATGAGGCGTGGGGCCGACCAGTGAATCAGATCGGGAGATTCCCAGAGAACCAGATTCCTGCTGCCTTCCCTGCTGACATTATCCCAACTCCCTTTATACTTTGTCTTGAAATTTCTTGCAAGGCTTAAATCTGTGGCAAGTATGTAATAAATCCCTTCTTTTGTGCGGCAAATGGTAAAATCCCGCACACCCTGTTCTCCAATGTTACTGGTAAGAATGGGATTGCCTCCGTTTATTTCCTGCCAGTGAAATCCATCTTTGCTGATGGAAAAATAGACGGCTTCTCCATCGGGATCTTCCTTTTCTTTAAAATGAACAAATAGATATGCCTGCATCATACACGTCCTTTCTGCTTTTTCTCCATCTTATCACTTGAAGGCAGATGGGACAAGTTGTTGTTCCCGGAAAATAATATTGTCAAATCAGGTGTGAGTATGATATACTTTTTTGGGTTTTTAATAAATATATTGTCAATTATAACTAGTACTTATTAATATGGGCGGCATTTACTGATAGATCCAGTTCTATGCAGGAGGATAATTGAAGTGATCAGATTTAAAAATTACGTAAGAGCAGAAAGTCTGGAAGAAGCTTATAATCTGAACCAGAAAAAAAGCAGTGTAATCGGTGCAGGAATGATGTGGCTGAAGGTTCAGAACAGGATAAAAATGACTCTGGTGGATTTGTCCGGTCTTGGACTTGACGGAGTCGAAGAAACGGATGAAGAGTTTGTAATCGGAGCTATGTGTACGCTGCGCCAGCTGGAAATACACAAGGGACTTGATGGGTATTTTAAAGGTTTATTTAAGGAATGCACCCGTTCCATCGTAGGCGTTCAGTTTCGCAATGGAGCTACGGTGGGAGGAAGCATATTTGGCAGATTTGGATTTTCTGACATTCTTACCTGCATGCTGGCACTGGATACTTATGTAGAACTTTATAAGGGAGGAATTATTCCACTTGAGGAATTTTGCAGTCAGAAATTTAACCGGGATATTCTGGTCAGAATCCGGATTAAAAAGGATGGCAGAAAAGCTTTCTATGCTTCTTCCCGAATGACCAAAACGGATTTTCCTCTAATTGCATGCTGTGTGTCCGCAACGGATGATACTTATTACGTATCAGTGGGAGCAAGACCAGCAAAGGCAGAGCTTGCAGTCATAAGCCGCAAGGAAGGGGAAGATTTTAAGGAGCTGGCGGCATTGGCATCAGACCGTTTTCGTTATGGCACCAATTTTCGAGGCAGTGCAGAGTATAGGAAACATCTCACTGCGGTATATGTAAAACGGCTTTTCATGGCACTGAACCGGGAGGAAGGGTAAATGCAGATTGAATTTACATTAAACGGAAGACTCATTTATGAGGAGACAAGCGACGATGAAACCCTGTTCCACCTGTTGAGAAGAAAAGGCTGTTACAGTGTGAAATGCGGTTGCGAGACGGAAAACTGCGGGCTGTGCACCGTCCTTGTCAACGGAGTTTCAAGGCTATCCTGTTCCTATCTTGCAGCCAGGGCGGATGGCTGTGACGTGGTAACACTGGAGGGCGCTCAAAAGGAAGCGGAGGAATTTGGTTCTTTCCTTGCAGCGGAAGGGGCTGAGCAGTGTGGTTTTTGCAGCCCTGGTCTGATTATGAATGTTCTTGCTATGGAAAAAGAACTGGATTCTTATGAAGAAGACAATGTCAAAGAGTATCTGGCAGGCAATCTTTGCCGATGCAGCGGATATATGGGACAGCTTCGTGCTGTAAAAAAATATTTAAGCAGAGGAGAAAACAGGAATGAATGTTAAAATGCGCACCGTGAATACTTCTGTTATAAAGAAGGATGCAAAAGCATTGGTGACTGGAAAGCCTGTTTTTACAGACGACCTGGCGCCGGGTGACTGCCTGATCGTTAAGGTGTTAAGAAGTCCCCATGCCCATGCCTTAATACGAAAGATTGATACAGAAAGGGCAAAAAAGGTAGATGGAATAGCCTGCATTCTTACATACCAGGATGTGCCGAAAAAACGGTTTACCATGGCCGGTCAGACCTATCCGGAACCAAGCCCGTATGACAGGCTGATTTTAGATGACAGAATGCGTTTCGTAGGTGATGCTGCTGCAATTGTTGCAGGAGAAACCGAAGAAGCGGTTGATCATGCCATTCGTCTTATTAAGGTTGACTATGAGGTTTTAGAGCCAGTTCTTGATTTTAGAAAGGCAAAGGATCACAAAGTTCTCATCCATCCGGAAGATAACTGGGAAAGTCTTTGCCCGGTTGGGGCAGATAACCGCCGTAATTTATGCGCCTGCGGAGGTGAAGAGCATGGAGACGTGGAGGAATTATTAGAGCAGTGTGATTATGTGGTAGAACAGGTATATCATACAAAGGCGAACCAGCAGGCCATGATGGAAACATTCCGCGCCTATTCCTATCTGGACGCTTATGGAAGACTGAATATGGTAGCTTCCACCCAGGTCACCTTTCATGTGAGAAGAATTCTGGCTCACGCACTGGATATTCCCAAGTCACGGATCCGGGTAATTAAGCCCAGAATCGGAGGAGGGTTCGGAGCCAAACAGACGGTAGTGGCAGAGGTTTATCCTGCAATTGTTACCATGAAAACCGGCAGGGCGGCTAAAATTATTTACAGCAGATATGAATCCCAGATCGCTTCCTCTCCCCGCCATGAGATGGAAATCCGGGTTCGGGTTGGAGCGGATAAAAACGGAATTCTTCAGGCAATCGATGTATATACATTATCAAATACAGGAGCATATGGGGAACACGGCCCTACAACTGTAGGATTATCAGGACATAAGTCTATCCCCCTATACAGAACCCCCAGGGCATTTCGGTTCGCTTACGATGTGGTTTATACCAACTGTATGTCAGCCGGTGCGTACCGGGGCTACGGAGCCACTCAGGGAATCTTTGCAGTGGAATCTGCCATCAATGAGCTTGCAGAGAAAATTGGGCTGGATAAGGTGAAGATAAGAGAATTAAACATGGTAAGAGAAGGTGATATTATGCCGGCTTACTATGGAGAAACTCTAAATAGCTGTGCACTTGACCGTTGTATGGCCCGCGCTAAGGAAATGATAGAGTGGGATAAGAAATACCCGTCAGTTGATATGGGAAATGGGAAAGTCCGTGGAGTGGGTGTTGCCATGGCAATGCAGGGCTCTGCCATATCAGGGGTAGATGTGGCCTCCGTTGAGCTGCGGCTTAATGATGACGGGTTTTATACGCTTATGATCGGTGCTTCTGATATGGGAACGGGTTGTGATACCACTCTTGCCCAGGTTGCATCGGATTGTCTGGAGTGCGACTTAGATCAGATCGTGGTCCATGGAACGGATACGGATGTATCGCCCTATGATTCTGGTTCCTATGCCTCCAGTACCATGTATTTAACCGGCATGGCTGTGGTTAAGGCCTGTGGTGAAATGCGTGATAAGATACTGGATAAAGGGGCAGAATATTTATCCTGTGAAAAAGATACACTGGAGTTTGACGGTAACAGAGTATGGCAGCCGGCAGGCGGTCTGGAGATATCATTAAAGGATATTGGAAATAAGGTAATGTGCTCCAATAATAATATGCTTTCCGCCGGTGCATCTCATACCTCCCCTGTTTCGCCTCCGCCATTCATGGTGGGGATGGCAGAAGTTGAGGTGGATAAAGAGACTGGTGAGGCAGAACTTATTGATTATGTGGCAGTTGTAGACTGTGGAACAACCATCAACCCTAATCTGGCCAGAATTCAGACAGAGGGCGGTCTGGCACAGGGAATCGGTATGGCGCTTTATGAGGATATCACTTATACGGATAAAGGTCAGATGATACAGAATTCATTTATGCAGTATAAACTGCCTTCCAGACTGGATGTGGGCAATATCCGGGTGGAGTTTGAAAGCAGCTATGAACCAACAGGGCCTTTTGGTGCCAAATCCATTGGAGAGATTGTAATTAACACTCCTTCCCCTGCCATTGCAGATGCCATAGCAAGTGCAGTGGGTGCCAGAGTCAGGGAACTTCCCATTACAGCGGAGAAAGTATATCGGGAAATAAAATAGAAAAATCAAGAAACGGCTGCACAAGATGGAAAATCCATTTTGTGCAGCCGTTACTGTTATTGGGTGATTATTTTAATTTGTCGTAACCGGATGCTTTGATTGTTCCGTCACTGTTGGTGCTGTAATATTTCTCATCACCGTCTTTTACATTTGTTTTGCTCTTTGCAAGCTTACCAGAGGTGCTGATTAAGTATTCTTTGCCGTTGAATTCAACTACTTTGTATTTCTCATCTTTATCAGCTTTTAAGAGACGACCCTGGATGTAAATGCTGTCATCAGTGATGCCGTTGTAACCTGCGCCCTTGTTACTTCCGGATTTGCGGAAGTTGAAGGTATAGGTTTCTCCGTCTAAATCGATGGTAGTTTTGCCTGTAGCCATAGCGCCTTCCTTTGGTGAATTTCCAAAGTAGTAAACCAGACCTGTATCATCTACTGCAGGAAGCTCGCTTTCTGTCTCGATTTCATCATAGGAATCAATCACATTGCCAGTTACGTTAAGCTTATAAAGTCCGTGAAGCATTTCGCCCATTTCATTGAATGCATAACGGATGCCGTCAATTGTTTTAATCTGGCTCTTTACAAGATTGCCGTCGCTGTTTGCATAGAACCAGTACTGGGTATCATCTTCATGACCTTTTGCATCAAGCTCTTCGCTTGGAACTGCCTTGAACCAGCCCTTTGCCTGCCAGCATTCTTCTGGAAGATTATAATACTGGTTAGAAGAACTAGCTGTGGAGGTAGAAGCAGGAGTAGCCTCGTACCAGTCATATTTTGCAGCACCATATTCATTAAAACGATATTTTTTACCGTTAATGGTCTTGGTTGTATCAGTGGTCTTCTTACCGTTTGAACCAAAGTAGAACCAGTAAGAACCATTGAAATTGTCATCCTTATCTGCATCGTCTTCCACTTCAAGGGATTTCCAGCCATCTACGCGAGCACCGTCAGAAGCATCGCCACAGTAATATACGCCCTCTTTCCATGCATCATCCCCGGTAACACGGGTAGAAGCATCATCAAGCCAGCCGTACAGCATCTTTCCTTCTGTATCGAATGCATAGGAGTGAGTTTCTCCATTTGCAATTTTTATTGATTTAAAATTAGTTTTACCGCTGGTAGTTGCCTTATAGGCTTTACCGTTGCTGCCAAAATAGTACCAGTTGGTATCTGCCGCATCTTCGTCGTCACTGTCAGAAGCAACCTCTCTCCATTCGTCAGTAACCATAGCACCTACAGAGTTTACATAATAGTAATTATCGTCTGATTCAATGATCTGATTTGTAGCAAGCTGTCCATCAGAATCTAAGTAATACCAGTTATCTCCTGATTTTCTCCAGGCTTCTGTAGTCATATCACCACTTTTGTCATAGTAGACCCAGCTGCCGTTTTCTTCGGACCAACCTTGTGCTGCAAAGGATGTCATGGAGGCACCTATGGTAAAAATCGCTGCAGCGCAGGGAATCAGCCATTTCAGTTTCTGTTTCTTCATAATAATTCTCCTTTCATCTCTCCCGCCCATGGTTTTTGGGCATATAGGGATACCCCCAGGGTGTTTGTATCTCCTGTCAGGGTGTTCATTTCTCCTGCCCGTTTATCGGGCTTATTCAGCTCGTATCGGCTGATAGGGAGACTTTAAACCATGGAGTAAGTACAAGGTCAAGGGAAGTTAAAAAGGCGTAAGAATACGTAAGAAAATGGCGATTTGTTAATAGAATTGTAATCTTACCTTATTCTGGAAGAGGATGAATCAGCCCCTCAGTATCTATGGTAATTGCGGAAGAGAGCTGTTCCATATACTGGAAGGATTTCTGCTTTTCATCAGGAGAAACGACCAGATCAGTGCTGCAATTTTCCTGAATACATGGGATAAACTGAAGTTTCTTAAGACCGTCTGGAGTGACTGTTGCTTCTACAAGTCCGGTAGGAATTGTTCTGCTGTTAAACCAGAAGTTGCCCAGACTGTACACAATGGGAACACTCTTATAATACTCAATTCCCTGAAGGACATGGGGGTGGCAGCCAATGATTAGTCCTGCACCATGGTCAATGAGCTGACGGGCCAGATTTTGCTGATCCTCTCCATAGTAATTGGTTCCTTCTGTTCCCCAATGGATAAACACCACTACAAAGTCACTGTTTTCCTTTGCTGTTTCTACAGCACCTAAATACAGATCAGGATTGTCTGTTCTTAAAACCCCAGGACTGTCAGAACCTGCTTCTTTTGTAAATCGGGTGGAACGTTCAATCTGAGTGGCGCAGACATAGGCTATTTTCATACCCCCGGATATAAAATAGAGGGGTTCTTTTGCTTCCTCAATATTTCTTCCAGCACCGGCATAGGGAATCCCGGCACCGGATAATGTGTCAAGAGTATCCATAAGGGCATCTGCCCCGTAATCGTAAACATGATTATTTGCCAGAGATACCAGATCCACAGACAGGGAATGCAGATTTTGTACCATGGAAGGATCTGCCCGGAATGTAAAGGCTTTTCCTGGCAGTGGGTTTCCCCTTCTGCTATAGCTGAATTCATTGTTAATCATCATAATATCAGCGGAAGCCATCCGTGCTCTTACATTTGTCAGAATGCAGGAATCAATACCACCTCTTGCGTAATATGCAGACATATTGGCATATCCGTCTGCAAAACTTAAATCTCCGGCAAAGGATAACACCACCTGATTGGGATCAGACGATTCTTTCAGCCAGATATTGTGGGAACGTGCTGCGTCAGGGCTGTTAAGTATTCCAGAATAAAGATCCTTTAAAACAAGAAGTGAGTTTCCGGTTAGTTCATGCCAGAGTCCGCCTCCGTCAGAGCCTGTATCAAATGAGATTATGAGTCTGTCACAGACACTGGTTCCATATGTGGATTTAATAAAAGCCATGAAATCTTCGCTGATTCCTTCCGGAAGCCTGTCCTTTTTCACAGTTACCTGGTCAGAGGCAGCAGGGGGGGCGGTGTATGAAGGCAAAGAGGTCTCATTTTCTTCTGGCACCTGGACGGAGGGTGAGGAAAGAACGGCAGATCTTGCACAACCTGCAAGCAGCAGAAGAATAGCAGGCAGAATAACTATTTGGTATCGCTTCATGATTTTCTCCTGTTTTCATTTCTCTGCTGTTATTTTACCAGATTGCCTCGCAGAAAGATAGACAAAGGGAATCATTTTAGATTTATTCAGAAGCCATTTAGAAACCATTAAGATTTAATGCTCATAATAAACTTATCAAATAAAAAAGGAGAGAAATGTCATATGAGTATTAGAAATGACTGGTATCGTAACGTGGGGAGTTTTTTGACCGTAACTGCCGTGATTTCAGGATTTAATCCGGTAATTGCATCTGCCAATATAAGTTCTTCTGATTTTAGTATGCGTGATAAAGTAGTGAGTCTGACTGGAATTATGGAATTGACAAATAATACGGGAATTGTAACAAGAGGAGAGTTTGCCAAAATGCTGGTGAAAGCATCCAGCTTCAGGGAAAACCTTTCAAAATCTGATTCCTCTGTATTTAAAGATGTTCCTGCACAAAATCCCAATGCAGAATATATTAAAATCGCAGCTTCCCAGGGTTTAATGACAGGTTATCTGGGGGGAGTATTTAAGCCGGAAAATAACATTACATACAGGGAAAGTGTAAAAGCAGTTCTTACCTTACTTGGATATAAAGATGAGGATTTTACGGGTAATATCACCTCCTCCCGTATTTCAAAATTTCAATTTCTGGAACTGAATGAAAACTTAAACCGCACTACGGATGAAAACCTGACCCAGACAGATTGCGTCAATCTTTTTTACAATCTTCTTAAAACAAAGAAAAAGGATTCCAGTGAAATCTACGGAAAGGTATTAAATTGTGAGCTTAACTCCGATGGGGAGATTAATCCCATCTCGATTCTGAAAGATGAAAGAAAGGGTCCTCTGCTGGTGCGGAAGGGATTTAGCGTAATTCAATCCGTTCCGTTTGGCTCAGAAAAGGCAAATGTTTTTCTAAACGGAGCTGCCAGTACTCTGGCTGCTGTAAAGGAATCACAAAAATCCAATGGGTTTGTAGTGATCTATTATAATGTCAAATCAAAAACGATCTGGGCTTATACAACGGATGGCTGGGATAAAGATACGTTAACCGGAGAAAATGCTTATATTCTGATACTGGGTGAGGTTAAAAACATTTATTATAAATCTACGGACGTCATTACACCAACTTCCATTCGGCTTGAAATTGACAGCAGCAATTCAGACAGTGATATCAGCAGCAGTGAAAATGTTGACAGCAATGGTTATCTGTCCATAAATCTGGATTCTTCCAAGCTGCAGTATCTGTTTTCAATTTATGGAAAAGTCACGGTAGGAGATAAGGTTGTAATGGTATGCAGCAAGAATGGAACCACTTATACAGCGGTGGATGCCATTGACTATTGAGAATGAGGCGTGGATCTATGAAGAGAAAGAAAAAAACTATACTTCTGATTGCCATAGCTGTCGCTTTTCTATTGGCGGGAGTTACGGTGGTAAAGCAAATGGGAAGAAAAGCCATGTCTGATGACCAGATACCGGTGAATACGGCGGTTGTAAAAAAAGGAGATATTAATACGGAATTAAAAGCGTCGGGGACTCTGGCCGCAAAAAACACATATAAGATAACCTCCATGGTGGAAGGTGAGATTGTAGCTGCCGATTTCTCAGAAGGAGATCAGGTAGAAAAGGGACAGATCCTATATGAAATTAATAAATCAGCCATGGATTCTGAATTGTCAGGTTCTGAAAATTCATTAACCAGGGCAAACAGTTCTCTGGAACAGGCAAAAAAGCTTTATGAAGACGCAATACAAAAATATAGCGGAAATACCTATAAAGCTAAAAATTCCGGATACATAAAGGAACTGCTTATAAAACCAGGCTCTAAAGTCGATAATGGAACAAAAATTGCAGATCTTTATAATGATCAGGTGGTAAAACTGAAGGTGCCGTTTCTTTCCGGCGATGCGGCGGCCTTTGGAGCAGGAAATGCCGCAGTTATCACACTTTCTGACACAGGAGAACAGATACAGGGAACAGTCGAAACCATCTCCAGCCAGGAGACAGCATTAACCGGTGGCAGACTGGTTCGCAGAGTTACTATCCTGGTGCAAAACCCAGGAGGTTTGACCAGTGGGATTAAAGCAACCGCTTCTGTAGGAGGAGTATCCGGTGCAGAAGACGGCACCTTTGAACCAGAGATCAACAGTGCCCTGGAGGCAGATATTCCGATTTCTGTTGAAGTGGATGCTCTTCTTGTAAATGAAGGGGATTATGTGCAAAAGGGGACACCTCTGTTTCGTATCACAGAGAAAAGTGCGGATGATTTAAAAAAAAGCTATACTGATCCCATGAACCAGGCAGAGGAAAATGCAGAGGCGGCAAAGAATAAATTAGACAGCACCAGAAAAAGTTTCGATAATTATACAATTAAAGCTCCAATCTCCGGAACCGTGGTTGCGAAAAAATATAAAGCAGGAGATACCATAAGCAGAAATACCAACACAGAACCGGATCTTGCTGTGATCTATGATCTTTCCGAACTGACATTTAAGCTGCCCGTAGATGAGCTTGATATACATAAGGTGAAAACGGGACAGAAAGTGGCTGTAACGGCAGATGCTTACCCTGGAAAAACTTACCCTGCTACAGTCACCAATGTAAGCCTGGAAAGTGCTGTGACCAATGGAGTCAGTACCTATCCGGTGATTGTTACACTGGATAAGAAAGATGATTTAATTCCAGGTATTAATGTGCAGGGGGTGATTTCACTGGGCAGTGCCAACGATGTCCTTTTGATACCGGCAGCCGCACTTATGAGAGGAAATTTAGTTTATATAAAAGATAATAAGGTGCTTAAACCTGAGGGTGAGATACCCGCCGGTTTTCGTTCAGTAAAAGTAGAAACAGGATTGATCAGCGCAGACGCTGTGGAGATAATAAGTGGTTTATCAGAAGGTGATGAAGTGTATGTTACCCAGACAGAAACTGAATTGCCAGCGGGAAATCTTATGGAAGACATGGGAGGTGGACCTGGTGGTGAAGCTGGGGAATAAGAAAAAAGACGGTGCAGACAGCGAGTTAATCAAACTGGACCATATTTATAAAATCTATAACCTTGGAGGAGAAGAAGTCTATGCCAATAATGATGTGAATCTTTCCATTGGAAAAGGAGAATTCGTTGCCATTGTAGGGAAGTCGGGCAGTGGAAAATCAACTCTGATGAATATCATAGGAGCTCTTGATGTTCCCTCCAAAGGAGAATATTACTTGGGAGGAGAACCGGTAAGGAATATGGGAGACAAACAGCTTGCCCGTATCCGCAATGAAATGATCGGTTTTATTTTTCAGCAATATAATCTGCTTCCAAAGTTAAACATTGCTGAAAATGTGGAGCTTCCTCTTCTGTATGCAGGAATAGAAGCAGCGGAGAGAAAAGAGCGTACGCAAAAGGCGCTAGAGAAGGTTGGATTGTCAGACAAATGGAGGAATCTTCCAGGACAGCTTTCCGGGGGACAGCAGCAGCGGGTATCCATTGCCAGGGCACTTTCGGGAAACCCGTCCCTGATTTTAGCAGATGAACCTACGGGAGCGCTTGACTCTAAAACCAGCAGGGACGTACTGGATTTTTTAAAACAGATCAATGAAGAAGGCAACACCATAGTTATGATTACTCATGACAATACCATCGCATTAGAAGCAAAACGGGTGATCCGGATTGCAGATGGGAAAATTAATTTTGATGGAAAGGCAGATGATTATGCGGCAATCCTTTAAACTTGCACTTAGAAGTATCTGGGGCAATAAGATGCGGTCCTTTCTTACCATGCTTGGAATCATAATCGGGGTAGCAGCTGTGATTGTGCTGGTGAGTCTTGTTAACGGTTACATGGACAGCGTGATTAAAAGCTTCTCTGATATGGGCGCCAATCAGATACAGGTCAATGTGACAAACCTTTCATCAAGATCTGTAAACAGCGGACAGATGTATGGATTTTATGAGGACAATGGCAATATTTTTGAACGCATGAGTCCTGTTGTGAGTGTTTCCGGAAAAGTGAGAAATGGGGAACAGTCATTAAAGTATACAACAGTTTCAGGCATCAGTGAACAGTATGGAGATATAAAAGGTTTTAAACTGGAATCAGGGCGTTCCGTACTTTATTCTGATATTGAATCAAGACAGAGGATTTGTGTGATTGGGGGATACGTTGCTAAGAAGCTATATGGAAGCGGGGAAAATGCGGTAGGTAAAAAAATAAAAATAGGAGACAATACCTTTGATATTGCAGGAGTATATCAAATAAAAAACAAACAGTATTCAGAGAGCGGAGGAGAAGATGATTTTGTCTGGATTCCATATACGGTTGCAGTGAAAATAGAGAAAAATGCAAATATAGGAGATTACCTATTTACTGTAAGAAGTGTTTCAAAGGCAAATGAAGGGGTGGAACTGATCCAGAAATTCCTGATGGATATTCTGAAAAACAAGGACCTGATCCGGGTTATGGCTATGAGCAAGATACTTGATTCCATGAATAAACAGATGGCGATGATAAGCGGACTGGCGGGAGGAATTGCAGGAATCTCTCTTCTGGTAGCCGGTGTAGGAGTCATGAACATCATGCTGGTTTCTGTAACAGAGCGCACCAGAGAGATCGGAATCCGCAAATCACTTGGAGCAAATAAAGGGGCTATTATGCAGCAGTTTATTATTGAAGCAGCGGTAACCAGTTCCATTGGCGGAATAATTGGAATCCTGTTTGGCTGCGGTGCAACAGCTTTAGTGGGGAAGGCAGTTGGAGTAACCGCCCATCCTGCATTAAACGCGGTTGTAATTGCATTTGGAGTTTCTGTTGCCATTGGTCTGTTTTTCGGGTATATGCCGGCCAGAAGAGCAGCAGGTTTAAATCCCATCGATGCATTAAGAAGCGACTAAATATTTAATATTTCTCTGTTATGTAGTATAATTTTTTTATCAGAAATCTGGGGTGAGGAAGGAATGAGATGGAACAATTAAAAATTTTAATCATTGAAGATGATGAAGATATTCGGGAAGGTGTCAGAATTCTTCTAGAAAGCCAGAATTATCTGGTAGAAGAAGCCAGGAATGGAAAAGAAGGTCTGGATCTGTTAACAGAAGATACGGATATGGTCATTCTGGATGTTATGATGCCCGGTATGAATGGATTAAAAACATGCAGGGAGATACGGAAACGGTCTTTTGTACCGGTTTTGTTTCTTACAGCCAAGACTCAGGAATCGGATAAATTAATTGGACTGATGGCAGGAGGAGACGATTACCTTTCCAAACCCTTTTCCTATTCGGAACTTTTGGCAAGAGTGCAGGCACTTCTTAGAAGATACCGGGTTTACAAAGGAAAAGAGCTGGCCGATGGTATGAGTAAGGAGAAATGGCTGGAGCTGTATGATATTCGCATTAATGAAGAGTTCAACGAGGTATGGGTAGGAGAAGAAGAGAAAGAACTGACCGATCTCGAGTATAAAATTCTTCTTCTTATGATGAAGCACCCAAAGCGTGTTTTCTCAGCTCAGAATCTGTATGAAAGCATATGGGAAGAGCCTTATTTTTATTCATCTAACAGTACGGTTATGGTTCATATTCGTAAGCTTAGAATGAAAATAGAAGGAAATCCCCAGGAACCGGTACACATAAAAACCGTATGGGGAAAGGGGTACCGCTTTGAATAAACGCTGGCACAGCATGAAACTTCAGTTTTCACTGGTAATTCTGGGAGCTGGAATCCTGGCCGTCCTCGTCTACATGGGAGTGAACCTGGTATCCCAGAAAACCCTGGATTCTTATTTTACCAGTAAGGCCTTTGTGGCCAAAGCGCAAAAAAAGAGTGCAGATGAGTTTCAGGAATATGTAAGAAAGAATCATATAAATTCAGGGGACAACGAGGCACTTGATAGTTGGATTGAACATCAGAATATGGTTTATATAACGGTATACAGAGATGGAAATGTCATATATGGTTCAACTATGATCGATAGTGATTATTATAAGAATCAGCCTTTTTTTAATATTCAATTTGAGGATGGACCAGCAAACGTGTATCTGGACGGATTCTTTGGATACCAGTTTTATCTCACTGCCATGACCATATCTCTGATTGTTGCCGTACTGGTGTTTTTGGCAGTCTGTATTGGATTTATGGAGAAGAAAATCACATATATCACGCTTCTGGAGCGGGAAGTAAAAGTTTTAAAGGGAGGGTCTCTGGAGAAAGAAATTTCCATCAGGGGATCAGATGAGCTTACCTCCCTTGCCCACGGTTTAAATGATATGAGGGTGTCTTTAAAAGAAAATATGGAGATGAAGGAAAAACTGCGTTCAGCCAATAAAAGCCTGGTAACAGGCTTGTCTCATGATTTAAGAACACCTCTCACAACATTAATGATTTATCTGGAATTAATATCTAATGGGAAGGTTCCTGAAGCGGAAAAGCAGATGCAGTACTTAAAAAAATGTACGGAAAAAGCAAAGCAGATGAAAGTTCTGTCGGATCAGCTGTTTGAAAGTGTTCTGGTAGCCGAAGAAAAGGAAGAGGAACTGGAAGCTCCCCAAATGGTACAATATGTCATGGAAGATGTGATCTCTGATCTGATTATGTTTCTGGAAAGTCAGGGCTTTGATACAGAGTGCAGAATTGATTGGGAACCGGTAAAAATTGCTGTCTCTATTGATTACATCATTCGGATTGTCAATAATATAAGCTCTAATATCATAAAATACGCTGATTTAAGTAAGCCGGTTATTATCGAGATGAAGTACTCGAAAAATCAGGTGGAAGTATGGTTCATGAATGGAATCTCTCCCAGCAGAAATAATGGGGAAAGCACAAAAATGGGAATTCAGAATATTAAGTCTATGATGGAAAAAATGGGTGGAATATGTGAAGTGATAAACCATGAAAGCAGCTATGTGATGAAAATAAAATTTCCTGTAAAATAAGAATAATCACTTGATCTGATGGTAATATAATACCACAAAAATCACTTTTTTTCAAGTCTTGTAATTTCCCTGAAACAGGCGTAAACTGTGGATTTATCAGAAAGGAGTATGATTATGGACAATGAAAAATGGCTGGTGAACAAAGCTGACAACGCTTCGCTTGCAAGATTAAATGCTGCAAACGAATATACCGGAAGATTTGGTCTTAAATTATCTGAGGAAGATGCTGCACTGCTCTTAAAAGAGAGAACAAACATTTTAAAGAAGCAGGAAAGGGTAGAATTTGGAGAAGGAATTCTTCCAAAGCTTATTTTTGCCTTTTGCGATTCCCCGTATATCTATCAGGATAACTACACGGATACCCTTGGGCGGCTGCAGGAAATATTTTATTCGTATAAAAATGATACACTGGATGAAATACCGGATGATGAGCTGATTGAATTCATGAAGGAACAGTTTGACGGTCCCTGTCAGGGCTCAGTCGATTACCTGGAAGATACCGCTCTGGAGGGCTTTGCTCGGAAAACCAGATTTGGTTTTCAAGATAGCTGGGAAGAGGATGATGATGAAATATAGCCAGGAGGAGTTAATGCCTGTAGTGGCAAAGCTCGCAGCCCGGTATACAAGCAATGAAAGTACGTCAATCTCTTATGATAAGGCAAGACAGCTGATGGGAGCCGTGATTTATTGCATTAAAGAATATGAAAATGCTGCAGCCGGCTTAAGGGACCTGGTTACAGCACACGCTGGGGTATCTGCAGATACCGCCTACAGGCAGGGATATGAGATACTCATAAAAAAGGTAAAAAAAATCCAACAGGAATATAACCTTATGATGAAAGAGTTTCAATTTTACGGCAATCGGTGCTGTTATGATACCTTTCAGAAAGGAATGCCGGAATTTTTCCTGTATTATGATCCACGCTTTCACCCCATGAACCATATTCTTACTCTTGATTATCCAGTTCTGGTTTCCTTAGAACCCCGGTGCGGAGCGGATCTGATGGAAGTCTATATAAGAAGTGCCTGTCTGGAACAAAGTTTTTTACAGAAACTGCCTGCGGACTATATCATGCATGTGCTGAGCGCCTATTCAGGTGATTACAGAGAACTGATCATTAATCTGGCATCGATTGTGATAAGGAATGTCTTAGGCTGCCGGATTGCAGGAAAAAGCATTGATCTAAATGGTTATTCCTCAGTTGAGATGGATCGACTTAAACTTTTTATCAGTGGAAAAACCAGAGAAGAGCTAGAGGTACAATTAAAGAGATACATTGATGAACTCATGGATTTTGCTTATGAAGGAAATGAAGAGCTTGGGAATTATTTAAAAGAAGACATGAGAAATTTCAGCTTTGAACTACAGCACGGGTTAAACTATAACTGTTTTCAGGCGATGCTGGCAGTGGGAAATAATTAAAAAAAATACCGGAAACCTATTTATCAGGTTTCCGGTATTTTTGTGTTAACGGAACATTATTCCTGTCCGGTGGTTTAATTTTGTTCTTTTAGAAGATTTTTCTGTGCTGTTGAAAGCATAAGTTTAATCCGGTTTAACTGATTTACTTCACTGGCGCCTGGATCGTAATCCACTGCGATGATGTTGGAGTCAGGATATGCTTTTCTTAACTCCTTGATTACGCCTTTTCCCACAATATGATTGGGGAGGCAGCCAAATGGCTGGGTGCACACAATATTATTGGTACCGGTATGAATCAGTTCCAGCATCTCTCCGGTTAAGAACCAGCCTTCCCCGGTCTGATTGCCAATGGAAACAAAGTCATTTGCCATATTAGCAAGGTTTCCGATATGGGCCGGAGCAGTAAAGTTCTTACTCTTTTCCAGTTCCCGTTTGGCAGTCTTACGGAAAAATTCCAAAAGTGAGATTCCCATATTTGCTATGAATGCAGTGGATTTTTTTCCACCAAGGAAATCTGCCTTAAAGTTTGTATTATAAAAGCTGTACAGTAAAAAGTCCATTAAATCAGGCATAACAGCTTCAGCGCCTTCCGCTTCCAATAGCTCTACGATCCGGTTATTGGCAAGTGGGGAAAACTTCACAAGAATCTCACCTACGACACCAACCTTTGGTTTTTTCACAGAGTTTCTTGGCAGATTGTCAAAATCTCTGATGATGCCCTTAATGTTTCGGGAAAACTCCATCATGTCAGCGGACTTCTTTGAGAGAGATACAATACAGCGCTCTTTCCATCTTTCATGGAGGGAGTTGGCTGAACCAGGTATCTTCTCATATGGGCGGGTGGCGTACAGCACCCTCATAAATATATCTCCGTATACCACTGCCTGCATGGCTTTTGTTAGCAGCGGCAGTGAGATGGTAAAGCCGGGATTGGATTCCATGTTTCCTGCGTTGACTGAAATCACAGGCACCTGACTCATCCCAGACTTATCAAGGGCTCTGCGGACAAAACCGATGTAGTTGGAAGCACGGCAGCCTCCGCCTGTCTGGCTCATAAACACAGCAGTCCTGTCTAAATCATATTTGCCGGAAAGCAGTGCTTCCATGATCTGTCCCACTACAATCAGGGAAGGATAGCAGGCATCGTTATTTACGTATTTTAAGCCAGTATCAATGGCAGAGCGGTTATCGTTCTGCAGAACCTCCACCCGGTAACCGAATGCCCGGATAGCGGGCTGTAAAAGGTCAAAATGCAGAGGAGACATCTGGGGACAAAGGATGGTATATTCCTGCTTCATCTCCTTGGTAAACATCACTCTGTTATAGGCGCTGGAAACCACTTTGTGCTCAAAGTGACGCTTGTCACGTACCTTTAAGGCGGCAATGAGAGAGCGGACACGGATTCTGGCAGCACCTAAGTTGTTAACCTCGTCTATTTTAAGTACTGTATAAATTTTGCCGGAACCGGTCAGGATATCATTAACCTGATCTGTAGTGACGGCATCCAGACCGCAGCCAAAGGAATTAAGCTGAATTAAGTCTAAGTTGTTCTCCTTTTTCACCAGACTGGCAGCCCGGTAAAGCCGGGTGTGGTACATCCACTGATCTGTTACAACCAGAGGGCGTTCAATGTCAGCAAGATGGGAGATGGAATCCTCGGTCAGCACTGCAAAGCCATAAGAGGTAATCAGTTCCGGAATTCCGTGGTTGATTTCCGGATCTACATGGTAAGGCCGACCGGCCAGTACGATTCCGTGTCTGTTATTTTCTTTTAACCACTGTAAGGTTTCTTCCCCTTTTTTCTCCATATCTGTGCGGGAAGCAATGAGCTCTGTCCAGGCCTTATGGGAAGCGTCAGCAACTTCCGATGCAGGAATGTTAAATTCTTTGGTAAAGACCTCTGTTAAGCGTTTTGTTAAGACTTCTTCATTGGTAAAAGCCATAAACGGATTTAAGAATCGGATGGATTCTGTTTTAATTCCTTCTACGTTATTCTTAATATTTTCTGCGTAGGAGGTTACAATGGGGCAGTTAAAATGATTGCCTGCATCAGGACTTTCATTTCGTTCGTATGGAATACAGGGGTAAAAAATAGTTTTAACTCCCTGCTTAATGAGCCATTCCACATGACCGTGGGCGATCTTTGCCGGATAACACTCGGATTCACTGGGGATGGATTCAATACCCAGTTCATAGATCTTCCTGGTGGATTGTGGGGACAGTACGGTACGAAACTTTAAGGTATGGAAAAATACAGCCCAGAAGGGGTAATTTTCATAAAAGTTTAGTACCCGTGGAATTCCGATGACTCCCCGTGTGGCCAAATCGGCGCTTAACGGTTCATAATCAAACATCCGGTGATTTTTGTAATCAAACAGGTTTGGAATCTCACGTCTTGTTTTTTCTTTTCCAAGTCCCCGCTCACAGCGGTTTCCGGAGATGAACTGGCGTCCGCCGTCAAACCGGTTGATGGTCAGAACGCAGTTGTTGGTACAGCCCTTGCACCGGCTCATGGAGGTCTCATAGTGAAGAGCCAGAATCTTGTCAAGATCCAGCATTGTAGTCTTTGCCGACTGGTCATAACGCTCTCTTGCAATTAAGGCAGCTCCAAATGCTCCCATAATTCCAGCAATGTCAGGTCTTACTGCCTCACAACCGGATATTTTTTCAAAGCTTCGAAGTACGGCATTGTTATAAAAGGTGCCGCCCTGAACCACTACATGCTTTCCAAGATCAGAGGCACTTGTTATTTTAATAACTTTAAATAATGCGTTTTTTATAACGGAATACGCAAGTCCGGCAGAAATATCGGAAACTTCAGCCCCTTCTTTTTGAGCCTGTTTCACATTGGAGTTCATAAAAACGGTACATCTGGTTCCAAGATCAGTGGGGTTTTTTGCAAATAAAGCCTCAGTGGCAAAATCTTCCACTTTGTAATTCAAAGAATTGGCAAATGTTTCAATAAAGGAACCGCAGCCAGAAGAGCAGGCCTCATTTAACTGAACACTGTCTACCGTATTATTCTTTATGCGGATGCACTTCATATCCTGTCCGCCGATGTCTAAGATGCAATCCACTTCCGGTTCAAAAAATGCAGCCGCATAGTAATGGGAAATTGTCTCAACTTCTCCCTCATCAAGAAGGAATGCAGCCTTTAATAAAGCTTCTCCATATCCGGTGGAACAAGACCATACAATCTGGCTGTCATCAGGAATCTGTTCTTTTATCTCTTTGATTGCGCGGACGGCAGTTGACAGCGGAGATCCGTTGTTGCTGCTGTAAAAGCTGTAAAGCAGAGTACCGTCTTCCCCAACCACTGCTACCTTTGTGGTGGTGGAACCGGCATCAATTCCTAAGAAGCATTTGCCGTGATAGGAAGACAGCTCTGCCTTTCTCACACAGTGACTGCTGTGACGGTTAATAAATTCATCAAAATCTTCCGATCCTGCAAACAATGGCTCCATTCGCTTTACTTCAAATTCCATCCGAATACCATTTGACAATCGGGAGATCATATCCTCAAGAGAGACCTTTACCTCCGTATTATCTTCCGTGTTCATGGCAGCACCGATGGCAGCAAAGAGATGGGAATGTTCGGGAGCGATAATTGCATCTCCGGAGAGATTTAAAGTGCGGATAAACGCTTTCCTAAGTTCAGGAAGAAAGTGGAGCGGTCCTCCTAAAAATGCCACATTGCCTCTGATTGGCTTACCACATGCCAGACCGCTGATGGTCTGGTTAACGACTGCCTGAAAAATAGACGCTGCCAGATCTTCTCTGGTAGCTCCTTCATTAATAAGCGGCTGAATGTCTGTTTTGGCAAATACGCCGCAACGGGCAGCGATTGGATAGATCGCCTTGTAATTGGCAGCATACTCATCGAGACCCTTGGCGTCAGTCTGTAAAAGAGCAGCCATCTGGTCAATAAAGGATCCCGTTCCACCGGCACAGATTCCGTTCATTCTCTGGTCAATGCCGCCGCTAAAATAAATAATTTTAGCATCTTCTCCGCCAAGCTCGATTGCCACGTCGGTCTGCGGGGCATAATCTTTTAATGAGGTGGCAACAGCCACTACTTCCTGTACGAATG
Organism: Paenibacillaceae bacterium; assembly: GCA_015057705.1. Taxonomy (GTDB): domain Bacteria; phylum Bacillota; class Clostridia; order Lachnospirales; family Lachnospiraceae; genus Lacrimispora. The sequence goes on along the minus strand of SVDU01000006.1, from coordinate 161,161 downwards.
GTGTCTTTAAATGACGGGACAAAGTAAGACCGCCAGAACCGGTTATGGCCGGAACAAGATCCATAGGCCCTAACTGGTCATAGGCCTTCTTTAAAAGGCCTGCCAGTGTTTCCTGTATGTTTGCAAAATGCCGCTCGTAATCAGCGAACAATAGCTGTTGATTTTGGTCTAAAATAGCAATCTTTACGGTTGTGGAACCGATATCGATTCCTAAAGTGTTGTATGTATTCATATGTGCGGGGTTAACCCCTGCCTCCTTTAGTGTAAAAGTAAGTTGCTGACTCACCGGACATCAGTTTAACATAAAATAAGAAATAAAACAATTGCCTGGGCATGCTAAAAATATGTTAAACTTAGTAAAATTTGTGTAAGTTCACAAATTGGGGTAGCTTTTCGTTTGACAAAAAGGGTCTGGGAAACTATAATGTATAAGTCAAAGTCCGCCAAAGTATACACAAAATACTTCCGTAGAAGGGAGAAAAGCCATGATTCAGATTTATAAAACAGAAGACGGCCTGATTCAACAAAAGGATGAGCTTTCTCCGGGGTGCTGGATCGCACTTACCAATCCTACAGCTACAGAGATACTGGAAATCGCAGATACCTACCGGATTGATCCGGATGATTTAAGGGCTCCTCTTGATGAGGAAGAGCGTTCCCGTATTGAAACAGAGAATAATTACACACTGATCCTTGTTGACGTTCCAACCATTGAGGAGAGGGGCGGAAAAGACTGGTATGTTACAATACCTATGGGAATCATCACTACTGACGAAGCTATCATAACGGTATGCCTGGAAGAAACAACGGTTTTAAATGCCTTTATGGATGGACGGGTCAGGGATTTCCATACTTACATGAAAACCCGGTTTATTCTTCAGATTCTTTATAAGAACGCATCGTTATATTTGCAGTATCTGAGAGTTATTGATAAGAAAAGCGCTGTTGTTGAAGAAAAACTTCATAAATCCACAAAAAACCGGGAGCTGATTGAGCTTTTGGAACTGGAAAAGAGTCTGGTTTATTTCACCACATCCTTACGTTCCAATGAAGTCGTGTTAGAAAAGCTTATGAGGAATGAAAAGATTAAGAAATATCCAGAAGATACCGAACTTCTTGAGGATGTTATCGTAGAGAACAAACAGGCGATTGAGATGGCCAACATCTACAGCGGAATTCTAAGCGGAACCATGGATGCATTTGCTTCCGTTATTTCCAACAACTTAAACATTGTCATGAAGTTTCTGGCAACGATCACCATTGTAATGTCCATACCTACCATGGTAGCAAGCTTTTATGGTATGAATGTGAATCCAGCGGGAGTTCCGTTTGCGGACAGCCCATATGGCTTCTGGATTGTTTTAGGTCTTACACTGATTCTGACATTGAGTGTTGCCTGGATTTTTTCCAAAAAGGATTTGTTTTAGCTTAGGAAGGTTGAACGCATGAAATTTTTTTATAATCTGGAACGCAGATACAGAAAATATGCCATTCCGAATCTTATGTACTATATTATTGGCATGTATGGGACCGGACTGTTTTTACAGCTTTTTGCGCCGGAATTTTATTTACAGTATTTAGCACTCGATGCACAGAAGATTCTAAGCGGTCAGGTGTGGAGAGTTGTTACCTTTATGATTTATCCGCCGGGCGGAGGAAGTCTTTTCGGAAGTCTGATCGGCATGTATCTTTACTATATGCTGGGAGTTAATTTAGAGAGGGTCTGGGGAGCTTTCCGATTTAATGTTTACTTCTTTATGGGAGTAATTGGTCATGTGGCAGCCGCTTTGGTTGTTTACATCTTTTTCAGACAGAGAATTTATCTGACAACGGAATTTTTAAATTATTCTCTGTTTTTTGCTTTTGCTGCGACATTCCCTGATCTGGAATTTCTTCTGTTTTTTGTTATTCCTATTAAGGCCAAATGGATGGCGATGTTTAATGGAATCTATTTCCTGTATGAGTTTATTATGGGAAATATGGCAACCAGAATCACGATTGTCATGTCGCTGATTAACTTTTTCGTGTTTTTCCTTCTGACCCGGGACTTAAACCGGTTTAATCCGAAGGAAATCAAAAGAAAGCAGAATTTTCACCGTCAGATGAAAATTATGCCCCAGGGAGGAACCCACCACAAGTGCGCCGTATGCGGTCGGACCGAAAAGGATTCCCCAAACCTGGAATTCCGGTATTGTTCAAAATGTGAAGGCAGTTTAGAATACTGTTCGGAGCATTTGTATACACATAAACATGTAACATCGGATAACCCCACAACCGGTGATACGACCAACTAGCTACGGAGGATAATATGAAGAGAACCAAAATTATTTGCACGATGGGACCAAACACAAATGACCGCGCACTGATGAAATCACTTGCTGAGCACGGAATGGATATCGCCAGATTTAACTTCTCACATGGTGACTATGAGGAACAAAAAGAACGTCTTGACATGTTAAAGAGCATTCGCCAGGAATTAGATCTTCCAATCGCTGCTCTTCTTGATACAAAAGGACCGGAGATTCGTACCGGACTTTTAAAAGATGGTAAAAAGGTAACCTTAAAAGAAGGCGATACCTATGTTCTCACAACAGAAGAGGTTGTGGGTGACGAGAGTAAGGGCCATATCAACTATGATGGTTTAAATGAAGATGTAGTTGCAGGCAACCGTATTCTGATTGATGACGGTCTGATTGAACTTGAGGTTTTAGAAGTGAAGGGCAGTGAAATCGTCTGCAGAATTGTAAACGGCGGCGAACTGGGAGAGAGAAAGGGAGTAAATGTTCCTAATGTAAAGATTAAACTTCCGGCTCTTACCGATAAGGACAAAGCTGATATCCGTTTTGGTATCGAACAGGGCTTTGATTTTATTGCAGCTTCCTTTGTACGTACGGCAGCAGCTGTCCGTGAAATTAAGGATATTCTGACTGAGCATGGTTCTGACATTGCTGTCATTGCAAAGATTGAGAATGCAGAAGGAATTGAAAACCTGGATGAAATCATAGAAGCCAGTGATGGAATCATGGTTGCCCGTGGTGATATGGGTGTTGAGATTCCGGCTCAGGAAGTTCCATTTATCCAGAAAAGCATTATTGAGAAATGTAATGAGGCGTGCAAACCGGTTATTACTGCAACACAGATGTTAGATTCCATGATCCGTAATCCACGTCCAACCAGAGCAGAAGTAACTGACGTTGCCAATGCTGTTTATGACGGAACTGACGCAGTTATGCTTTCTGGCGAAACTGCAATGGGTAAATATCCGGTAGAGGCTCTTTCCATGATGGCTTCCATTGTAGAAGAAACAGAAAAGCATCTGGATTATACCGGATACAGACAGCGTAAGGTATCTGCTGTGAATACGCAGAATGTATCCAATGCAGTATGCTACTCTTCCGTATCCACCGCTCATGATCTGGGTGCAAAAGTGATTGTAGCTCCAAGTATTACTGGTTTCACCACAAGACTGTTATCCAAGTGGAGACCGGAAAGTTTAATCATCGGTTTATCTCCAAGTGCATCAGCTCTTCGCCAGATGCAGCTGTACTGGGGTGTTATACCATTCCAGGCAAGACGTGCCGAGTCAACTGACGTGTTAATCTATTCCTCTCTGGAGCTGTTAAAGGCAAGATCAATTATTAAAGAGGATGACATAGTGGTTGTAACCGCTGGTGTAGTAAGCCCTGCAAGAAAGCATGAGCCTGCAGCACATACCAATATTATGCGTGTTGTGACAGTCGATTAATGACTTCTTACAGTATTTCTGAATATTTATACAAAAAAGTGTAGACAAAAGAGTCTATCCCCGGTACAATGTAGCTTACCAGCAGATGTGCCGGAGAGGGCTCTTTTCTGCATATGGTAACGTTATGAGAGGAGAGGAAAACAATGGAGAAAAGACCATTTGTAACCAGTGAACAATTAGAAGAAATTGTGAATGAATATCCAACTCCCTTCCATTTATACGATGAAAAGGGCATCAGGGAGAATGCGAAGAAATTAAAAGAAGCATTTGCCTGGAATAAGGGATACCGGGAATATTTTGCGGTGAAGGCAACTCCCAATCCATTTATTTTAAATATATTAAAAGAGTATGGATGCGGGGCTGACTGTTCCTCTATGACGGAGCTTATGATGTCTGATGCCATTGGATTTTCCGGTTCCGACATTATGTTTTCCTCCAATGACACGCCTGCAGAGGAATTCCAGTTTGCAGACCGGATCGGAGGAATCATCAATCTGGATGACATTACTCATATTGATTTTCTGGAAAAAGCCATTGGTCATATTCCGGAAACCATCAGCTGCCGTTATAATCCGGGCGGAATATTTAAGATCAGCAATGATATTATGGATAATCCCGGAGATGCCAAGTATGGTATGACGACAGAGCAGATCTTTGAGGCATTTCGGATCTTAAAAAGTAAGGGAGCAAAGAAATTTGGAATTCATGCATTTCTGGCAAGCAATACAGTGACTACGGAATATTATCCCCTTCTTGCAAAGGTTCTTTTTGAGCTTGCAGTCAAGTTAAAAAAGGAAACAGGGGCAGAGGTTGCTTTTATCAATCTTTCCGGCGGAATTGGTATTCCTTACCATCCGGGTCAGGAACCCAACGATATTCTTGCAATAGGTGAGGGCGTAAGAAAGGTTTATGAAGAAGTACTTGTTCCGGAAGGAATGGGGGATGTGGCAATCTATACGGAGCTTGGCCGGTTTATGTTAGGACCATACGGCGCACTGGTTACCAGAGCCATTCATGAAAAACATACACACAAAGAGTATGTGGGCGTTGATGCCTGTGCAGTAAATCTTATGAGACCAGCCATGTATGGTGCCTACCATCACATAACGGTTATGGGGAAAGAGGATGCTCCCTGCAGCCATAAGTATGATGTTGTGGGTTCACTTTGTGAGAATAATGACAAGTTTGCCATTGACCGCATGATGCCGGAGATCTCCAGGGGAGACCTGCTATTTATTCATGACACAGGTGCTCACGGGTATGCCATGGGATATAATTATAATGGAAAATTAAAATCTGCAGAGCTGCTACTCAAAGAGGATGGATCGGTTGAGCTGATTCGCAGGGCAGAGACTCCAAAAGACTATTTTGCAACTTTTGATTGCTTTGATGTGCTTAAAAACATAAAGTATGAATAATTGCATATAATAAAGAAAAATAAGATCTCGTTTTCAGACAACTGCTGACGGGATCTTTTCTTTTGCATAGAAAAATCCCTGTGTCAAAGACACAGGGGACTTTTCTTAGGATTTTCGGATTTTCAAAAAGGGTGAAAGGATAATTGTTACGTTGTGCATTTCTTATGTGTTTAGTATATCACACCGCTTCTTGAAAAGTTTGTATATTGTTTGAATAGATTATGAAGATTTTCTTAACTTTAATGGGGACGTCCAGTATTGCACAATGAAAATTTAATATTGATCGTTAGTAAGTGGGGTGATATTCTACTTAAAAGCACATTGATTTCTAAACAGAAAGGATGTTTTCAATTGAAAATTAAAATAAGAGAATACACTATTGATGATGTCAGTTTCATGATTCACATATGGAATGAAATTGTTGAGGAGGGAATTGCTTTTCCTCAAGAGGATTTGTTGACATGGGAAACAGGCTATGCCTTTTTTAAATCACAAACATATTGCTCTGTGGCGGCAGATAGCGAAACCGGTAAGATATATGGTCTATATATTCTGCACCCCAACAATGTAGGAAGATGTGGTCATATTTGCAATGCCAGTTATGCGGTAAGCTCTGAAAGTCGGGGAATGCATATTGGTGAAGCTTTAGTAACAGATTGTCTTACCAAAGCAAAACAGCATGGATTCAGAATTATGCAATTTAATGCTGTAGTTTCAACCAATACCCATGCAAGGCATTTATATGAGCGGCTTGGTTTTAAACAGCTTGGGACAATCCCAGGTGGATTTTACATGAAAGATGGCCATTTTGAGGATATTTGTCCTTATTATTATGTTTTATAATTGTGTTTATAAACTAATTCCACCTTATTTTAGATGGAAAAGAAACCATGGGAAGCGTACCGGAATATCTTAATAAAAAAAGGAATCAGGTAGCGGACTGTGAATCAGGTAAGAGAAGTAATACACTGTGACAGTGCCCTTCGCATGGGACTGACTGGTCGCGGAATTGGTGTTGCAGTTCTTGATACAGGAATTTACCTTCATGAGGATCTTGAACATAGATTGGCAGCTTTTGTAGACATTGTTCACCGCAGGCGGGAGCCATACGATGACAATGGCCATGGTACTCATATATCCGGAATAATAGCAGGAGAGGGGAGAGCCTCCAATGGCCTCTATATGGGTGTTGCTCCGGAGTGCCACATTATTATGCTGAAAGTATTGGACAAAAAAGGAAATGGATATGCTTCGGATGTACTTTCCGGTCTTAAGTGGATCCGTGACAACAGAGAGAGGTATGGAATCAGGATTGTAAATATATCGGTTGGTTCCTTTTCAAGAAAAGGAATGACGGAAAATTCCGTACTGGTAAGAGGTGTGAATGCGGCCTGGGATGACGGGCTTGTGGTATGTGTTGCAGCAGGAAACATGGGACCTGGAACCAATACCATTACGACACCGGGAATCAGCCGGAAAGTGATAACGGTAGGATGTTCCGATGATTACAAAGAGGTAAATGTGATGGGAAACCGGATGATTGACTATTCCGGCAGAGGTCCTACCGGTGCATGTATCTGTAAGCCGGAAATTATTGCTCCCGGAGCCGGGATCATAAGTTGTTCCAATGAACCAGGGCAGTATCAGACAAAAAGCGGGACTTCCATGTCTACTCCTCTGATCTCCGGAGCCATTGCACTGTTGCTGCAGAAATATCCCTATATGAGCAACCGGGATGTGAAATTAATGTTAAGAGAACGGGCTGTGGATGCCGGGCTCCCCATGAACCAGCAGGGTTGGGGAATGCTTGATGTAGAGCAGCTGCTGCTATAGAAAATGGATACGGACTGTTCTTGCTTGAAAGGCGGTCCGTATCTGTTGTTGTTAAGAAAAACTTGCAGAGTCCTTTTGTCTGTGCTATAGTAAAACAGAAGTCATAAGGCAGTCTGCCTTTTTTGTCTCCCATTCAGGCGTTTCGCCCTATTTTCCAAAGTAGCCATATTAAGTAAAACCACTAAGGCAGGAGTGTGATGCGTATGATTGAAGAAGCGTGAAAAATACAGGTTGACATTTGCCTGGAAGTATACTATCATTATAATATTAAAAGAACATTTGTTCGTGTTGGAGGATAAGATGAATAAAGATGATAAGCTGAAAGCACTGGATGCCGCACTTACCCAGATAGAGAAAGCATATGGAAAAGGATCTGTCATGAAGCTGGGAGATTCTGGAACCAATATGAATGTAGAGACCATACCCACTGGAGCATTAAGTCTTGATATCGCTCTTGGCCTTGGTGGTATTCCCAAAGGAAGAGTTGTGGAGATCTATGGACCGGAATCCAGTGGTAAGACCACAGTTGCTCTTCATATGGTAGCAGAGGTTCAGAAGCGTGGAGGAATCGCAGGCTTTATTGATGCGGAGCACGCCCTTGACCCTGTTTATGCAAAGAACATCGGTGTTGATATCGATAATTTGTATATTTCCCAGCCAGATAACGGAGAACAGGCTCTTGAGATTACGGAAACCATGGTTCGTTCCGGTGCAGTTGATATTATCATTGTAGACTCTGTTGCAGCTCTTGTGCCCAAAGCGGAGATTGAGGGAGACATGGGTGATTCCCACGTAGGTCTTCAGGCAAGGCTTATGTCCCAGGCTCTCAGAAAGCTTACTGCTGTTATCAGCAAGTCCAATTGTATCGTTCTGTTCATAAACCAGTTACGTGAAAAAGTAGGTGTCATGTTCGGAAGCCCTGAGACAACTACCGGAGGCCGTGCCCTTAAGTTCTACGCTTCTGTCCGTATGGATATCCGTAAGATTGAGACCTTAAAGCAGGGCGGCGATATGGTAGGTAACAGAGCCCGTGTGAAGGTGGTAAAGAACAAGATAGCTCCCCCATTTAAAGAAGCTGAGTTTGATATCATGTTCGGCAGGGGAATTTCCAAAGAAGGAGATATCCTGGATCTTGCTGTGAAAGAGAATATTGTTGAGAAAAGCGGCGCATGGTTTGCGTATAATAACGTGAAGATCGGTCAGGGAAGAGAAAACTCCAAGATTTATCTTCAGGACAACCCGGCCGTTTGTCTGGAGATTGAGAATAAGGTCCGCGTAAAGTACGGTCTTGCAGAGGAAAAATCAATTGCAGGTGACCGTGCACCGGAGAAGGAAAGCAAGCGTATTAAGCCGGAGGAAGATAAGACCGGAGCTGTTAAGGAATAAAACTACTGGAGGGCATATGATAGTAACAGAGATAGTGCCCGTCGATAAACGCAGGAGTAAAGTCATTCTTGATGATGACTTTACTCTTGTTCTTTATAGAGGGGAATTAAAACGATATTTCATAGAAGAAGGAAGCGAGATTTCTGATGAGGTTTACCAGGAGATCGTGAAGGAGATTCTGTACAAGAGAGCCAGGGAACGGGTTCTGTTTCTTTTAAAATCATCCGATAAGACGGAGCAGGAGCTGAGGAGAAAATTAAAAGAGGGGTTTTACCCCCAGGAGGTCATTGATTATGCCATTTATTTCCTAAAGGAGCACCGTTTTATCAATGATCAGGAATACGCAAAAAGGTATGTGGAATTTAATTCCAGAAAGAAGAGCGAACGGCAGATTGAGTTTGAACTTAAGAGAAAAGGTCTGGACAAGGAGACCATTGGAGATATATTAAAGGAGCAGCCTGTAGATGAGGCTGCCATAGTCAGAGATTATATCAGGAAAAAGCGCTTAAACCCAGAGCAGATGGACGCCAGAGAGAAGAGCAAAGTGATGGCATCCCTGGGCAGAAAAGGTTTTTCTTATGAAGCGGTAAGCCGGGTTTTGGGCGAAATTTTTGTCGAAGACTGACAATAGTGAAAATGTGTATAAGTATACCGGAAACAGAGGTGAAATACTTGACATAATGTATAAAACAGTTTAAAATTGTAGTGTTGTATTGTTGTACAATGAAAATAAAATAAGGAGGTGCTCCTGTGTCAGTATCAGTATTCACGGCTGCATTGATTACGATCATTGCATCAGTAGTAGTTGCTTTTATTGCCTGGTCTGCTGCGACCGCGTATCGTAAGAACACTTACGAAAGTAAAATTGGCTCTGCAGAAGAAAAATCCCGGGAAATAATAGATGAAGCATTAAAGACCGCTGAGACAAAGAAGCGTGAAGCTCTCCTTGAGGCGAAAGAAGAGTCTTTAAAGACTAAGAACGAACTGGAAAAGGAAACCAGGGAGAGAAGAGCTGAGCTTCAACGTTATGAAAGACGAGTATTAAGCAAGGAAGAAAACTTGGACAAGAAGTCCGAGACTATGGAAAAACGAGAAGCAGGTCTTGCTGCTCGAGAGGAAGCCCTGAATAAGAGAAATTCCGAAGTGGAATCTCTTTATGAAAAAGGCATTCAGGAACTGGAAAAAATTTCCGGACTTACCTCCGAACAGGCAAAAGAATATCTTTTAAAATCTGTTGAAGATGATGTTAAACATGACACTGCGAAATTAATTAAGGAACTGGAAAACAAAGCAAAAGAAGAAGCTGATAAAAAAGCAAAAGAATATGTGGTTACTGCCATTCAAAGATGTGCGGCGGACCATGTGGCAGAGACAACCGTTTCTGTTGTTCAGCTTCCTAATGACGAGATGAAGGGCCGTATTATCGGAAGAGAAGGCCGTAACATCCGCACGTTAGAAACCCTGACGGGTGTGGAATTAATTATTGATGATACCCCGGAAGCAGTTGTTTTATCCGGATTTGATCCGGTTCGTAGAGAAGTAGCTAGAATCGCGTTGGAACGCCTCATTGTGGATGGACGTATTCACCCAGCCAGAATCGAGGAGATGGTGGAGAAGGCGCAAAAAGAAGTAGAGACCAATATGCGTGAGGAAGGTGAAGCTGCCGCTCTTGAAGTGGGCATTCACGGGCTTCATCCGGAACTCATACGTTTGCTTGGAAAACTGAAATATAGAACAAGCTATGGACAGAATGCGTTAAAGCATTCGATGGAGGTCGCTCAGTTATCCGGGCTGTTAGCCGGAGAGATCGGTCTTGATATCCGTATGGCAAAACGTGCCGGTTTATTACATGATATTGGAAAAGCTGTGGATCATGAGATGGAAGGTTCTCATATTCAGCTGGGACTGGAGTTATGTAAGAAATACAAAGAATCCGCAATCGTATTAAACACCGTGGAATCACATCATGGCGATGTAGAACCACAGAGTCTGATTGCCTGCATCGTTCAGGCTGCAGATACCATATCTGCTGCAAGACCTGGTGCCAGAAGAGAGACTCTGGAAACATATACAAACAGATTAAAACAGTTAGAAGATATCACCAACTCCTTTAAGGGAGTGGACAAGTCCTTTGCCATTCAGGCAGGACGCGAAGTTCGGATTATGGTAGTTCCCGATCAGATTAACGATGATGATATGGTACTCCTGGCCCGTGATATTTCTAAGAAAATCGAAGATTCCTTAGAGTATCCGGGACAGATTAAGGTTAACGTGATCCGGGAGTCCAGAGTTACAGATTACGCGAAGTAAAATAGTGCCCTAAAACCGTATACTTATTCTGGTGCGGCTTTAGGGCATATTTCATGTCAGGAGGATGATACGTGAAACGTCGGATAAAAGTACTGTTAAGCTGCGTACTGATTTGCCAGCTGTTTCTCATGACCGTTTATGCAAAACCGGATTGGCCGTCTGACACGGGGATCCAGGCAGAGTCGGGAATTGTAATTGATGCAGATACAGGCACCGTTATCTTTGGACAAAATATACACGCCGCTTATCCACCGGCAAGTATTACAAAGATACTGACTGCTTTAATCGTTCTGGAAAACAGTGATCTGACCGATATGGTTACATTTTCCAAAGACTCTGTTTACAATGTGGAAGAAGGAAGCGGAAATAAACTGAATGTTACCAATGGAGATACGCTGTCTGTAGAGGACTGTCTCTATTCTCTTATTCTGCATTCCTGTAATCAGGCTGCCAATGCTCTGGCGGAACATGTAGGTGGAAGCAGAGAAGCTTTTGTAAAAATGATGAATGACAAACTGGTGGAGCTTGGCTGCACAGAGAGCCATTTTGAAAATCCATCAGGTTTAAATGGAGATACCCAGCATGTAACTGCATATGACATGGCACTCATCGCCCGTGCTGCTTATAATAATAAAAAGCTGGTTGAGATCAGCTCTGCCATCAGCCATAAGATTCCTCCCACTGCCAATAATCCGGAGGGTCTGACTATTTATAATGAGCACAGACTGGTAAAAACCACGGATCAGTCCAGTGAATTTTATTATCCTGCAGCTGTTGCAGGAAAAACCGGTTATCTGATAAAAGCCGGTAATACCCTTGTGACTTATGCGGAGAAAGATGGAAGAAGAGAAATTTCCGTTATATTAAAGGGAAGTCCAAGGCAGTATTTTATTGATGGAAAGAACCTCCTTGAATTTGGTTTTACCAATTTTGAAAATCTGCCCTTAGCAGGGAATGAGACGGAGTATACATCTGGGAATACCCCTGTATCCATAGGTTCTAAAAGCTATCAGCCTTCCGATCTTGAACTGGAGAAAAACGCAGCACTCACTGTTCCAAAAGGAGCGGAATTCTCTGAGATTGACAAGGAACTGGTGACGGATCTGCCAGCTGGCAGCCCAAAAGGTGCAGTGGCACTCATCCGCTATACTTATAATGACAGAGCAGTAGGACAGGCCTATCTGTTGGCAAAAGAACAGGAGGAATCCCAAAGTGAGAAACCATTAACAGAATCTTCCGGGAAACAGGATGAAGAGACAAAGGCGGAAACTAATCACAACTCCCAAAAAGGATTTGGAGTAATGGGAACCCTTGGGATTGCTGCAGCGGTTATTGCGTTAGCAGCTGGAACTGTGTTTGTAGTGAAAAAGAAAAGAAAAGAGTTGAAAGAAATTGCGATGCGAAAAGAAGAACGAAGACGCCGCCTTCAGGAAGATGGTGATGCGGCTGACTTTGAACGCATTTTAAATGAACGCAGAAATAAAAAGAAATAAATGAAAAAGACCAGCTGGGGAAGCTGGTCTTTTTTCGGAGAAGGTATTTCGTTTCTTATGGGGTGTAGCAAAAACTATATAATGTATTGGGGGGGGGTTACATGTAATAATATACCCCATTTTTCTTCAAAAGTGTTAACAAACATTCACAAATTTAAATATTAAAATTGTGCATTTTACCGTGTTTTATTCATGATATTGTGGAAAAAACATAGATTTATATATTAATACCCCGATCTCTTGTGCTATATACCATCTTAACTATAAATGAATTATTTGGAAATAAAGGGTCGGATATGGTAAAATATATAAAAACAACTTGTGCAATGGTGCGTACAAGTTATAAATTGTAAGTAAGAGGATGACTGGTTCACTCTCATGGAAAAATCAGGAGGTAGAAATCAATGAGGTTCTTTGTAGACACGGCAAACATTGAAGAAATTAGAAAAGCCAATGAGATGGGAATTATCTGCGGTGTTACCACCAATCCGTCTTTGATTGCCAAAGAAGGAAGGGATTTTAAACAGGTGATTGAAGAGATTACATCAATTGTGGATGGTCCCATCAGCGGTGAAGTAAAAGCGACTACGACAGATGCAAAAGGGATGATTGAAGAGGGACGGCAGATTGCAGCCATCCATCCTAATATGGTTGTTAAGATTCCCATGACTGCAGAAGGCTTAAAAGCGGTTAAAGTGCTGACAGGGGAAGGAATAAAGACCAATGTGACCCTGGTATTTTCTGCAGCCCAGGCTCTTTTGGCGGCCAGGGCAGGAGCTACCTACGTATCTCCGTTCCTGGGAAGACTTGATGATATTTCAATGCCAGGAATTGATCTCATTGATGAGATCACTGAGATATTCTCAATCCATGAGATTGAGACTGAAATCATAGCAGCCAGCATACGCAATCCCATCCATGTGATCGATTGTGCAAAAGCCGGTGCGGATATCGCTACCGTGCCTTATCCGGTGCTGGAGCAGATGACAAAACATCCCTTAACTGATCAGGGAATTAAAAAATTTCAGGATGACTACCGAAGCGTATTCGGAGAATAAACTAATTATCGTTTAGAAAGGTTGGACACTACTAATGGCATGTAACAAAGTAAAAATGGTGATTGACAAAGAATTCCGTATTTCAGAGGTTGATGAAAGGATCTATGGTTCTTTTATTGAACATCTTGGAAGAGCGGTATATGACGGTATTTATAGTCCGGAGCATCCGTCGGCAGATGAATATGGTTTCCGTAATGACGTAAAAGAATTGATCAGAGAGTTAAATGTTCCGATTATCCGGTATCCAGGCGGAAACTTCGTTTCCAGTTTTAACTGGGAAGACAGTGTGGGACCGGTCAGCGAGCGTCCGAGAAGACTGGAACTTGCATGGAAAAGCATTGAAGAGAATAAAGTCGGATTAAATGAATTTACCAAATGGGCAAGAAATGCCGGATCTGATGTAATGATGGCTGTAAACTTAGGGACAAGAGGAATTGCAGATGCCTGCAACATTTTGGAATACTGCAACCACCCGGGTAATACCAAATACAGCGATTTAAGAATCAGTCATGGATATAAGGAGCCTCATAATATTAAAACATGGTGTCTGGGCAATGAAATGGACGGTCCGTGGCAGCTGGGACATAAGACTATGGAGGAATATGGCCGTCTTGCGGAAGAGACTGCAAGAGCCATGAAGATTATCGATCCTACCATTCAGCTGGTTTCCTGCGGAAGCTCTTCACTCACCATGCCTACTTTCCCGGATTGGGAGGCAGTTACCCTTCAGCATACCTATGATCACGTGGATTATGTTTCCATGCACCAGTATTATGGAAATGGGAAAGGAGACAGTGAGGATTTCCTTGCCAGTTCCGACGACATGGATCAGTTTATCCGTACGGTAATTGCTACCTGCGATTATGTGAAAGCTAAAAAGAGGGGCAAAAAGGATATTAATATCAGCTTTGATGAGTGGAATGTATGGTATCACTCCTATGCAGCTGATAACGAAACAACAGAAAAACATCCATGGCAGATTGCACCACCCCTGTTAGAGGATATCTATAATTTTGAAGATGCACTTTTAGTAGGCCTGATGTTAATTACTCTGTTAAAACATGCTGACAGGGTGAAGATGGCATGTCTGGCACAATTAGTTAATGTAATTGCTCCGATTATGACAGAAGCGGGCGGTGGCGCAGCCTGGAAGCAGACAATCTTCTACCCATTTATGCATGCGTCAGCTTACGGAAGAGGAACTGCTCTCTTACCAGTGATCAGCTCACCGAAATTTGACACTGCTACCCATGCAGATGTAACAGCAGTAGAAGCGGTTTCTGTTTACAATGAGGAAAAAGAGGAAGTAACCATTTTTGCAGTGAACCGTTCCATTAAGGATGATGCAGAAATGACAATTGATGTCAGATGTTTTGAGGGATACCGTATTCTGGAGCACACCGTACTGGAAAGTGACGATCTGTTAGCAGTGAACGGACCGTTTAATGAAAAAGTTGCACCAAAGCAGACCAGCCAGTCTACCTTAGATGGCGGAACTGTAACAAGCATCTTACATAAGGCATCCTGGAACGTAATTCGTCTGGGTAAATAAAACAGGAGGGGGTTATACATATGAAACAAAAAGCGTATCAATTCTGGTTTGCAACAGGCTCTCAGGACCTTTACGGAGAAGCCTGCTTAAGAGATGTGGCAGAGCATGCAGGAATTATAACCGGAAGGCTTAACGCCTCCGGCCTCCTGCCGTATGAAGTGGTTTTAAAGCCGGTACTCATTGACAATGCTTCCATACGGTCTTTATTCCGTCAGGCAAATGATGATGAGTACTGCGCAGGTGTGATTACCTGGATGCATACATTTTCCCCTGCAAAATCCTGGATCTTAGGCCTGCAGGAATACAGAAAACCCCTGCTCCATTTACATACCCAGTTTAACCAGGAAATCCCATATGATTCCATTGATATGGACTTCATGAACGAAAACCAGTCTGCCCATGGAGACCGGGAATTCGGACATATGGTGACCAGAATGGGATTGGTAAGAGAGGTAATTGCCGGTTTCTGGGATGATGATTCGGTAAAAAGAAGAATTGCTTCCTGGATGAGAACTGCAGTGGGAATTGTAGAAAGCAGCCATATCCGGGTGGTACGTTTTGCTGACAATATGCGAAACGTAGCAGTTACGGAAGGAGATAAGGTAGAGGCCCAGATGAAATTTGGCTGGGAGATCGATGCATATCCGGTAAATGAAGTTGCAGATTATGTTTCAGATGTGAAAGCGGGAGAAGTTTCTTCACTTGTGGAAGAATATTATGACCGCTACGATATTTTGCTGGAGGGAAGAGATCCTGAGGAGTTTAAAAAACATGTGGCAGTTCAGGCCCAGATTGAGCTTGGATTTGAAGCATTCCTGAAAGAAAAAAATTATCAGGCAATCGTTACTCATTTCGGTGATTTAGGTTCCTTAAAACAGCTTCCCGGACTTGCGATCCAGCGTCTGATGGAAAAAGGCTATGGCTTTGGCGGAGAAGGCGACTGGAAAACGGCAGCCATGGTACGCTTAATGAAGTTGATGACAGAGGGTACAAAGGATGCAAAAGGAACTTCTTTTATGGAGGATTATACATATAATCTGGTTCCGGGCAGGGAAGGAATTCTTCAGGCTCATATGCTGGAGGTCTGCCCGTCTATTGCAGAAGGAAAAGCAGGCATCAAGGTAAATCCATTGTCCATGGGAGACAGAGAAGATCCAGCAAGACTTGTATTTACAGCAAAAGAGGGCAGAGGAGTTGCTGCCTCCCTGATCGATCTGGGGAACCGCTTCCGCCTTATTATCAATACTGTTAATTGTAAAAAGGTGGAAAAACCCATGCCGAAGCTTCCAGTGGCGTCTGCATTCTGGACTCCGGAGCCAAACTTAATAACTGGTGCAGAATGCTGGATATTAGCAGGCGGTGCCCATCATACGGCATTTACCTATGATCTGACAGCAAAACAGCTGGGTGACTGGGCGGAAGCAATGGGAATCGAGGCTGTTTATATTGATGAAAATACAAATATCCGTGATTTTAAGAATGAACTGAGATGGAATTCGGTGGTATATCGCTGATACTGATAGAAAGTTTGAGGGGGTTTCTATGGATAACGAAAAATTAATAGCAGCAATCCGGGAAGGAAATACCGCACTGGGAATTGAACTGGGATCCACCAGAATCAAGGCAGTTCTGGTAGATGAAAATCATAATCCCATCGCTTCCGGCGGTCATGACTGGGAAAACCGTTATGAAAACGGAATCTGGACCTATGGCATTGATGATATATGGGAAGGTGTGAAGGACAGCTACCAGAAGATGGCAGATGAAGTGAAGAAGAAATACGGGGTAACGATTACTACCATTGGAGCCATTGGATTTTCTGCCATGATGCATGGATATATGGCATTTGACAAGAGTGGAGAGTTATTGGTTCCATTTCGGACCTGGAGAAACACCATGACAGAAGAGGCGGCCGGAAAACTGACGGAGCTGTTTTCGTTTCACATTCCGCAAAGATGGAGCATTGCCCATTTATATCAGGCCATTTTAAATGGGGAGAGCCATGTTTCTGAAATCGATTATCTCATTACTCTGGAAGGATATGTTCACTGGAAGCTGACCGGGAAGAGAGTCCTGGGCATCGGTGACTGTGCCGGAATGTTCCCTGTGGACAGCGAGACAAGGGATTTTAATGAGCGGATGATCAGCCAGTTTGATGAACTTGTCTCTGACCGGAATCTGCCATGGAAATTAAGGGATATCATGCCTGAAGTTCTGACTGCAGGAGAAGCCGCAGGTACTCTTACTGCGCAGGGAGCGGCTCTGCTGGATGGAAGCGGTAATTTAAAGCCAGGAATTCCACTCTGCCCGCCGGAAGGTGATGCAGGAACCGGTATGACTGCCACCAACTCTGTAGCAAAGAGAACCGGTAACGTATCGGCAGGTACCAGTGTTTTTGCCATGGTAGTGTTGGAAAAGGAGCTTTCCAAAGTTTATGAAGAGCTTGATCTGGTTACCACTCCGGCAGGAGACGCTGTTGCCATGGTACACTGCAATAACTGCACTTCTGATTTGAATGCATGGGTAGCTTTGTTTGAAGAGTTTGCCAATACCATGGGTATGAAGCCAGATAAAAATGAACTTTTTACTGCCCTTTATAAAAAGGCACTGGAGGGCGATAAAGATGGCGGCGGACTTTTGTCCTACGGCTATTTATCGGGAGAACATATCACTCATTTTGAAGAAGGAAGACCATTATTTGTCCGAACTCCAAACAGCAGGCTTAATCTGGCAAACTTCATGAGGGTTCATCTTTATACTGCTTTGGGAGCCTTAAATATGGGCATGGAGATTCTGTTTAAAGAAGGTGTGAAGCTGGATGTGCTACTGGGACACGGCGGCCTGTTTAAGACCAGAGAAACGGGGCAGAGAATCATGGCTGCAGCTGTGGGAGTTCCTGTTTCTGTCATGGAAACGGCCGGAGAAGGCGGAGCCTGGGGAGCAGCCCTGCTTGCATCATACCTGCTTCGTAAGAAGGAAGGCGAGTCTCTGGACCAGTACTTATCAGACCGGGTATTTAAGGATATGGCAGGTGAAACCATGGAACCGGATCAGGAAGATGTAACAGGATTCCAGACATTTATGGAACGGTATAAAAAGGGTCTTGCCATCGAACGGGCGGCTGTGGACAGCTTAAACATATAGGGAAAGGATAAAGGCGATACGATGCTGGAAGAATTGAAATTAAGTGTATATGAAGCAAATATGGAATTGCCCCGGAGAGGGCTGATTACCTACACATGGGGAAATGTCAGCGGCATTGACCGGGAAAAGGGGCTGTTTGTCATTAAACCCAGTGGAGTGGATTATGATAAGCTGAAACCGGAGGATATGGTGGTTATGGATTTGGACGGCAATCAGGTGGAGGGAGAATTAAATCCCTCCTCGGATACAGCCACCCATTTGGAACTGTACCGGGCATTTGAAAAGATCGGCGGAATTGTACACACCCACTCCCCTATGGCTACCTCCTGGGCTCAGGCAGGAAGAGCGCTGCCCTGCTATGGCACTACCCATGCAGATTATTTTTATGGAGAGATTCCGTGTGCAAGAAACTTAACTCAGGAAGAGATTGATGAAGGCTATGAAAAAAATACTGGGACTGTAATTATAGAAACCTTTGAGGGGCTTGATCCTATGCATGTTCCGGCGGTATTGTGCAAAAACCATGGTCCTTTTACCTGGGGAACTGATGCGGCTAATGCAGTTCACAATGCGGTCGTATTAGAAGAAATAGCGAAAATGAATTTGATGACAGAGCTGTTAAATACAGCAGTAAAGCCAGCACCCCAGTCCTTGCAGGATAAGCATTTTATGAGAAAGCACGGACCGGATGCCTATTATGGGCAGAAAAAATAACAAGGAGTCCTTACAGTGTCGGACAGTGGAAAAACAAAGTATTACGTATTAATGGAAGAACTGAAAAAAGAGATTATCTCCGGAGAGAAGAAGCCGGGAGACCGCCTTCCTTCGGAGAATCAGCTTTCGGAAGTTTACCATATCAGCCGTCATACGGTGAGAAAAGCCCTGTCCATACTGGAGCAGGAAGGCTACATTGAAGCGGAACATGGCAGAGGTACCTTCGTGTCCAGAAAAGCGGGAAGGAAAAAAGGGTCGGGCAATATAGCGGTGATAACTACCTATTTGTCCGACTATATTTTCCCGCGGCTGATTCAGGGAATCGATCAGGTACTGACGGAAAATGGTTACAGTATTATAATTAAAAATACAGGAAACAGCAGATTAAAAGAAAGCAGATGTTTAGAAGAAATCCTGGAAAAGGACGTGGACGGGCTCATTATTGAACCAAGCAAAAGTGAGATTCTCTGCGGACACAGGGGACTGTATGACAAGCTGGATTTTTACAAAATACCTTATGTATTTATACAGGGCTACTATGCCCAGATGAAAAGCAAACCCCATATCAGGCTTGATGACTGTATGGGAGGGTATCTGGTGACAAAGTATCTTCTTGATCTGGGACATGAGCATATACTGGGGATTTTTAAGGCGGATGACAGCCAGGGAAGAGACAGGCACAAAGGCTTTGTAAAGGCCCTTCAGGAAAGCGGGTTTTCCTATGATCCGGATATGGTGATCTGGTATCATACTGAGGACCGGTCTGCCAAGCCTTCTGAGGTCTTAAAGATTATGTTGGAGGAGAAGATCCCTGTTGACGGGATTGTCTGCTACAACGATCAGATTGCCTTTGAGGTCATTAAGACCATAGAGAAAGAAGGGATTTCTGTACCGGAAGAGATATCTGTCACAGGGTATGACAATTCTTTTATAGCAGAAAATGGAATGGTGAAGCTAACCACCATTGCACACCCGCAGGAACGGCTGGGGGCAATGGCGGCTGAACTGCTTTTGGAAAAGATTCATGAAATTCCGGACGAAGAAAGCCGTGTGGAACGGGTATTAAAGCCGGTGCTTGTGATCCGGGAGTCCTGCAAAGACCGGAGAAAGAATCAGTAACCGATTAGTATTTCTTCAGTTTCCCCATATAAAGAACGCAGCCTAGGATTAAGGATCCGGACAGCAGGAAGAGTATCTGCATACCGCTGACGGGCAGGTTCCCAATTTTAAAGGAAGGGAGTATGGTCAGTAAACTGGCGCCTAAGAGGGTGGATAAGAAGCCGCAAAGCCCTGCATAGGATGAATTGGCACTGACGTATAAAACCCGTTTATCTTCCGGTGCATAATGATATTGCAGATTAAATACGGAAATTGCAATTCCGCCCCATGCAGCTCCGGATAAGGCCTGTAAGACTGGCTGGAGGGCATAGCAGGTATCCGGTGTCATAAAGAGCCAGCTGATATGGATAAAACCAAGCAGTCCCATGGAAAGTCTGCCTGCAAGAAGCCAGGAGGTAGCATCAGCCAGTTTCCCCCAAAGCCAGGCGGCCAGAATCCGGACGGTGGATGAAATCAGTCCAAGGAATGTGATATAAGTATAATCCATCTTCAGCCCGGTAACCATGTATACACTGAAAAAAGGACCTGCAATCTGTAGCGCCAGGTTCCAGAATACATAGGTGATCATAACCTTCCGGTATTTTATGTCAGCGATTGGAGCAATCAGAACATCTTTTAATTTCTGTTTATGGGGAGTATTTTCCGGTTCCTTTATGGACAGCAGGCACCAGAAGTCCGTACATGCAATCAGAAGTACGGTGGCTCCTACTGCCAGAAAGCCGGTCTGTTCCATGGAGTTATTTCGAAACCAGTCCATGACTCTGCCCATAATAAGACTTAAAACAGTGGAGAAAGCAAAGGCAAAGGAATCTTTTTTTCCTAGATAATCCCCCCTGATATTCTGAGGAACCAGCTGGAGTATCCAGTTGCCGGTTCCGGTTCCGATGGATGCACCAAAGAAGTGGGCGATTCCATAGAGAATGACCACTGCTGTCAGACGAATGACCGGTTGTGTGATAAATAATGGCAGAAAAAACATCAGTGAAAGCAACAGCCTGTGGACAAAGGAAAAACCTACGATCAGTCCTTTTTTTCGCCTCAGGCTTTCTAAAAGAATGGAAGAAAACATCTGAAGGCTGCATAAAAGGATTGGAATGGAACCAATGATACCGTTTAATGAGTCTTCAGCTCCCAGTGAACTGGCGTATCCGGAGAGAAATGCACCTGTGGTGAGTGTAACGATACCATTGGCGCAGCATCCTTCCGCAATAAAAAGATTTCGTCCTTTAGAAAAATCTCCAGCTGTCATAGGCGTTGTTTCCTTGCTGGAAAACGCCGTTTTTTTTCTTATCAAGTCTGTAACCATTATATATAAACGGCAAATCTGCCGTATTCCCCTTTTCTTTTATTCGTAGATCTGCTATCCTTTTTATAGAAATAAAAATACTTTCTCTATATTGCCAGTTTGAGTCAAAGGATACAAGAGGAAAAAGAAGCGAAAAACTGGATGATTCCGACTTGAAGACGACAGAGGGGGGCGACACATGGAACATTACTTACATCTAAAGGCAGTTCTTCCAGTAAGGGCATTAAATGCAGGATATCTGGTTACAGGGGGCAAGGGGCGGCACGCAGACCGTGTCATGGATTCCTTTGAAATTATCTATGTCAATTCCGGTGTGCTTGGAATTGCGGAAGAAGATGTGGAATATGAAGTGGAAGAAGGGGAGGCCCTGATTTTGTTTCCTGGCAGACATCACTGGGGTACCAGGGAATTTGGTAAGGACTTAAATTTTTACTGGCTTCATTTTCATTTGGAAGAGAAGGCAGAAGAGACGGGAACAGATATTATGTCCCTTCCCCAGCTCATACGGATCGGAAAGCCCCAGCAGTTTGAGGAACTGTTTCGCCGGTTTATTAAGAGGCAGAATGTATGCAGGGAGGACAGAACTATTTTAAATCTGGTTTTGTTAGAGCTGCTTTGTGAGCTGAGTGATTCTCTTTCTCCCATGGAAATTAACGGACAAAAAGTGCTTTTGGCCAATCAGGCAGGACAGTATATTAAAAACCATATAAAAGAACCATTATCGGCTTCTATATTAGCGGAAAAGCTGGAATGCAGTCCGGATTATTTAGGCCGCACCTATCATGCAGTTTATGGAAAGACTCTGACGGAGGGAATACATGAAGCCCGGCTTAATAAGGCATGCAGAATGCTGATTGAGACGAATCTGACGGGAAGTGAGATTGCTTACCGGTGCGGATATGAAGATGTGGATTATTTCAGAAGAATATTTAAAAAATATATGGGAATGACGGCCAAGGAATACCGGCAGACCTATAGTGTTATTGAACGGTAGAAGAAAGGCGGCAGGGAGATTCACTCACCTTGCCGCCTTTCTGTATTCAGCCGGGGAGATTCCGGCACTTTTTTTGAAAATACGGCTGAAATAGAGGGGGTTGTCATAACCGATGATTCCACCTATTTCACCGATGCTGTAATCTGTACTTTCTAAGAGTTCCTTGGCTTTTCTGATTCGGATATCGGTTAGATATCTCCCAGGAGGCATTCCGGAATATTCCTTGAAGCTTCGGATGAACCAGCAGGTGCTCATGTGAAGTTCTCTGGCGTAAGCTTCAATTTCTATGTTATTTGCCAGATTTTCATGAAAAAAGCGGACTGCTTTTTCCATTTCTTTATGAATATCTGTTTTCTTAAATCCGCCTTCTTCTCTGATTCGTTTGAGAAGGAGAAAAAGCTGCTTTAAGTAAAGGGCGGACAGCTCCTCAAAGGAAGGGCGGGTAAGCTGTATTTCCCGGATAACTGAGAGAAACAGTTCCTGGTATTTGGAAGATATTCCTGTATACAGGACCTGGTTTTCGGTAAAACCGGCTTCTCTGGTAAGAGACGCTGCTTCACTGCCTGTGAAGTGAAGCCAGTAAACTTCCGGTTTATCGTTTATATAGTAAGCATATTGCTGGGGAGTATGAGGGGGATATAAAACCATGCTGCCCTCTGAAACTTCAGTCACAGATCCATTAAAGGTAAAAAAGGCTTTTCCGGCTGCGATATATAGTAGCTGATAGTCTAACCGGCCGATAGGACGAAAGGTTGACATAATAGGAAGAGATACAAGACGGTAGACGCCGCAACTGTTAACTCTTAATGGGACTTTCATATATTCCAGTTGGTCTTCTGTTAAATTCATATATCCTGTGTTTGTATACATGCAGGGATTCTCCTTTCTTCCTTTTGACGGGCAGCCCGAAACAGACCGTTTGCTATCTTTTTATGTTGTACTGGTCAGCAATACTATCTAATTTGGCATTAAAATAAAGGTATGCGTTTTTTCAATTTCCTGATATTGTATCATTTTATTCATGCTTTGTCTAATCTGATGATTTTCTTCTTTCTGAGCCTTATTGTACATAGGTTATTACATTTTTTGTTACCTTTTATACAAATGATCATACTAATAATTATAAGTATAAATTATTAAGGTCGTGAATGAATGCCGCAATACCCGTTTAAAACAATATGTTATAGAATTTGTCCAGGGGACACATTATATATGATTGGTCAAATGTTTGATACAACTATAGATGAAATCATGACAGCTAATCCTGGATTAGATCCGGAAAATCTTACTGTCGGTCAAGTTATCTGTCTTAATCCGGGATTAGAATATTTTTCTTCAGCTCGATATGATGAGAATGAAATAAGTAAATCACAATCGGATTTAAGTGATTATATACGTGGACTCTGGGAGCAGCATGTTACCTGGACCAGGCTCACTATTTTAAGTTTAGTATTTGATCTGTCAGATACAGAGCTGGTTACAAACCGACTGCTTAGAAATCCGAAAGACTTTGAAGTATTACTGAGGCTTTTTTATGGAGATGAGAAAGCTTCTGCATTTGCGGATCTATTTACAAAACATCTTGTAATTGCTGCAGAACTTATAAAGGCGGCCAAGGCCGGTGATAATAATGCCGCTGCTGATGCAGAAAAAAGCTGGTATGCAAACGCTGATCAGATAGCTGATTTTCTTACAGGTATCAACCCATATTGGTCTCAGGAAGATTGGAAAACAATGCTATATAAACATTTGGCAATGACAAAAGATGAAGCTGTTAACATATTGACCGGAAAGTATTTGGATAGTATTAACGGTTTTGATCAAATTGAAGAACAGGCTTTGTTAATGGCTGACATGATGATAAATGGCATTGTTAATCAATTTCCTGATGTTTTTTAACAAAAATGATAAATTTAATGTTACAGAGACGGGTCTGCACCGTCTCTTTTTAATACAAAAAACAATAGTTCAGGCGGTGTGACAGATAATGTTAAGTAGAATCAGCTGTATCATTTTGTGCATGTTTTGTCCAATCAAAGATATGGATTTTTTACTTTGTGATCTTATAATAATAGGTATGAAAAGAAGGAGGAGTCTGCTATGATCGTACCCAGACATTATGAAAATCTGCATCTGCTTCATGAAAACACCATGCCACACAGAGCTTATTATATTCCGGCTTCCAAGGTCCAGCTTGATTTAACACAGGAGAGGGAGAAATCTGACCGATTTTTTTTGTTAAACGGTAACTGGAAATTCCGCTATTATGACAGTATTTATGATGTAAAAGAAGAGTTTTTCCTGGAAGGCTTTGACACTTCCCGTTTTGATGAGATTCCGGTACCTGGATGCTTTCAGAATTACGGCTTTGATAAGCACCAGTATACCAATACCAGGTATCCGTTCCCCATGGACCCGCCTTACGTTCCGGCTGAAAATCCATGTGGCGCGTATGTCCATCATTTTGTCTATAAAAGAGAGGAAGAGGCACCCAGAGCTTACATAAACTTTGAGGGAGTGGATTCCTGTTTCTACGTATGGTTAAACGGCAGTTACGTGGGATACAGTCAGGTTTCTCATGGAACCAGTGAGTTTGATGTAACAGGAGTAATTCGGGAGGGAGATAATACTCTTTCTGTTCTTGTTTTAAAATGGTGTGACGGAAGCTATCTGGAAGATCAGGATAAATTCCGTATGACCGGTATTTTCAGAGACGTATATTTGTTAAAGAGACCGGAAGAAGGTATTTTTGATTATTTCCTGACTACCTCTGTTGGAAATAACCAGGCTCATGTCCAGGCAGCAATCACCTTTAGCGGAAAAGAGATTCCGGTGACAGTAACGGTAACAGACAGAGATGGGAATACAGTAGCAAAAAAAGAGGGATATCCCGTTGATGGAAAGATAGAGTTTGATATAGAAAATCCAGTGCTCTGGAATGCAGAAAACCCATATCTTTATACGGTTATGTTTGAAACTGGACAGGAAGTAATCGTTGACCGTCTTGGAATCAGGGCAATCGCTATTCGTGATGGTGTGGTATACTTAAATGGAGAAAAAATCAAGTTTCATGGTGTAAACCGCCACGACAGTGATCCTGTTACCGGCTTTACAATCAGTCTGGATCAGATGAAACGTGATTTGCGCCTGATGAAAGAGCATAATGTGAATGCTATTCGTACCAGTCATTATCCCAATGCACCTCAGTTCTATCAGCTCTGTGATGAATACGGATTTTATGTCATTGATGAAGCAGATAATGAGAGCCATGGAACCGGTTATATCTATATGGCCAACCGCACCACAGAGGTTTGGAGAGACCGCTGGAACCGCGCTATCGCAGACAATCCTGAGTTCACAGAAGCGACTGTTGACAGAACGAAGCTTTTGGTTGAGAGGGATAAGAACCGTCCCTGCGTAGTGATCTGGTCTATGGGAAATGAATGTGCTTATGGCTGTACCTTTGAAGCGGCTCTTTCCTGGACAAAGTCTTATGATCCAACCAGACTTACCCACTATGAGGGTGCCAGATACATCGCTGTAGATAAAACCTACGATTTCTCCAATATCGATTTATTCAGCCGTATGTATCCCAGTCTGGATGAAATTATCGAATACACAAAGAGGGAGACAGCAAAGCCCTTTATTCTCTGTGAATACAGTCATGCCATGGGAAATGGACCTGGGGATTTAGAGGGATACTTCCAGGTGTTTGAACAGCACGACCGTGTATGCGGCGGTTTCGTTTGGGAATGGTGTGACCATGCGATTTATCAGGGAAGAACCATTGACGGAAAGCCCATGTATCTTTATGGAGGAGATCATGGGGAATATCCTCATGACGGTAATTTCTGTATGGATGGACTTGTCTATCCGGACAGAAGACCTCATACAGGACTTATGGAGTTTAAGAATGTAAACCGTCCGGTGCGGGTAGTTTCCTTTGATCAGAAGAAAAAAGAACTGACTCTTCATAATTACCTTCACTTTACTAACTTTAAAGAGTATGGATGCATTGGTTATGAAGTGAGTTGTGACGGAGAGGTAATAGCAAACGGAATGATTGGAGAAGCCGACATGCCTGAGCTTATGCCCCAGCAGGAGTGCAGACTTTCCTTAAACTTTGACGTTCCGGCAGCTGGTAAGTGTTACTTAAAGTTAAGCTATTATCTGAAAGAAAGCAATGCTCTTGTAAATGCTGGAAGTCTTCTTGGTTTTGATGAGGTACTTTTGGAAAATGCAGACATGAGAAACCAGACAGCAGCTGTATTTTTAAAGAAGAAAGAAGAAAAGGGTGGATTTGAGGTTTGTGAAGATGACCGTTATATCCGTGTCAGCGGAAAAAGCTTTTTCTACACCTACAGCAAATTAACCGGAACATTTCAGGATATGAATTTTGAAAATCATTCCATTCTGGAACGTCCCATGGAGATTAATATCTGGAGAGCCCCTACGGATAATGACAGCGATATTAAGGGTAAATGGAAAGAGGCTCACTATCACCGTGCATCTTCCAGAGGATATGAAACCAGATGGGAAGAAAAAGATGGCAGCCTGTCGATATCCACTACAATGTCATTGGTAGCAGCACCAATTCAGCGGATTCTTATGATTGATGCAGTATGGACCATTGGTGCAGACGGTGCCTTAAACGGAAGACTGGATGTAAAAAGAGATGTGGAGTTCCCGGAACTTCCGCGTTTTGGTCTCAGACTGTTCCTTCCAAAGCAGATGGGGCAGATAACCTATTTCGGTCTTGGCCCTGTTGAAAATTATATTGATAAGAACAATGCCAGCTATCATGGTCTGTTCTCTTCCAGCGTAAAAGAGATGCATGAGGATTATTTAAGACCTCAGGAGAATGGAAGCAGAAGTGATTGTGACTTTGTAACCATAGAAGGTGGGGATTTGTCACTCTCTGTAGCAGCAGATAAAACCTTCTCGTTCCACGCTTCCGAATATACCCAGGAGGAACTGACAGAGAAAGCTCATAATTATGAACTGATTCCTTCCGGTTACACAGAATTCTGTGTGGACTACAGACAGAACGGTATCGGATCAGAAAGCTGCGGGCCGGAACTTCGGAAAGAATATATGTTTGTGGAAGAAGAATTTACATTTGAATTTACACTGGTACCTGGAAGTAACCGGTAAATTATTTATATGAAATAAACACCGTAAAATAGTCTGAGAGAAGATGTTTGTTTATCTACTCTCAGACTTTTTCCTTTTCTAAGGAGAAAGAGTATCATCCTGTTCAGATTCTATTTTAATAATCTTGCATACTATTTTATATTTTTTCAATTAATAGGATTGTAAGATATGCTATAAAATATTTAACAATTATTTGCTGTCTTATTGTTGTAAAAAAACAGACAATGTATAATTAAAACAATGTTAATATAGATAGTTCATATGTCTAATATATTTATTTATAATTGCCTGGAAAGTGTTGGAGATAATAAATTAAGGGGGATGAGACAATGAAGTTAAAAACATTTTTTGGTGTTACAATTTTAGTGGGTATGATTATCGGAGGTAGCATAACTTCTATTGCGGCAGATGATGCAATAGTTACACCAGATGCAGTAGGGACTACTGTTACTCATAATTGGAGTTTCAAAGTAGACCGTACTTATGAAGAAATACAGGGGGATGGACACATAAAACTTGAGTACTGGGCGATTGGTAATCAGGTAAGGTCAGACTCGGCAGGACATCCAACTCATGTTGAATACTACGAATTCATTAATGGTCAATATTGTCAGGTAGGGAGCAATTAAATGAAAAGTTATTTTGGGGCATTGCTATTGGGATTAAGTTTTCTTAGCTTAGCTATTTTGATTTCATTAGCAAAAGTTTCGATGTATTTAAATAAGTTGAATGGCTTAAATTATTACACAGATATTTATAAGTATATTAATCCAATAGAAATTATCAGTGTGATTATTTCTGCCATCATAGCTTGCATACTAATGGGTAAAAAAGGATAGTAACATATATTAATAATCCAGATTATTAAAAATATGAAATATTAATCCAACTTTTCAGGTTAAAAGGGGACCGTTGCTCTATAGGAGAAATCTTTCAGAACAACGGTTCTTTTAAGTTAAAAAATTATATTTAACTTGTTTATCTATTGGCCAATGAGCTGCCGCAGATAGGAGAGCAATCCAAGTCTGCGAAATGTTTCTAATAAGAATGCAGCAAATACAGTCCCGCATATAGTGCTCATCAAAAAAGGAATTACAAAAAAGAAAACCGCAACATCCTTACCAAGTATCAGCGTCGCAACCGGATAGCAGAGGATTGCACCGATGATTCCTGTCCCAGTAATTTCTCCCACGTAAGCCCATAGAAGTTTTCCGGTCTTTTGAAACAGAAGCGCACTGAAAAATGCCCCCACCATGCTTCCGGGAAATGCAAGAAGGGTTCCGGTACCGGATAAATTTCTGATAAGAGATGAGGTAAATGCCATGGCAACACCGTAAGCGGGGCCTAAAAATACTCCTGCAAGGACATTTACCAAGTGCTGAATGGGAAAACATTTAGAGGCTCCAATGGGAATGGAAAAGCCGGAAAGTGAAACGGTAAGTGCCACAAGCATTCCACTGGCTGCCATTTTTTTAATTGTAACTCCTGAAGAAATCCGGGATATACCTGTTTTGCCTGAGTCTGTTTTTAAATACATGTTTTTACTCCTTCCTGGTCAATCTCATTCATCATAGATGTTGACAATTTCTCCGTCTAAAATCCGGTTCATATTTTTCATTGCACAGAAGTTACCGCACATGGAGCAGGTATCTTCCTTTTCCGGCTTAGAGGATGCACGGTACCTTCTGGCTTTTTCCGGATCAATGGCCAGATTAAACATAGCTTCCCAATCAAGGCGTTTTCTTGCATCACTCATCTGATGATCCCACTCCTTAGCCCCTTTGATTCCCTTTGCCAGGTCAGCAGCATGGGCAGCAATCCGTGCAGAAATAATGCCTTCCTTCACATCATCGGCATCAGGAAGCCTTAGATGTTCCGCAGGGGTCACGTAGCAGAGAAAAGAAGCTCCGGCAGCGGCGGCTATGGCACCTCCGATGGCTGCGGTAATGTGATCGTAACCGGGAGCAATGTCTGTAACCAGAGGCCCTAATACATAGAAAGGAGCGCCTTTGCAGATGGTCTGTTGAATCTTCATATTGGCGGCAATCTGGTCAAGAGGCATATGTCCGGGTCCTTCAATAATTACCTGTACATCCTTCTCCCACGCACGGCGGGTCAGTTCCCCAAGAGTAACCAGTTCTTCAATCTGGGAAATATCGGAGGCATCTTCAATACAGCCTGGACGGCAGGCGTCTCCAAGACTTAATGTG
The DNA here is from genome assembly GCA_015057705.1 of Paenibacillaceae bacterium. Taxonomy (GTDB): domain Bacteria; phylum Bacillota; class Clostridia; order Lachnospirales; family Lachnospiraceae; genus Lacrimispora. Next base: position 131,725 of record SVDU01000006.1, on the reverse strand, counting down.
ACATCGTGCTCCCGGCAGATTTCCAGAATGCGGTCAAAGTTTTCATAAAATGGGTTTTCATTTCCCGTCATCTCCATCCAGGCAAAGATAATGGAGCCGCCTCTGGATACAATATTAGTCAGGCGTTTTGCTTCTTTAAAACGATGAGCCGTCTGCTTGTTGATTCCCACGTGAATGGTCATGAAATCCACTCCGTCTAACGCATGCATTTCCACAATCTGAATCCATTCCTCAGTAGTTATCTCCTTAAGAGGTTTATGATAATAAACCACGGCATCATAAATCGGTACGGTTCCAATCATGGCAGGGCACTGGCTTGTCAGCTTTTTTCTAAATTGTCTTGTATCTCCAAAGGAACTTAAATCCATGATGGATTCAGCTCCCATTAAAACTGCATCCTCAACCTTCTTCAGTTCTAAATTCATGTCGTTTAAATCTCTGGAAGTTCCAAGATTTACATTAATCTTTGTTTTCAGCATGGAGCCAATGGCATTTGGCTCTAAGCAGGCATGGTGTTTGTTGGCGGGAATGACTGCCTTGCCTTCGGCCACCAGCTCCATTAACTCTTCCGGTTTCATTCCCTCTTTTTTCGCTGTAGTTTCCATTTCTCTGGTCAGAATGCCTTTTCTTGCTGCATCCATCTGTGTGGTGTAATTCATTATGTAGTCCTCCTTCATTTTGAAGGGATTTACGGCACAGGACAAAAAAAGAGCCCATACCAAATAGGTACAGGCCCAGATAGATACATCCGTCTTGTATAAATCCCTACGTTGGCATTACCCAAATCAGGTTATAAAGGTCGAAGTTTGATAACTTCCTCTCAGCCCGCATACGAGCTCCCTCTTGTGGCACTAGTGTAGCACCGGTACATATGGATGTCAAGTAGATAATCATTTCGTTATGGCAGATTTCATCTCTCTTATGTAGTCACAAATCGGCTCTACACAATCTTTGCCATGCAAGGCAGCCAGCTTTACAATGGCACTTCCCACGATAATGCCATCTGCATATTTACTTAATTCCTTCGCCTGCTCCGGTGTTGAAATACCAAAGCCGATGGCACAGGGGAGGTCCTTGGAGGCTTTTACCAGAGAAACCATATCCTCGATATCCGAGGTGATTTCTTTTCTTACGCCGGTTACGCCCATGGAAGAAACGCAGTAAACAAATCCCTCCGCTTCAGATGCGATGGCAGTAATCCGTTCCTTGGAAGTAGGTGCGATGAGAGAAATCAAGTCAATCCCGTACATTTGGCAGATGGGATGAAGCTCTTCTTTTTCCTCAAAAGGCATGTCGGGCACAATAAGAGCATCAATGCCGCATTCTGCCGCATTTTTAATAAAACGCTCACTTCCATATACAAATATGGGATTAATGTAAGTCATAAATGCCAGAGGGACATTTGTTTTTTGCCGTATACGGGAGACAGATTCAAAAATTTTATCAGCAGTCGTGCCAGAGGCGAGAGCACGCTGGTCTGCTTCCTGGATCACGATTCCCTCTGCAACCGGGTCAGAAAAAGGAATTCCCAGTTCTATCATATCAGCACCTGCCTCTGCCATGGCAGGAACCAGCTGCTCTGTTACGGTAAGATCCGGATCGCCGGCTGTAATAAACGGAATAAATGCTTTTCCTTTTGAAAATGCTTCACTGATTCTACTCATAGATTTCTACCCCCTTGTAACGAGCAATTGCGGCCACATCCTTGTCTCCACGGCCGGATAAGTTGATGACGATAATCTGGTCTTTTCCCATAGCAGGTGCAATTTTTCTGGCATAGGCGATTGCATGGGCGCTTTCAATGGCAGGAATGATTCCTTCTTTTCGGGATAAATATTCAAATGCATCCACTGCTTCCCTGTCGGTGACAGGAACATAATCAGCCCTTCCAGTATCAAACAGTGCGGCATGTTCCGGTCCGATTCCCGGATAGTCAAGTCCTGCTGAGATGGAGTATACGGGAGCGATCTGTCCGTACTCATCCTGGCAGAAATAGGATTTCATTCCATGGAAGATCCCTACGGTTCCCGTGGAGATAGTAGCAGCATTTTTATCAGTGTCAATACCGTGTCCGGCAGCTTCACAGCCTACCAGCTTAACGGAGCTGTCTCCGATAAAATCATAAAACAGGCCCATGGCATTGCTGCCGCCGCCTACGCAGGCAATGAGCATATCGGGCAGTTTTCCTTCTGCTTTTAAGATCTGTTCCCTGACTTCTTTCCCGATAATGCTTTGGAAATCACGTACAATGGTGGGAAATGGGTGAGGTCCCATAACGGAACCCAGAACGTAGTGGGTATCCTCCACCCGGTTGGTCCATTCCCGAAGGGTTTCATTTACCGCATCCTTTAATGTCTGGGTTCCGCTTGTAACCGGATGAACCTTGGCACCCAGAAGTTCCATACGGAATACGTTTAATGCCTGGCGGTCCGTATCCTCTTTTCCCATGAAGATTTCACATTCCATTCCCATTAAGGCTGCAGCAGTAGCAGTAGCCACGCCGTGCTGGCCTGCACCGGTTTCTGCGATAACACGGGTTTTTCCCATTTTCTTAGCCAGGAGAACCTGCCCCAGTGCATTGTTGATTTTATGAGATCCAGTGTGGTTTAAATCTTCCCGCTTTAAATAAATCTTTGCGCCTCCAAGATCTTCAGTCATTTTTTCTGCATAGTACAAAAGAGATGGTCTTCCTGTATAAGTTTCATGAAGTGCCTTTAACTCTGCAAGAAATTCTTCATCCTGCATACAGGCATTGTATGCTTTTTCCAGTTCCGTCACTGCATTCATCAGCGTTTCGGGGATAAATTGTCCGCCGTGCTGTCCAAATCTTCCTTTTGACATAATTTTACACTCCTTACTGTTTGTATGATTTCTTTTATTTTTTCCGGATCTTTTCTGCCTTCCGTTTCAACATGGCTGCTGACATCCAGACAGAATGCTTCTGTTTTAATAGCGCCTTCTATGTTCGCCATACCGACGCCGCCTGCCAGGAACCAGGGCTTTTTTATGGATGGTATCATGGTCCAGTCAAAGCTTGTTCCGCTGCCGCCCTGAATTCCTCTTACATAGGAGTCGAGAAGCAGATAGTCGGCTGAGAGTGTTTCCGCTTCTAAAATTTCCTCAGCTGACTGTACGCGGATTGCTTTAATAATGGGAACAGGACGGTCTGATTTATTTCTAAGTTCCAGAATTTCCTCTTCACTTTCCTCCCCGTGAAGCTGGATCAGCTGAATAATATCATTTTTTACAAGGGAAATGATTTCGTCAACTGGGCTGTTTACAAAGACACCCACAGCGGGGATTTCCGGGAGCAAATCATTTCTTAAAAGCTCTGCCTGCCTGTGGGTAAGCTGCCGCTTCCCGGGGGCAAAAACAAACCCTGCATAGTCCGGTTTATAGCAGTTAAGGGCAATCACATCTTCTTTCCTTGTAAGACCGCAGATTTTAATTTTCTTTTCAGAGTATATCATTGGCAGCCTTCCTCATTTCCTGTAAAATCACTTTCTTATCAGGAGAGCGCATCAGACTTTCTCCAATCAGGACTCCGTTTACTCCCGCCTGATACAGCCGTTTTACATCGTCAGCGGTCTGTATTCCGCTTTCTGCAATAAAAGCAGTTCCTGCAGGCACCAGACCCCTTAAACGAATGGAATTTTCAAAGTCAACTTCAAATGTCTTTAAGTTCCGGTTATTGACTCCGATCAGGCGGGCTCCTGCATATAGTGCGCTGTGGATTTCTTCCTGGTCATGAGCCTCAACAAGAGCGCTGAGTCCAAGGCTGTCACAGATTTTCATGTATTCTTTCAGCTTTTCCGTATCCAGAAGGGCGCAGATGAGAAGTACTGCGGAGGCACCAAGCACCTTTGCTTCGAAGATCTGATAAGGATCAACCGTAAAATCCTTTCTTAAAAGTGGGAGGGAAACCGACCGGCTGATTTCGGTTAAATATTCCCCTTTTCCTAGAAAATAATCAGGCTCTGTCAGCACAGATATGGCATCGGCTCCGGCCTCTTCATACTCCATGGCAATTTTCCTGTAAGGAAAATCCGGTGCAATCATTCCTTTTGAGGGAGAGGCACGCTTTACTTCACAGATAAAGGAGATCCCGGGAGAGGAGATGGATTTTTCAAAAGAAAAATCAGACTCTCTTTTTCCAGCTTCAAAGGCTTTGTATGCCATTTCCTCCATCTGACTTACTGAAACCGCTTTTTTTGCCGCCTCAGCCCGCTGTTTTGAGGCAGCTGCCAGTGTGTCAAGAATCATAAAGCCACCTCATTTACTGCTTTCACAAATTCCTCCAGCTTTGCAGCAGCTTTTCCAGAATCAATTAAGTCAGCAGCAGTTTTGATGCAGTCGGTAATGGTACAGTTATCTATACCCAGGTAAAGGCTGAGAGCGGAATTTAAAATCACAATATCCCTCTTGGGACCGCGGAGTGTCCCGTTTAAAATATCTTTCGTAATTACCGCATTCTCTGCGGGGGTTCCGCCCAGCAGATCGGATAAGCTGCTGCGGCTTAAAGAAAACTGTTCCGGTGTGATTTCATAGGGAATCAGCTCTCCGAAACGGATCTCACAGACATGGGTAGGACCCGTTACAGTTGCTTCATCCAGACCATCTGATCCACAGACAACAAGCCCCCGTTTTACACCCAGGTTGCTTAACACCTGTGCAAGGGGTTCCACCAGCTTTTTGTCATAAACACCTAACAGCTGCATGGTGGCGCCTGCCGGGTTTGATAAAGGCCCAAGAATGTTGAAAATGGTACGGACTCCCAGCTCTTTTCTCACAGGACCTGCATACCTCATGGAAGAATGATGGGTCTGTGCAAAGAGAAAACACATACCAGTCTCTTTTAAAACCTTTCCGGACTGCTCTGCTGAAAGACTTAAGTTAACTCCCAGCTGTTCTAAGACGTCCGCAGCCCCGCTTTTACTGGAAACGCTTCTGTTCCCGTGTTTTGCAACCGGAACGCCTCCTGCAGCCACCACAAAGGCGCTGGTAGTGGAGATATTAAAGGTTCCCACCTCATCCCCTCCTGTACCCACGATATCAATAACAGGAAAATCAGGAGCCAGTTTCATGGCTTTCTCTCTCATAACAGTCGCGCAGGCGGTGATCTCATCTATGGTTTCGCCTTTCATGCGAAGAGCCGTTAAAAATGCTGCCATCTGGGCGGGAGTTGTTTCTCCGCTCATAATTTCATTCATAACCTCTCTTGCCGCATCAAAACTCAAGTCCTGCCCTTCAATTACCTCATGGATTGCTTCTTGAATCATTGGGTTACCTCCTTTATATAATGGTCATAAAATTTTTTAATATGGTCATTCCATCTGGTGTGAGTATGGATTCCGGGTGAAACTGAAGTCCGTAGACCGAATATTCCTTATGCTTAACTGCCATTACTTCTCCGATGGAATCCGTTCCGATTACAGTCAGGCAGTCCGGAAGTGAATCTTTTTCCGCGATCAGAGAATGGTATCTGGCAGCAGGAATTGTATCTGGAAGTCCCTTGAAAATGGGATCTGAGTGATCAATGTCAATCAGACTCTGCTTTCCATGCATCAGCTTTTTTGCGTGGGTAATATTTGCCCCGTAAACCTCACAGATCCCCTGGTGCCCCAGACAGACACCAAGAATGGGAACCGTTCCGGCAAGCTCCTTTACCACCGTCTCGCACACACCCGCTTCCTTGGGATATCCTGGCCCGGGAGAAAGTATGATATGGGAAGGGTGTAAGAGGCGGATTTCCTCTACGGTCAGTTCGTCATTTCTAATAACCTTTATATCCGGCTCAATGGAACCGAACAGCTGGACCAGATTATAGGAGAAGCTGTCATAATTATCAATCAGCAGTATCATCAGTCATTCACCTCCCCAGCTGTTTCAATTGCATGGATTACAGCTTTTGCCTTATTACCAGATTCCTCATATTCCAGCTCCGGAACACTGTCAGCCACAATTCCGCCGCCCGCCTGAACGGTTACCATTCCGTTTTTCTTCACTGCCATCCGAATGGCAATGCAGGTATCCATGTTTCCGGTAAAATCAATGTATCCAAGAGCACCTCCGTAGATGCCCCTTGGTTCCCTCTCCAGCTCCTCAATAATCTCACAGGCACGGATCTTTGGTGCACCGGAGAGTGTGCCGGCAGGAAGTACTGCCTCAATTGCGGAAAGTCCGTCACAGTCTGGTCTTATGTCTGCCTCTACCTGGGAGCAGATGTGCATAATTCGGGAAAAACGGTGGATCATCTTGTATCCGGTGACCTCAACCGTGGAAAACGTTGCGATTTTCCCCAGATCATTCCGTCCTAAATCCACAAGCATGTTATGTTCAGACAGCTCCTTTTCATCAGCAAGCAGTTCCTCTTCCAGCTGTCTGTCTTCCTCTTCACTGCTTCCCCTGGGTCTGGAACCGGCAACGGGGAAGGTGGTCAGCCTGCCGTCCTTTAACCGGACCAGGGTCTCAGGAGAGGTGCTGATAATTTCAGTCTCATCCATGTGAAGATAAACCATGTAGGGGGAGGGATTGGTGGTTCTTAACACCCGGTAAGCATTTAGAAGACTGTCATGATACTCGCTTTTAAACTGTCTGGAGAGAACTGCCTGAAAAATGTCTCCGTCCACAATGTAATCTTTAGCCTTCTCCACCATACGGCAGTATTCCTCTTTGGTAACATTGCAGTGAAAATCTGGTCTGCCCTGTACAGTCGATTTTTTCAGAGGAGTATTTTCTCCGATCATCCGTGCAATGCTTTCCAGTCTTGCACAGGCGGCTCCGTAGTTTTCCATAATCCGGTCGGTTTTCATATTTACCACGATGCTTATTTTCTGTTTCAGATGATCATAGGCAATTACCGTATCAAACAGCATGAGATCAAAATCGCTGCAGTCTCCTTTTTTAATTGACAGAACAGGCTCCGCATATCCGATCATACTGTAAGCAAAATATCCTACAAAGCCTCCAGTAAAAGGTGGAAGTCCCAGAATTTTGGGAGAATGATATTCCTTTAAAATATCCCGGAGAATTTCAAAGGGAGTGTCAGTCGGAATAATCTCATCAAGAGCTGCTCCTCCGTTGCTGTTATAACGGCGTATGGTAACAACATGATCCTTGCAGCTGATCTTCATGACCGGATCATATCCAAGAAAGGAGTAGCGTCCCCAGTTTTCGCCGCCCTCGATACTTTCTAACAAATAGTACTTACTGCTTAATGCACCGATTTTTCTAAGCAGTGTGATGGGGGTTACAATGTCTGCATAAATTTCCCGGCAGACTGGTATGACAGGGTAGGAAGCACCAAGCACTTCAATCTCCCTGCAATCCGGTGTAATGTTCATAATTACTGGCTCCTTTCCTGAATAAGAATTTTCTGTAACAAAAAAAGCTCCCGTCCCTCTTCCATAGTTCTATGGATAAGAGGGACGGAAGCTTAAAATATACGTTCCGCGGTACCACCCTGATTGGAGAAGATAGACTTCTCCCGCTTATAGCACACCAACATGTGCCTCCCCTTGATAACGGATAGGAAACCCGTCAGCATCTACTACCGGAGACAAACACCGGTTTCAAGCCGCCCTCGCAGGTCCATTCAGACCAGACATCAACGCTTCCTCCCACCAACCGGAAGCTCTCTGTGCATGATGAAGAGATCTTACTTACTCCTGCTCAACAGTTTATTACTTTGCTTTGCTACAGTATATGAGATCAGAAAGAAAATGTCAATACGAAATTTAAAATTAATTTTAACCTCATTGACATTTGAAAAAATGGTGTTAGAATGGTGCTAATTGAAAGCAGTAAATTAGCAGGAGGACATCAGATGGCGAAGATAGGAATCATCGGAATTGGAAATATGGGATACGCAATTGCCAAAGGATTATTGAAACAATATGGAAAAGAGGATATTGTTTTTACTGATGTGAATCAGGATCGCTGCGCCCAGATATCCAAGGAGCTTGGCATTGACTGGGTGAAATCAAACCAGGAATGTGGGAAGCTTGCAACCTATATTGTTCTGGCAGTAAAACCTCAGTATTTTGATCCGGTTCTGGAGCAGCTTAAGGATACTGTGACTGAAAAAAATGTAATCATATCCATTGCACCCGGAATCACCACCACCCAGCTGAAGGAAAAACTGGGAGAGGAAAAAAGAGTGGTACGTGCCATGCCCAATACCCCTGCTCTTTTGGGAGAGGGTATGACAGGAGTCTGTTATGACGAGAAAGCTTTTTCAGACGAAGAGAAGCACGCCATTGAAAGCATATTTACTTCCCTTGGTAAAATGAGGATTGTAGAGGAACGCCTGATGAATGCAGTGGTTTGTGTCAGCGGCAGTTCCCCTGCTTATGTCTATCTGTTTATCGAAGCGCTGGCTGACAGCGCTGTAAAGTACGGTCTTCCCCGTGATGCGGCTTATGAGATGGCAGCCCAGGCGGTAGCCGGCAGTGCCAGAATGGTGCTTGAGACCGGGGAGCACCCTGGAGCATTGAAAGACAAGGTCTGCTCTCCGGGCGGAACTACCATTGCCGGAGTTTCTGCGTTAGAGGAATATGGTTTCCGTAATGCTGTGATTAAGGCATCAGATGCCTGTTTTAAGAAATGTGAGAAGATATAGACAAAGGTCAGGGAAAGGAGAAGCTAGTCATGGATCAGCTTCCTGTAAAACGATTAGACAGAACCCTGAAATATCAGGGGAGCATTTTGAAAATATACCAGGATACCGTGGATGCAAACGGACATCTGGCACACTGGGACTTCATTCATCATAATGGGGCAGCAGCAGTGGTTCCGGTTACAAAAGACGGAACCATCCTTATGGTAAGACAGTACCGCAATGCACTGGACCGGTATACGCTGGAGGTGCCGGCGGGTGCACTGAACTTCCCTGAAGAGCCAAAGATTGACTGCGCCCACAGAGAACTGGAAGAGGAGACCGGGTATAAGACAGAAAAAGATAAGCTGGAATTTCTCATAAGAGTCAACACTACGGTTGCATTCTGCGATGAAGTCATTGATATCTTTGTGGCACGGGATTTAGAGCCTTCCGTTCAGAATTTAGACGAAGATGAATATATCGAAGTGGAAGAATGGACCGTAAAGGATCTGGAAGAAAAGATTTATCAGGGTGAGATTACGGATGGAAAAACCATTGCGGCTATTTTAGCCTATGCAAGGAAGTATGATGTAAAATAAGGGAATAAACAGACCCTCTGCAGGCATAAATTATGACAAGACCTGTAGGGGGAATTTTATGGCTAATTACTTGCTGCGTTTAAGACAAGGACTAAAGAGAAGAACCTTAAGAGGCGGTTATATTCAGGTTCCGGGGAAAGTCAGGGCAGATGACCGGTATCTGGTCTGCTTTTTTATCGGGCTGATTGCAGGGACAGTTATTGCCAATTTCTGGTATTATTCTTTTGAAAATGAAGCCGTTTACTATCTGGGACTGTTAAACAGAAGTAAAGATGTAAACGGGCAGAATGGGATTGGGCTATTCGGAGAGGTGTTAAGACAGAGACTGATCCAGATTTTTGTTGCATGGCTGATGGGAATGACTGCGTATGCTGCCGTTTTATACTGTTTTATGTCAGCAGGACTTGGATTTTCCATGGGATTTATTATGTCTGTCATTACCGTACAGAAGGGATTAATGGGGTTACCGTTTTTTTTCATGACAGTTATGCCCCAGTGGCTTTGTTATCTGCCGCTGTGTATTCTTTTATTGTACTGGGGCGTTCAGAAAGGGAAACGGTTTCGGGTTGCCGTGCTTTTTTTTATTCTTCTTCTGTGCATCATGGGAAGTGCTCTGGAGACCTGGGTTAATCCTGTTTTCCTGAAATATGTCCTGTAAAATGGGGATTCGTAAAAAAAAATAAAGTAAAATGATTGACCAAAAGTTACCATATCTTGCGAAATAATGGTGCGTGCCACCAACATCTAGTATATATTATGTAAAGTGGTTTTTCTGTTCAAAAAATGTGTTTGATTTTATCGAAAATAGTCTATATAATGTTAGGAAGAAGCCTTATTTTAGGGCATTTTTTGAAACCGGAAGGTCAGGGGATATTGAAATGGTAGCCGATATTAATCATTTTATTATTTATTTAAGAGAGATAAAAAAAACATCAAAAAACACTGAGGTGTCATACCAGAGAGATTTGATTCAGATGGCTTCTTTTTTGGGGCAGCAGGGAATCATGGAAGTGGACAAGGTTACGAAAACCAGTCTCAATTCCTATATCCTGTTTCTGGAAAAAGAAGGCAGAGCGACTACTACCATTTCACGCTGTCTGGCTTCCATGAAAGCATTTTTCCATTATGAATGCAGAGAAGGGCTGATTCCCAAAGATCCGGCAGAGCTGTTAAAAGCGCCAAAGGTTGAGAAGAAAGCGCCTACCATATTATCTGTGGATGAGGTGAACTGTCTGCTAAGCCAGCCCTGCGGAGACTCCCCCAAGGAGTTAAGGGACCGTGCCATGTTAGAACTTCTTTACGCTACGGGAATCAGAGTGTCAGAGCTGATTCATTTAGAGAGCAGGGATGTGAATCTGTCCGTGGGATATATTACATGCCGGGACGAGCATAAGGAACGGATGATACCCTTTGGCAAGGTAGCGAAGCTGGCTCTTTCCGCGTATTTGGAACGGGGCAGACAAGTCCTTTTAAAAGGGCAGGAATCGGACTGGCTGTTTACCAATTGCAGCGGGAAACCCATGAGCCGGCAGGGATTCTGGAAGATCATCAAGTTTTACGGAGATAAAGCGGGCATTCAATCCGATATTACCCCTCATACCTTAAGACATTCGTTTGCTGCCCATCTGCTTCGCAACGGTGCGGATATTCATGCTGTGCAGGCCATGCTTGGTCATTCTGATATGGCGACAACACAGATGTATATGAACTATGCCCAGAAAGAAACTGTGCGGCGCACCTACGCAGGGGCTCACCCAAGAAGTTAGCCGGAATATAATATAGAAGAATATAAAACAATATTTGCCTGTATAGATTCTTTGCGCTATAATAGGTGAGTCGGCGTGAAAAGCTGCAGGAAAATTTTATGATTATGAGGGATAGAAGATGAAGAAATTAGAAGATTATGTCACAAGCATTCCGGATTTTCCGGAAGCAGGAATTGTATTCCGTGATGTGACTACCATTCTGGAAGACCCGGACGGACTTTCCATGGCTGTGGATGGCGTTCGTCAGATGTTAAAAGGAGTGGAATATGATTCTGTAATCGGGCCAGAGTCCAGAGGCTTTATTTTTGGTGTGCCGGTAGCCTATGCAGAACACAAGGGCTTCATACCTGTGCGTAAGAAGGGAAAACTTCCAAGAGAAGTTCTTTCTGCTGATTATGAACTGGAATATGGCAAAGCCACAGTGGAGATCCATAAGGATTCCATTAAACCGGGGCAGAAAGTGGTTATTATCGATGACCTGATCGCAACCGGAGGAACCATCGAAGCGATTATTAAGCTGGTGGAAGAACTGGGCGGCGAAGTGGTTAAGATCTGTTTTATCATGGAGCTTGCCGGATTAAACGGTAGAGACAGACTTAAGGGATATGATGTAGATGCGATGATTATCTACGAAGGTAAATAATCACCTGGTAAGAGAATTTAAGGTTTTTTGCTACCTATTTTTTACAGGTGCACAAAGAGCTTTGAATTCTCTTTTTTTCTGGAGAAAGCAAGGTAATTCGATATTTTTTTGACATAATTTATTTTTTTTTGTACATGATACATGTCTATTGATTTTCTTATTTTGAATGTGATATGATGTGTCCAACACATTGAATTGTATACAATGTGCAACATAAGAACAATTTTAAATGGAAAAATAATAGAGAGCAAAAGCGAAAGGAAAGTAAATTATGGCTGTTCATGTAATTGATGAAGCAAACAGATGCTTAAACTGCAAAAAACCATTATGCCGGCAGGGGTGTCCCATCCAGACTGCCATTCCCCAGATGATTCAGGCGTTTAAAGAAGGAGATTTAAACAGAGCGGGAGAGATGGTATTTGAAAATAATCCCATGTCCCTGGTGTGTTCCCTGGTGTGTAATCATGAGAAACAGTGCGAAGGCCACTGCATACTGGGAAAGAAAGGGCAGCCAGTCCACATCAGCAGTATTGAAAACTACATTTCCGATACTGTTTTTGATAAGTTAAAAATTGAATGTATGCCTAAAAATGGAAAAAAGGTGGCAGTAATCGGTGCAGGACCAGCCGGTATCACCATTGCAATTCTCCTTACGAAAAAAGGCTACAGTGTGACGATTTTTGATGCCAGAGATAAGGTCGGAGGAGTGTTACAGTACGGAATTCCAGAATTCCGCCTTCCCAAATCCATACTGGAGCGTTACAAGAAAAAACTTCTGGAAATTGGAGTTAAGATTCGTCCCAACACAGCTATAGGAACAGCACTGGAAATAAAGGATTTAATCCGTGACGGATATCAGAGTATATTTATCGGTACCGGTGTGTGGAGACCGAAAACACTGGGCGTAAAGGGAGAATCTCTGGGTAATGTTCATTATGCCATTGATTATCTTGCCAATCCCGATGCATATAATCTGGGGGATACCGTTGCTATTATTGGAATGGGCAATTCCGCCATGGATGTGGCAAGGACGGCGATCCGCCATGGTGCCAGAAAAGTGACGCTTTATGCAAGAGGAACTGTGAGCAATGCCAGTGAGCATGAAACTGCCTATGCAAAGCTTGACGGAGCGGACTTCCAGTTCGGAAAGCAGATTGTGGAGATCACAGATGATGGTCCTGTATTTGTAAGTGTCATCCATGATGAAACAGGAAAAGCAATTGGCCAGGAGGAAGAGCGGGAACAATTTTTTGCTGATTCCACCATTATTTCTGTCAGCCAGGGGCCAAAGAGCAAACTGGTGAATACCACCGAAGGCCTGAAAGCCAGTCAGAATGGACTTCTCATGACAGACGACAACGGTCAGACTACCATACCTGGCATATTTGCATCGGGAGATGTGGTGTTAGGAGCCAGAACAGTGGTAGAGGCTGTGGCCTACTCAAAAACTGTGGCAGAAGCCATGGATGAATATATGAAATCAAAAGAAGAGTGATTAATATGATAAACAGCAGTCTTATAAACCTGCAGGGTATGCTTTTTTTACTGGTTGCAGCCGGAGTGATTCTAAGGAAACTGGGAATCCTGCCGGACAGTGCAAAACAGGTGCTGACCGATCTGGTGATTGATCTCATCCTGCCGTGCAATATAATAAGTTCCTTTCTCATTGAATTTAATCTGGATATATTAAAAGGTTTTGCGACCATACTCCTGATTGCCACACTGATTCAGTTTGGCTGTCTGATCATAGCCAATACCTTTTATAATAAGGAGCCGGACCGGCGAAAGAAGGTGCTTCAGTATGGAACCGTCTGCTCTAATGCCGGTTTTATGGGAAACCCAATAGCAGAAGGGGTTTACGGAGCAGAAGGATTAATGTATGCGTCCATCTTCCTTGTTCCCCAGAGAATTGTCATGTGGTCTGCGGGAGTTTCTTATTTTACGGAAAGTCCGGACAGGAAGACAGTGGTAAAGAAAGTTCTTACCCACCCATGTATCGTTGCAGTGTATATTGGCCTGTTTTTTATGATTACCCAGATATCGATGCCGGTATTTTTAGAGAATACCATACGAAATGTGGGCGGCTGTACCACAACTGTTTCCATGATATTAATCGGAACCATTCTTGCAGAGGTGAAGGCGGGAAGTATTTTTGATAAGGGGATTATGAAATATACCCTGATCCGTTTGTTTTTTATTCCCCTTCTGGTATTTATCTGCTGCCGCCTTTTTCCTGTGCGCCCTATGATATCCGGCGTGTCCGTGCTGCTTACAGGTATGCCGGCAGGAAGCACCACTGCCATACTGGCGGCTAAATATGACGGAGATTATATCTTTGCAACTAAATGTGTGGTGGTGACAACCCTGTTATCACTTGTGACCATCCCACTGTGGTGCATGGTGTTATAATTCGGTAAATTATAGTTAAAATGATAAAACGGCACCTTCTCTTTTCATGAGTAGATGCCGTTTTCTTGTTGATACACTGATAAGAATTATTTTATTGGCCAAAGCTCCACATAGCCCCTTTGTCCTAATGGCTCCAGCTGAATGTGTGGGTTAGAGAAATCCCATTGTGCGCAGATCACAGAGGGGTCATATTTTTTTCTGGCTTCCTGAAGCTCTTCTATTGCCTGACAGTAATCTTCTTCTGCAAAGGGTTCGCCTTTAAACATAAGATATTTTGCTGCGGGAAGTTCAATCACATCCAGGCCGTCTGGAATTACGCCGTCATAATCAGCCGGTACCTCCACACCCTGTACATACTCCGAGGTTCCGGGAGTAATATAGGATTTAGGCAGCCAGAGACAGACTGGTTCATCGCTTATGGATTTGATGCTCAGCAAAAGTCCCCACACATCACACCCTACTTCTTCACAATACGCAAAATAATCAGTCGCCTTGACCCCTCTTTTGATTAATACCTTACGTTTTGGCTTTTCTATTTCCTGAATAAAGATGGTTCTCACAGTTCCCATTTGTTTCTCCCTTCTTAATGCACGGTATTTAACACCATAGGGGGTAAATAGATAGAGAGGAACAGGTCTTTTCACATAATCTCCGGGGTTACAGCCGAATTCCCGAAAGAATGCCCTCTGATATCCGTCAACACTTCCAAACCCCAGTTCAGCTGCTACATCAATAATCTTGCAGGACTCATCTCTTAACTTAATTGCAGACCTGGAAAGTCTTAATCGCCGGATATAGTTTGCGGGAGTCAGATTCGTGTGCTGTACAAAGAGACGGTAAGAATACCACGGTGAAAAATAAGATACATTTGCCAGAGCGGCCAGTGTGATATCCTCTGATAAATGATCCATGATATAATCCTGCATCCGTTGAACAGCTTCCATTTGTTCTTCCATCGTTTCACCACCTTACAGTACCTATTCTACATTACGAAGATAATTGTTTCTCGACTATTTTTGCTGAGCTGTCTGCCGCAGCACAAGCTTTATAAGTTAAGAAACCACAATCACACTGAAACTGAGTAATAACAATTTTGCCCACATGGTGATTCGCAGTGAATGGTTACAATCATCCAGAAGTACAATATCACTTGCTTCTATTAAAACTTCCTTCTTTCAGCTCCACCTTATCCGATTCCTGATAGGGAGCCAGGGTAGAAATCATCTTTACGCTGACTTCAAACGGATTGAAGCAGTAATGGGTTTCCGTTGGTTCAATATGTATGAAATCTCCCTGTTTCAGATGGTAAGTCACTCCATCAACAACAATCTTTATTTCCCCTTCCATAATAAAGAAATTCTCCTCCATCACATTGTGATAATGTGCGGTAAAGTCCTCGCCGGGCTTAAACTGCACCACTGCAAAATTCATCCGTGGTCCTTTCATCAGATATTTTGGTCCGCTGTCTCCAAACCGATATTCCCGTTCCGATTCATTTATTATATACATACTTATTCCCTCCTTTTTGTTCACAGGCCTGGGGCAGCCCACATATATTTGGTTATCCTGTGGTCGCACAGCGTTAATTGCATTTTATAAAATTCTCTCCATGCTTCATAGATTTCCCCATATCGTTTATGCTTTTCCATATCGGGTGTGATGCGTTCCTCAATTACAACAAGCTCCTTGGCTGTCTGCCGGATATCCGGGTATAAACCAATTCCATAACCAGCTATAATTGCAGCGCCTAAGGCTGTGGCCTCCTTTACTTTTGGGATATTAACCGGAATCCCCAGCACATCCGATAGAATCTGCGCCCATAAACGGCTGTTGGCAGCGCCTCCCGCAAAGGTGATTTCCTTCGGCAGATTACCGGTTGTGCTTCGTACAAGCTCCAGATGCCCTTTTGTGACCAGTGCTGTGTTTTCAAGGATTGCACGGTAAAAGGTATAATGATTAAATTTGGCAGAATCCAGTTCAAAATTGGAGAAAGATGGAGCTGCATGTCTCCATTTCATAAAATTCATAATATCTGAAAATGCACACATCATCCCATAACAACCTGCCGGTATCTTTTCTGCTTCTTCATTTAACAAATCATAAACATTTCTGCCGGTTTCTGCTGCCAGTTTTTTTTCGGCAATGCAGAAGCTGTCCCTGTACCAGCGCATCACAAGTCCTGGTTTAAATGCCAGCGCTTCGTACTGCCAGAGAGAAGGAATGGCATGGCAGTTAACCCGCACACGGCAGTCCGGGTCCATAATGGGAGTGTCGGTGTTGTATTCATACTGCCAGAAACTGCCCCCAAACACGGCAGCTTCCCCGGGATTTACCACTCCCACACCAATACACCCAAGCTGGGCATCACCGCCCCCAGCGACCACAGGTATACCATCAGGAAGTCCGGTAGAAGGCTGTAACCCGGCCTTGGTCTTTCCGATTACCGTGCCGCATTCCTTTACAGGAGGGAACAGGTCAGTCCGTAATCCGCATCTTTGATTAATTTCTGGATTCCATGTCCGGGAGGCCAGACGAAACAGCCCGGTAGTAGAGCCATTGCTGGGCTCAACGGTCAGAATTCCCGTTAATTTATAAATGAGCCAGTCATTAAACATCCCTAAGTATGCGGTCTTTTCATATCGGTCCGGCAGCTTGTTTTTCACCCATAGAAGTCTTGGAATGGCATCCAGGGCAAAGGACTGTCCCGATTCCTGATACAAAAGGCGTTCCAGTTCAGGGTCTTTTTGGATTAACTGTTCCACTTCATCATTACTTCTGGCATCGACATTGGCACAGGCCCAGATTTCACGGCCTTCTTTGTCATAAAGAACAATACCTTCCCTCATACAGGTGGTGGATATTGCGGCTATCTCCCTGGAATTTACATTATTTTCACTGATTACCCTGCGGATACAGGACGCGGCAAGTTCCCAGTTTTGCACCCAGTCAAAATCCATGCTGCCCGGATAATCCGGATCTTCTTTGTGTTCCCATTCCTCCTGAACACAGGCGATCTGACTCCCTTTTAAGTCAAACAGTACGGCACGTACACTCCCTGTTCCAGCGTCAATTGCTAAAAGATAATTTGATGACATGCAGACACCTCCATTTTGATTTTTAATATCAACCGGGATCTTCGTTAAGCAGGCTCAGTGCAGTTTCTTCATCGGTAATCAGTGTATTTAAATATCCTCCTTTTAAGGATGCCCGGATTGCTTTAACCTTGCTGCTTCCAGCTGCCACGCCAATTACATTGGGCAGTTCCCGAAGCGTAGACAGAGGAGTGCTTAATAGCCGCTCTTCAATATCTGTTTCAACAGGATTCCCATCCTTGTCAATAAAATGACTTAAAAGATCCCCCACTGCACCCTGCATGGAAAGATACAGAAAGTCATTTTTGGTGAAAATCCCATTTTTTATGATTGTCGCATCCTCGTTAATTCCTCCAATGCTGATTACTGTCATAGAAGCCAGATTCACCATCCGGGAGATTTCCTGAATGGATGGTTCGTGCCTCAGCTGACTGCACAGTTCTTTTGTTGAAACGATTAAAGGAGCGGGATACAAATATAGTTTTGTATTAAATACGCTGGAAAAGGTATTGGGAAGATAATAGCCGACTCCGCCAGTTAATGAAACGGCGGAGAGATGCGCTTCTGCCACGATTGCAAGCTGATTTAAGACGCGGCTTAAGGTATCTCCGTATCCAATATTGATATAGGTATTTTCTGTAATCCGGTCGTTAATGTACATGGCAGCTGCTTTGGCAACGGTATCGTTGGCACAGGAATCATCAGGAGAGGAGGGTACCACAAAGGCATCCTTTAAATTCCACTTTCTGATTAATTCCTGTTCAGCCTGAAGGTGATGGCTGCGTTCCTGAGAGATCTTAAACTGTATCACTCCGTTCTGCCTTGCCTTATCTAACAGCTTTATTACTTTCATGCGGGAGATGCCAAGTTTGTCGGAAATCTTCTGCTGGGTCATATTTTCGATATAATAGTACCATGCTGTCTTAACAATAAGTGATTCTTCGTAATTCATTCTGTTTATCCCCGGTTTCTTAAGATTGTCACAAAAGTTGTTAATAAAATAAAATGTTTGCAACTAAACGTAGTATAACAATTGGCATATCATCTGTCAATAGTGCTGAGATAAAAATGATCATCCTGATAAAAATCCTATAAAATAAATTATTATTACTAAATAATATGGAAAATATAAAACAAATTAGTGCAAAAACACTATATATTTTTTGTGAAGCTATTGACAATCAAAATTAGATCATGTATCATCATGAATGTAACAAAAGTTTAGCGAGCAAACAAAAATATTGTATCAACGGGTGGGGAGAATCATGAAACAATCAGAAACAGCAAGTCATGGTCTGTTTACTGCAACCGGAATAACAAAATCGTTTGGTTTCAATTCTGTTTTGAAAGGGATCGATATCAGTGTAGGGGAAGGGGAAGTGCTGGCGTTAATTGGGGGGAATGGTGCCGGGAAAAGTACGCTGATGAAAATTATTATGGGGATCTATCAGCCTGATGAAGGAAGCATCTTTGTTGCCGGAGAAAGGATTCATGCCTGTAAACCGGGTGTATCTCTGTCTAAAGGAATCTATATGGTACCCCAGGAACCTATGCTGTTTCCCAATATGACAGTTGAGGAAAACATTATCATGGGCTTTCATGAAAAACCGGCAAAGCTTCGGAAGAGACTGAAGGAGATCATGCATGAGATTAACTGGGATATGGACATTTTCAGAAAAGCAATGAGTCTATCCATAGCAGAACAGCAGCTGGTGGAGATTTTAAGAGGGCTGATGAGGCAGGCGAGAGTTCTGATTTTAGATGAACCTACCAGTGCCCTGACATTTGACGAAGTGGAAAGCCTTTTTAAGATTGTAGAAGATTTAAAGAAAAAGGGAATTGGTATCATATATATTACCCACCGTCTGACGGAGGTGTTTCAGATTGCCACACATGTGGCGATTATGAGAGACGGTGTCATTACACTGAAAGGTGAAATTTCTGAATTTACCAGGGATATGCTGGTTAAGGGGCTTCTCCCGCCGGACTGCGAAGAGGCGAAAAAGCAGGAGACTAAGGAGATTGATTATGCCGGATTGAAACCTGCTTTTGAACTGATTCATTTTTCGGGATATGGATTTTGGGATATTAATCTGAAGATTTATCCGGGGGAGATCCTGGGTGTGGCAGGACTTGTAGGTGCCGGGCGGACTGAGATGGCGCTTACTGTGTTTGGCAGAGACAAGACCATATCCGGACAGGCACTTTTAGAGGGAGAGGATGTAACCGGACTTTCCACCAGGGCAATTTTGGAAGCGGGAATCAACTATGTTCCGGAAGACCGCCGTTTAAATGGTCTCTTTACAATCAGCGATGTGGCGGCAAATGTCACATCTTCCCTTGTTACAGGAAAAACAATGGGAAGAATCTTCATAAATAAAAAAGTGGAATACGAAATAGCCAGAAGATATGTGGAAGGCTTCCGAATCCGGATTACCGGTTTAGACCAGCTGTCCGGAAGTTTGTCCGGAGGCAATCAGCAGAAAATAGTGATCGGACGATCCCTGGCAACTGGTCCGAAACTTGTAATTCTTGATGAACCAACAAGAGGTATTGATGCAGCGGCCCGAAAAGATGTATACGGGATCATACATAAACTAAAAAAACAGGGGGTTGCTGTAATGCTGATTTCTTCAGACATGGAAGAAATTGTGGAACTGTCAGACCGGGCTGTGGTGGTGTATCGGGGGCGCATCAGAGGGGAACTGAAAAAGCGTGAAATTACACAGGCCGGGCTGATGGCAGCATCTTTTGGTGTTGGGGAAGGAAAGCAGGTGGAGATATGAGGAAAATTTTAAAAAGCCGGGAGATAAACAGTTTTTTATTTCTGGCAGGTTTGATTTTTCTGGTAGGCTTAATAAACCCCAGTTTCTGGCAGCCGGTAACCATAATCAATTGCTTTAATGACAGTGTGGTATTTACGTTTCTCTCTGCAGGGATTGCATTCGTTATACTAACTGGTGAAATTGATGTATCAATTGGTGCAGTGCTTGGGCTGTCTGCGGCTGTAGGGGCAACGCTGCTTCGGGATGGTTACGGAATTGCAACAGCACTTTTTGCAGCGGTTTTCGTAGGAGCTGTGGTGGGTGTGATTAATGGAATTGGTGTGGCTGTATTAAATATTCCCTCTCTCATATTTACGCTTGGCGTCAATGGTGTCGTCAGGGGAGTTATTTATGTATACACAAAGGGCGCCTGGGTTGAAAATCTCCCTGCCAATTTTACCTTAATGTCAAATCGTTTTCTTACCAAGAATGTTACATACTTTTATGGCGCTGCTGTTTTGGTTGTAATAATAGGACATATCATTCTTACCAGAACCCGAAAGGGAAAATATTTTGTGGCTGTCGGAGATAATTCAGCAGGGGCAACGCTGGTAGGAATACCGGCTAATAAGATAAAAATACTGGCATATGTACTGTGCGGAATATTTTCCTCTGTGGCAGGTATGATTTACGCTTCAAGAATTGGTTTTATTACACCAACTGCCGGAAATGGATATGAAATGAAGGCAATTGCGGCCTGCGTTCTTGGAGGACTTAGCCTGACAGGTGGAGTGGGAAGCCTTGCAGGGGCATCCATTGGTGCAGTGATCATGTCATCAATCAGCAGAATACTTGTCTTCCTGGGTTTTTCCTCTGATTATGACAATACGATTACCGGTTTTTTACTACTGACCATTGTAGTAATTAATACATCTGCCCAGAATCATACAGTCAGGAAAAACCGCCATGAAATTTTATTGGCAAGGACAGCGCAAAAAGGAGGGGAAAAAGCTTGAAAATCTCCTTTTCACCCAAATTGAAACAGGTAAGGAAAAAGTGGGAGTTTGTTCTGACTCTTATTATTCTGTTAGAAATAATAATTTTTGCATTGAAAAACAGTAAATTTCTCATGCCCAGAGTATTATTTGGAAGTATGAATGATATTATCTCTATCTGTATCATATCCCTTTTTGTAACCTTTGTAATGATTACGGGAGGAATTGATATACAGGCAGGGTCAATTGTAGGATTGTCGTCTATCATACTGGGGGTTGCCTGGCAGGACTTTGGCTTTAATATCTGGGCGGCATCATGCCTGGCAATGGCAGTAGCAGGGGTGTGCGGAGGGATATCAGGATTTTTTATTGCTTACTGCGGGGTCCAGCCCATGGTAGTGACACTGGGCGGAAGTTTTTTGTACACGGGAATCGGGCTTCTGGTGTCGAAACTTTCTGCAACAGAAAGCTACAAAGGGATCGGAGGGTTTCCGGAAGGGTTTCTCCGATTGTCAAAATACAGGCTGTTTGGAATTATTCCGTTCCAGGTGATTATATTTCTCATTCTGGCTGTTCTGGCTTACATTCTTTTGCACAAGACCCGGTACGGAAGAGAAGTGTTTCTGGCAGGTGTGAACCAGAATGCGGCGGAATATTCGGGTATTAATACAAGGCTGATCATTATGAGTACCTACGTTCTTTCGGCTGTCAGTGCGTCGGTGGCAGGCATCATTCTGACTTCTTATCTGGGGACTGCTAAAAGTGATATTGGAGCTACACTGACGCTGCCCATTATTACTGCGGTAGTTCTTGGTGGGACGTTAAGTACAGGAGGAAAGGGGAGTGTTCCCGGAACGGCACTTGCGGCAGTGGCAATCGGAACGTTAAGATTTGGTCTGCCACTTTGCTTTAAGGTAAGCCAGCAATATCTGGATATTCCGGTGGGCATACTTTTACTGGTAATTATTATTGGACGGGCATTACTAAACCGCCCCGGGTTAAGAGTGAAAACGGTAATAAGAGGGGGAATCCCTCATAAATAAAGCTTTATATAATAAGGAGGAATTTGGTATGAGAAAGGGAATGGCGCTTTTATTGGCAGGAATCCTGGCTGCAACTGCATTGGCAGGCTGCAGCGAGGCGGGGGGAGCAAATAAGGAAGCCGCAGCAAAAGCAGAAAAGAAGGCATCTGATATTACCGGAAAGACTGTAGTTTTTATTCCAAAGCTGACGGGAAATGCATTTTTTGAATCAGCAGCAAAGGGAGCTGAGAAATACGGCAAAGAGTGGGGAATTAACGTGGATTACCAGGGAAGTCCCAACGCTGCTGTTGCAGATCAGGTTTCAGTGATTAACAATGCGGTAGCCAGCGGCGTGGATGCCATCTGTGTTTCGTCCGTGGATGCAACAGGCCTTGACTCGGCACTGAAAGAAGCTACGGCTGCAGGAGTGAGTGTTGTTACCTGGGATTCTGATGTATCAGATACAGCGCGCACCCTGATGGTTTCCCAGGGTACCCCAGATATACTTGGAAAGATGCTTGTGGATATGGGTGCAGATTCATTAACGAAACGTGGAAAAGATATAAAAGCAGATAAAATCAAATACTGCTGGCATTATTCTCAGGCAACCGTTGCGGATCAGAACTCATGGCAGGCAGCAGGAGAGGCTTATATTAAGAAGACGTTTCCAAACTGGGAAAATGTAGCGCCTGATAATTACTATTCTGAGCAGGATGCAGAGAAAGCGGTTTCCATAGGTGCCTCAATACTGGAAGCCAATCCGGACATTGATTTAATTATCTGCAATGATTCTACGGCTTTACCCGGGCAGTGTAAGGCGGCTCAGAATAAAGGACTTACTAAAGAGGATGTGACCATTACCGGTTTTGCTTCCCCTATGTCTATAAAAGATTACTGCAATGCAGGAATTATTGAGCAGTGGGGGCTTTGGGATTGTCAGGTTCAGGGAGCCATTGGCTGTTACCTGGCAGCATACGTAGCTGCAGGAAACCAGTTAAAGGTAGGAGACAAGCTGGATATTCCACAAATAGGGACAGTGGAAGTAATGCCAAATAACTGTCTGGTAGAGGGGGCGGCTACCGCAGAGGTAAACAACGGCGTTGTTCTTCTCCCGGAGCGGACCATATTTAACAAAGATAATATGAATAACTATGATTTCTAATAAAATGCTTTCCTATAAAGGAGAAAATACATATGGCAGATCTTGATGGTGTAAAAATTGAACACAATTATTATACGGATATTCCCTTTGGCAATGAGAAGCCATTTTATGTAAAGGGAGGGAATAATTTAGACTGGGGTATGAAAAAGCATCTGTCTAATATCTTTGATGAAACCAGCCACAATACGGTAATGTTTGCCTTCGACCACGGGTACTTTATGGGCTCTGTAGCAGGTCTGGAACGCCTTGACCTGGTTGTCCCGAAAATCCTTCCCTATGTAGATGTCTTAATGGGCACAAGGGGGGCGATCAGAAGCTGCGTTCCTGTCTCGGGCAGAAAAGGAATTGCCCTGCGTGCAACTTCAGGCTCCTCCATGCTTGACGAAGATCTTTCCAGGGAAATACTGGCGGTGGATATTGAAGATGCAATCCGTATGAATGCGGACTGTCTGGCAATCCAGACCTTTATTGGCGCAGATGGACAGTTGTCCAGTCTTGAAAATCTTTCTAAGGCAGTTAATTTAGGTATGCGCTATAGTATTCCAACTATGGGCGTTGTGGCAGTGGGGAAACAGATGGAGCGTACAGACCGGTTCTTTAAACTGGCTACACGAATTGTCGCAGAGCTGGGAGCCAATATTATTAAAACCTATTACTGCGAGAATTTTGAAGAGGTGGTTGCAGCCTGTCCGGTTCCCATTGTGGTAGCGGGAGGAAAGAAGCTACCGGAGCGGCAGGCACTGGAGCTTGCTTATCTTTCCATCAGTCATGGTGCAAAGGGAGTTGATATGGGAAGAAACATATTCCAGAGTGAAAATCCGGTTGAAATGTGCGCTGCGGTCAGGAAAATTGTTCATGAAGGCTTTACTGATAAAGAGGCCTTTGAATTTTATGAAGAGATGGTTCATCATTAAATTTTAACAAAATCAGATTAATATAGATAAAGAAGGCGGCACCCGTCAAATGGTGCCGCTAATTTTATGCAATTCCTGCATTGTTATAAACTTAACTTAAAATGACTCAATATTCTAAAAAATTCCTCTAAATATTGCATTAAGGCAATTTCTATATTAGACTAAAATAAAATGTAAATACTTCTTTATTTATTGAAACCTGTCAGCTAACAGGAGAAATGAGGCCATTATGTACGGCAAAATCATCAGAAATGATATCCGTAGAAGCAAATTAATTACTGCTACAATTGCAATTTTCATTGTATTGGCGGCATTACTGACGTCGCTTGCGACGGCGTTGAGCATTGATTTACTTGGTGCCATTGATAATTTTATGCTGCAAGCCAAGACTCCGCATTATATGCAAATGCACTCTGGCAATGTAAATATGGACCGGTTGGCAGCATTTGCAGCTGACCAAAAGAATGTTGAAGACTATCAAGTATCGGAATTTTTAAATATTGAGGGTGCCGAGATTGTGATAGGAGAAAATACGCTGGCAGGAAGTGTTCAGGACAATGGTCTTACAGTACAAAACTCCAGATTTGACTTTTTAATCGGTTTAGATGGGGATATTGTTCTTCCATCAGACGGGGAAATTTATGTGCCAATATATTACATGAGGGAAGGGAAGGCACATAAGGGGGATGAAGCAACTGTTTGTGGTGTTCCGTTTAAAGTAGCAGGGTTTATCAGGGACTCTCAGATGAATCCGGCCATGATTTCTTCCAAACGTTTTTTAGTAAGCCAAAATGATTTTGAAAAGGTCAGAAAATACGGAAGGTTGGAAAATATGATTGAGTTTCGTTTTGCTGACAACAGCATTCCAGTTACGAATTTTGAAACCGCTTATATGGATGCCGGAATAGAAGCAAATGGTCCTTCCAGTATTACCTATGCTCTTTTTAAGACAGCCAATGCCAGTACCGATGGAATCATGATTGCAGTGTTAGTATTAGTCAGTATACTGGTTATTATTGTTACTTTCTTATGTATTCGTTTTACTCTGCTGGCAAAAATTGAAGAAGATTATAGAGAGATCGGAGTAATGAAAGCGATTGGAATACGGGTATCAAACATAAAAAAACTTTACCTTGCAAAATATGGAGCAATCGCTGCTGCAGCCTGTCTTTTGGGATTTTTAACTTCGCAGATTCTCCTTCCTCCGCTTTCATACAACATCAGGCTCTATATGGGTAAAAGTAACAGTACATTCCCTGCTTTGATCGGAGGATTTATTGGCTCAGCAATCATATTTATCGTAATTACTCTGTATGTAAATCAGGTATTATCCCGATTCCGCAAGATATCTGCGGCTCAGGCAATACGACTTGGAGCACCCCGGGAAAAATCGAAGTCATCAAACGCTTTTGTATTAAGCAGAAATCGGATATTTTCCTGTAATATATTTCTAGGCATCAAGGATGTTTTGTCAAGAAAAAAGCTTTATATTACAATGTTCCTGGTTTTAGTGGTTTCCTCATTTATTATGGTGGTGCCACAAAATATTTATAATACCATTTTATCCAGAAATTTTATGACTTATATGGGCATTGGAAGTTGTTACATGAGGATCGATATTCAGCAAACCGATGATATTCCTGCAAAAACGGCATCAATAGCTACTGAAATGGCTCAGGATGTGAATATCTCGAAGTACACGGTTCTGACAAGTCTGCTGTTTGATATGAATCTGGAAGATGGGACTGTTAAGCGGCTCAAAGTTGAACTTGGCGATCATTCATTGTTTCCAATTCAATATTCAAAAGGCAGAGCTCCTGAGTCAGAGACAGAGATAGCCTTTTCAAAATTAAATATGGATGATTTAAAGAAAAACCTTGGTGACGAGATAACACTGTATATTGATGGACAGGAAAAGCAGATGACAATCTGCGGAATTTATTCTGACATCACAAATGGCGGTAGAACGGCAAAGGCTATGTTCAAGAGTCAGAGAAAGGATGTATTGTGGTCAGTTATTCCTGTAGAATTTCATGATAATTCATTAACTGATATTGAAATTCAGAAATACCGGGCATTATATCCTTTTGCCAAAGTATCTAATATCGACCAGTACATTGATCAGTCATTCGGATCTACTATTCTGGCGATCCAGAAAGTTTCTTATACTTCAATTACAGCTTCTGTATTACTTACCATATTAGTTACACTGCTGTTCATGAAAATGCTGATCACTAAAGACCGTTATCCAATTGCAGTTTTAAAATCACTTGGTTTTACCTGTTCTGAGATTCGGATTCAATATGTGGCACGTTCTGTTTTTGTATTGGTATTCGGAGTTGTGATCGGTACTGCCTTAGCCAATACACTGGGGGAACTGGTAGGGGTAGCATTAATTTCCTCTTTTGGCGCTTCCTCATTTCACTTTGAGGTAAATCCGTTATTTGCTTACCTGTTTTCGCCATTGGTAATAACGGCGTGTGTTTATGCTGCTACGATATTTGGAATCTCAGACATTGATAAGTTATTAGTGTCTGATCATATAAAGGAGTAAATAATGGAAAATATATTGACTGGAAAAAATATAATGAAGATATTTGGTGAAAAAGGGGAAGAGATCAAAGCGCTTGACAAAGTGAGTGTATCCATATCAAAAGGCGAATTTGTAGCAGTTATGGGTGCTTCAGGCGGAGGAAAATCTACCCTGTTGTTTGCATTAAGTGGAATGGATGACATTACCAGTGGGTCGGTAAAATTTAATGAGATTGAATTATCCGGGCTAAATGATAAGCAGCTGGCAGATATCCGCAGAACAAAAATGGGGTTTGTTTTTCAACAGCCAACCATGCTTAAAAATCTTAATCTGCTTGATAACATTATTCTTCCGGTAGCACAAAACCGTGCTGGAATGAGTTTGGAACAGGTAGATCAAAAGGCCAGAAAGTTAATGAAAAAAACAGGAATTGAAAACCTGGAAAATCGTGATATCACCCAGGTATCAGGAGGTCAGCTGCAACGGGCCGGCATTTGCAGAGCCTTAATGTCTTCCCCGGAAATATTATTTGCCGATGAACCGACTGGAGCCCTAAATTCGAAGGCGTCAGAAGAAATAATGGATCTATTGTCTGACATTAATAATGACGGAACTGCTATTTTACTGGTGACTCATGATGTGAAGGTAGCGGCAAGGGCAAGCAGGGTCTTATTCATGAAGGATGGAAAAATTATTTCTGAAATACAATTAAATAAGTTTAATAGCCATAAAATAGGAAGCCGTGCAGACAGTATCTTAATTCATGCACAGCAAATTGGTATTTAAGAATTATCTCCCTGCATTAGAAAAGAAAGTGAATGTCAAAATAAATAATTGTTGCTTTCCTTATTATATGATAGAATATTTCCATTGAATGAAGGAGGGATCATTATGAAGCGACCGGAAACTGACCTCCATCTGCATCTGGATGGGTCTTTATCGATTGACGTGGTAAGACTTTTAGCAGCGCAGATTGGATATGATTTTGAAGGACAGGATATAAAGGATAGTGTATCAGTGGGGGAAAACTGTGAAAGCCTTGTGGATTATTTGAAATGTTTTGATTTACCAGGGCAGCTTCTGCAGACAGAAGAAGCTCTGACACTGGCATGTGAGGATTTAACCAGGAACCTTGCAGCCCAGGGACTTATTTACAGTGAAATCCGTTTTGCACCTCAGCTTCATATGAGAAAAGGACTTTCAAAGGAACGAATTTTAGAAGCCGTCATTAAAGGAATGAACAGAGGCATGGAAGGGACTGCTTTAAAAGCAGGGCTTTTACTTTGCTCTATGGTGAACGGTTCCGATAAAGAGAATGAGGAGACCTTTGAGCTGGCTTCTTCCTATCTTGGCAAGGGCGTTGTGGGTGTTGATATTGCAGGACCGGAAGGCCTTGTTCCCATGGCTCATTTTGAACCTCTTTTTAAAAGAGCGGGACAGAAAAATATTCCATTTACCATACATGCAGGAGAATGCGGAGACTGCGAGAATATTATAAAAGCAGTTTCCTATGGAGCAAAGAGAATCGGACATGGTTGTGCTGCAATTCAGTCAGAATCCTGTATGGACCTCTTAAAAAAGGAAAAAATTACCTTAGAGATGTGCGTGATCAGCAATCTTCAGACAAAAGCGGTTCCTTCTATTGATCAGCACCCATTGAAAGCTTTTTATGACTGGGGAATCCCGGTAACCTATAATACGGATAATATGACGGTATCAGATACGACTCTTGAAAAAGAAGCAGAACTAATTCAAAAACATATGGGTTTTACAGAAGCGGATTTAAGACAGATGAATCGTTATGCACTGGAAGCCGCATTTATCGGACAGGAAGAGAAAGAAAAAATAATTGCTTTTTTCGACAACAATACGTATAATGTATGATAACTACGTTTAAAAATCGGTGAAAACAAAATTGTTACAAAAAGGTGACGGCATATGGCAGATAATCCAATGATGGAGAAAAACAAGGTGACTGAATTCGATAAAGAACATAAAGAAATGAAGAAAGTAGACATTGATCTGGAGGCGCCCGCTGATTTTACAAGTCCGCAAGCCCTTTATGAAGAACTGGTTGCGAGCATAAAGAGATATCACCCGTCTGATGATATTTCCATGATAGAAAAAGCCTATCATATCGCAGCCGATGCCCATAAGGACCAGGTGCGCAAATCCGGTGAACCCTACATTATTCATCCTCTTTGTGTTGCCATCATTCTGGCCGATTTAGAGATGGATAAAGAGACCATTGCTGCAGGTATCCTCCATGATGTGGTAGAGGATACCATTATGTCCTTAGATGAACTAAAGGCAGAGTTTGGGGAAGAGGTGGCTCTTTTAGTAGACGGAGTCACCAAACTGACCCAGATTTCCTGGTCTATGGATAAGATGGAGATTCAGGCGGAGAATTTAAGAAAGATGTTCTTAGCCATGGCGAAGGACATTCGGGTCATTATTATCAAGCTGTCCGACCGTCTTCACAATATGCGGACACTTCAGTACATGAGGCCGGAAAAGCAGAAGGAAAAGGCAAAGGAGACCATGGAGATCTATGCTCCCATTGCCCATCGTCTTGGTATTTCCAAAATTAAAATCGAACTGGATGATCTGTCTTTAAAATACTTAGAGCCGGACACCTATTATGAGCTGGCAGAAAAAATATCACTAAAAAAAGATGCCAGAGAATACTTTGTAAAAAGCATTGTTGATGAGGTGGAAGAACATTTAAAGGAAGCTGGAATTGATGCCAGAGTGGACGGACGTGTCAAACATTTCTTCAGCATCTATAAAAAAATGGTCAACCAGAATAAAACACTGGATCAGATCTATGACCTGTTCGCAGTGCGAATTATTGTTGACAACGTAAAAGACTGTTACGCTGCACTTGGTGTAATTCACGAACTGTATAAACCTATCCCCGGGCGTTTCAAGGATTATATCGCCATGCCCAAACCCAACATGTACCAGTCCCTTCATACAACACTGATCGGCAACAACGGCCAGCCCTTTGAAATTCAGATCCGTACGTATGAGATGCACCGTACAGCTGAATACGGAATTGCGGCTCACTGGAAGTATAAAGAGAGCGGAAGCGGTCAGGTTGCGGCAGGCAAAGAACAGGAGAAGTTAAGCTGGCTCCGCCAGATTTTAGAATGGCAGAAGGACATGTCCGACAACAAGGAATTCTTAAATATGGTTAAGGGTGACTTAGATCTTTTCTCCGACAGTGTTTACTGTTTTACTCCGTCAGGTGATGTGAAGAATCTTCCCAGCGGTTCAACGCCCATTGATTTTGCATACTCCATCCACAGCGCAGTAGGAAATAAGATGGTGGGTGCCAGAGTCAACGGCAAGCTGGTGAACATTGAATATGTCATTGAAAACGGGGACCAGGTGGAGATCATCACCTCTCAGAACAGCAAAGGCCCAAGCCGGGACTGGCTGAATGTGGTGAAAAGCACCCAGGCAAAAAATAAAATCAACCAATGGTTTAAGACAGAGCTGAAAGAAGACAATATTCTCCGGGGCAAGGAGATGGTGGACCGCTACTGTAAGGCCAAAGGAATTAATTATTCAGAGATTAACAAACCGGAATATCAGAGCAAGGTAATGAAGCGTTATGCCTTCCGGGACTGGGATTCTGTGCTTGCATCCATTGGCCACGGCGGTCTGAAAGAAGGCCAGGTCATCAATAAGATGGTGGATGAAAAGGATAAGAAATTAAAGAAAGATGTAACTGACACCACCATATTAAATGACATTGAGGATATGGGCAGCAGACTTCCAATTAAGAGACGTTCCGGAAGCGGAATTGTTGTTAAGGGAATCCACGATCTTGCGGTCCGTTTCTCCAAATGCTGTTCTCCTGTGCCAGGCGATGAGATTGTAGGCTTTGTAACCAGAGGAAGAGGCATTTCCATTCACAGAACAGACTGCGTCAATGTTTTAAATCTTCCGGAAGATGAGAGAAACCGCTTAATCGATGCAGAGTGGCAGGAGCCGGAAGGGGACAATACAAAAGAACGTTATTCTACGGAAATCAAAATTTTTGCCAATAACAGAATCGGTATGTTTGTTGATATTTCCAAGGTATTTACTGAGAGGCAGATTGATATCACTTCCATGAATTCCAGAACCAACAAACAGGGGAAAGCTACCATTACCATGACCTTTGAGACTCATGGTGTGGAAGAGCTTGGAAAACTGGTTGATAAACTGAGACAAATCGAAGGTGTAATTGACATTGAGAGGACTGCGGGATAACGCAGTTTTTCTCTTTTTATTCAGAAAGGTGTTGTGGACCGTGGTATATCCCGTGAAATATCTTCCACAGACAGTGAAAAGTTTAAACAGACTTACCATGCCTGTTACAGGCGTCGAGGAACGTTTCCCTTTTATGCAGATCGATAAGGACAGCTATATCGTGGGTGCGGAAATACAGTCAGGATTAAACTTTAACGTTGCACAAGGGGTTCACTGTGTACAGATCGGAAAGTACTGCGCCCTTGCTGATAAAATTACATTTCTTGTTAATTTGAATCATAATTACAAATCCATTTTTCAGGGGAGTCCGTCTTTTATGACTATGGCGCTTCCTGACAGAACGAAACGAAAAGGCTCCGTACTTATTGGAAATGATGTCTGGATTGGCAATGGGGCGACGATTATGAGTGGTGTTTCCATTCACAACGGAGCGGTGATCGGAGCTGAGAGTGTGGTCACAAAATCTGTGCCTGCCTACGCAATGGTGGGTGGAAATCCGGCTAAAATCATTGGATACCGGTTTGATGAGGAGCAGAGAAGAGCTTTAAACCGAATCGCCTGGTGGAACTGGACAGAGGAGAAGCTGATAGAAAATCAGAAGGAGTTTCTGCTGTCAGCTGAAGATTTCATTGAGAAGTTTGATCCGATAGAAGACTGGGATCAGATAAATCCGGTGATTCCAAAAACAGACAAGAAGACGATTCTTCTGATTGCAGATTATTTAAGTCCATTTTCCCTATGGAAAAGGATTTTAACGGAATATGCGGCGTTAAGTCCTGCAGATACCAGGCTTTACTTATATATCAGTCCTTCTGCCGGTGAAGAGGGATACCGGCAGGTTTTAGCGGTGTCAGAGGAACTGGAGGCAGACGGCAGAGAAATTATAGTAAGAATGGGCACAATGGAAGATGATATCAGGTGTCTGTTTGCGGCGGCTGACTTCTTCATAACCACAAGATGTGAAGACAATATTCTTTTCATGGAGTATGCAGATTATTATCAGGCAAAGCTTTTGTATGGAACGGATATTCCGGTATTTACTATTTAACGGGCAGATTAATGTGAACGATTGAAACAGGAGATAAGAATATGAGCGATTTCAGAATTAAAACATACCCGGTAGGGCAGATTGGTACCAATTGTTATATTATTTTCCGGGAGCAGTTAAAAAAGGCAATTATTGTGGATCCCGGCGATGAAGGGGAATTTATTCTGGAGGAGTGCAGGAAGCTGTCTGTAACACCGGAAGCCATTTTACTTACTCATGGCCACTTTGATCACATTATGGCAGTCAAAGAGATAAAACAGGCGTTTCCGGAGATTGTAATTTATGCTGGAGAAAATGAAAAAATGCTGTTAAATGATCCGTCTGTGAATCTTTCCACAAACATTGGAAGGCTGTGTTCCATAGAGGCAGATCGCTACGTGACAGATGGGGAAATCATTGATGCTGCAGGGATTTCGGCCCATGTGATCGCAACTCCCGGTCATACAGAAGGCAGTGTCTGCTACTATATGAAAGAGGAAGACGTATTAATCAGCGGGGATACTCTCTTTTTAGAATCCCTGGGACGTACGGATTTTCCTACAGGAGACCAGTTAAAAATTATAAGCTCCATCAGGGGAAAGCTGTTCCCTCTTCCCGGTGATACCATGGTTTATCCGGGACATGGAAGCGTTACTACCATCGGTCATGAAAAATCGTATAATCCGGTGGCATTATACAGAGGATAGGGACTAAAAATGATAGGTTTAATATTAGATGATCAATCCTTTGAACAGGATATCAGGGAACTGCTTATGGCATTTTATCCGGGAGAACGTTTCCTTCATGAGGAGAAAACCGATGAAGATTTCCGGCTCCTTGTCCATGGTGTGACTGGAGTTGATTTCTTTCGCATAAGTTTGGAAGACAAGGAGCAGGGAATAACAAAAGCTTCCGAAACCAAGGTGGACTTTTCTGACCGCTTTGAAACCAAAAACCGGATAAAGCGGATGCTTTATGGTATGGCGGGAGAGCTGACCGGCAGGGAGCTGCCCTGGGGAACACTTACGGGTATACGCCCGGTTAAAATAGCCATGACAAAACTTCTTTCCGGAAGCAGGGAAGAGGAAGTTTTTGATTATATGAAACAAACGTATTTAACCAGTGACCAGAAGGTGGACTTAAGTCTGGAAATTGCGAAAAAAGAGTTAGATCTGCTGTCAGACATTGACTATGAAAACGGATACAGCCTTTATATCGGAATTCCTTTCTGCCCCACCACCTGTCTTTACTGTTCCTTCACGTCGTTTCCCATCAGCCAGTGGGAGAAGCGAATGGATGATTACCTGGAAGCTCTTTTTAAAGAAATGGAGTTTACAGCCAGGCGAATGGCAGGAAAAACTCTTGACACTGTGTATATTGGAGGCGGAACACCGACTTCCCTCAGTGCAGAGCATTTGGAAACGCTGATCTCCAGGCTGAAGAATACGTTTGATTTCACAAATGTAAAAGAATTTACAGTAGAAGCAGGAAGACCGGACAGCATAACACAGGAGAAGCTTGAGGTATTAAAGAAATATGGTGTAACCCGTATTTCCATAAATCCTCAGACGATGAAAGAAGAGACCCTTAAGATCATCGGCCGCCGTCATACTGTTGAGATGGTAAAGGACCGATTTTTATTAGCCAGATCCTTGGGCTTTGACAATATTAATATGGATTTAATTATCGGACTGCCTGGGGAGGATATGGAAGATGTAAGACGGACCATGGAAGAGATTAAGTCTCTGGGACCAGACGGCATCACCGTTCATACTTTGGCAATTAAACGGGCGGCCCGCCTTAATATGTATAAGGAACAATACGGAGATTTGAAAATCACCGGAACTCAGGAGATGGTGGATTTAACGGCAGCCTACGCCCGGAGCATGGGGCAGGAGCCTTACTACCTCTACCGACAGAAAAATATGGCTGGTAACTTTGAGAATGTGGGATATTCAGCCCCTGGAAAAGCCTGTATCTACAACATCCTCATTATGGAGGAGAAGCAGACCATAGCAGCCTGCGGGGCAGGAACTACCACGAAAGTTGTTTTTCCATCGGAGAACCGGTTGGAGAGGGTGGAAAATGTTAAGGATGTGGAACAGTACATCGCCCGAATCGATGAAATGATAGAAAGAAAAGAAAAAATGCTTGCAAAATCAGAAATGTAATTTAAAATAGAAAGCATGATTTGCGATTTCCAGGAAAGATAGAAAATATAAAAAACGGAGTGAAAAAAATGTCATTAAAAAAGAAACCGGTTACCGGAATGAAGGACATACTCCCTGCAGAAATGCAGGTACGGGAATATGTAATGAACCAGATTCGGGAGACATACGGCGGATTTGGATTTAATTCCATTGAAACTCCCTGTGTAGAACACATTGAGAACTTAAGCAGCAAACAGGGCGGCGACAATGAAAAACTGATTTTCAAGATTATGAAGCGGGGAGAAAAACTGAATCTGGATACAGCGCAGATGGAGAATGATCTGGTTGACAGCGGACTGCGTTATGATCTGACAGTTCCCCTTTCCAGATATTATTCCAACAATGCAGCAGTTTTACCAGCTCCTTTTAAATCCCTGCAGATGGGAAGTGTCTGGAGAGCAGACCGTCCCCAGAGAGGACGTTTCAGACAGTTCGTCCAGTGTGACATCGATATCCTTGGAGATCCCACCAGACTGGCGGAGATCGAACTGATTCTTGCGACGACCACACTCCTGGGAAAAATTGGATTTAAAGGATACACGGTAAGAATTAATGACCGTAATATCTTAAAGGGCATGGCAGCTCACTGCGGATTTTCAGAAGAATCTTATGATCAGGTTTTTATTATTCTTGATAAGATGGACAAGATTGGTATGGATGGCGTGGCCCGGGAATTAAAGGAAGCGGGTTATCCAGAAGAGAATGTCAATAACTATTTAGCCCTGTTTGAGACAGTGACCAGAGACGCATCCGGTGTCAGAAGCTTAAAGGAAGTATTAAAAGATGCCATGGATCCGGAGCAGGCAGAGAATCTGGCGGCTATTATTGACAGCGTGAGTGCTATTACCACCAGTCAGTTTAAGATCGAATTTGATCCCACTCTGGTACGTGGAATGTCCTATTATACAGGAACTATTTTTGAGATTCTGGTAGACGGTTTCCCAGGTTCCGTAGGCGGAGGCGGCCGTTATGACAAGATGATCGGAAAATTCACTGGTATGGATACTCCTGCGTGCGGATTTTCCATTGGTTTTGAACGAATCATCACCATTCTTATGGAAGAAGGGTTTACAGTACCTGGCAGTGAAGAACGGTTTGCATTCCTGATTGAAAAGGGTGTGAGTGATGCGGTCATGAATGAAGCAGTGAAAGAGGCCATGAATGAGCGCGCCAAAGGTAAGACAGTCCTGGTATCCCAGATGAATAAAAATAAAAAGTTCCAGAAGGAAAGCCTTATAAAAGAAGGATATACCCAGTTTAAGGAATTTTATAAAGAAGCACTGAAGGAAACAAATTAGGAGGAAATTATGGCAGAGTCAATGTTGGGTTTAAAAAGATCCCATAGATGTACGGAAGTTACAGCAGCCTGTGCAGGAAATGAAGTGACAGTAATGGGCTGGGTTCAGAAAAGCAGAAATAAGGGCGGAATTATTTTCGTTGATTTAAGAGACCGTTCCGGAATTCTGCAGATCATCTTCGAAGAAAGTGATTGCCAAGCAGAGAATTTTGCAAAAGCAGAAAAACTGAGAAGTGAGTTTGTTATCGCTGTTACCGGCGTGGTAGAGAACCGCTCAGGCGGTGTGAATGAGAATCTGGCGACCGGCGCCATTGAAGTACGTGCCAAAAGCCTGAGAATTCTCTCGGAATCTGAAACGCCTCCTTTCCCAGTTGAGGAAAACAGCAAAACAAAAGAAGAACTGAGACTGAAATACCGTTATCTGGATTTAAGAAGACCGGACATTCAGAAGAATATCATGATCAGAAGCCAGGTTGCTACCTTAACAAGAGCATTTCTGGCAGAGGAAGGCTTTTTAGAGATCGAGACTCCGACTCTCATTAAGAGCACGCCGGAAGGTGCAAGAGATTATCTGGTGCCAAGCCGTGTTCATCCCGGTTCCTTTTATGCCCTTCCCCAGTCCCCCCAGCTTTTTAAACAGCTGCTTATGTGCTCTGGCTATGACCGTTATTTCCAGCTGGCAAGATGCTACCGTGACGAAGACTTACGTGCAGACAGACAGCCGGAATTCACACAGATCGATATGGAGCTGTCCTTTGTAGATGTGGAAGATGTACTGGCAGTTAATGAGAGACTGTTAAAAAAGCTGTTTAAGGAAATCTGCAATTTCGATCTGGAGCTTCCGATTACACGTATGACCTGGAGAGAAGCCATGGATCGTTTTGGTTCTGACAAACCGGATATGCGTTTTGGAATGGAACTGAAAAACGTATCTGAGGTAGTTAAGGATACCGAGTTTGCTGTATTTAAGGGAGCCTTAGAGAACGGTGGATCTGTCCGCGGTATTAATGCAAAGGGACAGGGAGCTATGCCAAGGAAAAAGATCGATGCTCTTGTAGACTATGCAAAGGGCTTCGGTGCGAAAGGTCTTGCTTATCTGGCAGTCAATGAAGACGGAACTTACAAATGTTCTTTCTCCAAATTTATGTCAGAAGAAGAGCTTAAGACACTGGCAGACGCTATGGATGGACAGCCAGGAGATCTTCTGTTATTTGCTGCAGACAGAGACAAGGTTGTCTTTGACGTGCTGGGTAACCTGCGTCTGGAACTGGCAAGACAGTTAGATCTCTTAAAGAAGGATGTATTTAAATTCTTATGGGTAACTGAATTCCCATTACTTGAGTATTCCGAGGAACAGGGACGCTTTACAGCCATGCACCACCCATTTACCATGCCTATGGAAGAAGACTGGGCTCTGATCGATACCAATCCAGGGGCTGTACGCGCAAAAGCTTATGATATCGTGTTAAACGGTACAGAGTTAGGCGGCGGATCTGTCCGTATCCACCAGGGCGATATTCAGTCTAAGATGTTCGAAGTACTGGGCTTTACCAAAGAGCAGGCAAATGAGCAGTTCGGCTTCCTGTTAGATGCATTTAAATACGGTGTACCGCCACACGCAGGACTGGCTTATGGTCTTGACCGTGTAATCATGCTGATGGTTGGAGCAGACAGCATCCGTGACGTAATTGCATTCCCGAAAGTAAAAGATGCCTCCTGCTTAATGTCTGAGGCACCGGCTCCTGTAGATCCCAAACAGCTGGTAGATCTTGGAATTAAAGTAAGTGAAGAAACAGAGTCTGAATAAATAAATTACAAACCTCTCTGCAAAGCGAACAGGCTAAGGCAGAGAGGTTTTTTTGTGAAATAAAGTATCAGATAAAAGGAAAATATTAACAAAATAATATGGAAATTTTACATTGATCTGATATAATATAGGAAAAAGCATATGTTAAAGGAGGATTCAAGCAATGAAAGGAAGTACAAAAAGAAGGTTTCTGTCTCTTTGCCTGTCCGTACTCATGGTTTTGTCCCTAACCACAGGTCTATCGTTTCCTGCCAGGGCTGCAGATCAGGATATTGTGATTCTGTATACCAATGACGTTCACTGCGGCATTGATGAAAAGATCGGTTATGCAGGTCTTTCTCTTTATAAAAAAGAGATGAAAGCCCAGACACCCTATGTGACTCTGATTGATGCCGGTGATGCGATTCAGGGAGCTCCCATCGGAACACTTTCTGACGGCGGATACATCATTGACATTATGAATCAGGTCGGATATGATTTTGCCGTACCGGGCAATCATGAATATGATTACGGTATGCCACGGTTTTTGGAACTGGCAGGCAAATTAAGCTGCGGATACTATTCCAGCAACTTTATGGATTTAAAGACCAATACTCCAGTGTTTGCTCCTTATAAGATGTTTACATACGGAAATACAAAAGTTGCCCTGGTAGGCGCAACCACACCGGAGAGCTTTACCAAGTCAACACCAGCCTACTTCCAGGATGGAAGCGGCAATTATATTTATGGCTTCTGTGAAGATGAAACGGGAAAGAAGCTTTACGATCAGATTCAGCAGTCTGTTAACAATGCCAGAACAGAAGGCGCACAGTACGTTATTTTAGTAGGTCATCTGGGGGAAAACGGCACTACTGACCGGTGGACTTCTGACAGCGTAATAAAGAATACCAATGGAATTGATGTATTAATTGACGGTCACTCTCATGAAGAATACTCAAAAAATATAAAGAATAAAGATGGAAAGGACGTGCTCCTTACCCAGACCGGAACTAAATTAAAGAATATCGGAAAGCTGACCATACGCCCTGACGGTTCTCTTGCCAGTGAATTAGTAGCTGAAGTTCCTGCAGGTTCAGTATCCAGTACCTACACCGTACAAAAAGGCGATTCCTTAAGCCGTATTGCAAAGAGAGAATTAGGCTCTTTTGACCGCTGGAGAGAAATTTATAATGCAAACAGGGACAAGATTAAAAATCCAAACGTTCTTACTCTGGGAAGCCAGCTGGTGGTTCCTGGTAAAACAGCAGTATCCAAGGATGGAAAAGCCCTGGATTATGATACAGACCAGTTTATTAAGCACATTCAGGCCCAGTATAATGAATCCTTGAAAGTCGTATTGGGACATACTGACGTGGAACTGACCATCAACAATCCTGCTACAGGAGAACGGGCAGTCAGAAGCGGAGAAACCAACTTAGGTGATCTCTGTGCAGATGCATACCGCCAGGTACTTGGAGCAGACATTGGTATTGTAAACGGCGGCGGTGTCCGTGCAGGCATTAAACCAGGAAATATTACATATAACGATACACTTTCTGTACATCCTTTTGGCAACATGGGCTGTGTAGTTGAAGTTACCGGACAGCAGATTAAGGATGCCCTTGAAATGGCTTCCCGTAATTATCCCAAGGAAAGCGGTGGTTTTTTACAGGTATCCGGTTTAAAATATACCATTAAGACCTCAGTTCCATCCAGTGTTCAGGTAGATGAAAAAGGTAACTTTGTAAAAGTGGCAGGAGCATACCGGGTAGCAGATATCATGATAGGAGATTCTCCTCTTGATACGTCCAAAGTTTATACCGTAGCTTCTCACAATTACATGTTAAAGATGGCTGGTGATGGTATGACGATGTTTAAAAACAGCAAGGTAATCCGTGACGATGTAATGACAGATGTGGATATTCTCTCAGCTTTCATCCGCAATAACTTAGGCGGAAATGTAGGCACTGATTATGCAAATCCGGCAGGACAGGGAAGAATCACGATTCAGTAAACTGATAAAATTAAAGTAATATAACCATGCGCCCTGCCCGGGGTTTTTCCTGTCAGATCAACAGGAGAAGCCCGGACAGGGTGCATTTGTCTGCAAATATAAGAAATTTATGATACAATAGATACAAATAATATAATAAGAACCACAGGAGATAAAAAATGTTAATCAGAGAACCACAGAACCGCTTTGAAGAAATATATGCCATTTATGAGGAGTCATTTATAGATCAGGAAAGACGTACAAAGGAAAGCCAGAAACTTGTGTTTGACAACCCTGCCTATCATACCCTTGCAGTGGAAGATGATGGGAAAATTATGGCGTTTCTGGGATACTGGGATCTGCCTGAATGTGCCTTTTTTGAGCATTTGGCAACTACAAAGATTTCAAGAGGAAAGGGCTATGGCAAACTTCTGATCGAAGAAGCAGTGAAAGAAATAAAAAAGCCTGTATTTTTAGAAATTGAGCCTGTGACGGAGGAAAATCCCGCAACAGGAAAAAGGGCAGTATTTTATGAACGGCTGGGATTTTATGTGAATCATTTCTACTATGAACAGATGCCCTTAAAACCACAAGACAATCCAATGCAGCTATGGGTTACGAGTTATGGAAAGCCATTTACTGAGGAGGAATTTATGCCTTATAAGAAAGAGATTTATGAAATCGTGTACGGAGTCAATCTTTCATAAAGAAACCGGTTTGTCTTATTTTTATCACAGGACAAACTGTTTTTGCATATATTGTATCTAGCAATCAGAATATTCTAAAAGGAGATGGTTTGATTGAACCGATATAAGATATGCGTTTATGCAATCAGCAAGAATGAAGAACAGTTTGTGGACCGGTGGATGGATGCGGTATCGGAAGCCGATGAAGTGATTGTGACCGATACAGGCTCTACAGACGGCACTGTTGAAAAGCTCAGAGCCAGGGGGGCGACTGTATATGAGGAAACCATTTCCCCATGGAGATTTGACACAGCGCGAAACATTGCTCTTGATCATGTGCCTGAAGATGCAGATATCTGCGTATCCAATGATTTAGATGAAGTATTTATACCGGGCTGGAGAAAAATCTTAGAGTCTGCGTGGAAACCGGAACAGACCCGTGCCAGATATTTATTCACATTTTCCATGAATTCCGACGGAACACCAAAGAAGCAATATCCCATGGAAAAGATCCATATACGCCATGGATACCGCTGGATTCATCCGGTTCATGAGATATTGAAGTATAGTGGATCAGAACCGGAACAATCAGGTTGGGTGACGGGACTAGTATTAAATCATTACCCGGATAATTCAAAACCGAGAACCCAGTATCTGCCCCTTCTGGAGTTATCCGTAAAAGAAAATCCCTTTGATGACAGGGCCACGTTCTGGCTGGGCAGAGAATATGTATACCATGGAGATTATGACCAGGCCATACAGACACTAAATAAACATCTTTCCATGCCCACCGCCAGTTGGCTGGAGGAACGCAGTGCCTCTATGCGCTTTATTGCTCATGCTTATGCAGAAAAGGGCAATAAAAGAGAAGAACTTGTCTGGCTGTACCGGGCGCTTGCAGAATGCCCGGAGGTGAGAGAACCTTATCTTGCCTTAGCCAAATTCGGATATATGGAATCCAATTGGGCCTTATGTTTTGCCATGGCTCAAAGAGGATTGACAATTAAAGAAAGTACGGGAAGCTATCTGGCAGACCCGGCGAGCTGGGGATATGCATTATACGATTATGCAGCAATCAGTGCTTACCGGCTTGGAATGTATGAAACAGCCGAAGGGTACGCAGATCAGGCTTTAAAAACAGACCCGGAAAATAAAAGACTTCAAAGCAATCTCCTTCTGATTCAGCAAATGACCAGAAAACCGGCAGCTAAGGAGGAATCGTGATGAGAGGTCTGAAAATCTGTGTTTACGCAATCTGCAAAAATGAAGCATCATTTGTAGACAGATGGATGGATTCCATGAATGAGGCTGATCTTATTGTTGTTACAGACACCGGATCAGAAGATGACACGGTAGAAAAGCTAAAAAAGCGGGGAGCCATAGTCTATGTAGACATAGTAAAGCCATGGAGGTTTGATGCGGCAAGAAATATCTCTCTGGATCACGTACCGGAAGATGTGGATATCTGTGTCTGTACCGATCTTGATGAACGGTTTGAACCAGGGTGGAGAAAACGTCTGGAAGAAGCGTGGGTGAACCATAAACCTGTTAACAAAGGAGTTGTTGCAAAGACCGGTCGCTATCTTTACAACTGGAGTTTAAAGCCAGACGGAACACCAGATATACAGTTTTATTATTTCAAAGTGCATCAGCGTAAAGACTTCCGGTGGAAATGCCCGGTACATGAGTTTGTCCACTACTGTGGGAAATTACCTCTGGAGACAATTTATATTGATGGAATGGTGTTAAGCCATTATCCCGATCCTACCAAATCCAGGGGTTCCTATCTGCCTCTTTTAGAGCTGGCAGTTGCGGAAGCACCGGGGGATGAGCGGATGCGGTACTATCTTGGCAGAGAGTATATGTATAAGAGCAAATGGCTGGAAAGCATTAAAACCTTAAAGGAGTATTTGCTGCTTCCCACTGCAACCTGGTGTGATGAACGTTGTGCAGCCATGCGCTGGATTGCCAGATCGTATTATCGGCTGGGTAAGATAAAAGAAGCATACCAGTGGTATTTTAAGGCCATTGCAGAAGTTCCTGGCATGCGGGATCCTTATGTGGAGTTTGCCAAAATCTGCTATGAGCAGAGCGACTGGCCCATGGCTTATTATCTGACCCTGGAAGCACTGAAGGTGAAAGAAAAGTCAAGAACCTTTGTAAATATGGGTTATTCCTGGGATTATACCCCGGATGATCTTTGCGCCATTGCCGCTTACCGGCTGGGATTGTATTCTGAATCCCAGGAGCATGCAAAAGCAGCTCTTCTTTTTGCCCCCGACAATGAACGTCTGAAAAGTAATTTAAAATTAATTCAGGCAGCCATAAAAGAATAAAAATAAATTCCCGAAGAAAGACACAGGTTTCAAAATGCCATATTTGTGTCTTTTTTTGGGAATTTTTTTAATTGTTTAAAATTTGACAAATATTTTACAGAAATTTAATAAACTTTCAGTAAACGTCAGTTGCAGATTTTATAAATACCGTGTATGCTAATCCATATTGAATGAGATTGCAATCAGAAAGGGGTATTACATGAAGACACAAAAGAGTAAGAGATTGCAGGTAACTGGAAAGCTGGTTGTGTTTGTCAGCGTCATGGTAATGTTAATTATATCCGCCGTGACGACCATTTTTTATATTAGCCTGGACAGGGTTTACCAGAACTGGATCGATTCCAGTTACGAAAGTTATGATTTAAATATTAAAACAGCGACTGAAAGTCTGGTTAGTGTGTTACAGGTTAATTATGACCGCTATAAATCCGGTGAAATTACAGAAAAAGAGGCATTAGACAATGCTAAAGCCATTGTCCGCAATACGCGTTATGACAATGGAAACGGATATTTCTGGGCAGATACTTCCACTGGCCTCTGTGCAGTTCATATGAATCCGGAATATGAAGGGAAAGAACGCTACGATGAGAAGGATCTGAAGGGAGAATACTATATCCGTGAATTTATTAAAAACGGATCCCAGCCCGGAGGTGGTTTCACCAATTTCTACTTTACAAAACCAGGCCAGGAAGGCACATTTGCAAAACGGGCTTATACCATAAAATTTGAGCCATATGACTGGTACATCAGTACAGGAAACTACATAGATGACATAGACAGTGCTGTTGCAGGATATCACAGGGAAAAAATACTCAATATTATACTGCTGGCAGTTGTAGCCTTATTGATCTGCTTCACAGGTTTAATCATACTTGTCAAGTTCCTGCACAAGATTACAGCTCCATTAAGTCCCATATCCGAACGACTTAAACTGCTTTCTGACGGAGATGTTCATACCCCTCCCGTTGCAGTTGTGAAAACCGGCGATGAGATGGAGGTACTCTCCCAAGCAACCGATGAACTGATTGGGCAGATGAAAGAAGTAGTGGGTGATATTACGCTTCACTTGAAAAATATGGCGGTTGGAGATATGACACTTCCTGTAACCAGAGAGTATGCCGGAGATTTTTCCACCATCCATGATTCTCTGATTCTGATTTATAAACAGTTAAACCGGACATTAGGCTTGATTCGTGAGTCGGCCGAACAGGTGAATTCAGGATCCTCTCAGGTGGCAGATGCAGCATCAGCTTTGGCAGCCGGAGCGACGGAACAGGCAGGAACCATTGACCAGCTTTCTTCTGCAATAACAGAGATTACAGAGAAGGCAGAACAAAGTTCGGCTCATATCGGTCAGGCTGCCGGTTATGCAGAGCAGACGTTGTCGCGGGTAGAAGAAAGCAATAAGAAGATGAAGCAGATGCTTCTGGCAATGGATGAAATTAAAAACACTTCCGATGAAATTGCAAAGATTACAAAGGATGTAGATGCAATTGCCTCTCAGACAAATCTTCTGGCGCTGAATGCTGCAGTAGAAGCGGCTCGTGCAGGAGAAGCAGGTCAGGGATTTGCGGTAGTAGCAGACGAAGTCCGAAGCCTTGCAGCAAAATCCGCAGAAGCTGCCAAACGCACTGCGCTGCTTGTGGAAAATGCAGCCCGGGCTGTGACGGATGGGATGGGGACTGCAAAAGAAAATGCCCTGATTCTGGCAGAGGTTATGGAGCAGGCAAATCATGCCAAAGGACTTATGGAATCAGTGGAGCAGTCCGCAAGAGAGCAGGCAGTTGCCATGGTCAGTGTCAGCAACGGAATCAATGAAATCTCATACGTAGTCCAGAGCAATGCGGCTACAGCAGAAGAAAGTTCCGCTTCCAGCGAAGAATTGTCAGCCCAGGCCGCTCTTCTCCAGAAAGAATTGGATAAATTTAAAATAATCCAATAAGATGTTGAATTAAAAACTGCCTTATGATACCATGGAGATGGTCAGTTATTTCAAATACAAATAAGGAGGCTTTTTATAAATGGATATTCGTTACTCTGCTAATCAGAAAGATTTTAAGCGCTACACAACAGAAGAAACAAGAGACGAATTTTTAATTGAGAACTTATACGTTGCCAATGAAGTGGTAGCTGTTTACTCCCATGTTGACCGTATGGTAACACTGGGCTGTATGCCAACAACAGAAACCGTTTCC
Organism: Paenibacillaceae bacterium; assembly: GCA_015057705.1. Lineage (GTDB taxonomy): Bacteria > Bacillota > Clostridia > Lachnospirales > Lachnospiraceae > Lacrimispora. Next base: position 87,433 of record SVDU01000006.1, on the reverse strand, counting down.
ATTGACAAGGGAATTGATATCTGGAAAAATTTTGGTACAAGCTTTTTCCTCGAGAGACGTGAGATCGGTATCTTCAACATCGGCGGATCAGGAAAGATCAAAGCAGATGGAGAAGAATTCACCATGGGCTACAAAGATTGCTTATACATCACAAAGGGAACCAAAGAAGTATTATTCTCCAGTGATGATGCATCAAACCCAGCTAAATTTTATATGGTAAGTGCTCCTGCTCACAAGGCATGCAAGACTACCTTTATCCCGATTGAGAAGGCAGCTAAGAAGCCACTGGGTGCTATGGAGACTTCCAACAAGCGCGTAATCAACCAGTTCATTCATCCGGATGTACTTGAGACTTGCCAGTTATCCATGGGAATGACTGTTTTAGATCCAGGCAGTGTATGGAACACCATGCCTTCTCATACTCATGAGAGACGTATGGAAATCTATATGTACTTCGAGATTCCTGAGAACAATGTAGTATTCCACATGATGGGCGAAGGCAATCAGACCAGACACATCGTTATGCAGAATGAGCAGGCAGTCATCAGCCCATCCTGGAGCATCCATTCCGGAGCAGGTACAAGCAACTATACCTTCGTTTGGGCAATGGGTGGCGAGAATCAGGCGTTTGATGATATGGATACCATTCCTACAACTGAATTAAGATAAGATTAGATTGGACAGGCAGATGCTTTTTACAGGGGCATCTGCCTGTTTTATTTACCTGCTATGGATGATGTGTTAATGGAATTTTATCATAAATTTATTTGAAAGGTACATAATTAAAAGTATAATAAAAAACAAGTAAGAAGGAAATAAACTGAATTTTATTACCTGAATTATATTATATTAATTAATTATCAAAAAAATGACTAATAATATTTACTTATTTCTTTTGATATAGTATAATTTTAATGTAAATTATTGTTTATACAGCATTTAGGAGGGAAAAGTATGAAAACTTTTAAAAAGGTAGTAAGTGTTTTTATGTGCGCATTAATGTTGTTTATGGCAATCCCAATAACAACAAATGCCAGTGATTCAACATGGAGTAGTGTATTTATTGTTGCCACAAACAATGACGAAGCTTACTCTAATTCATTTTATTGCGAAAAAGGAGCAATATCATGTGATTATTTTATTGAGCCGAATTCAAAATCTCCAATTTTTGACGCAACATTTACTTTACGAGAATTTATCAATGGACAAATGCGTGATGTAGAAAAAGTGACTGTTTCCATTGATATGACTAAAGATCGTAATAAAGGTATTATTTTCTTTAACAAAAGCAAAAGTAAGATTGGTAAGCGTTGTGAAATAAAGTTTGAGAGTGATAAACCTGTAAAAGCTGTTGGTGCAGAGATACAATACTTAGATAAATAATAGCCAGATAAAGGGGATATGAAATAACTCCTTAATAAAATAGGACTTTCCGAAGCACGTTCGTGCATTGGAAGTCCTATTTTTGTAGTAAAATTTAACTATGACGTAAAACATTGCTCAGAAGAGAATCCTCCTATTTCGTAGAGACTTATTTCACAACCCCTTTTTTGCGCTATCGCAAAGTCTAATAGCAGTTTATCTTTGATAAGCCATTTATCTTAATCAATAAATTATAGAGGTTAATCGGGAAATGGTGTGAAATCTCTGTGAAAATGTAGATATTCCTCTATCAATTTGGTACAATATGTTTCATAAATACAGGAAAACAATTGAGATCTGATTTCGGGAGGTTTTTATGGAACAGTTAAAAATATTAGTAGTAGATGACGAAGCCAGAATGAGAAAGCTGGTAAAGGATTTCCTCAGTGTAAAAGGATTTACTGTAGTGGAAGCATCAAACGGTGAGGAAGCAGTAGACATATTTTTTGAACAAAAAGATATTGTTCTGATTATTCTGGATGTGATGATGCCGAAAATGGATGGGTGGGAGACCTGCAAGACCATCCGTAAGTATTCCCAGGTTCCGATCATTATGCTGACAGCAAGAACGGAAGAGCGGGATGAACTTCAGGGCTTTGATTTGGGCGTGGATGAATACATTGCAAAGCCATTCAGCCCCAAGATCCTGGTTGCCCGAGTAGAGGCTATATTAAGACGCAGCAATGCTGTGAATACGGATTCGGTTGAGATCGGCGGTATCTGCATAGATAAGGTGGCACATCAGGTAACCATTGATGGAAAAGACATTGAATTAAGCTATAAAGAATTTGAGCTTCTGGCATATTTCCTGGAAAATCAGGGAATAGCTCTCTCCAGAGAAAAAATTCTTAATAATGTATGGAACTATGATTATTTCGGTGATGCAAGAACCATTGACACACATGTGAAGAAGTTAAGAAGCAAGATGGGAGAAAAGGGAGATTACATCCGGACCATCTGGGGAATGGGCTATAAATTTGAAGTGACATAATCGTTAGAGGTGAGTGAATGAAGCATTCCATAAAGGCGCGTTTTGCCATCATATTTGTCTGTCTGATGGCATTTGTTCTTTTGACTACCTGGTGTGTGAACAACTGGTTTTTAGAAGGATTTTATACCAGAGCCAAGGTTCGTATACTGGAAATGGCCTATACAGAGATTGATCAGGTAGTAGCCCAGGCCAATGAAAGCGGAAAAGGAATTATTAATTATTACCACGATTCCTATGATCCTGATTTCAAAAATGAGGGACCCGTGCAGAAGATGTTTCGGACCATGGGTGAAAAATATAATTTAATGATGATTTTAATCGACAGTACATCAGACGAATATATGATGTCTACAAGTGGTGACCCACAGTTCTTAAAAAACAGGGTAGAGGATTATATTTTTGGTAAAGATATGCCCAAGGCCAGAGTATTAAGAAAACATAATAACTATATTATACAAAAAACTTATGATAAACGTTCGGATTCTTATTACCTGGAGAGCTGGGGGTATTTCTCGGATAATAAAACTATTTTTCTAATATCCATACCGCTGTCGAGTATCAGGGACAGTGTGGCTTTGTCAAACAGGTTCCTGGCATATGTGGGGTCTATGGCTTTGATTATAGGTAGTTTGTTTATTTATTTCACTACCAAACGTATTACAACACCCATTCTTCAACTGGCGAATTTGTCAGAGAAGATGTCCGGTCTTGACTTTGAGGCAAAATACACTGGTGATGAAAAAGATGAAATCGGTGTCCTGGGTAACAGCATGAATCAGTTGTCCGACCGGCTTAAGGATACAATAGGACAGCTTCGCAGTGCCAATGAAGAACTGCAGAACGATATTGCGGAAAAGGTAAAGATTGATGAGATGCGGAAGGAGTTTATCGCTAATGTGTCCCATGAGCTGAAAACACCCATTGCTCTTATTCAGGGATATGCGGAAGGCTTAACGGAGGGAATGGCAGAAGATCCGGAGAGCAGGGATTATTACTGTGAGGTGATAATGGATGAGGCCAATAAGATGAACAAAATGGTTCGTCAGCTGTTGAATCTTACGGCTTTGGAGTTTGGCAACGACGATTTACAGTTGGAATGCTTTGATTTGACGGAGCTTATCCGCGGAGTGATTGGATCTGCCGGGATTTTAATCCAGCAAAAGGATGCTAAGGTGAAATTGGAGACGTTTGATACCATTCGTGTTTATGCGGATGAATTTAAAATAGAAGAAGTGATCACCAATTATTTAAATAATGCACTTAATCATCTGGGTGGAGACCGGGAGATTATTATCACTGCCGAAGAGAATGGGAAAGAGGCGCTTGTAACCGTATTTAATACGGGGCAGAGTATTCCGGACGAGGATTTACCGAAGCTGTGGACGAAATTTTTCAAAGTGGATAAGGCCCACACCCGGGAATATGGCGGCAGTGGAATTGGTCTTTCCATTGTGAAGGCGATTATTGACTCTCACAAGAAGTCCTGCGGTGTAAGAAACGTTGAGGGCGGTGTGGAGTTCTGGTTTACTCTGGATTGTTATCAGGAACAGGGAGTTTGACTTATCAGTTCCATAAGAAATGTCGATATAATTAGTGTTGACCCATAATTTCTTAAAACATGTGATGTGAAAGGAGAAAGATATGGATATTGCAGCAATGAGTATGCAGTTAAGCTCTTCTAAAATTCAACAGAGTGCCGGATTAAGCGTTGCGAAGAAGGCAATGGATAACCAGGAAGTGCAGGCAGCCGATCTTTTAAAGATGATGGATGCGGCAGTCCCAAACCAGATTAAGACAACTGGTTTAGGACAGTATGTTGATGTAAGAGTCTAAGAGTAAAAAGTGAAGGAGCAAAACTGGTTCATTGGTTTTGCTCCTTCACTTTTTTATTGGCTATGATAATATGAGTGGTTAGCCCTGTTTTTCGCACATTAAGAAATATTGGTCCAGGTGTTCGGTATAACCGCCTTTTTCTTCTTTGGGTGATGTGGTATCAAGAATAGCTTTTAACTGAGGTTTTAGATTAAGTTTGGTGATTAATAACAGAAGTTCCTGGATATTAATCAGCGTTAGAGAAGCTTTCCCGTTTAGCATTCGTTCTTCAGTAAGTTCCTGCTTTAGATGGTAAGCATAGGGATTTGCTACATAAAAATATAGGAATCCACCTGGTTTTAATTGGGTGGAGCATTCTGTAATCAGTTCTTTGTAGTCAGGATAAACAGATAAATCCCTGCCCAGACTGATATAGTTGTAGATACCCTCTGGGATACGCTTATGTGTCTCTAAGATAGAGGGAGAGACAATGACAGTGCTATTAAATGGATTCAGATCGCCTTTCAGGTCAGAGTCATTGATAAGGAATGAAAACAAACTTTTTTTCTCCAGTCTTCTAAGCTGTGTTTTAAATTGCAGAACATCGGCTCCGAAGCCGGGGTCAATGACAAGTGTGGATACTTCCGTAGATTGCTGTGGAATGGTAAGTTCAATGTTAGATAGCTGAAAGGAATCGTAACAATAGTTATTTCCCCAGGGATCAATCCCATACTTTGACTGGAACAGCAATCTTCCATTAAAGAGGGTTCTGTTTTGTATCTGATCTGCTTTACCGGAAATGCTTCCGTAATGGTAACACCAGGTATCCAGGCAGAGAATCTGATGGAATCCCGCCCTTCTTGCCCGCAGACTGAAATCATCATCCCAGAATTCCATGGTATGAAAATAGCGGTCTGCAAATCCAATGGTATTCACCTTATCCACATCGTATAATGCAATTACAGGCATGAGCCTGCACCGCTCTTCCCAGAGGTACGGGCAGGGACGATTATGGGCTTTCGCCGCTGCTTCTGCGTTTTCGGGGGTAAGTTCTGCCAACATACCCTGCCGGTTGCTGGTGTTTGGCGTGCTGGGGACGGACATGATTGCATTTGGGTAAAGCTGTAAGCAGGTGAGCAGGTTATCCAGCCAGTGTTCTGTGAGGATGGTGTCGTTATTGACAAATGCTGCATATTTCCCTTCACAAACCCGGAATAACAGAGAAAATATCATTGTTTTAACATTTTCCTTTAAATTTATGACCTTTGTTATACCCAGACTTTCAAAATATTCTTCTGTCCCGTCGGTGGACCCGTCATTGAGAAGTATCAGTTCACAGGGGTATTTGGCGAGATCTGTATTGCGGAAGAGACTATCAAGGCATCTTTTGGTATATTCCAGTTTGTTATAAACAGGAATCATAATGGAAATAAGATATTTTTCGCCTCTGTTGCTGTAGGTATTTTTGTGGTTTTCGGCAAATTCAGTTTCATAGTATTCCTTCATTTTTTCTTTATCAGGATAGATGAGAGTCCAGAAGTAGGTGTCTTCCAGCCATTCCCGCAGAAATGGAATTAACTGATATTCGGTCAGTGCAGCTGCTTTTTCACGGTTGTCGATTAAGATCAGCGATGTGAGCCTGTCAATTGTATCGTCTACGTTGTGATGCATGGCCTGGAAGGAAAATGTGATATTTTGTACTGCAGGATTACTTAATGCAGATTCCAAGTCAGTGGTCAGGGATTTTAGTATCTTTATCTGGCTGATCAGGAGGCGGTTTTCCTGATAGGGCAGAGTGGGAAGGAGTTTTGTGGCTATATGCAGCAGGAAACGCTGGTTTTGAATCACCCGTTTCCAGAAATTTAAAGGGTCGTCGGCAGAAGCTGTGTCTAATGTTAGAAATTTGTGCGTCATAATAGATTCCTTCTTAGAATGAAATGCAGCGTCAGGTGTAGAAAAATGATTAAAAGACGCTGCCAGGTATGCAGGTATCACTTTATTATATGGCTGCTGTGAGGGTTCTTTGAATCCTGCAAAAAATATTTAAAAATTTACAAAAAATGACTTAACTTTTTAAGCCTCCGACTCGATAAAGTATGTGAAAGGAAGATGATGATGAATTACTTTTGCAAAGCGGTTTTAACCTGATTTTGCGGTAGCAATTCATTGGACAGGCTTCTTAAAGACACAAGTGTCAAGTTTTTATGAAACCCGCTAAGCGGCTGGTACCCCGCTGAGGTTTCAAACATCTTAACGCTTATCTGGAAACCAGAAAGCGTCTTATCATACAGGGAAAAGGATTTCCCTGATACATATTCAAGGAGGAAAAAACACATGAGAATTCAGCACAATATCGCAGCATTAAACTCTTACAGACAGTTAGGAAGCAACAACACATCCGTATCTAAGAACCTTGAGAAATTATCTTCCGGTTACAGAATCAACCGCGCAGGTGACGACGCAGCTGGTCTTGCTATTTCTGAGAAGATGAGAGCACAGATCACAGGTCTTGAGACAGCTTCCAAGAACGCAAACGATGGTATTTCTTTAGTTCAGACAGCTGAAGGTGCTTTAACAGAAGTTCACTCCATGTTAAACCGTATGGTTGAGCTGGCTACACAGTCCGCTAACGGAACATATCAGGATAACGTTGACCGTGAGAACCTTACAAAAGAAGTTGACTCTTTAAAGAGCGAAATCAACCGTATTTCTGAAGGTACTAACTTCAACGGAATCAACCTGTTAGATGGTAGCCTTGGTAAGACAACTGGTGTACCACAGAAAATGGTTGGTATTGGTAGCTCTATTGGACATACAACAGTTACAAGAGCTTCAGGTGCTTCTCTTTCTGTTGATAATTCTAGCACTACTACAGTAGACGAGTCTCAGACAGTAGGCATTAAAGTTGGTACTGGTGCTAACTCGTCAAAGATTACAGTAACTGTTACAAATAATGTGGATGGTTCTGCTAAGACTTCAGTAATTGATTTAAAAGATGTTACAACAATTACAAATGGTACTAGCGCAGGAACTGCATTAGCATCTGGTACTTTACAATCAGGACAGACAGCAAGCATTGATTTGTCAAGCGTAGGACTTGGTAGAATTGAAGTAACTGTTAATAATGGACAAACAGAGGATGCCGATGGTCTTGCTGGCGCATTGGGCAATGCTACTCCTATAATTTCTGGTAAGGGAACTAGCCCTAGTACTACTGTAGGTAGCGGTTTATCATTACAGATAGGTGATACAGGCAAGGACTTTAATAGCATCACTGTTAGTGTTGGCTCCATGAGTTCCAAAGCACTTGGTCTTGACAGCGTTGATGTCAGCACACAGAGCGGTGCAAAAGCTGCTATTAAGACGATCAAAGACGCGATTAATACAGTTTCTTCTACTCGTGGTAATTTAGGTGCTTTACAGAATCGTCTTGAGCACACAATCAATAACTTAGGTGTAACAACCGAGAATATGAGCGCAGCAGAGAGCCGTATCCGTGACGTTGATATGGCAAAAGAGATGATGAACTATACTAAGAATAACATTCTTGTTCAGTCTTCTCAGGCTATGCTTGCTCAGGCAAATCAGCTTCCTCAGGGTGTATTACAGCTGTTAAAATAATATATAACTGATTTGTTTAACTTTTTATCCCTCGAAAGGCATAGCTCCTTACGAGGGATATTCTATAGAATTAGAGAGGTTATCTCATATGGTACATTCTGTACGGCTATCTCAATGCATGATAGTTAAAAACGAAGAAAACAATATCAGAAAAGCTTTGGAGTGGGGGAAAGGAACTGTATATGAACAAATTGTTGTTGATACAGGATCTGATGACCGCACCGTTGAAATAGCCAAGGAAATGGGTGCTACAGTATTTCATTTCACGTGGATTGATGATTTCTCGGCAGCAAAGAATTTTGCAATCAGTAAAGCAAAAGGCGATTGGATTGTATTTTTAGATGCTGATGAGTACTATACACAGGATAGTACAGCAAAGATAATCCCTATACTGATGCGTATTGAAAACGGGTTTCATAAGAAAGCGAGACCGCATGCAGTAAGAAGCTCACTGGTAAATTTAGATGATGATGGGCAGGTTTTTTCAACAGGAATACAGGACAGAATATTTCGTAATACTTCTTTGCTGTGTTACCACAATCGAATTCATGAGACTTTGTATAATACAGATGGTAGTGATGTGATTGTAGTAGATGCTTCAAAAGAATTAATGATTTATCATACAGGATATACAAGACAGGTATATCAGGGAACAGATAAACTGCAGCGAAATATTCGAATGCTGAAGAATGAAGTTACGGAATGTCCGGAAGATTATAATGCGTGGTCTTATTTGGGTGATGCTTTTTTTGCAGTTAAGTTATTTGGTGAAGCTGAACAGGCATATCGTTATGTGATTGATAATGCAGACAGGGTTCTTTCCGAAGCTAGAAAAGAGGCTGCATTCTGTAATTTTTTTAAGTTGAAATACCTAAGCGATGCAGGAACTGAAGAAGAATTATTGGAAATATATGAAAAAGCGAAGATTTCCGGATGCGTATCACCGGATCTGGAGTATTGGCTAGGATATTGGTATTATAAAAATTATATTAAAAAGGGTGCTGTTTTATATTTTGAAAAAGCACTGCAATTACTTGATCAGTATCAAGGGGATAGTTTTTTAGATATATCAGGTGGTTTGGTGGAAGTGTATCAAATGCTATTTTGCGCTTATCGGGAATTTGGGCAGATCTCTAGTATGATACGGTATGGTGTATTGGCACTTAGATTAAACTTATATCAAATGCCGATTCTCGAGGAAATTATAAGCTTTTTTATGAAGGAGAATGGAGAGATACAAACTGCTAATCTCACTTTTGATTTCCTACAAAAACTTTATGACACAACATCTTTGAAGAATAAATTATTTTTATTAAAAGCTTCTAAGATGGCAGACTATCCTGCCTTAGAGAATAAAGTATATGAGTTGCTTTCGGTGGAAGAAAAAATTGCGTTGGAAAATAATGATTAATATCTTAATATAGTTATGCAACCGATTGGGAGGATTTAAATTGGATAAAGTGAAATTGTTTATTTCAACAAAAACAATTACATTACGATCTTGGTTAGGTTGCACATTATGTGTAACGTATTATAGCAAAACAGATACTCCTCCTCTATAGAAGGAGTATCTGTTTTGCTATAATAAAAATTTAGTAATAAAGTTAAAGTAATTGCGAGCATCAAATAATCTTTTAAATGAGGAGAACTTATATATGACAAGAGTAATAACATATGGTTCTTTTGATTTATTTCATGAAGGACATTATAAATTGCTTGAAAGAGCAAAAGCATTAGGTGACTATTTGATTGTGGGTATTACAACGGAACAATATGATGAATCTCGTGGAAAATTAAATGTAGTGGATTCCATCATAGACCGGATAGAAAACGTTAAAAAAACCGGATTTGCAGATAAGATAATAGTGGAAGACCATGTTGGTCAGAAGGTGGAAGATATTCATAAATATGGTGTGGATATATTTACCATTGGTTCAGACTGGACCGGGGAATTTGATTACCTGAAAGATTTTTGCAAAGTGGTATATTTGGAAAGAACAAAAGAAATCTCAAGTACATTATTAAGAAAACAAAAGTATCCGATTATTAAATTAGGAATTGTTGGAACTGGACGAATTGCAGGAAGATTTGTACCTGAAGCAAAATTTGTCAGTGGGATTGAAACAGTCAGCGCTTTTAATCCTCATGAGGAAAGTATAAAGCGGTTTGCAGATCGATTTGGTGTTCAAGCGCATTGGGAAAATTATGAAGACTTTCTAAAGCCATTGGATGCAGTATATATCGCTTCTTTGCACCAGACACATTTTGAATATGCAAAGAAAGCGCTAAGTTTGAAGAAACATGTACTGTGTGAAAAACCTATGGCTTTATCAAAAGCACAGTCACTTGAATTATTTGCGATTGCAAAAGCAAATGACTGCCTGCTTATGGAAGCTATTAAAACTGCTTATTGCCCTGGATTTAATCAGCTTTTGGGGGTTGCAAGAAGTGGAATTATTGGAAATATTGTAGATGTGGAAGCTTGTTTTACCAGAATTGCAGATCTGGAATCAAGGGAATGTAAGGATCCTAATTATGGGGGAGGATTTTTAGAATTCGGGAATCACACTATGCTTCCTATTTTTAAATTACTGGGAACACAGTATAAAGAGGTAAAATTTAACAGTATTAAAAATGAAAATGGTGTCGATTTATATACGAAAGCTTCTTTTACTTTTGACAGGGGGATGGCATTATCCAAGACAGGTGTTGCTGTAAAATCAGAAGGACAGCTAATCATAGCAGGAACCAAAGGCTATATACTGGCAGAATCACCCTGGTGGCTGACAAAATCTTTTGAAGTCCGTTTCGAGAATGCTTATAAAAAGGAACAGTATACTGCAAAATTTTTGGGAGATGGTCTGCGTTATGAATTAAGTGAATTTGTGTCACTCATTCATAACGGAGAAAGGAAATCTTATAAATTTACAGAGGAAGAGTCAATTGCTATGGCTGGGGTTGTGGAGAAATTTTTGGAGACTAGACAATGAAATACGAGACGAAAATATATGGACATCGTGGAGCAAGTCAGTATGCACCGGAGAACTCTATGGAAGCATTCCAGTTGGCTTATGATATGGGAGCAGACGGGATTGAATTTGACGTGCAGATGACGAAGGATGGACATTTGGTAGTTGTTCATGATGAGGAAATAAGCCGGGTATCAGATGGGGCTGGATATGTGAAAGACTTTCTCCTGGAAGACATCAGGCAATTTGAATTTAATAGAACCCACCCGGAATTCCGTGGTATTAAGATTCCTCTTTTGGAGGAAGTGCTGGATTATTTTTCAAAAAAGATATCAAGGTCAGGTAATGATTTCCAGCTTAATATAGAATTGAAAAATAGTATAATTTCTTATGAGGGTATGGAAGAAAAGGTATTAAAAATAGTAAAAGATATAAATGTATTTGAAAGGACTTTATTTTCTTCTTTTTCTCACTCCTCCATGTTGAATCTTCGTGAAATAGACTCAAAGACAAGGGTAGCATTTCTTTATAGTGACGGCAATATGGATATCGCGGAGTATGCAAAAAAATATAACGTAACAACTGTACATCCGGCTTGGTATCATATGAATAAAATAGATTCGGTTGAATCACTTAAGAAAAAGGGGTTCGAGGTTAACATCTGGACGGTAAACAGCGGAAAAGACATGCGGAAATTTTGTGATTGGGGCGTTAATGGAATCATTACTAACAAACCAGATTTAGGAAGTGAGATAAGGGATGATAAGTGATTTACAAAAGGAATGCCTGCTTGCTTTTAATATATGGGATGTTAATTCAGCAAAAGCAGTAATTGACGCTGCAGCCGAATGGAATAAGAATGTTATTTTACAGACATCTTCCAGTATATATAAGCAGATGGATGTAAAAGAGACAAGAGCATTCATTAAAAGCTATGGAGATAGAAAGAAAATCAAAGTTTACCTTCATTTGGACCATTGCAAAGATTTGGATTTAATTAAGGATGCCATTTCTGTGAAATGGGATTCAGTTATGATAGATGCTTCTGATTTAAGTTTACAGGAAAACATTCAGAGGACTAATAAGATAATACAAATGGCCCATAAAGAAAAAATTTTGGTGGAGGCAGAAGTTGGACAGATAAAAGGTATCGAAGACAATATAAATATACAGGAGAATCAAATTGCAAGCCGGGAAGATATAAAAAAATTTTTAATGGAAACAGAAGTTGATATGCTTGCTGTAGCATTTGGAAATGCTCATGGCATGTATAAAGGAAGACCAGAGCTTGATTACGATTTGATTGACTATGTAGCACAGATCTCTAACATTCCGTTTGTTGTACATGGAGGAAGTGGTATGGGGGATGAAGAGATACATAAGTTATCTCAGGTAGATAATGTTAGAAAAATCAACATATCAACAGAAGTAAAACTGGCTTATAGAAAGGGCATTTTACTTTCGCTGAAGAATGGGTTTCTGGAAGAAGAAGGATTTCAGGCTTCTCGTGTTGAAGAATTAATTTATAAAGCTATTTTTCAGATGGCATATCAAAAATTAAAAATTATTATTTAGAAAAAGGACAAAGGCAATGAAAAATGTAATGGTTATCAATATGGGGCTTAAGAGCATAAGGTGCATTGTTTTTAATGGTGATGGGATGAAATTGTTTAGTGACTCAATCCCCATAAAGACAGCAATCAGTGCAGAAAAAGTTGAACAGGATCCGAAGGAATGGTGGCAGAGCGCGGAGCAACTGATTGGAAGGGCAGCCTGTGAATGCAAGGATATATGTATTGATTATATAACTGTTACAGCATCTGCTTCTTGTCTGGTTTGCGTAGATAAAGATGGGTCTCCTCTTATGAGCGCTTTCATGGTTTCAGATAAAAGAGCAGAAGAAGAGAGCAAGTATATTTCTGAGCTAAATGAATTCAAGCAAGTATATGGAGAAACTTTATTAGACATGACTTCCAGTCTTATGATTCCACGAATATTGTGGGTAAAAAGGCATATGCCTGAAGTGTTTAGCAAGACGGATAAGTTTTTATCTCCCAATGACTATATGTTGTTTAAACTTAGTGGTACCTATGTCACAGATTATTTTAATGCCATCAAGTATCACTATAATCCAGAAAAAAATCATTATCCAGTGAGCCTTTTAAATTCTCTAGGGGTTTCTGAACAGAGTCTGCCAAGGGTAATGAGTCCTGGAGATACCGTAGGCAGAATAAACCCTGCTTTAGCGGAAAAACTGGGAATCAGTAAGAATACGGAGATTGTAGTTACCTCTTATGATGCGATTTGTTCCTTCATTGGAAGTGGGGTATCTGAAGATGGTGAAGCAAGTGATGTATCTGGAACAGTAACTGTATTACGAGCCTTGTCAAGAGACAGAAACCTACATAACAACTCTATGATCTATAATCTGCCGCTCTATAAGGAAAACGCTAATATAATAGGTGGCAGCAATAATCTGGGCGGTGGACTGATTGAGTGGGTAAAGCAGTGTTATTATCAAAATGAAATTTATCCTTATGAGGTGATGGAAAAGGAGGCAGGAGAATCTGTTTTAGGTGCAAAAGGTTTGATATTCCTACCATACCTCTTAGGCGAGCGGGCGCCCATTTGGGATGATAATGCACGGGGGGTATTTTTTGGTATAGAGAGAATGCATACCAGAAAAGACATGACCCGAGCTGTATTTGAAAGTACGGGATTTATAGATATGGATATGATAGCTGCAATTGAGCAAACGGGAATTAAAATAAACTCGGTTCGTCTATCAGGCGGACTGGCAAGAGTTAATCTCATATCTCAGATAAAAGCGGATATTCTTGGGCGGGACGTTCTTGTTTTATCCGAATTTGAGACCACATCAACTGGAGCGGCTATGATGGTTATGCTGGGTAAAGGTTGCTTTAAGGATTTGAGAGAAGCTGCTGATAAATTTGTGTCTGTCCGTATGATTATAAAGCCCAACATGATTAATCATCAAAAGTACATGTATATGTATGAACTATATAAAGATACCTATGGGACCGTAAAAGATTTATATGAAAGAAGAAAAAGAATAATTAGTAAAATGGTTGATGACAGAGAAGTAAGAATTGAAAATTTATGAGGTTCAACTATGGAAGGATTTACTTTAGAAATACCCACAACAATATATTTTGGCAATAATAATGTAGAAGAGGCATTAAAGAAGGAAAGCAGATATCTGGCTGGAACTATCATGGTAGTTACAACCGGAAGAAGTCTTGTAAGATTTGGTTATGTAAATGACTTAAAAAGAATTCTGGACAATCTTCCATATGTAGAAGATACTTTGGTTTTTGATAGTATAAGTGCAAATCCTAAATTAGAAGAGATTCAGGAGGCGGTTCAGTTAGGTATATCCAGACAGGTGAAAGCAGTTATTGGCTTTGGCGGAGGTAGTGCTATCGATGCAGCAAAAGCCGTAGCTGTGGGAGTTGGTACTACTGAAAGGCTGGAACGTTTTTTACTGGAGGGAATAGAACCATCTGATCATACGTTGCCTGTCATAGCTATTCCTACGACTGCAGGTACTGGTAGTGAATTGAGCAAGGGGGCAATACTATCCAGTCTGACTTATCAAATGAAAGGTGGAATAAGAGGCGCTGCAATATTACCGAAAGCCGCAATCGTTAATCCGGTATATACATGGACAGTACCTTCTGGAATTACAATGGAAACGGGATTTGATGCGTTGGCTCATGCGATAGAAAGCTATGTAGCTGTAAAATCTAATTACTGGTCCGAAATGATCTCTGAGAAAGCGATTAAAACAATAGGAGAGAATCTTCTGTTGTTAGCGAAAAATCTTGATGATCATCAAGCAAGAGAAGCGATGTGTTATGCGAGTATGATTGTTGGTATCAATCTTGCAAACGTGGGAACATGCCTTCCTCATCGGATGCAGTATGCGATTGGTGCTAAGACAGATACAAGTCATGGGGCGGGGGTTGCCTCCTTGTATCCTGCATGGATCCAAAGGCAATACAGCGTAAATGAAAATAAGGTAAAGAATATTATATATTGGCTGATCGGCAGGAAAATAGAAAACGGTGTAGAAGCAAGAATAGAAATGATCCGGTTTATGGAGAAGACAAATACCGTTAAAACTCTATTTAACCTGGGAATTAAAAGCGAAGATATCCCAGAGCTTACAGAAAAAGTTACGGGGAATGTAAACAATGACAAATTGAGCTTTCAAAAAAATATTATATCAAGTATTTATTACGATTCAATTTAGAATGGGAGAACGTAAGTATGCAGGCAATCATTATGGCAGCAGGAAAAGGCAGCAGATTAGGAAATCTCACAGACAATAAACCTAAATCATTTATGGAAATAAAAGGTTTCAAGATGATTGAATATAATATTTCTATGCTCCATGCTTTTGGAATTAGGGATATTATTATTGTTACAGGTTACCAGAGCGAAAGGTTTGATGAACTAACGGAGAAGATAGATGGAATCAAATGTGTCTACAATCCGTTTTTTGAGATGGTAAATGTACTGGGATCATACTTTATGGCGAAAGATTTACTTCATGATGACTTTGTATATTTACATGCAGATACTTTGTGCGCTCCTGAGATATTTAAAGCTTTGCTTCAGGAAGAGGGAGACATTATATTGCCGGTGGATTACAGTCCTTGCGACGAAGAGGCGATGAAAGTGAAAGTAACAGACGGTAAAGTTGTAGAGATAAATAAAACAATGGATTGTGAAACGTCCAAAGGTGAATTTATTGGTATTGCTAAAGTTGGCAGATGTGTAATTAATGAACTAAATAGTGCAACCGTTGAGCTTATGAAAGAAAAGGCCTTTACATCTTATTTTGAAGGAGCGGTACAAAGGGTGATTGATAAACAGACCTTTCTAGTGAAATCTATATCTACCAAAGGATATTTTTGGAGTGAAGTAGATTTTAAGGAAGATTATCAAAAAGCATGTGCCTTAATTCCAGATTCGCTGGTTCAGATTGCAAGGGAGGAATTTCAGAGATGAAAGGTATGAGCAATGAAGAAAAATACATAAGAAAACGTAAAAGGCAATGTTACAGAACGAATCTATTTTACCGTTTGCTTTGGATTTTACCGGTTAATAAAAGAAAGGTAGTATTCACTACTTTTGAAGGAGACGGAGGGTTTTGCTGCAACCCCCGCTACATTGCGGAAGAACTTCTAAGCAGGAAAGAAAAGTATGATATTGTTTGGCTGGTAAATAATATGGAAAAGCAGTTTCCTGATGGAATTAAAAAGGTTAAAAATAGCTTTCTAAATAGAGCCTACCATCTGACAACCGCAAAAGTATGGGTGGATAACAGCAGAAAGGCATATGGTACGGCTAAGAGGAAAAATCAGCTTTATATACAGACCTGGCATGCAGCGCTGGAGTTTAAACCAGTGGGAAAATTTCGAGGAAAGCTATTTCCGAGAATTGCATATCTGGTAAGTGAATATGATTCTAATCTTGTTGATTATGTGACTTCTAATTCTGAATGGTGTACAAAACTGTATCCTGAAATGTTACTTTATCATGGTAATATTATTAAAACAGGTTCACCACGATGTGATATTTTTATTAATGGAAGAGAAGAAATTTATAGGTACATACGGGAGCGATATCAGATGCCTCAGGATGCAAAAATAGTGATGTTTGCACCTACTTTCAGAGGCGGTAGCCAAAAAGGTAACCGGCAGGTATTTGCAGATGAACCTACTATTGATTTTAAGCGTCTGGTGAATGCATTGGAGGAAAAGTTTGGTGGGAATTGGTTTGTATTTTTACGCCTTCATCCTCAATTGGCTGCACAATTGGAAGGGTTTCCTTTAACAAACGGAATATCAAACATGATAGATGTTAGTCAGGGGGATGATATGAATGAGCTGGCGGCAGCTTCAGATGTATTGATAACCGACTATTCCAGCTCTGCGTTTGATGTTATTAATATGCATTTACCTGTTTTTCTTTATGCAGATGATTTAGACCAGTATACAGAGGAAAGAGGGAAGTTGATGTGGGATATGTATTCCTTACCGTTTACAGTAGCTAGGGATAATGATGAACTGGTTGAGAATATCGTAAAGTTTGATTCTGAAGGATATATTAATAAAGTTGATGGATTTTTGGAAGAGCATGGGGTTCTGGAGGATGGGCATGCTAGTGAAAGAGTTGCGGATATTATTAAATATCTAAATTAAAGTGAAATAGAAGCGTCAAGTTTAAAAAATAAAGAGCTAATTCTTAAGATGAACAGGTGTGATTTGAATGGAAGTTAATGACATTACTGAACTATTATACATTTTAAGTAATCACAAAATTATAATTTTTGGCGCTGGTTATGTTGCAACAAGATTTTATGGCGCTTTAAAGAAATACGAGATAGAAAAAAATGTAGTATCTTTTGCAACTACTACAGGTAGCTATCTGGATATAGATGGCATATCTATAATTCCTATGAATCAACTAGAAAGTAATGAACAAATGATAATATGTGTCGCTGTTCATGATTCCATTAAAGACGCTATTATAGCTGATCTGATTAATAAGGGGATCAAAAACTTTATATGGATTTATCCCTTTTTGTATAAATTATTGCTAGGAGCACCGATTTATTGTAATAAGAAAGTAACTCTTTCTAAAATTTGGAATGCAGCTCGGGAGGACTATGGTATGGCTATCAGATACCTGGCTATCGATAATTATTACGGAAAAAATATAAATGGATACAAATGCTATAAAAAATATTTGTCATTATTTAATAGCGATGAAACGTCAGAAAGACGATTGATACAGTTTATTGAATTAATAAAAAGCTGGGAACAAAATGGTTATGATACGAGTAAGTGTTCATCATTGTATGAGGACTATAGAATTTTTGATGGAGCACATAGAATAGCAGTAGCAAGCTATTTTAATCAGGGTTTTGTTATGTGTAATATATTTAATAAGACGAAAAATCTAGCGGAGATTCATAATCAGGGGGCTATTTTAGAAAAACAATACGCGTTAGATGCTGGATTTGAGCCTGAACTTATTGATATATTGGATGCAACCAATCAAAGAATTGAGGAGCAGTACAAATGAAGATTAGTGTAATTGTACCTGTGTATAATGTATATAGCTGGCTGGATATTTGTATGGAATCGTTATTAAACCAAAGTTTTAATGATTATGAAATACTTTTGATAAATGATGGCTCTACTGATGGATCTGAAAGAAAATGTCTTCAATGGAAAAATAAAGACAGACGAATTCGATATATTACTAAGATGAATGAGGGCCTATCTGCAACCAGAAATTTGGGAATAAGGGAAGCTAAGGGAATATATTTGGCCTTTTTGGATTCAGATGATTGGTTGGATAAGAACTTTTTACTTGATTTATATACTGAGGCAGAAAAGCATGATGCTGATATAGCGGAATGTGATGTATACCGTTATAATGATATTAACGGTCAAAAATCATATCGTTCAAGTTATGGATGCATGGCAAAAGAATATTCAAAAGAAGAACATATGATATATGGTAATACGGCTATTTGGAAATGTTTAATTCGTAGAGATATATTTTTAAGATATAATATATATTTTCCAAACTGTCATAGTCCAGCAAGAGCTATTTATGCATTACTGATTGCATTATCAAATAATATAGTAAATGTTAAAAAACCTCTATACTATTATCGAACATTTAGAAAAGATTCTTTGTCAGAAAAACCTAGAGATATCCTAGAAAATAATAATTCAATAGGAGTAATGGCTTTTACCGAATTAGTTTATGGATTTAGAAGATGTGGAATTTATGAGAAATATAAATTTCAATTAGAAAGAACTATAAAATATAAGCTATCAGATATTTTGGCGGCTTTTTTTCATAGGAAACAAGAAAAAGAATTTGCTAGTATGGTAAATGACTACCGATCATTTATCAAAAAACAGTTTCCTGAATCCAATGAAATTAAATATATCACGTTAGGTGGATATAACTTAAACCGTATTACATGGTTAATGAATATGTTACATATTCCATCTTTAAGATTTGATTTTTCAAGTCTTATTAGTATAGTAAATCCCATAAGTCAGAAGGAAAACGTTATATCTAATAATAAATATCGTGAGATTATGGTTAATAGGGATATAAAATCTGATTTTTGGTATTATTTAAAAAAGGAAGATCCCCAATATATTATTATGGACTTTATCGAAGAACGCTTTGATTTAATACAGGTAGAGGGTGGTTATTTAACTATGAGCGATGCTTATAAAGATTGCAAAGTTAACTTCGATAACAATCATATAATATATCGCGACAGTATCGAATGTAAAAGATTATGGGAAGTTAGCTGTATTAACTTTATTAAAAAAATACAAGCTTATTACCCAAGTATTAAGATTATTTTAGTAAAAAATTATTTATCAGAATATAAGGGTGATATATTTTATAGTGAAATGTATGAAAATATTAATATGATAAAATCGATAAATAAAATGCTGAAACATTATTATAGCTTTTTTATGTCAAATTGTAGTTTTGCATTAGACGTTGAAACCTTAGACTGTCAATACTATATTACTGATAAAGATTATGAATATGGTGCTGTTCCATCTCATCTGAATGAGTTAGTAAATAGAGAGATAGCATATAGGATAGAAAAGCTATTAATCTAAAATATAACGATCATTATCTTTTTGCTTAGTGACGTATCTAAAAATACTATAATAGATATATGGAATAATGAAAAAACAATGTATTCTTAAATGAATATAAAAGAGGAATCATTGCATTTACTGTGATATATTTAATAATGGTTTACTAAAAAAATATAATATAAACATGTTGTTGAGAAACTACTTTAAACAAAAAGAATTAGATAAAGAGGTATAATAATGAACTCAAATGTAGTTATTTTTGGAACAGGAATATTTTATGAAAGACGAAAGAATACATTGCCAAAAGAAGTAAATATAATTGCTTTTATAGATAATAATAATAGTCTACAAGGAAAATACATTGAAAATATATCTGTTTATGCTCCCCATTCCGTGTCAGAACTAAATTATGATGTTATTATTTTAGCTAGTCTTACTCCTATAGAAATGAAAAATCAATTAATATTATTAGGAGTACCTAGTGAAAAGATAATGTTTTGGGAGGAATTTGTTAGTAGTAAAACTCATGGGCTTGTCACTAAGTACGAAGCAGAGAAAGATCAAGGTAAGAAAAGGGCACTTATTATATTGCCATTTATAAATTATACAGGAGGTTCTTTAGCTGCAATATATGCTGCTATAGCATTAAAGGATAAAGGATATTATGTTGTATTATCAGCACCAGCGGGTAATGAAGACACAATTCTGGAAATTAATAGTTACAAAATAAATGTTTGGTTATGTACAGCTATACCATATATAGAGGAAGCAGAACTTGAGTGGATACAAGAATTTGACTTTGTTATGGCTATCGCGCTTCAAAGTATATTATGTGTAAATAGAATTAGTAAAAGAAAACCTGTGTTTTGGTGGTTGCACGAGCATAGCACACCTTATAATGAGTACATAAAACAATATGGGAATCTCATAGATGACACTGCATTTACAAATGTAAAGATTTTTGCAGTTAGCGATATTGCTAGGTCAAATTTTGCCAAATATTATTTAGAACCAAAAGTAGAAATATTACCTTTCGGATTACCGGATTTTTATGTTAATGGCGATATATTCCATGAAAAGATAGTTATATCAATAATAGGAAAGATCACAAGTAATAAAAATCAAAAAGAGCTAATATATGCATTAAAAAAATTACCTCTATCTGTAAAGGATAAGCTAGAGTGTTGGATTATTGGAAGCGATGGGGGAAAAAAATATAGAGAAGAAGTTAATGATATAATAAAAGATTTTAACCAGATAAAAATTTTGGGAGAGATGTCTAGGAATGAAATAGAGAAAGTATTCCAACAAATAGATATAGTAGTATGCACATCTTTAGAGGAGACAATGTCTATAGCTATAGTAGAAGGAATGATGAATCAGAAAATATGCATAACAAATACGAATACTGGGATTGCAGAATTTATCCAAAATAATGAAAATGGGTTTATCTATGAAGCGGGTAATTTGGAGGATTTATTGTTGAAGTTGACTTATATAATACAAAATATAGAGTCTCTTAATTATATAAGAAAAAATGCAAGAAACACATATGAGAGATATTTCTCTATGAATAAGTTTGGTGATACTATTCAAACATATTTATGTGATCATATGGCTTGATTGAAATGCAAAATCTATTAAATTATATTATATAAATTCTGAAAATTATTAGTTATTATAGTTTGTTTTATATACTATTTAGAGAGGATTGTATGAGTATTATATTATATTTATACATTGTAAATAATTAATATGGAATTAAAAAATATTCTTAATGCGTATTTTAACAATGAATATTCTTCGGATTTAGAAAAAGTGTGGGTTATTTTTGGAGCAGGGCAAAGGGGGCAGCGTTTATTTTATAAGCTTGAAAAAAACAACTTAAAAGTTAGCTGCTTTTGTGATAATGATATAATAAAACAGAGTGAAATTATTTGTGGAATTCCAGTAGTTGGCTTAGAGAAACTTATGGAAGATAAAAGAAAATATTATATGCTGGTTTCTCCAAAATATGGCTGGGATATTGTAAACAAATTAGAAAAGGAGGGTTTTCCCTATATAATGCCTCCGAATATTACAGGAACTATATTTAATTGGGAGGGACTGAATAGTTATATAGAGAAAGAAAACTTTTCGCCTCTTGGTCATTTTTATTCTTTATATCCAGACTTGGAAGAAATCAAAAATAAAGAAGAACAATTATTTCTGCGAGAAAAAGATGTAAGGGATATAGACTTTAATGAGGAGAATCAAATAAAGACGCTACATAAAATGCAACTTTTGTATGACACAATACCCAATTGGACAGATATTACAGAATATACAGATTCAAATAAATTAAGGTATAAATATAATAACAATAATCTAAGTCATGCAGATGCAATTGGTTTACATTGCATGCTACGAATTTTACGTCCTAAAAGGGTTATTGAGGTTGGTTCAGGATATACATCTGCAGTCATGCTTGATACGAATGAATTTTATTTGAATAACCAAATTAAATTAAAATTTATTGAACCTTATCCAGATTTACTAAAATCTTTGGTTAAGCCGCAGGATGAGCTTGAATTGTTGCCAGAAAAATTGCAGGATGTTTCATTCAATGCATTTGAGAAATTGGAAGAAGGAGATGTTCTATTTATAGACTCAACACATGTATCTAAAATAGGATCAGATGTCAATTATTTGTTTTTTGATATATTTCCCAGACTTGCAAAAGGTGTTTACATTCATTTGCATGACATTTTTTATCCATTCGAATATCCAAAGGAGTGGATTTACAGTGGCAGGGTATGGAATGAATTATATTTATTGAGGGCGTTTTTACAGAACAATGATAATTATAAAACCATATATTTTCAAAATATGATGGAAAAAAAATATAGGGATATATTCATGGAAAACTGGCCCATTCATGCTCCGATTCAAGGTGGGAGTTTTTGGATGCAAAAGAAGTAATAATTACATCTGTTTTTTTGTAAAATCTGTAGCAGTTATAATCTAATAAAGATTTGTTATCACAATACTAAATATATATAAGGAGGAAATATGATGTTAAACTTCTATGAACATCATATAAGGTAATAATGCCAAAGATATCAGTTATTATGCCTTTGTATAATGCGGAACAGTTTGTAAGTAAAGCAATTGAATCGATCTTGCAACAATCCTATAAAGATTTTGAATTATTAATAGTTGATGACTGTTCAACAGATAATTCGTTAGATATCGTTAGTAAAATAAGGGATTCCAGAATAAAAATTGTAAGAAATGAAAAAAACGAGGGAATTTCATTTTCAAGAAATAGGGGATTGGCATTAGCAAGTGGAGAGTATATTGCTTTAATGGATGACGATGATTTAACGGTTCCTTTCCGCTTTGATACTCAAGTTAATTATCTAAATGTACACAGTGATATAGATGTAGTGGGAGGACGGCATTGTATTATAGATGAAAATGATCAGATAATACGGACTTGTGGAGAACCGTTGAATAATCCATTATATATCCGTGCTGATATGATGCTATATGACTCTGTTGCAAATGGAAGTGCAATGTTTAGGGCTGATTTTATAAAAAGAAATCGGATAAATTATCATGATGGTTGGCTGGGAATGGAGGATTATCATTTTTGGATACAATGTTCGGCTCGCGGAAGGATTACAAATTTAAGCGAAAATTTGTTGTATTGGAGAAAATCCGGAAATAATGAAACAGTAAGAAGACAAAATTTGCAATCAAAAGAGAGGTCTGAAAAATTTTCGAATTTACATAAATATGCTTTTGAGTTAAATGGATATTTATTGCTAAATGAGGAGTATGAAATTATAAATAAAATGTTTCCAGAAGCGATCTCATCGACAATTGTCAATAGGAATGATATAGAAAAACTATATAATGTTTTGTTAAAAATAATCCATCAATCAAAAGAGTTAAGAGTTGAAAATGCAAAAGAAGTGGAAATAATGTGCAGAAGGCGCTTTTCAAAACGTTTAGAATTCTCTGAATTGTGGTTTTAGTGATATATTTATTTAAAGAGAGGAATACTAAAAAAGTGTACAACACAGATGTTTTTATAAATGAATTATTGACTGTAGTGGTTCCTGTTTATAACACTGCACAGTATCTGGAAAAATGTATAAATAGTATTATTTATCAGAAATATAATAAATTAGATATTATTTTAATTAATGATGGTTCTACAGATGATTCGGGGAAATTCTGTGATGAATTTTCAAATAAGGACGATAGAATACGTGTTATACATATAAATAATAATGGACCAGTTGCAGCAAGAAATCTGGGTGTTCAATTGGCTTATGGTAAATTGATAACTTTTGTAGATAGTGATGACTGGATAGAGCCTGATATGTATTTTTGTATGATGGCTGCGTATGCAGAATATAATCCGGATATGATTACATCCGGTCTCACTATAGAAACCCCCAAAAATGTTATTTATGAGATTGATAAAATACCTCCTGGATTATATGAGTGTGAGGATATAAATGATAAGATAATTCCTTGCATGATGTATGATATGCAAACAAAACAGAGGGCTATTACTCCATCTATGTCAAATAAAATTTATAAAGTGGAATTGTTGAAAAAAGTTTGCGCTGATTTAGACGAAAATATTGTTTTGGGAGATGATGCTGCAATTACTTATATATTTATTACGAAAGCTACAAAGATAATGATACTTGACAGAAGTTGGTATCATTATGTAGCTCGTTCTAATTCTTTGACGCAGAATAACAATATCGACTCTTTTCAAAAGATTTATAAGTTTTATCATTATATGAGGAAAAAGTTTTTGGAGTTTGGTATTTGGAGCCAAACGGAAACACAGGTGAAAGCATATACAAAAATATTTTTATTTTGGGCTATAAAAAGTGTATTTGATATTCTACCAGAAAGACCCAAGTATCTTTTCCCGTTTGAATTAATTGAAAAAGATAGCAGTGTAGTAATATACGGTGGAGGAAATGTTGGGGCATCATATGAAGAAAATCTGATAAAAAGCAGATATGCAAAATTACATGGGTGGGTGGATCAAAATTACACAAATCTGATGACCGAAGATCATATAATTCAATCACCTGATATATTAAGAGACATGGAGTTTGATTATGTAGTAATAGCAGTTAAAAATGAAAAAACTGTTTTAGAAATTAAAGAAAATCTTAAAGAATTGGGGATAAATGAGCAAAAGGTAGTCTGGAAATCACCAATATGTTTGGAATAAAGTTAAATTAGAGGAGTAAAAAGATGAAGATTACCGTTATTTTACCATTACATAACTCTGAAAAATATATAAAAGAATGCATGGATAGTATAATTAATCAGACATTGCAGGAAATTGAAATTATATGTATTGATAGTGGTTCTGATGCAACTTCAAATATTATTGGATCATATGCTGAAAATGATAGACGAGTTCACTATTTGTATGACAGTAATTCAAGTTATGGTTATAAGATTAACAAGGGAATTTCCTTAGCTCAGGGAACTTATATTGCAATTGTGGAATCGGACGATTATATCAGAAGTGATATGTTGCAGATCTTATATGAAACGGCAGAGAAATACCAGGTGGATTTTATAAAAGCAGATTACAAAAAGTTTATTGATATCGGTGGAAGAAGGATTGAGTCTGAATTTAAACATTTAGCAAATCAATCCCGATATAATTGTGTTATAAACGTGCAGGAAGAACCGGAAATCAGATATTATGTTGGATACAGTATATGGGCTGGACTTTATCAAAAGGATTTTTTAATTAGTAACCATTTATATTTAAATGAGACTCAGGGAGCTTCTTATCAGGATACAGGATTTTCCGTATTGGCAACGTTGCTTTCCAAAAAGGTTTATTTTTCAGATCATCAGCTATATCATTATCGGCTCGATAACAACAATTCTTCGGTGAAATCACAGAAAAAATACAGCTGTATTATAGATGAATTTTGTTGGTTAAAAAAACAAATGCAGCTTAATCACCTTAACGGAGAGGATTTTACTAACTTTTATAAAAACAAGAAGCTCATTTCGTACTTTTGGAATTATAAAAGACTTTTGCTGGAATTTCGTAAAAAATTCATAGAGGAAATTCATGAAGAAATGGAATTTGAATTCGGGAATGAAGATTCATATTTTAAAACATTAAATTATGAACAGGTGAGAGAAGTGAAGATATTATGTGGAGATATTGGGGAAACACATAAATTTGATCAAGATAGAACAATGTTAAAAAAAGATCTTCTTCAGATAGCGAAAATCTTCAGAGAAAAAGAAGAAATCGTGATATTTGGAGCAGGTAAATATGGAGAAGATTTGGCAGAACTGAACTATATTTTTTTAAAAGGGAATGTGGTTGCAATTTGTGATAACGATATAAATAAGATTAACAGAGAAGTCCGTGGTTTATTGGTGGAAGAACCAAAAGAAACGGTATTAAAACATAAAAATGCATTCTATGTAATCGCAAATAGACATAAGCCTCAGGAGATTTTAGACCAGTTAAGAGTTTCTGGTATTTCACCTGATTCAGTTTATTTACTGCAAAGAATGCCAGAAAAAGCAGCTTTGTTAGAAACTATTTTAGAACTGCATGAAGATGGGAAAAAGGATGTGTAAGAATACAAAAGGGGAATAAAAAAAGCATGCGTACATATATCAAGAAACAGCTTAGGGATTTATTGGACTCTGTAGAACAGATGCAAAGCTTACTTGTCAATTTAACTGATCAAGTTCAAATTATTTCAGTGCTAACAGATTGCCAACAGGCGGCGATTACCATTGGGGAGACACTGGAAAGTGATACTTTTGATCATGAAGAAATTATTTCTTTGCTGGAAGAATACTGTGAAGAGGCCTTTTTGATAAGCCAATCTCAGGAATCAGCAGGTGAAAGAAACGTGAGGGTTTTAAGTAATCTCACGGAGCGCATAAAAACATTTCTTGCAGATATATTGGAAAACTATCAAGTGGTATTTTTGCCCTATAAAGCTTCCATGTGGGACAGTCTGGAGAGCATTTGGCTTGCTGCACAAAAAGATAAACGCTGTGAGTGCTATGTAATTCCCATACCCTATTATGAATTTGATGCCAATAAAAACCAATGGGTAGAACATTATGATGGATCTAAATTCCCGGAATATGTTCCGGTTGTCGCTTATCAAAAATATTCATTAGAACAGAATCTTCCTGACATTGCTTATATACATAATCCTTATGATGACTGGAATTTTGTCACCAAAGTGAACAGAAGATATTTTTCCGGAGAGCTGAAAAAATATGTAGGAAAATTAGTTTACGTGCCCTATTATGTTACAGGAGGATTCATTGCGAAGGATCATTTGGGACTGCCGGTTTATCAGTATATGGATTATATGGTAGTGCAGTCAGAATACGCAAAAAGTTTTTGTGAAGGTATGTATTACTACGATAAAATTATTCCTTTTGGTTCTCCTAAGCTAGACCGGGTAATTAACTTATGCCGGAATGGAAGCGTCGTTCCGGTGCAGTGGCAGCCAATGCTAAAAGGAAAAAAGGTATTGATGCTCAATACCAGTATTGGCTGCTTTTTACAGGATGGAGAAATTTATCTTCGGAAAATAAAAAGAATTTGTCAGATAGTAAAACAACAGAGTCAGGTAGCCCTTATATGGAGGCCTCATCCTCTTTTGGAAGCAACCATAATATCCATGCGACCTCATTTAATGGAAGCGTACAGCAGCCTTAAGGCCTATTTTACAGAAAATAAAATTGGTGTATTAGATGAAACCTCAGATATCTCAAGGGCAGTTGCCATATCAGATGGATACATAGGGGAGGAGAGTACCTCAATAATCAATCTATTTGGAGCTGCGGGAAAACCGATTTTTATACTTAATAATTACATCACTGATAGTTATACAGAAGAAGAAAAATATAGGGTACATATGACAGATATTTTCAGGCAGAAGGACAAAGTCTGGATAACGACCAACCGTTTAAATTCCCTTCTTTATATGGATGTTAATACAAAGATGGTTCATTTTAAAGATCGTGTGGAAAAACAGCCAAAATGGTACAGCTCATATCCTTTTTTTGCAGAAGTAGATAATAAGCTGTTTCTTTCTCCAACTTTGGCCCGATGCCCCGCCGTATTCGACCTGATAACCATGAAGCAGGAGTTAATTGGAAGGGAGGATTCTGACACAGTGGCCGGCTTCAATCGGATTGCAACATGGGGCGGCAGAGTATTCTATCTTCCATCAGTGGGAGGAGCCATTGCAGAGTTTCATATAGAAACAGGAAAGTGGAAGTATCATACAGAATGCATAGAAGAATTATGGAAAGATGTAGGCAAAGAAGAGGCTGAGAAGCAGGGTGTTACATTTCGCTGCTCAGTATGTGAAAAAGACATATGGATTAGTGCTGTCTATACCAATTGCCTTCTGCGTTTTCATATGGAAGACGGTACATATGCGCTCTGTCCGGTAGGAGAAAAGGGAAATGGTTATTCGGGAATTATTGCGGAGGAACGCTGTATCTGGCTTGCTGAAATAAACAGCGGAAATCTCATTAGATGGGACCGACGTTCCGGGAAGGTCAGAGCCTTTACGATGCCGGAAGGTTTTCGCTCTTGGCCCGGTAAAATATTTGGCAGGAATTTGCCTCATGTACATCTGATTGGTATGGGAAAATGGATCGTGACAGTTCCTGGATTTTCTAATTGCATGGTAAAATTAGATAAAACAACCGGAAAGACTTCTCTTCTTTTAGAAGACTTTTGGGATAAATCCAAAGAAGTGGGGAATGGTTATAATCCGGATTGGTCCCTGGCCAGCGAATTTGGAGCCAGATGGGATGAGAACAAGGTGATTGTCCAGAGAAATTGTGATGAAGCGGCTGCCATCATCCATGTGGAGAATGAATCCTGGGAGTTGTTTTATCCTACGCTCACCAAAGCAGACTATGGGAAAATGACAGACGGGGAAGATGGTTTTGAAAAGATAGAAAAAAAGTCTGGTTTTTTCCGGAGAGAAAGTAAATTCTTCTCTTTTGAAAGCTTTCTGGAAGAACTGGCTCAGGACAGGCTGAAAGAGGTTCGTGTCAGACAACTTGAGGAACTGTCTACTC
The DNA here is from genome assembly GCA_015057705.1 of Paenibacillaceae bacterium. GTDB lineage: Bacteria > Bacillota > Clostridia > Lachnospirales > Lachnospiraceae > Lacrimispora. The sequence continues at coordinate 58,802 of SVDU01000006.1, read as the reverse complement.
TGGCCTCCAATCTGGATGGGACCTGTGGAATGAAAGTACATGAATATATGATGAAGGTTATGGAAATGAAAGAATAATCGGTAATATATATGGAGGAAGTGATGGAGGCAGATAAAATTATTTGGGAAATGCCCAAAGGATTGCTGAACTGGTACAATTTTTCTTCCGATGGGAAGGTTCTTTATATTGAGGAAAAAGAAAGCAGTATAAATGAATTTTTACAGGATATATGCAAAGAAGTGATTTGCTCAGACTTAACGGCCTCTTTATGTGAAGCATTTTTGGAGCAATATAGAGGAACGTTTGATTATATAGTTATAATTGGCATGGTAGAACGCCTTGACAATCCGGTAAAGACTCTTTCGTTGTGGAGAGAATTGCTTAAAGACAATGGAAGACTGCTTCTTGGTATGGATAATAGACTCGGATTGCGTTATTTTTGCGGCGACAGGGATCCATTCACCAACCGTAATTTTGACGGAATTGAGAACTACCGAAAAGTATTGAAAGAAGATAGAAAATATTTACAGGGACGTAATTATTCCAGAGAAGAAATATGTAATATGCTGGATTTGTCCGGCTGGAAAGACCGAAAGTTTTATTCGGTTTTTCCAGGTTTGGAATTCCCCCAGTTAATTTATTCAGAAGACTATCTTCCTACAGAAGAATTGGATATAAGATTATTCCCTATGTATCATTTTCCAGATACCATTTTCCTTGAAGAAGAATTTCTATATAAAGACATAATTAAAAACGGAATGTTTCATATTATGGCTAACTCCTTTTTTATCGAATGTTCAAATGATAATTCCTTTGAGAATGTCAGGCATGTGACACTTTCTATGGACAGAGGCAGGGAAAACGCCATGGCTACGATTATCAGGAATGATCATACAGTGGAGAAACTTGTACTGTATAAGGAAGGCAGACATAAACTGCAAGAACTTAAAAACAATGAGAATGATTTAAGGTCCCGGGGACTAGAAATTCTGGAAGGAAAGTGCATAAATCATTCATACTGTATGCCTTATGTAGACAGTGAGAGTGCATTGATTCATCTTCGCAGATTGGCAAGAGAAAATTTGGATAGTTTTATATTGGAAATGGACCGGTTCCGGAATTTTATCTTCCAGTCTTCGCCCCATATAGAGGCATCAGAGAAGCAAAAAGAATTGGGTATTTTACTGGAAAAGGGATATGTGGATTTGGTCCCTCTTAATTGTTTTTATGATAATGGTAAGTATGTTTTCTATGACCAAGAGTTTTGTGAGGAAAATTATCCAGCCAATGCAATTGTTTTCAGGATAGTTGAAATTGTTTATGCAGGAGAACCAGAGATGGAAGCAATTCTTCCCAAACATTATTTTTATGAAAAGTATGGTTTGAGTGAGAAATTGGAGCTGTGGATCAGTATGTCATGGGAATTTATAAACAAGCTGAGAAACCAGAGGGAATTAAGACTCTTTAATGAAAAGTATCAGCGGAATCTAGAGACTGTTCATACCAACAGACAGAGGATTAATTATTCTAATCCCCAGTATCAGAGAATTTTTGTAGATATTTTTAAAGATGCAGAGAAAAAGAAGATAGTTCTCTTTGGTTCAGGGAATTTTACGAAATACTTTCTGTCTCAATTTAAGAAGCAGTATGATATTTATGGGATTGTAGATAATGATGCCCGTAAATGGGGAAGTAGTTTGAATGGAATTGAGATTATGCCGCCTGAAACTATTCTGGATCTGCCAAAGGAGAAACGTAGAATTATTATCTGTATCAAGAATTATGTTGCAATTGTTCATCAATTGCGAAAAATGGGAGTTGAAGAATACTGCATCTATGATAAAAATGCAGAATATGTCAGAAAACAGCAGGTAATCCAGAATCTTGTGATAGGACAGGATTCTTTACCCAAAAAGTATCATACAGGATATATTGCAGGAGTGTTTGATTTGTTTCATATAGGACATTTGAATATGTTTAAAAAAGCAAAAGAGCAGTGTGATCATCTCATTGTTGGTGTGGTAACGGATGAGGGTGTAAGGAAATATAAAAAAACAGTACCATTTATTCCGTTTGAAGATAGAATAGAGTTAGTGCGTTCCTGTAAATATGTGAATGAGGCTGTTGAAATACCTCTAAATTATAGTGGAACCAGAGATGCATATAGAATGTACCATTTCGACTGCCAATTTTCAGGAAGTGATTACAAAGATAATCCAGATTGGCTAGCAGATAAAGAATTTTTGGAGAAACACGGTGCAGAAATGGTTTTTTTTCCTTATACGGAGGGTACCAGCTCAACCAAAATCAAATCATTAATCGAGCAAAAACTGGTATAAAAGTATATTAGAAAAGAGGTGAAAGAACTTGAATATTATATGCGCTCCAGATGGTATTATAGATATAGATCGACCGAGACAGGGTGCAATTGATATTGTGAGATCGGGATTTTGTGATGTGCTGCTTGACGCATCACTGGCATGTACCCCAATTGAACTTAGGATGACCAGTAAGGTTGGTCAAAATAAAATTAATCAAAGAATATGTGTATCAGGGAATCCAACCGAACTGTACCACGATTTAATACCGATGCTTGTTCAGTGCAGACAAACGCAGCTGCATACAACTCTTGCTTACGCGCCATATCTGGAAAGAGCCTCTAAGCATGTTGAATCTAATCAACTTATGATCCAGCTGGCAGAGGAGAGCATCAAAGTGTGTAGGGAGGCTAAATGCCAGGCTATTATCATAAGACCACTATTTTCCGGTATAGAGCCGGAAGATGAGTGGGCAGTAAATAAAAAATATTATCTTCACCTTGCCGGTATTGCAAGAGAACATAATGTAACAATACTGTTAGAAAATCAATGTCGGGATTTGAATGGTCATTTAATCAGGGGAATCTGCTCAAATGGAAAAACAGCATCAAAGTGGATTGATGAACTAAATAAAGAAGTAGGAGAAGAACGTTTTGGCTTTTGCCTGGATGTGGGTGTGTGTAATCTATGCGGACAGAACATGTATGATTTTGTTTTGGATCTGGGCTCCAGGCTAAAAGCAGTTAATTTGCGAGATTGTGATGGCCAGACAGAGAATGCCATGCTGCCATTTACCTGTGTGAACAGATCCCAGCCTCTTACAGATTGGCTTAGCTTGATTCGTGGATTAAGAGATATTGGTTTTGATGGTCATTTGATTTTGAGTTTTGGTGATACGGCGAAATCTTTTTCTCCAATTCTTCGGACAGAACTGATGCAACTTGCCAGATCGGTGGCAAATTACTTTCAGTGGCAGATTGAAATAGAAAATCTTTTGAAAAAATACAAGCATATTGTTCTTTTTGGTGCAGGGAATATGTGCCGTAACTTTATGAAATGCTATGGTGAGAAATATCCTCCATTATATACGTGTGATAACAATCGCAGCATATGGGGTACAGAATTCTGCGGTTTGGAGGTGAGATCCCCGGATAGCCTTTTAGAACTTCCGGAAGGCTGTGGTATATTTATCTGTAATATTTATTATCGTGAAATACAAGAACAGCTGAATGGCATGGGAATTAAGAATATTGAATTTTTTAATGACGAGTATATGCCATCTTATTTTTTTGACAGACTTGGGAGCAAATGATATGAATCAAATAGGTGTACAGACAAAAAATGTCATAAATGACAATTGCCCGGAAGAAGGGTTTTCTATGTTAAAACATACAGGATTTACTTGTGCAGATTTTAGTTTAAATTCATATCTGATGAATACCTCTTTATATCAGATGGAGTTAAATACATTCTTTGATAAGTCTATTCAGGAATTAGAAAACTTTTTTTTACCCCATAAGAATGGTGCAGCTTCTAGTGGAATTAAAATAAGCCAGATGCATATGCCATATCCAATATATGTGCCTATGGCAGGCAAGGAATTGAATGAATATTTATGGAAAGAAGTAGCACCCAAAAGCATGATGGTCTGTGCTTTTTTTAATTGTCAATATATTGTAATACATGGTTGTAAATTAGCGCGGTATTTAGGTTCAGAAGATGAGGAATGGAAGCAGACATCGCAATTTATTCACTCCATTGCTCCATTAGCCAAGGAACTCGGTATAACAATATGTATTGAAAATTTATACGACAGTATTGGCGGACATCTCGTAGAAGGACCATGCTGTGACGTAAAAAAGGCAGTTGAACGGATAGACAGCATAAATGAAAAATATCATGCTGAAGTTTTGGGCTTTTGTTTTGATACGGGTCATGCAAATCTGGTAGGCATTGATTTTGCGGGCTTTATTACAGAACTTGGGGAAAGATTAAAAGTTCTGCACATTCATGATAATGACGGAGCCTCTGATTTACACCAGATCCCTTTTACCTTTACAAAGAACAGAGAAAATCGGTCTTCTACAGATTGGGAGGGGTTTATCAGAGGGATGAGAAATATTAAATTTAATAAAGTTTTAAGTTTTGAGACAGCACCTGTCATATCAACATTTCCAAAACCAATGAAACAAGATGTATTAGGTTTTATTGCTAAAATAGGTCAGTATTTTGCAAGCGAGATAGAAAAGTGAGGATGTAGAAAAAATAATAAATGCTAAAGAGGGATTTTGTATGAAAGTGAATATTTTAGGAAGTTGTGTTTCACGTATTTCTATGCTTAACGGTAATCAGGCAGGGCATAGAATCGCACACGATGATGTAGAAATGGGCTATTTTCTGGATAAACAGAATATTGCTTTATCTGTTATGCCGCCTCCATTTCCTGAAAAAGAGGTATTACAAATTACAGCTGATGAGCTGTGGGACAAAACGCGTCTTTGTTCATTATAGCAATGCATAAATAAATACACCATTAAGTTATTACTGGAATCCGATGCTGACTGGCTGGTTATGGATCTTTTTGATATGCAAAATGATTTTGCAGTTTATAAAGAAACTGCATTTGCCACATGCGCACACGAATTTTTTAAAAGGTATGAAGCAGGTATTGGACTTGCTAATTTTATGACAATTCCTCAATGGATATGGTATCCATACATAGATATATTCTTTGAAAAAATTATGACAAATATTTAGCTAAAAATGGAGAGATTAAAGAAATACCAGTAGATTTTAAACAACCATATCAGGCTAATGATAGATATAATCAATCATTGCAGGAATTAGAAAATTATATTATAGCAAAGTATAATCCTTATGTGATTGATCTATCTCAATACTTTATGGGAGATCAAACACAATGGGAGAACTTAAACGGTGCTCATTTTGAAAAAGAATTTTATCGTGAAACATTTGAACAAATAATAAAAATAATGTTTGGTCAAACCGATAAGAGGTATTTTTCGGAGCCTGATTTTTTTAATGCAGCCAGGCGAGGCTATAAAGAAGATATGGAAAGAGCTTTTGATGTGGAGCATGGTATTCAGACAATGGAACTGCTTATGTCTAACAAAGACTTTCTATGGGTGAATGTATTAGATAAACTTGATGCGTATGCTCCAAACGACGAAAGAGTGATAAAGTATAAGGAATTTATGAATGATTATTTTGTTGAAGTATAGCAAGATAGTAACATCATACTGACATAAATTAAATAGTTCATTACAAGAGATATACTTTTTATAAATAATTTATCTATACACTCCATAAACTTATTATACGTATAAAGTAATCGTGATTTTTGCGTAAAAACGTTACATATAATAATAAAATAGCATTACTAAGACGAAAATAGTAACTGAAAATCTAATGAAATACACAAAATCTGCTAAAAATTTAACCCATATTTACCCAGGCGAAATAAAAAATATGGTAAAATTTTGCTCTCCAATACCCTAGAAACCTCGTAAATACGAGGTTTTTTACGTTTGATCATTTTTTAACCAATAAAACCAGTGTCGATTGAAAAGAACTTTCTTGACAATATTTGTAATAAAATGTAAAATGGAGTAAGAAAATTACAAAAAATTTAAGAATTTGCATTTGACTGTTAAAATTTAACTATTTTTTCCATTTTGTAACAGTCCGTATACGTCATTATGGCATATTGCCGGAAGAAATGAAAGTGAGGAACAGATCCGATGAATTCGATTTTTGGAAACAGCATTTCCATGGCGGAAAAATCTCTGGATTATTTGTGGGCTAAGCAGACGACGACGCTTAATAATATCGCGAATGGGGAAACTCCGGGCTATAAGGCCAAATATGTGAAATTCGAAGATGAATTTCGTAACCGGCTCGCGGCAGCGAGGAAAGGTACTTCGGCAGATATCGGTAACATTATCAGTAACTCCAGATATTTTGTACGAAATACCAAAGAGGAATCTGCAAGATTAGACGGCAACAATGTCAATGTGGATGTAGAGAACGTGGAACTTGCGAGGACTACCCTGCAGTATCAGTACGAACTGAATTCTTTAAACAGTGATATCAGCAGACTACGTACAATTATTAAAGGTTAAAACGGGAGGCATATAAGATGGAACAGATGTTCATAACGCCCATTCGCTCATTGGACACCATTGGGGATATAGGAGCAGCTAAGAAGGCAGTATCCGGACAAAACGGAGGATCTGCATTTTCGGATATTTTCAAAGAGGCAGTTCAGAATGTGAAAACAACGGAAGCGGACTTAAGCAATCAGCAGTACCTTTTGGCGACCGGGCAGATTGATGATGCACATACCGTGCCGGCTGCAGCGGCAAAGGCCCAGTTATCCGTAGAACTTTTATCCGCGCTTAGGAATAAGGCATTAGAAGCTTATACGGAAATTATTCGTATTAGTATTTAAAACAGATAACAGGGCGGACGTACGCGATGGAAAAAATTAAGGAATTATTAGGTAAACTAAGTGATAAGACGAAAAAGATAATTATTGCGTCAGTGATTGGCGTATTGGTTATAGGCGGCGCTGTCTTTGCAGCAATGTCCATGCGGCAGAAACCGTATGAAGTTATGTTTACCGGGGTGAGTAGTGAAGAATCAAAGCAGATTATTGGGAAACTGCAGGAAGACGGGATTGATTATCAGTATGATAATGGTGATATTAAGGTGCCTACAGAACAGATGGACACCACAAGAGCCAAGCTGGTATCAGAAGGATATCCCAAAAGCGGTTTTACATATGACGTTTTCAAAAACAATGTTAATCTTATGACTACAGATACAGATCGTCAGACATTTAAGCTGTACGATCTGGAGACAAGAATTGGATCTACGATTCAGATTTTTGATGGAGTAAAAGAGGCATACGTTACCATAGCCCTGGGAGAAACTTCTAAATATGCACTGTCCGAAGATAGCGCGAAAGAAGCGAGTGCCCAGGCTGTTGTCGTTATGAAGGACGGGGGATCGCCCACGGAAGAACAGGCGAATTCCATACAGCTTTTAATATCAAGAAGTATTCCGGGGATGGTAATTGATAATGTATCTGTCTTTGACGGAAACGGCCGTCAGGTATCAACTAACGCTGGTGATACTGATACAAATTCCGGAAAAGCTGCAGATGAGATAGCAAAACTCATTGAAGACCAGATTACAGCTAAGGTAATTAATGTACTGGGTCCCATCTACGGAAATGGCAATGTAAGGGTATCTGTAAAAGGTACCGTGAACATGGAAAAGCTGATCCGGGAAAGTATTGTTTACAATACACCGGAGAAGATTGACGAGAAGGATAAAACAGGTCTTACTTCTGAGGAGTCCATTTCCAAAGAATATTCAGGGAATGCACAGACAGCTTCAGGGGTTGCCGGTTCAGAAGCCAATGCAGATATACCACAGTATAATGCTGGCGGACAAAATGCAGATAGTGCATATGCATCCAATAGTTTAAACAGAAAGTACTTATTAAATCAGATTAAGGAACAGGGACAGGTCAATCCGGGAAGTATAGAAAACCTTACTGTTTCAGTTGTAGTCAATGGCAGCGACTTTGGAACACTTTCCATCGATGATATCCGTAATCTTGCAGGAAACGCTGCGGGAATTGCTCAGGCAGATCGGGCTGAAAAAATTACAGCTGTGGCGGCACCATTCTATACCATTGAGGTTCCAAAAGAACCGGATAAGCCTGCAGAGGCAAGTACCAATGGTATTCTGATTAACCAGTGGATTCTCATTGGGGCACTGGCTGGAGTACTTCTTCTGGTACTTATGATTGTACTCATTGTGCGTCGCAGAAGAAAGAAGAGAGCGCTTGCAGAAGAACTGGAAGAAGATAGTCAGGAAGATGTACCGATTCTTCCTCAGATGCCTTCTAAGGAAGATCAGGAGATTGAAATTCTTGCACCTGAAGAAGACAGAGGAGCCGAACTGCGTGAGAGCGTTCGGGAATTCGCTGAGCAGAACCCTGAGATTTCAGCACAGCTATTAAAGACCTGGTTAAATGGAGGAAACAATAATGACGACTAATTTAACGCCGGAGCAAAAAGCGGCAACAGTTATTGTTTCACTCGGTGTGGATAAGGCTTCCAAAATATATAAGTATCTGAGTGAAGAGGAAATTGAGAAATTAACAGTCGAAGTTGCAAAACTGGGACATGTTCCTTCTGAAACCACACAGGCCATACTGGATGAGTTTTATAAAACCTGTTTAACCCAGAAGGTGGTAACAGACGGTGGTCTGGAATATGCAAGAACTGTTTTGGAAAAGGCATTTGGAGAGAGCACTGCCAACAGTCTGCTCCAGAAAGTCACCCAGTCCCTTAAATCCAGATCCTTTGGCTTTATCCGGAAGAGTGATTCCAAGAATCTTTTCTCAATTCTCCAGCATGAGAGGGCTCAGACCATTGCGCTTGTTTTATCCTATACCAATGAAGAGATGACCGCGCAGCTGATCTCTGAGCTTCCTCCCGAGAAGCGCCTTCAGGTTGTGGAATCCATTGCCAGAATGGAAAGCGCATCTCCGGAAGCAATTAAGATTGTGGAAAGTGAGATTAAGAAGAAGTTCTCCGGTATCCTTACGACGGATTATACAACGGTTGGCGGTATCGATTACATAGCAAACGTAATGAACCATATGGACAGGGGAAACGAAAAACTTATCTTCGACGAGTTGGGAAGAAAAGATGCAGAACTGGCCGATACCATCCGCAAAAAGATGTTCGTTTTCGAAGATATCATTACGATGGACGACAGATCCATTCAGCGTTTTATCCGCGAATGCGATATGAAGGATATGGTTTATGCGCTTAAGAATGCCAATAAGCAGATTACAGATGTTATTTTCAACAATATGTCAACCCGTATGAAAGAAAGCATTCAGTCCGATATGGAAGTTACCGTAAATGTTCGTCTGAAAGATGTTGAAGAGGCACAGCAGAGAATCGTTGCTATTATCAGACGTCTGGAAGAAGAAGGCGAGCTGATCATCAGCAAGGGCGGAAAGGATGATATCATTGCCTAATATTATCAAAGGTCCTGAGGCTGCAAATCGGGTTCTGGAATATGGCTTTAAACAGAAATTTGAAGATATTGTTGCGAAAAAGGACTCAACCAGATCCGTGGAGGAAGAACAGTTTCAGCTGGATGAAGAAGATGAATATTCTCCGGTTGCGGAGATTCTTGATAAGGCTTCAAGTCGGGCACAGGAAATAGTAAATCAGGCAAGAGAAGAAGCTGAAAAAATTCTTGCAGAGGCCAGAGAGACTGGTTATCAGGAGGGCTATGAAGCCGGTCTGCAGGAAGGACACGCAGCTGCGTACGAAGAGCATAAGGCAGAACTTGATTTACATATGAAAGAATTCCGTGAAACCATTAAATCTACCATAGAAAGTGTTACAGAAGAGAAAAACAGGATTCTGGAGACCTATATTGATGATTTAAAACGAGTTACCTTAACCATAGCGGAAAAGGTGATTCAGACCAGCTTGAAATCAAGCGGTGAGATTATTAAAAGAATGATAGTCGCTGCTGCAGGAAAACTGAAAAAGACTCAATGGGTGAAGATCTACGTATCACAAAAGGATGCCGGAATGATGATCCAGGGAGATGTGGGATTGCTAAATGAACTTTCTCATATATCCGGAAATATCAAAATTATTTCCATGGATCATTCAGAAGAAGGAACATGCATTATCGAACTTCCGGAAGAAATTATTGATGTCAGTGTAAACACCCAGATTGAAAATATTAAGGGAATTCTTAATAACGCAAGACTGTAGCAGGAGGAATCCGTATGTTCAAAGATTTAACGGAATTAATCATGAAAACAGAGACCATAGACCATATTGGCAAGATTGAGAATATTGTCGGTATGTCTATGGAAGCCTCCGGAGGAAAAGCCAGCATTGGAGATATTGCTTATATTTACAATGAAGACAGGAAAGAACAGATTCCTGTAGAAGTTGTTGGCTTTAAAGATGATAAGATTCAGCTTATGGCTTATGAAAACATGAGCGGAATTGCAGCTGGAAGCTTTGTAAGAAATACAAGAAGGCGTTTAAAGATACCTGTGGGAGATTTTTTAAGAGGCCGCATTATTGATGCCAAGGGAGAACCCATGGATGGAAAAGGGCCTTTTGAAAATCCGAAATATTATTATGTAGAAAACCCTTATATTAATCCGATGACCCGTCCTCCGATTACAGACCCGTTGGAATTTGGAGTCAAAGCAATTGATGGTATGAATACCATCGGAAAAGGCCAGCGTATTGGAATCTTTGCAGGAAGTGGTGTTGGAAAAAGTACATTGCTTGGCATGATTGCCAGAAACGTAAAAGCAGATATCAATGTTGTTGCACTGGTGGGAGAGCGTGGTCGAGAGGTTAGGGAGTTTATTGAGAAGGATTTAGGCCCGGAAGGAATGAAGCGTTCGGTTCTCATCGTGGCGACTTCGGACCAGCCAGCTATGCTTCGTATGAAATGCCCGCTGGTTGCCACCACCATTGCAGAATATTTTAAAAACCAGGGAAAAGATGTACTCCTTATGATGGATTCCCTGACCCGTTTTGCCATGGCACAAAGAGAGATTGGACTTGCCATTGGCGAACCTCCGGTAGCGAGAGGTTATACCCCTTCTATTTATGCTGAATTTCCAAAACTTCTGGAACGAAGCGGCAATTTTAAAGAAGGTTCCATCACTGGAATTTATACAGTTCTTGTAGAAGGTGATGATACCAATGAGCCCATAGCAGATACTGTGCGAGGTATTGTAGACGGTCATATCGTGCTAAGCAGAAAACTGGCCAATGCAAACCATTTTCCAGCAATCGATGTAAGTGCCAGTATATCCCGTCTTATGACGAACATTGTATCGGAAGAACACAGGAAAATGGCCTCTGAGATCAGAGATATTTTGAGCTTGTATGAAAAAAATGAGGATTTGATTTCAATTGGTGCTTACAAGTCGGGAACAAATCCGAAGCTGGATGTTGCCATTGCAAAGATAGAAAAGATTAACAAGTTTTTGTGTCAGGGTATTAATGAAAATGACAGCTATGAAGAAATCTTGAAAAAGATGAAAGAGATTTTAAAGTAAACTCTGTGAAAGAAGGCCAAAGATGAAAAAATTCAATTTTCCTCTTAATACTGTTTTAAATTATAAAGACCAGGTGCTTGAGAATCTCAAAACAGAACATGCGCAGATTCTCGTAGATATCGCACAGCAGGAGAGACGGATTGAGGAATTGATGGAGAAGAGCCAAAGCGCTGCCATACGTTACAGAGAAGATACACAGTGTGGCGTTACCGTCAATATCATGCGGGAATATGAACGTTATATAACATTTATCCAGCAAAGAATTGTGGCAGAACAGGGAGTACTCTTAAAACTTAAGAAAAAAGAAGAACAGAAGCGAGCTGAAGTGATCGAGGCGAAAAAAGAAAAAGCTTCTATAGATAAGTTGAAAGAAAAAAAGCTGGATCAGTACAATAAAGAAGTACTGAAAAGCGAAGAGCTGTTTATCGAAGAATTTGTTTCCAATACGATGTCAGTTCGTAGCAGCAGGTAGTCCTGTCGGTTAAAAACCGGCAGTTACCATAAAAAATAATGCCTGATGGCAGAAAAGAGAAAGGAGGAAGAACAATGGAGATGAAAACAAACAGTGTGGAAGTTTTAATCAGGCAGATGCCAAAATCTCAGAAAACAGATGAGAAATCAGTAGATGATTCTTCTGGTTTTAAGAAAATGATGAGAGAAAAAGATCTGAAGAAGGACACTGGAAGCAAAGACAAAAAGGATTTAAATAAGGATCTGGAAACAGTAGCATCCAATGCGGGAGTGCCACAAGCGCAGCAGGCTGGAAAAACCAGTGAAGCAGCAGACCTTTCGGATCAGCAGAAAAAAGAGATGCTGATTGCAGGCATGGAATCCTTAAAGGGTCAGCTTCCTGACCTGCTCAATTCAAAAGAAGAATCCGGAGACACAAAATCCGTAGATTCGTTTCAACTGCTTAAGGAGTTTCGGCTTAAGAACTGGAACCCAAAGGATGACAGTACACTAATTCAGGAAAAGGAAGACTTCAATGAATTAAATAGTCTGATGCCCAAGAAGACAGTTCCGGATTCTCAAATCGGTTTGGCAGTGCAGGACGAAATTGCTGCTCCGCTAAAAACTGGAGAAAAGGAAGAAGTGAAGGGACCTGGAGAAGCTCTTATGAAGATGAGTGAACAGGTGGGACCTGGATCTGATAAGGACCTTACCGAGTATGGCCCAGGCGCTTTATCAGAGAAGAAAGCGGTCAGGGCTTATGGCCCAGGATATCGGTTGAAAACAAATGAGAAAGATACTCTGTCTGACGAAGATACTGCACAGGATAAATTCCCTGGTATGTTGCAGGATAAGTTGATCGGACAAGGTCATATGTCTCAATTAAATGTCCATAAAGCCGAAGCAGCCGATACAACCTTACCGGTACAAAATTTAGAAGAACTGAATGCCAGGCTTTCAGAAAAAATCATATCTCAGATTGAAACAGGCAGGAAAAGTCTGGAAGTGCAGCTGGAACCTCATAACCTGGGAAAGATTCTGATTAAAGTTGCATACGACAAAGATCAGGTGAGTGTATCTGTTGTCTGTACGGAAAGCAAGACCTTAAAGATGCTGTCCCAGTCTGCTGGTGAATTAGGAAGTATTCTGGAAAACAACTTAGAACGTCCGATTCATGTAATCGTAGACAAACAGCAGTCAGATTACTTAAATAACAATCAGGAACATCAGGGAAATGGAAGAGAGCAGCAGGAACACCAGAAAAATCAATCCGAAGATTTTGGAGATGATTTTCTCCAGAAACTGAGATTGGGTATTTCAGACTCGGATTATGATGAGCTGATTAAGTAATTTACGATAAGGAGATAAACGATGGCTAGTACAGATGCAGTAGGCGGCACAGGCAATCTGCTATATAACTCAGCTGCAACAGATACTGATTCTAAGGTTAAAGATAAAAAGAACAGCGAATTATCCACGGAAGGATTTTTTAAACTTTTAGCAGCACAGCTTCAGAACCAAGACATGTCAAGTCCCATGGATAACTCTGAGATGATGACTCAGATGACCCAGATTGCCATGATGCAGGCAATGGATAATTTTTCTACAACTATGGATGATTTTGCCCAGGTAAACACAATTAATTATGGTACATCCATGATGGGAAAGTCGGTTTTAGTTGGGGTTTTAGATAAGAATGGTGTAATGACAAAACATAATGGTACGGTAACCCGAGTGGATATCTATAATGGTGTTCCTACTATTTATCTTGATGATGACACAAAGACAGCTTATCCGGTTTCGGGTGTTATGTCTGTTTACGAAAAGGGACATGCACCAGTTGATGAAACTACAGAGAATTCGAATAATGCGAATGCTGAAAATAATGTAGCTAATAATACGGATAAAAATACAACAGATAAGAAAGCATCAGTGTAGTTGAATGAAATGGCTGAGAGGTAATGGCCAGTTAAAACGGTTGGTGATTAAAGATGATAGGAAAAATAAACCAATATGAAGACGTCCGGCAGCTGAAACTTCGGAGTGCGACAGCCGTATCGGAATGCGCAGGCAGTTTCAGTGATGTTCTTAACAGCCAGATTGGTGCGGATAAGCTTCGCTTTTCCAAACATGCGACTGAACGGGTAAATCAACGAGGAATTGAAATGACACCATCCTTTTTAGATGATTTACAATCCGCAGTAGAAAAAGCCCGTTTAAAAGGAGCAAAAGATGTTGTGATAATTAGCCAGCGGGGAGCATTTATCGTCAATGTCCCTAATAACACAGTGGTAACAACAATGTCACAAAACGAAATGAAAGAGAATATATTTACCAACATTGACAGTGCCGTTTTATTATAGCCGGACCATTTATGGGGGCTTAGCCTACATGTCTGATTGACGTGGAGCTGCGGCAGTTTCAGAAGAGAAAGGATAAAAAACATGGTCAGATCAATGTTCGCTGGTGTTGCAGGGCTTAGGGCACATCAGTCAAAGATGGATGTTATTGGTAATAATATAGCAAACGTAAATACTTGGGGGTATAAGGCAGGAAGTATGTCTTTTAAAGATGCCATGTATCAAAATACCAGTTCTGGTTCTGGTGGAAATACGGCAACTGGAGGAATTGGTGCGGTAAATGCAAATCAGATAGGATATGGTGTAACCACAGGTTCAATTACTTATGATTTTTCCACAGGAAGTATGGCACCATCTGCAAGCGGTCTGGATTGTATGATTCAGGGAACCGGATTCTTTCTTGTCGGTCCGATGGTAAATGGTGGATCTGTACCATTAGAGGGAGAGGATGCAGTTAAATCTAGCGGTTTGTATCTGTCAAGAGTTGGTAAGTTTAAGGTGGATCCTCATGGCTACTTAACGGATGATAGTGGTAGTTATGTGTATGGATTTGATTTTAATCAGGACACTAAGACATTTGCTAAGGGATCATTGGTTCCATTAAAGCTTCCAAATCAATCTGTACTGACCAAGTTAAAGGGAGAGGATAATACAAAAGCAGTAGATTCCGCGAAAGCAGCTTTAAACAAAGCTTGGGATATATATAATACTCAGTATACAAGCTTAACGTCCGCAAGACAGGCTTATGTGCTGGCACAGAGTAATTATCAGTCTAAATATGATTCGCTTGGAATTAAGAAAAAAGAAGAAGATTTAGCAATTCTAAAATCTGATTCAGAAACTGCTTACTCTACTTGGAAAAATGCAACGACTGATCCGGGAAATGCTTTGAGAAAAGCGTATTATGACAAGTTGGATGCTTATGAAGATGCAGAGTATAAATTAATCCAGGATAAAGCAACTTTAAGAGCCCCAGATGAGTTGAAAAAAGTTACGGATCCGCAAGATTATTATACAAAATACCTTGCTGATTTAAAATTAGTTCGTGACACACCTGATACTGATGCGAATTATGCAACCTACGTAAGCAATTTAAAAGCATCAGAAAAAGCATTTAAAGATGTAAAATCCAACTTAAGTATACTGGAAGACGGTTCCTTGGAAGGCTTAAAAGATGCAGCCAAACTTAAAGCTAGCACAGAAGAGACACTTTTTGAGGGTGCAAAAAATGGAATAAAAACAGCACAAGGTAATTTGGACTCTGCTCAGAAAACAGCTGCATCAACAGGAAACTCAGGTAACAGTGGTACTTCCACAGAAGATTCTTTGGCTGAATTCTCAACATATAAAATTCAGGAAGATGGGACAATTGTTGGTGTGACCTCAAATTCTGATACAGTTACAATCGGTAAAATTGCGCTGGGAAGTGTTCAGAATATAGGTGGTCTGGAAAAAAATTCAGGATACTATTATACCGTCGGTGCAAGTGCCGGTAATGTAAGTGTCTTTGAAGGTGGTAGTGCGAATGTCAGTATAAAGAGTAATTTCCTGGAAATGGCCAAAGTTGACCTCGCCACAGAAATGACAGACATGATTACCACACAGAGAGGTTTCCAGGCTAACTCCAAAATCATCACTGTAACTGATCAGATGCTGGAAGAATTAGTTAATATGAAACGGTAATTGGATCCACACTAATCCGGGGAGGCATTAAATCCGCCTCTCCGGGCTTAAGGAGAGGTAATATATGATTCGTCTTACAAGACTGAATGATGAAGAATTCATAATAAACTGCGCACAGATTGAGCGGGTGGAATCAATACCGGAATCCAATGTTATCCTGGTAAGTGGAAAGCATTATGTGGTGAAGGAAAGTGTTGAAGAAATTATAGACAGGGCAATTGATTACAATGCCCGAATCTATGCACGCGGGAAGAATATGAAAGATTAATCCGGGAGATGCCTGGACAGTTGGAGGTTATTCATGGACATATCGTTGATTATAGGCTGGGTAGTTGGTTTTGCTCTGATTGTAAATGGAATAGGTATGGCTAAGCTGGGTAATTTCATTGATATGCCCAGTGTGCTTATTGTAATTGGGGGCACAATTGCAGCCCTGGTGGCAAGCTTTCCGTTTAAAACGTTGGCGCAGGTACCAAAGCACTTTGCAATCATGCTCAACCCCAAGAGATACGATGCTGAAAAAGTAATTGATACTATGGTAGACATGGCTAAGACAGCCAGAAAAAAAGGATTACTGGTTTTGGAAGAACAGGCTAACGCCATTAAGGATCCATTCTTGAAACAGAGTATTATGCTGATTGTAGATGCGATGGACGCAGAAAAAATAAGAGAGATGCTGGAAAGCGAAGTTTCAGCCATGTCAGAGCGACATGATCAGGACGTCAGCGTGTATGAAAAAGGAAGCTCACTGGCACCTGCATTCGGTATGATTGGTACTTTGGTTGGATTGGTAAATATGCTGAAAAGTATGAATATGGACGGTGGCGGAGCCAGCAGTCTGGGAGAAGATATGTCTGTTGCTCTGATTACGACCTTCTATGGCAGTGTATTATCAAATCTGGTATTTGTTCCAATGGCAAAAAAACTTCGTCTTAGAAATGATGAGGAGTTATTGTACAAGCAGATTATCATAGAAGGTGTTTTGTCAATTCAGGCTGGAGATAATCCGAAATACCTTGAGGAAAAACTTTTGTCTTATCTTTCACAGGCTCAGCAAAATAAGATCTTAAAGAAGAGGTCGGGCAGTGCAGGCAGTGATGCGGCTTCGTAATAAGCCAGTAAAACTTACAGCATTTATTCTAACAGGGAAACAGGTGGTTGGTGATGAAGAGAAATAAAAAGCCGGAAGAGCTTGGAAGCTGGATGGATACATATGGAGACATGGTTACATTATTGCTGTGCTTTTTTGTTCTTCTGTATTCAATGTCCTCCGTTGACCAGACAAAATGGAAGATTCTGGTTCAGAGTTTTAATCCGAGTGCTGCTCAATCATCAGATCAGATTGTATTGGATGCCAATGCGAAAGATGGTGAGGGGGAATTAAAAGGGAATCCTCCTGCTGAAGGCGGAGAAAGTACAGATTTTGATGAATTGTATCTGATGCTGAAAAAAGTGGTTGATGATCGGAATATGCAGGATTCTGTCGAAATTACACGTGGAGACGGCTTCACATTTATCTCATTTCGTGATAAAGTATTTTTTGATGGAGACAGCTCTGTTCTCAGACAGGAAGGCAAAGATGTCCTTAGTGAGTTTGCAGCTGCAATGGCACAGGCCAATGACAATATTAAGGAAGTTCAGGTATTGGGACATACCTCTCAGGGAAACCCGGAGAGAGCCAATAACATTCGTAATGACCGTATGTTGTCTGCGCAGCGTTCCGCAGAGGTTATTATCTTTCTGCAGAGCCAGAACGCTGTTTCGCCGGAAAAACTGGTAGGGATGAGTTTTGGACAGTTTCGCCCTATCGCACCGTTTGATACCGAAGATGGACGTGCAAAAAACCGCCGTGTTGAGATTTTGATAACTAAAAATGATACGGTTGAAAAATCCCTGGAAGAGTATTACAACCAGGTATATCACAATATTCAGAACAAAGCGGGCAATTAAATAAAAAGCGGGAGTGAAACAAATGGCTGAAGTATTATCCCAAAGTCAGATTGATGCGCTTCTCAATTCCTTAAGTGGAACTGATGAGCCTATTGATGAGATTGAGAAAAAGGAAAATGAAGTAAAATACCGGAAATATGATTTTTATAGTCCGAAGAAATTTACCAAGGACAGACTGAAAATTTTAAAGAGTATATTCGATAATTATTCCAGAATAGCAGGCTCCCAGATTAGCAGTATATTTCGGACCTCCAGCGAATTGTCCGTGGTTACAGTTGAGGAACAAAGGTATTATGAGTTTGGCAACGCGCTTAGTGATAATGATATTCTTACTGTAGTTAATGTAACTCTGCCCAACAACAGTAAAAACCCTCCTCTTCTTATTAATGCAAGTATGACGCTGATGCTCAATTTAATTGACCGTATGCTGGGAGGCGTGGGAACTGATGTTAAAGTAGACGAATCCTATACATATACGGAAATTGAAATGGCTTTGTATCACAGAGTGATTCAATATATAATCGGTGCTTTAAAGGACTCCTGGTCCAGTTATATCAATTTGAAGTTCGAATTGACAAGGCTGGAAGAAAATCCAAGTATGTTTCAGGAAATTGGTGTGGATGAGACCATTGTTATTGTAGTTATAGATGTAGATATGAAAGAGTGTTCAGGAAGGCTGAATGTCTGCATTCCAGGATCGCTTCTCATGAACATTTTTGATATTATGGACAAGCGTAAGCACAGTGCCATGGGTGAAGAGGCGAATAGCCAGGATAATAAGAGAGAGATTATGCAGAGTATTAAATCTTCAGATATGCTTGTCAGAGCACAGTTAGGCGATACCTCAATTTCGCTTGATGATGTTTATAACCTGCATGTTGGAGATGTAATCAACTTAAATACGCCAAAAGATTCTGATGTCAAGCTTTATATTGAAGGTCAGCCATGGTTTAAAGGTCAGCTGGGTGTTCATAAGCGGAACGTAGCTGTTAAAATTGATGAAATGGCTATAAATATTGATGATCAGGCTGAAAATGGAAATTACCAGACCAGTGAAAGCTGAGTCAGGGATTACATAAAGAATTATAGGATAATAAAGGAGATGTAGAAAATGGCAAAAATATTATTAGTAGATGATGCAGCATTTATGAGAATGATGATTAAGGACACTCTGACAAAGAACGGATATACCGATTTGTATGAAGCAGCTGACGGCGCTCAGGCTGTACAGATGTTTACAGAAATAAGTCCTGATCTTATCATCATGGACATTACCATGCCCAATATGGATGGACTGGAAGCATTAAAGGCGATTAAAGCAAAAGATCCCAATGCAGTAGTTGTTATGTGCTCAGCGATGGGACAGGAAAGCATGGTTATTGAAGCGATTAAATCAGGAGCAAAAGACTTTATTGTTAAGCCATTTAAACCGGACAGAATTTTAAAGACAGTTACTGGAATTATCGGCTAAGCTGATTCACTGAGGAGGGTACAAATGTCGTTTTTAAGTTCGATGAATATCAGTGCGTCTGCTATGACCGCACAGCGTCTCAGACTTGATATTTCATCACAAAATATCGCGAATATCGATACCACCAGAACGGCTACCGGTGGCCCATACCGCAGAAGAATGGTGGTTCTTGAAGCACAGACTGAAAGCAATTTCCGTAAAACCTTAATGAATGCAGCAGGTAAGAGCCGCCAGCAGAGCGCGGGGGGAGTAAAGGTATCACAGGTAGTGGAAGATACCAGCCCTTTAAAATCCGTTTACGACCCGGAACATCCGGATGCAGATGAGAACGGCTATGTACAGATGCCAAATGTGGATCTGATAAAGGAAACAGTGGACAGCATGTCTGCAACCCGGTCCTATGAAGCCAATATAACCGCATTTAATGCCATAAAAATGATGGCTTCCAAGGCATTGGAGATCGGTAAATAAGGTAAAATATGGCATAGAGGGCTAAATGAGTATAAAGGGAGAAAAGTTGTATGGATTCGAAGAATTTTAGCGCATTTGAGATTGATGCCATAGGTGAAATACTAAACATAAGCCTGGGAGCCTCAGCCACTGCAGTATCTACCATGCTCAATGCCAGAGTTGATATCACCACACCTGTAGTAAAGGTACTGACAAAAAGTGAGTTTGAAATATCAAACCTGGAACCGGCAGTGGGGGTGGAGATTACTTATATTGCAGGTCTTAGCGGAAGCAATATTATGCTCCTGAAAAAGCATGATGTTAAGGTCATCGTAGATATGCTGATGGGAACGGAAACCCCGGAAGAGAATTTTGAATTAAATGAATTAAATATCAGCGCAATCTGTGAAGTAATGAATCAGATGATGGGGGCGTCAGCGACTGCTCTCAGCGAGTTTTTAAGCAAAGCAGTTAATATTTCAACACCAACTTCTTTTGAAATTGAAGATGTGGGAGATTTTAAAGAAAAATATTATCACAATGAAGATTTAATGGTTGTAGTTGGTTTTAATTTGAAGATAGCAGATCAGATGGCCAGTGAATTTATTAATGTAATGCCACCTGCACTTGCAAAAGAACTGGTGGCAGGATTCTTTCCCCAGGAAGGCAGTGAACCGGAAGAAGAGCCGGTCCCCGAACCTGTTTCACAACCTGCTTCCGCTCCGGCTACATCTGGCGGCATTTTATCCCAGGAAGAAATTGAAAAACTTCTTTCAGGCAGTTCAGCTCCAGAACCACAGCCACAGCCACAGGAACCTCCGAAACAGGAATCTTCAGGTGGTATCCTGTCTCAGGAGGAAATAGAGATGCTGTTAAATGGCGGAAAGGCTTCAGAACCAGTGGCAGCGCCAGCTCCGACACCAGCTCCAGTTCCAGTTCCGACACCAGCACAAACTCCTCAACCTGCAGTTTCCACGCCGGCAATGGTAAGCCAGCCAGCAGGGATTGATAATTCTGCCGTGCAGCAGATGATGAATCAGATGCAGATGCAGCAGCAGATGATCAACCAGATGCAGCAGATGATACTGCAGATGCAGAATTCACAGATGAACGCCCCCAAAAAAGAGGCTCCGGAGCCGAAAACCATCAATGTAAAGCCGGTTCCCCAGAATAACCTTACAGAAGGGCCGGTAAGCTATGAAGAGCAGGAGGAAAACCGTGAGCTGATCATGGGAGTACCGTTGGAGGTATCCGTAGAAATCGGAAGAACCAGAAAGCTGGTAAAAGATATACTTGAATTTACAAAAGGATCTCTTGTTATTTTAGACAAACTTGCAGGAGAGCAGGTAGATCTGTACGTAAATGGAAGATGTATTGCCAAGGGCGATGTAGTAGTCGTTGATGACAATTTTGGTATCCGTATTACGGAGATTATCAAAAAGAACGTTGAATAGAGAGGAAGTGCCTGTAGATGAACAGTGTGATCAGTCTGTTATCAGTTCTTATTATCACCATTCTCATACTGTACTTAAGCTATATTTTTACCAAAAGTATTGGAAAAGGGATGGGATTAAAACGCGGGGGAAATTATATGCAGATGTTAGACAGGCTTTCCCTTGGGCAGGATAAGGCGATTGCGGTTGTTCGCGCAGGCAGTCATTATTTTCTCATTGGTATCGCTTCTTCACAGATTAACATTCTGGCAGAACTGACGGAGGAGGATATTCAACAAAGCATGGATATCCAGAATCCTCAAACAGGAAGCGGGTACCCTGATTTTATCAGCATTCTGAAAAAATATACGGATAAAAACCGGAAAGACTTGTAGGAGGAGCAGAATGAATACAGATGCCTTAGTTAACATTAATGGAGGCAGGGTGCCAACCCTGGAACTTTTCCTCATTCTGACTATCATATCACTGCTGCCTTCCATCTTGGTTATGATGACTTCTTTTACCAGAATCATCATTATCCTATCTTTTACAAGGAATGCACTTGGTGTACAGCAAACGCCCCCTAATATTGTTTTGGTAGGCATTGCGCTATTCTTAACTTTGTTTATCATGGATCCGGTTATAAAAGACATTAATACCCAGGCTTACCAGCCTTACATAAAAGAAGAGATCAACCAGTCGGAGGCATTAAAACGGGCTCAGGTTCCCATGAAGCGTTTTATGCTGAAACAGACTGAAACAAGTACTCTGAATTTGTTTGTAGATTTATCCCATACAGAAAAAGCGGAAAACATTGAAGATTTACCAATGACTGTTGTCATTCCATCATTTATGACATCAGAATTAAAACGGGCGTTCACGGCTGGTTTTATGATTTTCCTCCCATTTATGCTGGTGGATATTGTTGTTTCAAGTACACTGATGTCAATGGGTATGGTAATGCTTCCGCCCGCCATGATTTCACTTCCATTTAAGCTGCTGTTGTTTGTTACAGTGAATGGCTGGGAGTTATTATTTACAAACCTTGTTAAAAGCTTTCATTAATGACAGGAGGGATTTTTATGACAGATGTAGCAATCAGCAGCCTGATGTACGAAATGTTTGGTGCAGCCGTTAAGCTGTCAGGGCCGGTTCTTGTGGTAAGTATGATCATCGGTATTCTGATATCAATACTGCAGGCAGCGACCCAGATACATGAACAGACCATTACCTTTGTGCCCAAGTTACTTGTTGTGGGACTGATTCTTTTGATGATGGGCAGCAATATGATGAAGACACTTAGTGATTTTACCATACATGTATTTAATACCATGCTGGGATAGGTAAGACAGATGAAAGGAAGAGTTAAATGCCGGATATAGGACAGATGATGCTTTTCTCCCTGATTCTCATGCGGATGTCAGGTTTTATTCTTCTGAATCCCATATTGGGAAGACGGAATATACCCGGTTATGTAAAGGGCGGTACGGTTATGGTATTTACCCTTATGCTGTATTCGTTTTCTTCCGCGCAGGTACCGGAACCAGTTACTTCCGTCGAATACGCAGTTCTTCTGATCAAAGAGTTTGCCATGGGGTATGTGATTGGTTTTGTCATGGAGCTGTTTGTCATGATCATTACATATGCGGGAACAATTATAGATTTTCAGATGGGACTTTCCATGGCCACTGTATTTGATCCCCAGAGCAATGCACAGGTTGCGGTGACGGGAAGTATCTTTCATGCGTATTTTATATTATTGTTCTTTGCAGTAGACGGTCATCTGGCTCTGTTTAAACTTTTAATCCAGTCGTCGGAGATCGTTCCTTATGGACAAGTTGTCATCGGTACAAAAGTTGCATGGGCGATCCTTGAAATATTTACCCAGTGCATAGTTATGGCAGTTAAATTTGCTTTTCCAATTATGGCAATTGAGTTTATAACGGAAATTGCGGTGGGAATTCTGATGAAGGTGATACCCCAGATTAATGTGTTTGTGGTTAACATTCAGGCGAAAGTTTTAGTTGGTTTATTAATGCTTATATTTTTATTTTCCCCCATGTCTGATTATGTTGGATTTATAATCAGTCAGATGTTACTGACAGTGGAGAATATAATCAGGATTTTATAGCGCAAAGGATGTGATGAACGGAAATGGCAGATGATTCAAAAACCGAGAAGGCCTCACCGAAAAAACGGAAGGATGAACGAAAAAAAGGTCATGTTGCTGTTAGTAAGGATGTGGTAATGATCGCCACTCTTCTTGGTACTTTCGTGATGTTGAAAGCATTATTTCCGCTCATGTATCGGACCATGCAGGATTATATGATCAAATATGTAAGTCTGGCTCCGGTAGCAGATACCATATCAGATTATACAACCAGTATTTTCTGGGATATGGTAATTGCCATTGCCAAAGCAGCGATACCCATTATTCTTGTTTCCACTACATTGGCAGTGATTGGAACAGGCGTACAGACAGGATTTCTATTTACAAAAAGTAATATGGCACCTAAGTTTGAAAGACTGAACCCGATTAAAGGGATTAAAAATCTTCTTTCTTTAAAAAGTCTGGTAGAGCTTATTAAGAATTTGATTAAAATTATTATACTTTCAGTAATTTTGTATCAGATCATAAAAGGCGATTTAAGAGCAGTGGCCAGAACCATTGATATGAATGTAATGGATTCGTCAGTTTATGTTTTGAATTCTATCATGGATATGGTAATGAAAGTATCAATAGTATTCCTGGCAATCGCCGGCTTCGATTATTTCTACCAGTGGTGGGATTATGAACGACAGATTAAGATGTCAAAGCAGGAGATGAAAGAGGAATACAAGCAGACAGAAGGAAATCCGGAGATTAAAGGGCGTATCCGGAACCTGCAAAGAGAAAGAGCCCGCAGCAGGATGATGCAGTCAGTACCTACTGCAGATGTAATCATTCGAAATCCGACCCACTTTGCGGTAGCACTGCGTTATGATATAGAAAAGGATAATGCACCGGTTCTGCTTGCCAAGGGTCAGGATGAACTTGCTTTAAGGATTGTGGCCATAGGCGAGGAACATGGAATCTATGTGCTGGAGAACAAGCCTCTTGCAAGGGGGATTTTTGCCAGTACCAAAGTGGGGGAACCAATCCCTCCGGAATATTATGGTATGGTCGCTGAGATTCTGGTATACGTATACCGTATGAATAACAAGATCATAGAGTAGAAAATGCGGCATAGATACTTGAAAGAAATGGTGTAAAAAGAATGAAGACTTTACTTAAAAATTCCGTTGTAGTATTTGTCATTACAATTGTGCTTCTTTTGATCATCCCATTGCCTCCATTTTTTATGGATGTAATGATTATAATAAATATTTCCCTATCCATGATTATCCTTCTGATAACCATGAACATTCGGGAGCCGTTGGAATTTTCCATATTTCCATCGCTGCTTTTGATCACCACACTGTTGCGGCTTGGACTTAACGTTTCTTCCACCCGTAACATTTTAACCAAAATGGGATCTTCCGGTCTGGTTATTAAGGCCTTTGGTGATTTCGTATTGCAGGGAAATGTTGTAGTAGGTTTTATCATATTCCTGATTATTGTTTTAGTAAACTTTCTGGTTATTACAAAAGGTACGGAACGAGTATCTGAGGTTGCAGCCAGATTTACCCTGGATGCCATGCCAGGAAAGCAGATGGCTATTGATGCGGATTTAAGTTCCGGTCTGATCAATGAGCAGGAAGCGAAGCTGAGACGTTATAAAATCCAGAAGGAAGCAGATTTTTACGGTGCCATGGATGGTGCCACTAAATTCGTAAAAGGCGATGCAATCGTTTCTTTGATCATTACCGCAATCAATTTTATTGGTGGTGCGATCATTGGTATTGTTCAGTCCAATATGCCCTTCTCTGAGGTTTTAACCATTTATAGCATTGCTACGGTAGGTGATGGACTGGTATCCCAGCTTCCTTCCCTTATGATCGCAGTAGCTACCGGTATGGTTGTTACCAGAGCTGTATCAGATGGCAGCTTAAATGAGGATGTGTCCGCACAGTTTTTGGCTCAGCCAAGAGCCATTATGCTTACGGGATTTGTTTTGGTTGTATTGATGCTTGTTCCGGGAATGCCTAAATTCCAGCTTGGTCTTATGGCAGTTTTACTCATAGGAACCGGTTATCAGCTGGAGCGTAAGGTGAAACAGTCAGCCTTTAAAGAGGTGGAGCAGTATCAGAATACGTTCATGGAGGATACAAGCCAGCAGACACCAGCAGACGAAGAATCCTATTACAGAGATGTAAATAATGTATATTCCCTGATTAGTGTAGATCCCATTGAGCTGGAATTCGGCTACAGCCTGATCCCTCTGATTGACGAAGGCAGCGGAGGAAAGTTAATTAACCGTATTGTCATTTTCAGAAGACAGTATGCCCAGGACATGGGATTTGTTATCCCATCGGTCAGACTAAGAGACAGTTCCAGTCTGAATACCAACCAGTATGTTGTTAAAATCAGAGGTGAAGAAGTAGCAAAGGGTGAAATCCTGGTAGATTATTATCTCGCCCTGGAACCGCCGGTTCTTTCCGGTGAAGTGGATGGAATTGAAACTGTGGAGCCGGCTTACGGAATCCCAAGTAAATGGATCCGGCCTGAAAATAAAGAAATGGCCGAAATCTATGGATATACGGTTATTGATCCGTTGTCAGTTATGCTGACCCACTTATCAGAAACCATCAAGCAGCATGCATATGAGATGCTTGGCAGACAGGAAATTATGCAGCTGTTAGATAATGTTAAGAAACATTCACCTGAACTTGTGGAGGAGTTATTCCCAGGTCAGCTATCCTACGGCAACTTCCAGAAGATACTCAACAGTCTTTTAAAAGAAGGTGTGCCGATCAAAGATATGGAAACTATATTAGAGACCATTGTGGATGCTCTTTCAACAACCAGAGATATCGATCTTATTACTGAGAACATCAGAATCGCTTTAAAGAGAACCATTACCAGAATGTTCTGTGATGGAGGTCAGATGAAAGTTCTGACTCTGGATGCAGATCTGGAGAAAAATATTATCAGCAGCATGGCGAAAGGGGAGCAGGGCGTTTATCTGGCTCTCAGCCCTGAGGTAATGCAGTCAGTAATCGGACAGCTGGGTGAACAGATTAAGAAATTTAACGATCTGGAACAAAAACCTGTGATTTTAACAAGTCAGGTAGTAAGGCTGTATTTTTACCGTCTGATTGAACAGTTTTATCCCAATGTCTATGTTCTTTCATTTAATGAAATTGCAAATAATATTCAGATCCAGGCAGTCGGAAATATTACCGTTTGACAGGGGTTAATGTCAGAAAGGCAGTGTTAATCGGAATGGAGCAGGAGTTAAGCCAATATACCAATGAAGATTTACTAATTAAATATAAGCGTACTAAGGATATTAAAATCAAGCACGAGCTGGTAATGCGTTATATGTATATGGTGAAGAGCATTTCAATTCAAATGCGTGATGTCTATTTAAGCTTTGCTCAAATAGAGGATATCGTTAATGAAGGTGTATTGACGATCATGAATGGGATTGAAAAGTTTGATCCTGGTATGAATGTGAAGTTTGAAACGTATATCTCCAAGCGTATTCGTGGTATGATTATAGATATGGCAAGAAAACAGGACTGGATCCCAAGAAGTGTCAGAAAAAATGCCAAAGAACTGGACAATACGGTTATGGAATTGTGTAACCGTCTGGGACGTTTTCCATCTTCAAAAGAAACGGCCGAGTATTTAAATGTATCGCTGGATAAATATCAGGAAGCGTTAGGAAAGACCAATGTTTACAGTGTCATATCCCTTGATATGGTGTTAGAGGGAAGCAATGACAACAAAAAAACAGTCCAGCTCCCATCCATCAGCGAAAATGACCAGCCGGAATCTCACTATCTTCAGGAAGAATTTAAACAGATACTGGTATCTGCCATAAATAATCTAAAGGAAAATGAACAAAAGGTTATTTCTTTGTATTATATGGACGAATTAAATATGAAAGAGATTGCCAGGGTCATGAATGTCAGTGAACCAAGAATTTCACAGATTCACTCCAATGCCATACAGAAACTGAGACTGAATCTGACTAATTTTATAAATGGGAAATAGGAAAGGGGAATAGCGGGATGTTTCAAGGATTTTATAATCTGGCTTCCGGTATGCTTTATCAGAACCGGAATTTAAATACCATCAGTAACAATATGGTAAACGTAAGTACTCCTGGGTTTAAATCAGACCGTATGACCAGCACCACATTTAAGGAAGAGATGCTCTACAGAAGCGGTAATGTGGATAAAAGCAGTTACACTCCGATTGGTACTGCATCCATGCTGAAAACAGTAGCAGGTGTGAAAACCAGCTATGACCAGGGAAATGTGGAGGAAACTGGAGGTAATCTGGACTTTGCTTTAACAAAGCCTGGATTTTTTACCATTGAAGGTACAGACGGAACTCGACTCTATACAAGAAATGGATCTTTTGATGTGGATAAGGATGGTTATCTTTGCTTATCAAATTTAGGAAGGGTTCTTGGCGAAGATGGAAATCCTATTGAAATGACCTCTAATCACATTACAGTGGATCAGTCCGGGAACATATATGAAGAGCCCTTAAAAGGTCTTAAAACCGATGAAGATGGCGGTGATACGGAGGCTGAAGAACCAACGCTCATTGGAAAGCTTGGTGTGGTAAACTTCGATGATACAACTCAGTTGGTAAAAGGGGATAATGGAACATTCACTACCCAGGCAGAAGGAAAAGCTGTTGATGGTGGAATTATGTGGAAATCAGTGGAACGATCTAATATTGATCCCATTGAACAGATGACCTCCATGATGACCAGTCAGAGAGCCACCCAGAGTGCAGCCCAGGTGCTTAAGATGTACGACCAGCTCATGGGAAAAATAGTATCTGACATTGGCAGAGTATAGGGGAGGAACAACGGATGAATCAATCCTTTTACATAGGCGCACAGGGTGCCATGAATCAGCAGACGAAACTCAATGTTGTATCGAATAATATAGCGAATGTAAATACAGTTGGCTTTAAACCGGAATACAGTGTGTTTTCCGATCTGATTTATGCACAGACACGGAATTCTCTTGATAATACCAATGTTAAGACTGGAAGCGGATCAAAAATAGACCAGGTAAAGACAAACATGACAGCCATGCCGTATCAGTCTACTGGACAGGAACATGATTATGCTGTGGAAGGTGATGGCTTTTTCATGCTGAAGGATCCTGTATCCGGAGAAATCACATATACTCGGGATGGACGATTTTCCCTTGCAAAGACAACGGACAAATTCTATCTTATCAATGTGGATGGAAAACGGGTTCTTAATATGGATCAGGAGGAAATTTCCTATGATGTAAAGCCGGCATCCTACCCGTCTGAAGAAGCTGAGAAAGAGGAAGAAGAAAAGGAAGAACTTCAGGAGGGAGAACATGATCCCCATGCCATTGGAATCTATACCTTTGCGAATACCAGCAGCCTTAAACCCATAGGGGACAATGTTTTTTCTGCAGCGGCAGTCAATGGAACTCCCATTCTCCTGGAGAAGGCAAAAGTAATAAGTGGATCTCTGGAGCAGTCTGGTACCGATTTTGCATTGGAGATGACAAAAATGATGGAGGCCCAGAGAGCATATTCCTATGCTCTTAAGATGGTACAGACTTCCGATGAAGTTGAATCGACAATAAATTCTCTGCGGTAAATATGGCAGAGTTTCATGAAAGAGGGCGATCATATGAAAATAACACGTTATGACGAAATGAATGGGCTTGGGCTGGATCTGATTCGGGAGATTGGCAGTATTGGTACAGGCAATGCGGCTACCGCACTTTCTTCCATGCTGAACAAGACCGTACGGATGACATTACCCGATGTTCAGATACTGGGATATAATGAGGCCATTAAATTTTTGGGTGATCCGGAGGAAATTGTGGCAGCGATCCTGGTAAAGATGACAGGAGAAATCAACGGTTTAATGCTCTTTATTTTAAAGATGGATTTTATTAATGAAGTTTTATCCAGCGTTATGCAGCAGGAGATTGAAGACTATTACCAGCTTAATGTTTTAGAGACCTCCGCATTAGAAGAAATTGGTAATATTATTATCTCATCTTATGTAAATGCCATGTCAACACTCAGTGAAGTGACAATCAATCTTTCCGTACCTGACATTGCAGTCAACATGCTGGGAGGCATCTTAAGTGTTCCAATGGTGGAATTTGGATATCAGACAGATAAGATGATGATGATAAGCGGACAGTTTGTAATAGGAGGAAAAGTCCTTCATAGTGACTTGCTGATGATGCCGGATATTATGTCATTGAACTTTTTAATGGAAAAGCTGGGGATTGTAAATGGATAAACAGATAACAGTAGGAATTGCGGACATGAAATTTGCCAGACAGGAGGGGACACTGATCACCTATGCGCTGGGGTCCTGCATTGGAATCTGTTTATATGATCCCATGATAAAGCTGGGGGCGCTTGTGCATATTATGCTTCCGGAAGTATACGGATCAGGAGACGGAAATATATTTAAGTATGCAGATACCGGACTGGCTGAGACATTTAGAAAGATAGAAATCCTGGGCGCAAGAAAACCAAGGCTGATTGCAAAGATTGCAGGGGGGGCAAAAATGTTCGAATTGCAGGGTAACAGTACTCTTGGCAATATCGGAGCCCGCAATATTGTAAGCGTAAAACAGATTCTCCAAAAAGAGGGGATCCGGCTTGCCGCTTTGGACGTTGGAGAAAACTATGCACGGACCATGTCCATGGATGTAAGTACGGGGCAGGTTAAAATCAGAACTTACGGCAGAGCAGAAATTGTTTTGTAAACATTATGAACTGGCAGAAAGTTGCCGATAAATTAACAGGCAGTTGTTTTTGCTGGATTATATTGGGATAAAGGAGAAAAAGTATGGCAGAAACAGAGATTTTATTAGAATCAGGGACGAATGAAATTGAAATAATGGAATTCACTATCTATGGTGAATTATATGGAATTAACGTTGCGAAAGTACGCGAGATTATGATGTCAGATAAGGTGAAACCAATCCCTCATGCCCACCCAGCTGTAGAGGGTATTTTTAAACCAAGGGATCTTCTTCTTACAGTCATTGATCTCCCTTATTACCTTACTGGCAATAAAGGTGAAAAACAAGGCAAAGATCTGTTTATTATCACCAATTTCAACAAGCTGCACATTGCTTTCCGTGTTCACAGCGTAGTTGGTATCAGCAGAATTTCCTGGAAGAATATACAGAAACCAGACGATACCATAAGCCGCGGAGATGAAGGCGTAGCCACTGGAATCGCTCAGTGCGGAACTGATCTTGTTACCATCCTTGACTTTGAAAAAATTGTTGCTGACATCGCTCCTGAGACCGGAATCCAGATCGATGATATTAATAAGCTGGGAAAGAGAGCATCTGTTGCTAATCCCATACTAATCGCTGAGGACTCCATTCTTCTGACCAAGATGATAGAAGCTGCTCTTAAAAAAGCAGGATATGAAAACCTTACTTTTAAAAATAATGGTCAGGAAGCCTGGAATTATTTAAGCCAGATAAGAGATGATTCTGATTTAGATGATAAGGTAAGCCTGATTATCACAGACATTGAGATGCCAGAGATGGATGGACACC
This sequence comes from Paenibacillaceae bacterium, assembly GCA_015057705.1. Classification (GTDB taxonomy): domain Bacteria; phylum Bacillota; class Clostridia; order Lachnospirales; family Lachnospiraceae; genus Lacrimispora. Next base: position 27,831 of record SVDU01000006.1, on the reverse strand, counting down.
GTCTTACAAAACTGGTGAAAGAAGATAAAAAATTAAAGCATATTCCTTTGGTTATTTTCTCTTCCATGATTAATCAGGAACTGATGATAAAAGGAAAGCAGTTGGGCGCAGATGAACAGCTGAGCAAGCCGGAAATCGCCCATCTGGTAGAAGTAATTGATCACTTGCTTCAGAGGAGGAAGACGAATGGATAAGTATGTCACCCGGCAGCCTATTAAGGCGTTGAAGGAGGACAGGATTATCGGCTACGAAGTATTGTTTCAGAAGGATTATGATTCGCTTTACAGCAGCTCCGATGTGGCAGCGGCTGACACAATTGCCGGATTTCTGATGCAGAATACAGAAAGCATTTTTCATGATAAGCTTACTTTTGTTACATTTACTCCTTCATTGTTATTTCGGAATACACCGAAGATTTTTGATAAGGAGAAGATGGTGATTCAGATCGAAGATCATGTTATGATTCACCCTTTGTCTCCAACTATCATAAGAAAGTACAGGGCAGAAGGGTATGTATTTGCCATCAATGACTTCCAGTTTTCTCCCAAATATTTCTCCATGCTGGATTATGTTACTTACATAAAAATTGACATCAGAAACAAGCAGGATGGAAAAGAACGCAGTTCTTTAAAAAACCTCATTAACACAATGAAGGGCTTTGATAAGAAGTGCATCGTAACAGGTGTCAGTTCCATGGCTGATTACGAGCTTGCAATCGAGGTAGGCGCGGATTATGCAGAGGGAAGCTATGTTGCGGAAGCTATGGCTGGAAAAGTAAACCGTATGGAATTTTTAGAGGGGAACTTTTTCCAGTTGGTGGTAGAGGTCTCTAAAGATGAACCGGATATAGAAAAGATAGAAGAGATTATAAACAGAGATGCTGCATTAAGCTATGCACTTCTTAAAATCGTTAATTCCGCATACTTTGCCTTGCGCCGAAGAGTTTCCTCCATACGTCAGGCATTGGTTACCATGGGAATCAGCCAGTTGAAGCAATGGGTATATTTATTAAGCTTCAACAATGATATTGATAATGAAGAATCTTTAGAAGCAATGATGAAGCTGTCTTTCCTGAGAGCCAATTTTGCAATGGCGATTTCGGATCATATCAAAGATCTTCCTATAATTCGGTCAGAAGTTTATATGATGGGCATGTTCTCTACACTTCAGTACATGATCAATGCACCTTTGGAAGAGATTCTGGAAGAAGTTCCGGTTGCTCAGGAAATAAAAGACGCTCTTATTCGCAAGGAAGGAGTTTGTGGTGAATTATATGAACTCATTCTTAGTTATGAAGATGCAGAATGGAAGAAAGTGAAGCAGTTATCCGATAAACTGGAGATACCTTCCGGTCAGCTGGCACAGACTTATATGGACTGTGTAGAAGCTGTTAATGAGATATGGAACGGTTTAACGGTCAGTGCAGATCAGGAATCAGATATTCCCGTAAGCAAGAAAACCCACACTTAATGGTGTGGGTTTTCTTTTACTATAAAACATGATTTGGTTAATTCAACTATAACCTGTGGAGCAAAACGGCTGGAATAAAAATTCAGCAAAGGAGAAGCAGCAGGAGGCTCCACCACCACATATTTAGGAGTGAGTTTGTTAAGCGTCAAAGCAGTAACATCAGCAATGCAGTGTTCGCATGTACAGCCACCAAGGCGTCCTATATAGTCCCTGGCAACATTCTCAACAACATGCTCCATTACATTCAAATACTTGAAATTAGAGGCTTTTGGAGTGGCAGGAGTATCAATGACAGGGGGCTGAGGTTTTACAGGTATGTCCTCAATTTGTGCTGGGGTATCTATTGACTCATAGGAATCCTGAATTTCAGGCTGTATCGGTTCATTAAAATCCGGATTATCATGCTGCGGTAGTTCATCGGAAAATTGATCTGTCTCCGTCAATTCATCGGAAACTGAGTTATTAGGTTTAGCCGTTTCATCAGAGACCAGATTATCCGATTGCGGCAATTCATCAGAAGCTGCGATATCTGATTGTTCCGATTCATCTATGTCCTGCATATCTGCTTGATCGGTTTCACCGATACTTAATATGTCCATTTGATCTTGCTCATTAACATCAGATATACTGGGTTCACTCCGATTATCGGAATCCTGCACATCTGTCTCATCTATCAAATCTGGTGAATTATCAAATAGTTCGGTAAATTGCTCTGTAACTGGCACTTCTTCACTGTCTGCTGAAGTTGATTCTTCCACATGATTTATTTCATTGTCTGAAATAGGGTCAGGAAGAGAAGCTGGTAGTGAATTATCTTCATTTTTCTCAGAAAACTCAGTTCCAAGTTCTTTTTTTTCATCTTCTTCCAGTTGTTGTTTAATTAATTCAGCAACCGGATCCTGAACCGAAGAGGAAAGATCAATAATAGAAATTGGGCTGGGAGACAAGGGACTATCCTGCATTTGTATGGATGCCTGCTGAGCCAGAACCGTCAATTCTTTAATTGTCCCCTTTGACTCAGCTGCCTGGCTGGCAGCAAGGTTTTCCTTAGCAGCCTCTGATTTCGAAGATTCCGCCTCACCTCCGGCCAGAAGATTCATTACATGAGCTGTTTTGCTGCTTTTCCTAGCCATGTTTATGTGCTCCTCTCAAGTCTGTATTATTTTGATTTTTTAATCAATTCAAGGACTTCAGTTACTAATGCTTTGTAATCCTGGGCAGGATTGGATCTGGGTGCATAATCCAGCAGGCTCTCTCCCTGAGCCGGTGCTTCGGCAACACTGACACTGGATCTGATATGTGTCTCAAACACCCGTGTTCCGATTTGAGAGGCAATACTCTGAGCCATCTCCTTCACTTCTCTGGAAAGTAGTGTTCTGGAATTATACTTATTCAGCAGTATTCCCAGCACAACCAGATTTGGATTAACAGAGGCACGTACTGTGTTAATGGTATCTTTAATCTGAGAAACACCAAGAAGGCTTAAAATCTCCGGCACCATGGGAATAATCAGATAATCTGCAGCTGCATATGCGTTAACTGTTAAAATATTAAGAGCAGGAGGAGTATCAATAATAATGTAATCATAATAACCGGCAACTGTAGACAGTAAGTTCTTTAACATACTTTCTCTCTGCTTACCGGTAAATTCCAGCTCAGCACCGCTTAAAAGTATATTAGATGAAATTACGTCGCAATATTTTGATGGACGTATTGCCTCCTGCAGCGTAGCAGTTCCCTGGAAAACCTCATAAATTGTTGCACAGTTTTCAATCTCCAGTCCCAGACTAAATCCAAGATTACCCTGAGGGTCTAAATCAACGGCCAGCACTCTTTTATTATTCATGGCAAGTCCGCAGGCAAGGGAACATGAAGTGGTGGTTTTGCCTACGCCGCCCTTTTGATTTGTAATAGTAATTACAGTTGACAAATTGTATTCCTCCAATCGTAAATTAAGATAAAACTATTATCTTTAGTATACAATATGACGATAAATAAGTATAGCCAAAACATAAAAAAAACCGATTTTTGACGAAAATTGGATTATTTAGATAGTTAAGAAAGGAGTTATTAGTATGGCATCAGCATTGAACAGTATCAAAAACAGTTCAGCCTCTTCCTTGCGTGGGTATGGCGGTCTGGCAAGCGGTCTGGACAGAGATACTCTGATTGAGGGAATGACAGCTTCAACTAAGGCAAAAATTGCAAAACAACAGAAGAAAAAACAAACCTACGCATGGCAACAGGAGGCGAATCGTTCTATTAGTTCAAAACTTGTGGAGTTTTCAAAAAAATATACCTCTTACACAAATCAGTCTACCAATTTGTCCAGTCCTAGTTTTTGGGCTAAAAGCAGTATTACACCTTTGGGAGCAAACAGCAGCTATGTTAGTGTATCAGGCAGTTCTGCACTTTCTGATTCTATGTCAATTGTTGGAGTAAAGCAGCTCGCTAAGAATTCTTCTATGGTTTCTAATAATGCAGTTTCAGATCGCAGTCTTACAACCGGAAGTATTAACCTGGGTACTAGTCAGGTGAGTAATCTGGAAGGGCAATACCTGTATTTTAAGTATGGAAGTAAATCATATTCTGTTTCATTAAAAAGTGGCACTACAACAGATGGGTATACTTATGATTATTCCAATGGCAAGAAAGCTGAAGAGTCTATTGCAAGGTCTTTAAAAGAGGTATCAATAGGTGGGGGGAAAACACTGGCAGATGTTATAAATGTCACAGCTAATCCATCAAATGCAGGAGATGAGGAAGGAACAGCATTTAAATTAAATTTTAAATCCACGGAGGCTGCAGTGAATACGTTAGCGTTTGATGGAGGAAGTGAAAATGCACTAAAAGCTCTTGGATTTGAAAACTTTGATAAGTTAAGTGAGGAACAGCGAGCCCTTTCTACTACAGGTTTTACTGAAGCCTTTATGGATAAGCAATCGTTTTTTACACCTAAGACATTTGCTCAGCGTGTAGGCGGTATGAATATTAGTTTTACTTATAATGGTACGACTAAGTCGGTTGAGTTCGCCAGCGCTAAAGATATTCAAGATAAGATAGATGCTGCATCTAATGACGAGAGTGCATTAAATACTGTTGCAGCTGATCTTCAGGGTAAACTGGACAAACAGTTTGGTGCAGGGAGGATAAAAGTTGAAGCTCAACCTAATTCAGTAGTTGATGGTTATCAACTTGTATTTAAGACAAATGATGCAGCAACTAATACACCAGATACATCATCTATATTATCAATATCAAGTGCAGATAATGGCATACTGGGTAAACATGGTGCACTAAAAGTTTCTAGTGGTGAGTCCAATCGTTTGAATACAAATGCATCTCTTGCAGATTCAGGATTATTGGGTATAGGGAAAAAACTTTCTGATAAAGGAAAGTTAAATCTAGATACAACTTATTTTGCAGGGGCAATAAAAGCTCAGTCAGCGATTGAAGAACTTGGTGACTCAGTTGACAGTAATACTTCTTTAGCTGTTCTAAAGCAATTGATCGCTACGAAAAATCCAACCATGTCAGATCAGGATTTAAGTAGTATCAATGCTGCAATAGATTATTTTAAAGACACTGAATCAGCGGTGAATCTTGGTGACCTGAATACCAAGATGAAATCTTATGTTGACGATAGAGAATTGAAATTATCAATTAATAAAGTGGATATAAAAGGTTTAACTTATAATTCGACGATAACAGATATTATGAATAAGATAAACAGTTCAGATGCAAAGGTTACAATCAGTTATATGAAAAATGCGGACAAATTTCTAATTCAATCTAATGTCGGTGGCGTAGCTGGTGATGTAGCAATCAAAGAATCTGAGGGGCTGGAGATATTTGGCGCAGAGGGAACAGGGTACACCGTAACTAAAGGCCAAGATGCAATAGTCAGTGTTAAATATGCGGGATCCGAAGATGTTGTGAATTTGACCCGTGAAAGTAATACGTTTAATTTGGATGGATTGAATATTACTTTAAATGGTACATTTGGATATCAATACGGTAATTTTGTAAAAACATCGGATAATCAGTATAAACAGTTAATAGATCCAAATGTAAAATACAAACTTGAGGGTGATGTATATACAGAAGACTCAGATGGAACGTATATTAAAACAATAGATAATACTTATGTCTCATCATCTGCAGTCATTTATAATGCTGCACCGATCTCTGGTACTGAACCAATTAAATTTAATGCAAAGACAGATACTGACAGTATTGTAACAGCTGTCACCAGTATGATTAAAGATTACAATGAGATGATTGAATTGGTTAACAAAGAAGTCTCAACTAAACCTAACCGCAAATATGAGCCTCTTACGGATGAGCAAAAAGCGGATATGACTGATGATCAGATTAAGAAGTGGGAAGAAAAAGCAAAGGAAGGTATGCTTTTTAATGATTCAGATATAAGAGGCCTTTCAGATAGCATGAGATTTATTTTTGAGAGTGGGTCTATGGATAAGGATACACTGGCTTCCTTTGGTATATCTACAAGTACTAACTATGGTGACAACGGAAAGCTGGTTTTAGACGAAACAAAGTTCCGTGCATCATTGGAGTCAAATTCAGCAGATATACAAAAATTATTTACGAGAACTGCAAATTCAACCACGGGTGACAAGGGCGGCGTTATGGCAAGATTGACTGAGATTACTGAAAAATATGCTGGAACTACTGGTGCAACTAAAGGTATTCTTATTGAAAAGGCTGGTTCTGTATATGCACCTACAAGTATTTTGAAAAATTCTTTACAGAAATCAATGGATAGTCTGGATACTGTAATTAGTCGGCTTAATACTCAGCTGAAGACAGAAACGGATCGTTATATTAAGCAGTTTACCAATTTAGAAACATTGATTTCCCAGATGAACTCCCAAAGCAGCTGGTTGAGTTCGGCCTTTGGTTCATAGAAACGGAGTGTGTGATGGCAGTAAACGGATATCAACATTATAAGGAACAAACCGTGAATACAATGACTCCGGGTGAGATGCTCAATTTATTATATGATGAATTACTAAAACGGCTGACCAGATCAGAGTTAGCTTTAGAGAATAAAGATTATGAACTTTTTGAGCAATCAATACAACGATCCATGGATATTGTTACATATTTGAAAGATACTCTTAATTATAAATATGAGATAAGCAATGATTTAAAAAGACTTTATGACTTTTTTCTTTATGAATTAGTCCGGATTAAAGCAGGAAGAAATGCAACAGTAATAGCAGAGATAAGGCCGTTAATTATGGATCTGCGAGACTCCTTTAGAGAAGCACAACGAATTGGTGGTTAATTAACTGGCTGGAGAGGTAATAACTCTCCAGCCGTTTATCAATAATCTGCAAATAAGAGGGTGAATAAATGGAAGATTCCATACTTTTGGAGATTTTAAAAGAGATGCAAAAAAAGTATCAGTGTATAGTAGAGATAGAACGGATAACCAGAGAAGTAGGAGAATGTATTTCTCGCAACGACCAAACTTCTGTCCAGATGCTTTTGGGTATGCGGCAGGATGAGATGGATAAAGTAGATGCATTTGATAAGAATATAAGATGCCTGATATCTTTTCTGTCTCCAGAAGAGGCTACCCAGACAGAAAACTGGGTAAAAGGACAGGATAATTGGAAGCCAAATGGAAAGATAGCAGGAATGTTGATTGAAAAAGGAAAGAGTATCCAGCAAATACTAAAACGTACTATTGAAATCGATAAACATATCAGTACGCGTGTCGCAGGTACTCATTCCTTTTATAAATAAATATTCTTTCAACCTGAAGGAGAAATAGCCCAAAGGGGTCCTCCGTTGGAGGCATGATTATTTAATTCTCGAACTATTATTGAGGGATCCCAGTTGTTTTTTGTATTGTCATAATTGTTAGAATCTGCGATACGAAAAGATCCATCAGGAGTATAATTAGTTATGATGATAAAATGTCCTTGCTGGGTAAAATGTCCCTTTCTCATTAAAGCAATAACCAGCTGACCGGAATCCAATGCATTTTTTATTCCTTCTACGGAACGATTTTTGACTGGAGAGACTGAAAGACCATATGCTGTAGCGCTGTCTGGAATAAGACGGTGGTAAGAACCCTGTCCGGGACACCAGCTGTTATTAGCCGCAGCCCAGTTTGCAATATCTATTGGCAGCACCTGATTGCCAGTCAGACTGGTTATGACCATAGCCATAACTGTAGGACCACAACCATAAGTAACCAAAGGATCTCGCCCTCCCCATAGATAATTACCCCATCTGGCATCTGTCTGATTATAGTAAGTGAGGGGACCACAGACGCTATCCAGCATCACATCGTATTTGCCTTCCTGTGGAATATCAGCTTCAACTGTTTCGTTTGGTAACACGGTTGAATTTTTTGAAACATCAGCGGCTGATCCGTCAATTTGATAACTTGAAGAAAAAATCGCAAACGGGATGACAATTACGAACAGGATTTTGATTAGTTTTTTTAATAATCTATTCATATGATTCACCTTTATTTTTAGTATTATAATTTACTTATCGGATAAATGACCTATAAAGTTAAGATTTCAATGAAAAAGACCGATATATATAATGTGACTTACATGAAATTACAGGCAGCGTATGGATTTGGGATTTAATTAAGGATGGAAAAATGAATGATTAAAGGTTATGAAGAGCGATATTTACTAATTTTACTATCAGCAGTAATGAATCAAAAAACTTCACCAGAGCCCATACGTGCGCTTGATTGGGAAAAGATGTTTCGTTTAGCAGATTACCACGGAGTCGCTCATGTTGTACACTATGGTATTCTAGGAATTGATCAAGAGATTCCCCAATCCGTAAGACAGCAGTTTTTTGATAAATATTTGGATTCTGTATACCGCGTAGGGCGTTTAATGAAAAGTGAAAATCAGTTGGTAGCACTGATGACCCGTGAAAAAATTAACTGTTTCTATTTAAGTTATTCAGATATTGTGAAAAATTATCCCATAGAAGAGATGTGCTGCCGTGAATCTATTGAGTTTGGCTCCAGTAGAAAGAGTGCCCGGATGATTGGGGAACTTTTAAGTAAAGTTGACTTTGAAGACCGTAAAGCAGATGAGACTGGGAGATTATATTATCGCATACCAGGTATCAGAGTTTTGAATTATGATTATACCCTATTTTTTGGCATCTCTATGCGTAGATTCTTTAAGAGTTTGCTTAAACCATTTTCGCCTGAGAATGGAAATAAGTACATTCATGAATTGCCACTTGATGACAGGTATCTGTTTCTAATGTGCAGAATGACTGACAGTTATGCCAGAGGGAATATTAGCCTAAGCCAGATTATGGATTTTTGGGTTTTTTATAAGTCATATGGCGATAGTTTCAATTGGCCTTATATATACGGCAAGCTTAAAAAATTAAAAATATCAGATTTTGCAGAACGCCTGGAACATTTAATACTTAGATGGTTTGGGACTGGTGCTGTAATTGAAAATGTGGAGATTTATGAAGCAATGGAATCATATATTCTTTCAAAAGGAGTGGATGGGAGAGAGCTTAGCTCGAATCTTTTACCTTTGATTAAAACAGTAGCTGATTGCTATGCAAGGAATCGGAGATTAGAGGAATTTAGAAAAATAAAATCATGGCTTTTTCCTGATCGTAAATATATGGAGACTATTTATCCACTAATAGGAAGGATAGGGATACTATTATCATTTTTTTGGATATTACGTTTATGGAGATATGTTAGCAGGTTATATATGAATTATTTAAGACTAAAAATTTATCCTAAGTTTAAAGTGCACTTATCCCAAATACTTGTAAAGTTACCATTTGCAAATAGAAAAAAAGTAGTTGAAAATAAAGATGAAGAATCAAAAGAAACAGCGGAAATACCCAAATAAAATCAGGTATTTTCGCTGTTCTTTTGCTGCTTTGAAAAAAAATCTTTAATTTTAGAAATAGAACCTGCATTCAGAGGAAGAGAAACTGCTTCCTGGTTAGCAGAAACTGCTTCTACCAATTCTGTTCTTAGTATAGATACGTCTCTGGGAGCATCAATTGCTAATTTCACCCAATCATTTCCAATCTCCAATATAGTAATAGAAATGTTATCGCCAATGTTTAGAGCCTGTTCCTTTTTTCTCTGAAGTATCAGCATATTATTTCCCCCTCATAATAAAATCTTTAATCGGATGACGGAATTTATACAAGGGGTTATCTAAAATTATTTGCTTTGCTTCTCTTGTATCTGTATTAACGGCAATTGGAGCTTTTAGATTAACCGTGCTTTCTTCCATATGCTCATGGATAACGCAGATTACATAGTAAGATATATTTTTTTCATCATAGGAAGCCTCTAAAAAAGTGCTGTCTTCTACAGACAAAACAGGAGCATATTCCGAATATAATTGAAACGGATTCATAAGTATAAATGATATTCTGTGATCATCAATTGATTGTAAAGATATTAATGAATCGCTGTTATCCTGAAATGCAAGAGGTACATAATTTTTCATTTCGGAAAATCCAAACAGACCGTCTGAAAAATGAATCAGTTCCTCCTTAGTATAGGGAATTGAACCAAAATATTGTGTTTTTATTTCCATGTGTACCTCCAAATAAAAAATTAAGCTAAGATATCAATTGGTTCATGGTTAAAGTATTTAGCAGCGCTGGGAGGAACATACATTGGTTTGCCAATATATTCTATTTCCACATCCGGCATCTGAGTGATGGAAATCTCAATGCTGCCAGGAATAAATTCAAAATCACCCTTTGCAGCCCTGATATCAAAACTTAGCTTATCCATTTGATATTTAATATTAAGATCAGGGGCAGACCACTCCAGATCTGGACCAGTAGATGGAATAAATGCTAAACCAAATTCTCCAGTTGGCATTTGGGCACGCTGACGAAAGATTTGATCAAGTGGATTTGAAACTTTAGCATCTAACAATAGTGCAGCCTCCTCTGTATAGGTAGCAGTAGCTTCTGCTGCGGCTTCCAAACCAGAAGCTGCAGCCTGACGGACACTTTCTGTGGTAGTTGGGGTAATTGAACTGCGGGCATTGTAAGTATCAATGTACAATTTAATTGGTTTGCTGTTAATATCCAGACTACCACTTTCATTATTAATTAATACTTCCGTCTTAGATTTCGTATATCTAAGTTCCGCCTTCTGAACTTTCATCTCATATTTTATTGGTATGGTTTTTATCTGAAGCAATGGTTCCATATAAAATCCCTCCTGTAAAGCTTAGCGCATGAAATCAATAAATGACGATGATAAGATGCTGGTTCCGACCTTTAAAGCCGCGTTATAAGCATACTGATCCCACATATAATTGGTAATAGCCTCTGCCATATCTACGCCTTCTACACTGGACATCTGTGCCTGTATTGATATTTCAGAACTATCCAGACGATCTTTTGTTGTTGTTAAAAATTCGGATCTGACACCTAACTCTGTAACTTGGTTTGTAAGACTTGTACCCAGAGTATCAAACTTATTCATAAGATCACGGAACTGGTCTGCATCAAAAGTCTCCGCCTCTAATGAATCGGCCAGTTTTCCGGCCATTACAACTATATTATTACTCATTCCTTTTTCATCAACTCCGAATCCAATAGCATTTATTCCTGGGAGAGACATGTCAAAGGCACTGGAGGAAACAACTTTATCAAAATTATCCATTGTTAAGCCCATTCCTAGATCCACATACAGATTTTCATTCGACATGGTCTTGAGTTTTTCATAGTCAGCAGACCCTTTAATTGCATTGACATCAATTCCACGATAATTAAGATTTCCATCTGAAGTTAACTCAAATGGTGGGTTTTTTCCATCAGATCCGGCAAAAAGAAACGTGTCCTCATAGGAAGAATTCATACTAAGAACCATTGACTGTTGAAACTGGCGGATAGCAGATGCATAACTTTGACGTACTTCTTTTGTTTGATTCGTTCCATTTAATGCTTGAATATTATAGTTTTTACTAATGGTTTTTACCATATCAGAAACCTGCCTTAAAGCATCTTCCTGGCCATCCTGTCTGGACTGGGCTTCCTCCAGCATTTTTATATTATCCTGATTCTTATAATATTTACGGTGAAGTTGGGAAGCTCTTGCCGCGGAAGCTGGATCTTCTGCTACAGTGTTAAAACTGCGCTGAGTCATAACATGAGTACGTGAAATATTAAGATTATTAATTGAAGTAGAAAGATTGCTTTTATAATCTCTAATGATTGCATTTGTAGTAATTCTCATTTATTTACCTCCTTTTATCTGCCAACTACTCCCGTATTATTGATTAGTACATCGAGCGCCTGATCTAATGTTGTCATAAAGCGTGCAGCTGCACTGAAAGATTTCTGGTAATGCATCAAATTAATGCCTTCTTCATCCAAAGATACTCCGGAAACTGCATCTTTATTGTTAGAAGTTTGTTTTACAACTGATACATGATTATCAAGTATCACCTTGTTTTTTGAACTGTCAATACCTTGATTATTCTCCAAAGTAGAGTAGCACTGTGAGAAGTTGCCGGAATAAAATGATATATAATTTGTAGTTTTATTTCCTGCGACATCCTGCTTGGTATATTCATATTTAAACTCTCTGCTGTCTGTTAATGATTTTAGCATTTTTAGAATATTATCATTTGCTGTAGTTCCAGCGTTTTTATCGTGTGAGGCAATAATATGAATTGAATTATTCATCCAGTCATCATTAATCTTAATATTTGAGGCAGTAAATTTCTTGCTACCATCAGATGTGGTAAATAAATCAAAGTTTTTAACGTTGTAAGGATTAGCTTTGTATGAAAAGCTAATAGTACTTTTATCTGAAAACTTTATACTGTCTTTCGTGATATTCATTCCAGAGCTCATAGCTGAGGTACTAGTCCAAGTTATTTTTTTCCCACTTGCGCTGTATTTCCATTCACCCAGAGTAGTTGAGTCATTAACATTTAAGCTGGCGAAATTGGTATTAAGCTTTTCTGCTAACTTTACAAGGCTTTTATCTAAGGTGTCACCAATCTCAATAGTACCTCCCGTACCATCTCCAAAGGTATATTCCTGGTCATTAAAGGTGATTTTCTCACCAGGTAAAAAATTACCTACTGTATTGGAAAAGCCAATGGAAAACTCTGCATGTTCAGTCCCAGTTGTGTTTATAGCGTTGGCTATTCCTGTAGATGGCATGACATTAGCACCTGTGTAAGGCTGCATATTACCATTTAGATCATTTAAAGTCTTTGCAAAAGTCTGAACGAAAGTGTCAAACACCTTCTCGTAATATCCAAGCCCCCTATAGTCTGTAGGAGGATCATCTAGTGCACCAGATTGATTAAGCATATCGACTGTACCTTTTATAGAACCTTCTTTTAAGTATTCGGTTACATCAGTCTTTAATGCAGAAACATCAATGTCCTTAGGATAATTAGTGGCGGGAATCATTGAAATACGAACAGTTCCATTAGGATTTCCATCAATATCTAGGGGGTGATCGATAGAAAAAGAAGCAATGTTTTCACCGTGGTCTCCAGCGGTCAATTGATAGCTTGTTCCATTGGTGCCATTGAATGTTACAACTGGGTAACTATACTTTTCGTTGCTACCAATAGTGACTTCTTTGTAGCTTACGCTAATAGGAAGATAACCGGCAAGTTCGTCTAATTTGTTGTTCCTCTGATCCATCAGTTCCAAAGATGGGTTACCTAGTATCTGACCTTTCCAGATGCTATCATTTAATTCCCCAATATCAGTAAGAAGGCTGTTAACAGTTTTTATATCAGAGTTCTCAAGCCCATAAATAGTTTCTTCCCGAGTGGTTTTTAAATCAGCAGATTTTTGATGTATATAGTTTAATAAAACCTGACATCTGGAACGTACAATGCTGTCAAATTCACTGTTATTTGCATTAGAAGATAATTTGTCCAAGCTACTGCTTAAATCACTAAGGGCTTTTTTTAAGGCATCTCTGTCTGTTTCGTCGAAGATATCAGCTAACTGATCTAAAACTGCCTGACGGGCATCGGCAGTACCAACTTTTGCAATCTGATTGCGGTACTGTACATCCAGGAACGGATCTCTTATCTGAGAGATTCCTTTAATCTCAACACCATAGCCGATTTTAGATCCAGCACCGCTGCTGGTGGGATCCGCGCCTTTTAAATTAAGACTTACAAGATCCACCTGCTGTCTTGTATAACCTTTTGTGTTAATATTGGCAATATTCTGACCGGTAACATCAAGGGCTCGCTGACTGGCGGTCATGGCAAGCTGAGCAATCGTAAAACCGGAAAATGTAGATCGTGTCATATGAGACCCTCCCAATTCTTTTTATCTTTTGTGCTGTCCCTGCGGGTGCGTTGTATAGCTTTGTTAATATTATGCAGGCTTATTTCAAGCATAGCCCGGGCACTTTCATTGGTGTCCTGAAAAAGGCTGACATGGTAGGAGAGTGTGTTAAAAAGCTGCCGAAGCCGGCTTTGCTCTTCCCCAGTGGTGTTCTCAAGTATCTGCTGAAAGGTATATCCCTCAAAGCCCATGTCCTTCTGGCATGCTTCCCGCTTTTTATCAAGGCCTCTCAGCTTTAAAACCGCAGCCTGTTCCTTATTCATGCAGTCTTCCACGTAAGTGACCATGTTCTTCTTTACCGCTTCTATTTTTATCTGTTCGATCTCAGTCAGCTCTTTGAAGAGCTCAACCAGATTTTCAACGATGGTTGTAAACTCATTCATTACTTTCTGCTCCTTTGTACCAGAAAATCTTCTCTGCGATCTTATTGGCATCTACCTGATAGGTACCATTATCCATTCTTTCCTTTAACTGACTCAGCTTTTCGTCAGACGCTGGATTCTTGATTTCATTCATGAGCATGTTCTTTAGCGTGGCAGCAAATTTTGAATCCATATCTTCCTGGGAAGCGGAACGTATGGTGATTTCATCGTAATTGGTTTTTGCTGATTCATAAGCCGGGCTGCTGGTTGAGTCCTGGTTTTGTCGTATCATGGATGTATTATACAGCGTATTAAGATAATTCGATGAGATACGCATGAAATTACTCCTTTCTGAGAGCTTTAAATAACTTTACTTTTTATATCACAGTTATATTATCGTCATTTAATAAGAAATATTAACTTTTTATCTAGGATTTTCTTTATTTAAGTGAGTATAAATGCTTTAACAGCACATTGGAGATGTTAGGGCAGGAAACCTGAGTAACAACGGCACCGATATTATAGGCAACCATAGGCATTCCGTACACCACGCAGCTTTCCGCATCCTGACCGATGGTAAAGGCGCCTTTCTTTTTCATACTTAAAAGTCCGTCCGCTCCGTCACGTCCCATACCAGTCATAATGATACCAACGGAGGAAGCCCCCGCAGCATCTGCAACAGACTGAAACAGTACATCTACGGAAGGGCGGTGTCCGCTTACCTTTTCACCCGAATAGCAGTTTACGCTGTAGCGGCTTCCCACCCGGACTACTTTCATTTGAAAATCGCCAGGAGCAATCAGTACCTGCCCACGCTCAATTGGGTCACCACTTTGGGCTTCCTTCACTTTCATATGGCAGAGACGGTTTAAGCGGTCAGCATACATCTTGGTAAATCCTTCTGGCATGTGCTGGGTAACCACGATGCCAGGCGTATCTGCAGGAAGATCTTTTAAAACCTGGAGAGTGGCCTCTGTCCCTCCGGTTGAAGCACCAATTGCGATAACTGTATTATATGCATTGAGACCAAAAGGCTTATTCCCTCCTAATGCAGCTACAGGAACAGCAGCAGGAGCCGCCTTTACAGGCACTTTAATTTTAGCCCGTGAGGCTATAAATATCTTGCTCATTAATGTATTTAAAAATGTATTGGTATTTATGCTCATGGACATATCGGGTTTTCTTACAAAGTCAACCGCACCCGCGGAAAGCGCCTCAAATACATTTAAATTGAGGGAAGAAACCAAAATAACCGGAACCGGATAAATTGGAAGAAGCTTTTTTACAAAATCAATCCCGTTTAACCGCGGCATTTCCACGTCTACCGTCACTACGTCAGGCTTCACTAACGGTATTTTTCTTTCTGCATCAAATGCATCAATTGCATATCCAACTACTTCTATATTTGGATTCTGTGATAGATTATCAATTAAAACCTTGCGGAAAAGCATGGAATCATCTACTATAAAAACTTTAATTTTTTCATTCATAATATACTCCGTTCTCTGTTGCTAAGTTCATACAGTCAGAAAATGTTTTTAAAGTCATCCATATTATATGGATAAATCTGTGTAATATAAAATCCATTTACCAGTTTTAACCCTGGTAAATAGATTTTATATTAGGCAGATTATTCTTTTCGGTATGTAGCTGGCATGAGATATTTATAAGGTGTTTTTTCTTTGTTAATAGTCTCCGAATGGCCAATCAGCAGATAGCCTCCTGGAGCAGTCGCGTCATAGAAGCGCTGTATTAAAGCGTCCTTGGTACTCTGATCGAAATAAATCATTACGTTTCTGCAGAAAATAACGTCAAATTTTAATCGGAATCGTATGGGATCCATTAAGTTAAATGTCTGGAAAATAACATTGGATTTAATGGAAGGTGCCACAGTATAAATACCTTTTTCTGCTGTTTTTACGAAATATTTTGATACCCATGCAGGTGATAAATTTTTAAGGGAGTCCTCGTCGTATACTGCCTCTTTCGCTGCCCGCAAAGCGTTCTGTGATATGTCGGTAGCAAGAACCCGGGTATCCCAGAGGGCGGCTTGCGCCCCCAGGGTTTCCTTTATAATCATTGATATTGTATAAGGCTCCTCACCAGAAGAACAGCCTGCACTCCATATACTTAAAACCTTGTTTTTCTTGGTGGCTAACAAATATGGGAGAATGGTATCACGAAAGAAATTAAAATGGGCCTCTTCCCTCATAAAATAAGTATAATTTGTTGTAAGCTTATTCAGCATTACTTCAAGGTCGGCTGGGTTTCTTGACGAGGTAATCTGATCTATATAATCTGTAAATGAGGTGTACCCCATTGATATAATGGTATTGGATAACCGCCCCATAATCAATTGCATCTTTTTAGAAAGATCGATCCCGTAATTTTTTTTCACGAACTGAACCAGCCGTGTGAAGTCTTGCTGTGAGAGTGTTAACATAGATAGCCGTCCTTTATGAGTTATTAACTAATGTTACGCAATCCAGAAGCAGAACTACTTTGTTGTCCGGCATGGAAATCATGCCGCTGACAAGTTCTTCCCGGTTGCTTGCTGGAACTGAGGATATTCTGGAATAATCAATATCCAGAACCTGTTCCACTGCATCTACAATGATACCGATAAAAACAGAATCAACATTTAATACAATGACACAGGTAGTGCTGGTGTATTCAATTGCAGGCTTTCCCAGTCTGAGCCTTATATCAATAATCGGAACGATCTGCCCTCTTAAATTGATAATACCCTTTACATAGTTTGGCATCATGGGCATAGCAGTGATAACATGGTTGGTAATGATTTCAATAATATAGTTTGTGCTTACACCAAAAATTAAATTGTCGGTGCGAAAGGTGAGATAACGCTCCATGGCTTCTGTTGAGTCAGAGATAAAATCTGTTAAATTATCTGCACCATCCATAGCTGTTCTAGTACTTTCTGCTGACATTTGTATTCCTCCGTTTCCAATTAAAATTAATTATGAGCTGCAGCATACAGATTTAAAACGTCTAATATGATGCTGATATTGCCGTCGCCAAGAATGGTACATCCGCTGATACCGGAATCTTTAATATTAAAGCTGTTTAAGTATACCGGAAGAGGCTTCACTACCACCTGCTGTTCACCCAGAAGATCATCTACAAAGAGACAGTAGGATTTATCCCCGGATTCAACCCATACCAGAATACCGTCTTCAATATTGGTCACTTCTGTTTCAATATTGTAAAGTCTGTGAATCCGGATAATTGGATAGAACTGATTCATGCATCTGATAATTTCATTTCCTTCTGTATCATAAATAACTTCTTCGTTCTTTACCTTAAAGGACTGGCGGATATTGGCAATTGGAATGGTAAATACGGATTTGCCTACGGAGATCTCCATACCGTCAACAATGGCCATGGTAAGCGGGATTTTTAATGTGGTGCACATTCCCTTTCCAAGCTCACTTGTAATAGTAATGGTTCCGCCAATGGCTTCCACATTCTTTTTAACAACATCCATTCCAACTCCACGGCCTGAAAACTCAGTAACTGTCTCATTGGTGGAAAAGCCTGGGGCTAATAAAAGAGAAAGAATCTCTTTCTGGGTATACTCGCTTTCCGGTTTGGTAAGAATCCCGTTTCTTTTTGCCTTCGCAAGGACTCCGGCTGGATTTACGCCGCGTCCGTCATCACGTATGGAGATAATAACTTCATTGGTAGTATGGCTGGCAGAAAGAATAATTTCACCCTGAGGATTTTTACCAACTCTGATACGATCCTCAGCAGTTTCTTCGATTCCATGATCCATGGAGTTACGCACAATATGCATGATTGGATCGCCGATGCTGTCGACAATGGATTTATCAACTTCCGTATTTTCACCAACGATTGTCAGCCGGACATCCTTTTTCAATTTTTGCTTCATATCTCTGACAATACGGTTCATTTTCTGGAACACCCCGGATACAGGAACCATGCGAAGAGACATAACGATATCCTGCAGATCATCAGTCAGCTTACGAAGCTGTCTGGTTGCCTTTAAGAAACTATCCAGATTCTTCATATTCTGAATTTCAGGAGAAGATGTAACCATGGATTCAGTTATTACAATCTCACCTACAATTGCAACCAGGTTATCAAGCTTTGCTAAATTAACACTGATCAGATTCTGCTTACTGGGCATCTGATGTCCTGTGCTGGCAGCAGGTGTGTTAGCAGGTGTAGCGTTTTCCTGGTTAACAGGAGCAGAAGCTGCCTCTACAGCCTTTTCTTCAACAGCACTTTTTGCCCGTGCATTCTGAATCAGTTCATAAGAGCGGAGGTTGTTCATATTATTGATCAGTGAAATAGCTGCATCTGCAGTCTCCCGGGAGTCAAGAGCAAGATAAAATCCTTTTTCAATAATAGAAACACTGCTCTGACTGTTGGTTTCCACATCGCTGGGGTAAAAATTAAATTCCAGACCGGATTCCTTTAAAGAGCTGATGAGCATAAATGCGCGGAGATTCTCCATTCCGCAGCCTTCATCAAAAAAGATACGAAGGAAATAAGCCGCATTATCATCCGGGCATTCTGCAAGATCCATACGAACCTCATCCAGATCCACTACTGCGACGGGAGCAGCAGCTGGCTTTACACTTTCTTTTGCTGCCGGCTTAGCTGTCTTCTTGTTTTCTGGTGCAGTATCTTTATTATCCTTACTGATTTTTTTTAGGAAACTATTAATTTCCTCGGTCAGACTGTCGACATTATCACTAAGTGGCTCATTGTTTTGAACCTTTAAAACTTCGGCACGAAGCAAATCAGTAGAGCGGAACATTAAATCAAAAAGGGTGCTTTTGTGAGAACTTTCAAGTGAATCCAAACCGTTCTCACGGATAAAAAAGAATAAATCTTCAATGTGATGAGCGATCTGCATCAAAGAGTTAAACTCCATCATTGCAGAAGAACCCTTAACGGTATGCATGATACGAAAAATTTCATTCACATCATCCACCGTAAAATCTCCTGCTTTTTCGGCTTCGATCAGGAGTTCGTCCAATTGCTCCAGTAGAGAATTGGTTTCAAAAAGATACATATCAAGCATATTATCCATGCCGTTATCCATAATATTTACACCGCCTTGTCTAGTATAGTATATAATTATTTATCGGTATGGCTTAAAAAAAAATAATAGTAAATCAAACAACCTTTTGAAAAAATATATGAAACACCACTTGTATGGAGGCATAATATGGCAGATATTCTGAAAGTAACCACTCCAATGTCCGGCTATGATAATTCTACAATTAAAAATAACCCCCAGGCAGGCCAGGGACCTCAGATACAAAACCCTGTGGATCCGTCGAAAGTGATGCGTGGGGATAACCGGACTGATTCAGGAGGAAATCAGGAACAGCAGCTGGCATTCCAGTATCGTTCCAACTTCGGTACATTTCTCAATATGATCAAGAATTCACCGGATATTACCCGGATTTTTTCTGATGTTTTTTTCCAGGGAGAAGAGATGTTAACTGGAGGTGTGATGGGAGAAGAAGCAGCCAGACAAATTGCTTCTTTTTTTAAGGCCAGCCAGATGAAAGAGGAAGATGTACTTGGGTTTTTAAAAGAACAGGCAGAGTCTTCCGTACGTTTCAACGGAGGAATCTTTGACCAGCTGCGACAGGTCATGGCTGATACAGGTTCTGTTGATTTAAAAGCTGATATATTAAATTTTATAAAAAAGTTTAATGATATGTCTTCCGGAAAGCATATTCTTCATGATATATTTAATACAGTAAAAGATATGGAAGGATATGTATTCAAGCAGACTGCTTCCCAGCTGGAGGAGATGCTAAAAGAACTGGATTTATCCGCAAAAGAGGGAGACACCCAGGCAAACAGCACTCTTTTGAAAGAGAAAATTCTTCCTTTTATGGGCCGTTATATTGCCGCAAACCATGATATGGGTACTGTACGTGATAAGATTTCCCTTTTAAGTGTTCTTATGGCAAGATATGAAAATGGAAACAGAGAAGATGTCCTGCAGGCATTTGCAAAACTTACGGGGTATCAGGGATTTCGCAGGCATTTTGGTTCGACGACTGCTGAAGAGTTTGGAGAACTGCTTGGTCAGGTTGACATGGAGCAGGCAGCAGGAAAAAACCAGTGGTCAGATAAATTTATTGAATTTTTAAGAACCGGAGTAAGCGGAGGAGCCGGTCTTGAAAACAGACAGACGTTTCTGAATATAATTCAGTCACTAGTGGTCAATGAAAGCGTTTATATGCCCATCCTTCATCTGGCATTTCCAATGGAAATTAATGGAAAGAAATTGTTCTCAGAGATGTGGATTGATCCGGATGAAGAGGGCAGCAGTACGCAGGCAGGTGCCCAGCGGATTGCAAGGATTTTTATTAAATTTGAAATTGCAGAGCTTGGACCATTTAAGCTTTTAATGCTTTATGGAGACAATACATCATCTCTCCAGCTTTATTATCCGGAGAAGCTTAAGAAATCAGAAACCAGTATCCAGAGGGGAATTAAGAGTATTCTGGAAAAAAACCACCTGCGGTCAGACCGGATCATCCTGCAGGCAGGAGAGGGACCTTCTTCTCTTGTAGCTGTTTTTCCTAAAATACAGGAAAGGAAGAATACAGTCGATGTCAGAATTTAAAAGTACACTTAACAAAAAAGCAGTTGCTTTAAAATACGATGAATCAAAAAATACGTCTCCTGTTATTGTTGCATCAGGAATGGGTTACACAGCAGAAAAGATTGTAGAGCTGGCCAATGAGAGCGGGATCCCTGTTTATGAGGACAATTCCCTTGCTACCATACTCACGCAGCTTGAACTGGGGAGCCAGATCCCGGAAGAATTGTATCAGGCTATTGTAGACATCTACCTTTATTTTCTGGATTATGTACCTGGAAAACAAAACAGCATAATGAAAGAAAGTTTGGAAGAGACAGAGGAAGAGGAAACAATAAAAGAAGAAACGGTGGAATAATTTATGTTAAAGGAATGTGAAAAGGCTTGTATCTATTCATTTAATGGAGTTTTTCTTGCAGAGGTAAAAGTGGTTGATTCCGAGAAGGAGAGCATGGCTCTGATTTTTGAAGAAGAAGACATGGATAAGGTAAATACAGAATCAGTGATCGTATTCTACGACGGCATACAGGGGCTTGTAACGTGTAAATGCAGTTTGTCCGCTAGAGTCAAGGTGGTAGGAGATGAGATGGGGGACTTAGGGAGAGCCATATATAAGGTGCCATGCAGAATAGATGAATTGATCGGCGTGGAACAAAGAAGAATAGACTTAAAGGTTCGGGTGTCAATTCCCGTTGTGCTGGAAACTGCTGATGAACTGGGAAAAGTGACCCATATACCGGCAAAGCTAAAAGACATCAGTGCCGGTGGAATTGGATTTGAATCCATAATAAAGCTAAAGGAGAATCAGATTTTCTCTTTTGAGTTTGAAACAGATGCAGGAAACACCCGGTTAAAGGCATCTGTTTTGTGGGTCAGAGAAGTCGCAGAAAAAGGGGAAGAACCTTTTTACCGTTATGGAAGCCGTTATTTTGGTTTGTCCACTTATCAGGAGTCCATGGTTCGTAAATTTACCTTTCAGGAACAGCTGAAAAGGAGAAAAATAGAGTAATTGCTTATGAATGAAGCTCATTATGCCGATACATAACTTACAGGCTTTATTGTATTTTAAAGTTATAAGGAAAGGAGCGAATGAATGAAACAACAGAGGAAAGCTTTGGCAGTTGGCATTATAAGCGCACTTTGTCTGTGTCTTACTGCCCAGAAGGTAACAGCAACAGAATCCATAAACTCAGTCAGTGTTAAGGTCTCATTAAATATCGAAGCGGGAGACAGACTGCCTGATATAAAGATTAATAAGACAGATGGAGAATGTTATGTAACTTCCGGAGATAAAAAATACACAATCAGAGAAGCCGAATGGGTCACGTCAACTTCAAAGGATATGACAATCGGAGAAGAACCTAAGATGAATGTTACACTGACACCTTCCGATGAATATGACGCTTACTTTAAGTCGAACTATGAGGCATCTAAAATTAAGATAAGCGGAGGCACCTATGTGAGTGCCAAGCGAAACGGCAGTGATCTGATTGTTACTTTAAGGGCTAAGGCAATTAAAGGACTGTATGCGGAGCCGGAAGATATCGGCTGGAAAGATACCAGACTGGGACAGGCTGTATGGTCTAAGGGAGATAATACCTCAGGGGCATATGAAGTCTGGCTTTATTTAGGTAAAAAGGTGATTTTTAAGAAAGAGCAGGTAAAAGCAACTACCTACAATTTCTATCCATATATGACGGAAGAAGGCACATATTCCTTTAAGATCCGCTCTGTTCCGTTTAAAGCAGATGAGCTGAAGAATGGAAAGAAAAGCGGCTGGGTTGAATCCGATGAACTGGTTATCAGGGACAGAGATGTTTCTGATGGTACGGGAAAAGAGTCGGATACAACAAAAGGAACTACAGCCAATCCGGAAAAGAAAACAGGCTGGGAAGAACAATCCGGCGTCTGGTATTACCGCTATGCGGACGGAAGCGTTCAGGCAAACTCCTGGCTTATGCTGGATAATGTTTACTATCGCTTTGATGAAAATGGAAAAATGGTTACCGGCTGGTTTCTTACCCAATCCGATATTTATTATATGGCTTCCAATGGAGCGATGATAACGGGCTGGAATAAAATAGATAACAACTGGTATTATTTCTATCCGGATAATGGTTATGAGGCTCCCATGGGGGCTGCTGCAACTGGCTGGCAGGTGATTGACGGTTACTACCGTTATTTTAATAACCAGGGTGCCATGCAAAAGGGCTGGGTCAACCAGGCAGGAAGATGGTATTATCTGAATACAGTACAGGGTAACTTAGAGGGGGCTATGTTAAAGGGGCTGTTTAACCGCGATGGCAAGACTTATTATACTGGAGAAGATGGCGTTATGCTTACCGGCTGGCAAAAGGTGGACGGGGTATGGCGGTATTTTAACCAGCAGGATGGAGTTATGGCTGTCAGCACGGTAATTGATGGCTTTCAGTTAGATGAGGATGGAGTATGGAAACAATGATTCAAATGAAAAGAAGTTTTATATTTAGTATCGTAATGGCTTTAGTAACAACTGCAGTGCTCTTAGGAGCGACACCTTTAAAGATCTATGCAGGCGAATCGGTTGTAATAAGAAGTCTGAATCTGAAATTCGATAGCCAGTTTGGCGATCAGGAAATTTTAATGCCTCAGGTATCAACAACCACAACAGGTGTATCCGTCCAGGATCTTGTATGGAAGCGTGACATCAGCAAATGGAAGGCGGCAAAGGCAGAAAGAGTCAGTGTTATTTTAACTTCTTCAAATACAATCTTTGCAGAAACCTATAACCGCTCGGAATGTAAAATTACTGGTGCAAGATTTGTCTCTGCAAAAGCACTGGATAATAATACCCTGGAGGTGAAAGTTGATTATATTCCGGTAGTTAAGCTGGGAAATACAGCCAGGGCAGGCTGGACTGACAGCAAAAAAACGAAAGCAGCCTGGGACAAGGTAGAGTTTGCTACAGGATATAAAGTATCTCTTTATGCTGATGATAAATTAAAAAAGGCACTTACAGTACAAACCAATACAGTTGATTTATCAGATCTGATGGATAAGAATGCAGTTTATTATTATGAAGTCCGTGCCATTGGCTTTACCGCAGATGACCGAAAGTATTTAAAAGAGGGAGACAATATAACCTCTCAGGATATTACGATGGAGTATGAAGGAAGTACCTCCGGAGCATGGAAGGGCAGCACCTATGTAGAGGAAGATGGTGGTATCCCGAGAAACAGCTGGAAGCAGATTTTAAATGACTGGTATTATTTTGATGCCAATGGAGTACGACGCACCAGTTGGGTTCAAACAGGGATCAGATGGTATTATCTGAATCCGGCAGATGGAAAGCTCCTTACAGGGTGGCAGTTTGTTAATGGAAAATGGTATTACTTAAATCCAACAGGCGGAGAGATGTTAACTGGCTGGGTTCAGACGCAACCGGGAATCTGGTACTACATGAATTCAGATGGAAGTATGGCCAGCAGCACAAATATAGGCGGATATCAGATTGGTGCTGACGGAAAATGGATACAGTAGATAATACCAACAGGAGGATGAATAAGTGGCGACGATAGATCAGTTGCGGATGATGGCGTTAGGGAATAATCAGTCATTGGAGAAAGGACAAACCACAAAAGCTCCGGCTGGGAATTTTAAAAAGGTCCTTAAATCAGTGATGGAAGTACC
Organism: Paenibacillaceae bacterium; assembly: GCA_015057705.1. Lineage (GTDB taxonomy): Bacteria > Bacillota > Clostridia > Lachnospirales > Lachnospiraceae > Lacrimispora. The sequence continues at coordinate 3,354 of SVDU01000006.1, read as the reverse complement.
TAAAGATTTAGAATCCTTTTTTACAGAAGCTTCCAGGACATATGGAGTATCAAAAAAACTTCTGAAAGCAGTTGCTAAGGCTGAGTCCAATTATAACCCGGCAGCCACTTCTCCCAAAGGTGCAGCGGGTGTGATGCAGTTAATGCCTGGTACAGCCAGATCACTGGGCGTTTCTGATCCATATGATGCGCGCAGCAATATATTGGGTGGTGCCAAATATCTAAAAGAAAAACTGGATCATTATAATGGGGATGTATCACTTGCCCTTGCTGCTTATAATGCAGGAAGCAATAATGTGAAAAAATATGGAGGAATTCCTCCGTTTAAAGAAACACAGGAATATGTGAAGAAGATAATGCGAGATATGGAAGTGTCAGGCGGTAAGGATGATAACGCCGTATATGCTTCTGGTTATTCCGGGAATTCGGTTTCTGATCTGTCCGATTATTTCTCCGATCAGGACGCTCTTAACGGTTATGGATCTCAGTGGCTGGATATTTTAAAATCCATAGCGGGGAAAGCAGATGGTACTGATGTGGATCTGACAACCCAAAAGACAAATTCCTTATATCTGATTGAGCTTATGAAGCTTAGAATGCAGATGGCTTCAAACGGGGTATCGGGTCAGTTTGATGTAGATGATTCCAGTAAGGTCAGCTTATTATAATATTTAATCTAAATACGCCATCAATTGTATATGCTCAATTGATGGCGTATTTTTTTGCACTGTATAAAACGAAACTAATTTAAACCGTCTTTATTCTGTACTATGTATTTATAAAGATGTATCTAAATCATTGCTCACCTTATTAAGAGATTCAATAAAAAATGATTTATTAATGGGCTTAAATACAAAAGGAATTGCAGGACCCAGTTCCTGAACAATCTGCATGGTTCTATCATATACAAGGGAGCTGATAATAACAATGCCTGCCTTCGGGTGCTTGGTTAAAAGTTGCTTGGAAGTTTCCAGTCCATCGATTCCTGGTAATATAATATCCATGGTTACAATATCAGGAAGTATTTTCTCATATGTTTCCAAAGCTTCTTCCCCGCACCGGCATTGACAGACTACTTCGTAATCCGTTCCCTCAAGAAGTTTTCCAATTTCATTTCTTATTAATATGGAGTCATCAACAATCATAATTGTCTTTTTCATAATCTTCCCCTTTCGAAGAACTAATTAGTTCCTATGGTAATCTCACCTTCGCTGTTTTTGTACAGAACACTGCTGGAGCATTCTTCCTGAATTAAAAGGCTGGATGAACCTATTCGGACACGGACTACCGGTAATAGCTGTCTGCATTTTATGAGCCCAATCTGCTCCGAATCAGTAGAGGCAATTTCAGTTAATCGATTCGTTATTTCCTGTTCCCTTATATTTAAGTAATCGGAAGCCTGTTTTAAACTATCCAGTAGCTGCTGCTTATCTGGTCTTTGTACACTTTCAAGGTAAACAATATTTTTTCTAATTTCTGACAGGTTGTGATGCAGCTGTTCTAATTCCCTTGTAAGCCGGGATGATTCTTCTACGTTCTTCGGAACGTTAGCTATAATTAATTCTGTAATAAGACGGCGAACCTTTGATCCAATAATGTTGGCGTTGATATTACAGGCTGCAAGCAGTGATCCTCCAATAATAACTCCTATTCCGGAGGTCACTATGATATCCTCCCCGCTTTGTACCTTAGAGTTGATAATACTTTCTGCATAAACGTTCCCCTCTGCTTTTACGGTACAATGTTCCAGATAACGACATTTGATAAATGATTCAGAGGTGAGTGTTCCCCGTCCATTTCCAGACATTCCGCTGGCAATTGTAATTGAACCCCGGGCAATGATTTCAGCTCCTTCCACGGATCCACGAATATCGATGGCTCCAGTGGCCTTTACAGAGAATCCATTTCTTACATCTCCAGAAATGAAAATATCTCCGTCATAATCCAAATTTCCGGTGCTATTATCAATATTTCCATTAATCTTCAACAGTGGATCAATATTAAATTTACCATTAGAAAAGGTAACATGTCCTGTTTTTTGAGCTATAATAAGAGTACCATCTTCAGTCAGCTGCATATTACGTCCGGCAGGAATCGCTACGGGAGTTCCTTTTATCTCACAGGGATATACCTGACCTTCTATGGTCGTTCCGTTTTCTCCTGGAATAGCAGGGGTAATCTCACAAATAACTTCCCCTTCTTTAACGGCCTGTATATTATTTAGATTCTTGTAATCCACAGAACCGTTCTCGTCCTCTTCAAACTCAAGCTGTATGTCCCGGTCAAAGTGATCTTTTATAGAACCATCAATTCCATTCCTGGCAAGTATACCTTTTGCTATTAACAGCACCTGATCATAAATTTGCTCGTTTGCAATTGATTTTAAGGTATCTTCCAATATTCCAGTTTTTACATGTTCCTGGGCAAGAAAAGAACGCAGATTTTCTTCTTTGATATCCGAACCACCGTTTAAAGGCGAAAAAACATAGATCCAGGCAGCCATTCTGTCAGTTGAGATCAGTATATGGGGCTGGGCAGCTTTTGGTTCTGGTTCATCAGTTGATTCAGAAGTAGTTACCTCATTCTTCTTATAAATATTAGAAAGAGCTTTCATCTTCATAGCAAATTGTCTGCGTTCCACCTCAAGAAGATCTTCGTTGACCCGGAGAATCAAAGGGTCATCGGAAGGTTCCCATATTAATGTGGGGGCAGCGTTTTCTTTCATATCCGGTTCAGCGTCCGAAACAGGGTCTGGAGACAAATTTTCATTTGTTAATGTGGTGTCCTCCCCGCTATCGTCACTTTCTGATGCTTCAACCGGTTCAAAATGTGGTGTTTCGTTTTCTTCCAAAGACTCTGAAGTGCGTTTTACATTTTGAAAGAGTCCAAAGAATCCTTTTCTGTTCTTATCTTTCATTTTTTCTCCCCTAACATATGGACTACCGGATATATCATATCCGGTGTCGGCAAATAGAGTATAATATAGTCCCCATAAATGCGCTATCATAAGGAAAGCAATCATATATAAAGCTGCAATCCTTTTGTTCCATCTTACATACGCCAGTTAAATAGATACCCGTAGTTTTGTTTGTATTTGGATTTAACTATAACAAACAGGCTTTATAGAACACCTCCTTTTCTGAATAGTTATGGATTATATATCTATATCGGCAGTTTGTAACAATAATATAACACATCATGGTATATTTTGGTTACTTTAACGGTAAAAAAGATAGTTTGAAACCGCAAAAAGTTATCGACAAAATTTTCATAATAAGTGTTGACTTTTGTCGAAAGCTTTGGTATGATATACCTCGCCGCTGAAAACGGCGGCAAACTTCTTCTAAAACACATC